>JACKFC010000047.1 GCA_020632665.1 Deltaproteobacteria bacterium
CGCCTCGCAGAGGAAGGGCGGCTTGTCGAGCGTGCCGAGCTGGAAGCTGCCGGGCGTGCCGACGCTGACGGTCGAGGTGACTTTCGCGTTGATGGCGAAGGCCAGGATATTGCCGTCGAGCTTCTCGGTCGGCTTGCACAGGGTGCCGTTGCCCTGCTGCTGCACGATGCAGAACGAGGAGTCGAGGACCTTCAGGGTCCAGGTGCCATCGATGGTCTTGCCGATGTAGCTGGCGAGCGAGCCGTCCTTGAGGGTGCTCTTCTCGGTCAAGGTGACCTTGTAGGACTTGGCGTCCTTGTCGCCGCATGGGTCGCAGACGGTCAGGCCCTTGGCCTTGTCGTCGGGCGGCAGCAGCTTGATGGCCAGCGTCGAGAGGTCGGTATTCTCGATCTCGATATCGACCGCGATGCTGTTGGCGGTGCCGACCTTGCCGAAGGTGGCGATGAGGACCGCCTCGCTGCCGGTATTGTCCGGAATCGCCTGCGGCAGCCCGGGGACCTTGGCCGCTTCGTTGAACTCGGTCGTGACCATGCCGTCCAAGACCTTGTTGCCGCCGGCACCCGGGGCGCACTTCAGCGTGCCGTCGGCGGCGATGCCGACGACCATCTCGCCGGTCTTGCAGTCGCCGCTGGGCTGCTTGATGCCGGTCAGCTTGGAGCCGTCACCGACGAAGGAGGTCGCGGTCACGCTCTTGGCGCTGACGTCGCCGCTGAAGGTGCCGTTGCCCGCCTTGATGCTGTTGCCGCCGAGGTCGACGTCGGCGTCGAACTTCAGCTCGCCGACGCTGACGCAGCCGGAGCAGGCGAGGTCGAGCGCCGGGCCGCCCTTGGTCGAGCTGCCGGCGAAGTTGAAACCGATCTTCGCCGCGGGGATGGCGCCGTTGGCGATCTGGTCGGCGCTGACGCAGCCGGTGCAGGCCACCGCGTTCGCCGTGCCGGCGACCAGCGCGTAGGCGACCGAGCGCAGCATCTGGCGCGGCAGCTCGGGGTCGCTGCCGACGGCCACGCCGAGCCAGCGGTTGCCGTCGCCCAAGTCATTCGGACCGATCGCCTTGCTGCTGCCGAGGGCATGGCTGAATCGACCGCCGACGACCTTCACCTTCACCGGACCCTCGGTCCAGACGGCGGACCCGCCCGTGGCGGCGGCGTAGAGCCCGAAGGTCACGTCATAATCGCCATCCGCTGCCGGAGCCCCGCCGGTGGAGAGGAGCACGCCGTCGAGCTGGAACTCGCCCGGAACGGCCCACGCGGGCGCGGTGAGCAGCAAGGTCACGAGGAGCGCGAGCAGGCGCGGCAGAAATCGAGTCGTCATCGTAGCAACCTATGGGTCGTGTGGGCCGAGAAATGGGGCGCTCCGGCCAACGTTGGGACACCAGTCTAGCCACCCTCGGGAGCAGTTGAAAGGGCCGAAACGACGGTCGGATCGGCGGGCACCGCGACCAAGACGACGTATTCTCGGCCGCGATCGGGCACCGCATAGCTGCGCAGCGGTTGCCAGCGACACGCCTCGAGCGCGGCGAGGACCTCGTCCTTCTTGCCGTGCGGCGAGAGCACCAGGCGACGCAAGCCGCGACTGCGCGGATCGACCGCCCGCAACATCGCGGCGATGCTGCGACCACCGACGCCGGCGACGACCGCGACGTCGGCTTCGTCGACGTTCAGCGCGGCGAAGCCATCACCGCGGCGTAGCTCGATCCGGTCGCTCAACCCTGCCGCCACGACGTTGCGCCGGCCAGCCGCCAAGGGGCCCTCGGCGATATCGATGGCGATGGCCCGCGGCGCGACGCCGGTGCGGACGACCTCGACCGCGAGCAGCGCGTGGTCACAGGCGATATCGGCGACGCAGCGGGCGCCTTCGAGCTCCGGCAACAAGGCCCGCAAGCGCGCCGGTGGTCGGCGGACGCGGCGGACGTCGGCCGGCTCGTCAGAGGATATCGTCATCGTCGAGCGGCAGCGCCGGGTCGGCCGGGACCTCGAGCACGCTCACGGTCGGCGCCCACGAGTCGCGGCCCCACGCCGTATCCCAGACCAGCAGGAAGTAGCTGCCGGGCGGCGCGATGCCCATCTGGTCGACGATCGAGAGCGCCACCTCGGGCGGACGCTGCAGCGTGGCCTCGGAGGTCATCCGCGGGCTGGTGCCCCAATAGAGCGAGAGCTGCCGCCAGACGGTGCGGCTGACGCAGAGCGGCACGATCGGCGCTGCGGGCCGCTGTGCGCTCACCGCCTTCGCGGTTCGTCCCGAAGCGGTCGGCACCACGATGGCCCGCACCCGGAGGTCGCGCGAGAGCGTGGCCGTGGCGCGCGAGAGCGCTTGGTCGACCGGATTGCGGCCATCCTGGCGGAGCCGCTCGAGGCCGCGGAATTGCCCATGCCGCCACTGCCAGCCTTCGACCAGGCGCAGCACACGGTCCATCGTCTGCACCGCCAGCGCCGGATAGCGGCCGGCCGCGGTCTCGGCCGAGAGCATCACCGCGTCGGCGCCCGAGGCGGCGGCCCACGCCACGTCGCTGACCTCGGCACGGGTCGGCCGGGGCGACTCGACCATCGACTCGAGCATCTGCGTCGCCACGATCACCGGCCGATTCGCCAGCACCGCCGCGGCGACCAACTCCTGCTGGATGATCGGGACCTCTTCGGCCGGCAGCTCCACGCCGAGGTCGCCTCGGGCCACCATCACCGCGTCGGTCGTCTGCAAGATGCGGTCGATATCGTGCAGCGCCTCGGGCTTCTCGATCTTCGCGACGATCGCCGGCGGCGCCTCGAAGCCACGCAACAAGGCCCGCAGCTCCTCGATGTCTTCGGCGCTGCGGACGAAGGAGAGGGCCATGTAGTCGACGCCGAGCCCGGCGGCGAATTCCGCGTCGGCGCGGTCCTTCTCGGTCAGCGAGGGGGTCGAAAGCGGCACGCCGGGGAGGTTCATCCCCTTGCGGTCGCTCAGCACCCCGCCATAGACGACGCGGCAACGGATATCGTGCGCGCCGTCGCTCTCGATCACCTCGAGGCAGAGCGCGCCGTCGGCGAGCAGGACGCGGTCGCGGGCGCGCAGGTCGCGGGCCAGCGGCTCGTATTCGGACGGGATCACGACGCGGCCGTCCTCGCGCACACCGCCCCAGGTCGGGCGGGTGGTGACGAGGACCTCGGCGTCCTCTTCCAGCTCGACGCTGCCGTGCTCGAAGCGACCGACGCGGATCTTTGGGCCGCAGAGGTCGGCCAGGATCGCGACCGGACGGTCGACCGCCTCGGAGGCGGCGCGGATGCCGCGGTAGGCCGCGGCGTGGGTCTCATGGCTGCCGTGGCTGAAGTTCAGCCGAAAGACGTCGACGCCGGCGGCGACCAGCTCACCCAAGACCGCCGGAGACGAAGAAGCCGGCCCCACGGTCGCGACGATGCGGGTCCGCCGGTGCTTGAGCGCCACGCGAGAGAGATCGAGGCCGCCTGCCATGTCTTCGTTCCTCCGTCGGCACGTCCGCCGCTCCTGCTCTGTGCCACGTCAGGCGTCGAAGATCACGAATTGTGCCGAACCCGGGTCCCAGCCGACGTTGCGGCCGTGGTTCAGGTCGAGGCCGATCTCCCGCGGCGCGCCGTCGGCGCCGGGGTTCGCGCTGGCCTCTCCGAGGTGCTGCCGCACCAGCCGCAACACCAGCGGTGCGCTGTCGCGATAGAGTTGTTCGACGCCGGCGATGCGGTCCGGCATATCGGCGGCGAGGTGGAAATCCCGACGCGCCAACCCGCAGACCTTCTGCACCGTCGGCAAGGCCGCCAGCACGGCGCAATCTTCGGCGAAGCGGCGCAGGCGAAAGAGCTCGGGGCCCAAATCCGAGCCCTTCTGGTAGCGGTCGGCGAAGGCCAGCGCGCGCGGCCGGGCGATCCCGGCTGCGGGGGCCTGCTGCCAGAGCGCGTCGCGGGTCGCGCCGCTGTGGCCGACGTTGCCGCGCAAGAGCTGCTCGAGCTCCTCGCTCGGCTGCCATCGGATCAGCTCCTGCTCCAAGATGCCGGCCTGCAAGGCGCCGAGGTCGCCGAGCTCGGCGACCCGCAGCCACGGCTTGCCGTCGGCCCAACGGGCGCGTGCGACCACCTTCTCCGCCACGGCGAACAAGACCAGGTCGCGGCGCAGCGCCCGCACCGCTTCGGGGCCCGAACCGCCGTGGCGGCGGACCTTGGCCACGATGCACGGGGCGTCCGGGCGGCAGACGGCCACGGCCACCTGCTGCCCGCCTCGACCGAGCCGACGCAGCGTCGCCTTTTCGCCATAGCGCTGCCGCAACAACGCGTCCAGCGCCGGCTCGGAGGCCGGATCTGCGGCGTCGGGAAGGAGCGGAAAGCGGACCTCGCGCAGCCCCGGGTAGCGCGTCTGCAGGTCGAGCTTCAGCGCCGCGGCGTCGAGGCCGAGGAAGCGGTACGCGGTCGGCACGACGAAGCCGGCAGGTCGCGGCCGCGCGCCGATATAGTAGACGTCGTCGGCGCTACCGGCGGCGACCGGTCCTCCGCCACTGGCCAAGGCCAAGCGGAAGCCGGCGCGCGGCGGCACTGCCGCGCCACCGTCGACGGCCCCACAACAGGGCGGGATGCGGATCGGCGCAGCGAGCGTGCCGGCGGCCCGCGTGGAATCTGCGGCAAAATGCGCCGACGCCGCCCCAGCCTCTTTGGCCGGGGCAGCGTCTGCTGCAGCGAGGCCGCCCCAGGCGACCCCGGAGATGACGGCGAGCGCGAGCCGTGGCCGCAAACCCGCCGGGCGGCGGCTACTCTTCGTCGCCGTCGTCCTTCTCGTCGCCCTTCTTCTTGTGGTCCTTGCCGGGGCAGAAGCCCTCGTCCTCGTCGCCGTCGTCCTTCTTGTCCTTCTTGGCGCTCTTGCCGGGGCAGGCCGAGGCGGCAAAAGCGGGGGCGGAGAAGGCGAGGCCGGCGCCGACCAGCAGGGTCACGAGCAGTCGCATGGGAGTGCGCATTGTTGGCTCCAGGCCGGCTCTGGCCGGCATCGGGGTCAGGGTCATCCTGCCTGCCGCCGCGGCGAGAAGGAAGCCCCGCATGAGAACGCGGCAGGAGCGAACTTGATTCCCGCCGAGCGCCGATCAGATGCACATCTCGCCGAAGGGATGCGGCGGCGCGAGGTGGCGCGGCCTCAGCGCTCGGCGCCGGTCGCGGCGCGGGCGGCGGGCGCGGCATCGTCGGTCGCGTCGGCGGCGGGCGCGCCGCTCCGGCCACGCTCGAGCAGCTGCTGCGCCAGCTCGGCCTTGCCGGGGCCGGTCGCGTGGACGAAGGCGGCCAGCAGCCGGCGCAGGCGTTGCAGCGACGGCAGGCAGGCGTCGTCGGCGAGGCAGGCCTCGTAGCGGTCGTCCTTCTCGTCGGCGTCCTCGCGGTAGCGATAGAGCGCGGCGTTGCCGTCCTTGCGGTCGAGCATGAGGTGGAAGGAGCCATCGCGGACGCTCACCGCCTCGAGCGGATCGAGCTTCTTGTAGACGCGCTCGGCCAGGTAGAACTGGTGGAAGGCCACCGCCGGCACCCGCTCGGCCATCCGGGTGCCGAGCATCGCGTCGAGCAGGCTGTTGCCGCGGAAGGTGTGCGGGCCGTCGTAGCGGATGATGTCGGCGATGGTCGGGAAGACGTCGAGCAGCGTGACCGGACGCTCGACCCGCCGCGCCTGCAGCCACGGCGCGGTCACGATCAGCGGCACGTGCAGCACCGGGCTGTGCAGGTCGTAGCCGTAGTGCTTTTTGTGGTGCAGCGGCGCGTCGAAGGCGCTTGCGTGGTCGGAGCTGATCACCACCATCGCCTCGGGGATGCGGCGCTCCAAGGCCTCGAGGAAGCGGCCGATATGCGCGTCGAGGTGCTCGACCTCGGCGTCGTAGAGGTCGATCTCGGCCTTGCCATCGCCGAATTTCCGGGCTCCGTGTGGCTGCGCGTGGGGCGAGTGGGTGTCGTAGAAGTGGACCCAGAGGAAGAGCGGCCGGTCGCGCTCGCGCACCAACTCGGCGATCGCGGCGTCGGCGATATCCTCGGCGGTGTCGGGGTGCTTGTTGGTCCAGCGGCGGGCGGGCTGATCGACGACGCGGTCGAAGCCCTGCAGCAGGCCGGACCAGCGACCGCCGAGGAAATAATCGGTCGGCGGGATCGCGACGGTTGTATAGCCCTCGGCGCCCAGCAATTCCGCCATCGTGAGGTTCGATCCGTCGATCGGGAAGGGCTGCCGTCCCTTCACCGGGCGGGCGATCTCGGCGTCGAAGCGGGAGGTGAAGAGCGCCGGCACCGAGAGGCGGGTCGAAGGCCCCTGCGCGTAGGCGTCGAGGAAGACCACGCCGGACGCGGCGGCACGGTCCAGGTTCGGCGTCTTGGTCCGCGGCTCGGGCCAGGGTCCGGCCCCCTTCCAGGCGCCGAGGTGGCGGGCTGCCAGACCGTCAGCGGTGAGCAGGATGATCGGCGGGCGGGTCGGAATCGATTCGGGAACCTCGGTCGCGCGACGGCCGAGCAGCGGCACCAGCTCGCGGGTCGAGAGCGGCGCGCCGTCGCAATCGTCGTCGATCGCGTCGTCGGGTTTGTCGACCGCGCCGGGGTTGCGGCTGGCGTCGAAGGGCGCGCAATCCCCGCCGCCGAAGACGCTGGCGTAGCCGTCGCGATCGACGTCGGTGAGGCGTCGAACGACCGCGCCGCCGAGCTTGGCCACTGGCGAGGCGAGCGACATCCAGCGCCGCGCGGTGACCGATTCGTAGGTCAGGGTGACGCTCGCCGCGCCGCAGAGCAGCCACAGCGCGATCGACGCGCGCAGGGCCCAGCGCGCGGCGGCGGGGCGGCCACGCAGCAAGAGCAGCAGCCCGACGCCGGCGGCGAAGCCGAGCACCGTGCGCACGATCAGGGCCCACGGCAGGTGCGAGAAGAACGCCCACCGCAACGCCAGCACCGCGGCGCCGGCCACGGCAGCGAGCCCGACCAGGGCCGCCAGCAGGCGCAGCGGCGGCAGCAGGATCGAGAGTTTGGGCAGCCGCGACGCCAGCCAACCGAGGGCCGCGGCGAAGAGTCGACGCGTCGCCGGCCAGAGCGTCGCGATGCCCGCTGCCAGCGCCAGCGAGGCGCCGAGGTTGGCCAGGGCCACGTTCTCGGGCCGGGCGATCTCCAAGACGAGCTCTTTGGTCAGCCGAATCGCCAGCAGGCCGTAGACGCCGAGCAAGACCGCCGCGGCGAGCAGGCCCCCCGACGCCCGCTGGTCGAGCGCGTCGCTGCCGCTGCCGGACCAGCCGCGCCCCAAGGCCGCGCGCACCACGCCGGCCAGGCGCGTGCCTTCGCGACCGCCGGCGGTCGCCTGCCACCAGACGCCGACCAGCACCGCCAGCACCCCAGCGCCGACGCCGGCGAAGAAGAGCGTGCCGGCGACGCCGCGGACGCTGAAGCGACCCACCGTGCCGAGCAGCGCAGCGCCGACGATATCGGCCACAGCGACGCAGAGCAGCGTCGCGATGGTGACGGCGGCGGCACGGCGAAAGGCGGTCGGCAACGGGGGCTCCTCGGTCCCGCACAGGCGCGGGCGCGGGCGCGACCGTAGAGATTCGACCGAAAAATGCCAAGACCGGCGGCGCGTGGCCGACGCTCGGCTTCTTGGCAAGATCGCCACGCTCGCCTACGCTCGCTCCCCTGCACCCAGCGAGTCCGCGACCAACCTGCTGCGTTGGCCGGACCCCATGCCGGAGGCCCGATGAGCAAGTCAGAATCCACGTCTGCCCAGCCTGTGCTGCAAAGCGACCGCGCGGAAAGCGTTTTCAAGGACTTCAAGCCCCCTTACGACGAGGGGCACGCGGTCGTCGAGGCGAGCCGCTGCTTGTTCTGCGACGAACCGCCTTGCCAGCAGGCCTGCCCGACCAGCATCGATATTCCGCAATTCATTCGGAAGATCGCGACCGGCAACATCAAGGGTTCGGCACGCACCATCTTCGACGCCAATATCCTCGGCATGAGCTGCGCTCGCGTCTGCCCGGTCGAGGTCCTCTGCGTCGGCGACTGCGTCTACAACCACATGGGCCAGCCGCCGATCCAGATCGGCAAGCTGCAGCGCTACGCCACCGATATCGCGCTGGCCGAGGGCTGGCAGTTCTTCGAGGCCGGCCCGGACACGGGCAAGAGCGTCGGCCTGGTCGGCGCCGGTCCGGCCAGCATCGCCGCGGCCCACCAGCTCCGCCGCGCCGGCCACGCCGTCACCATCTACGACAAGCGCGACGTGATCGGCGGCCTCAACACCTGGGGCGTCGCGCCCTACAAGATGAAGGCCGAGGCCGCGCTCGAGGAGCTCGAGTGGGTGCTGCGCATCGGCGGCATCGATATCCAGCTCGGCATCGGCGTCGGCCCCGGCGAAGGCGACCTGCCCTTCGAGGAGCTCGAGGCGCGGCACGACGCCGTCTTCCTCGGCTTCGGCCTGGGTGAGGACAGCTCGCTCGAGGTGCCCGGCCAGGATCTCGAGGGCGTCCACGGCGCGGTCGACTTCATCGAGTGCATGAAGCTCGGCGCGCTGGACCTCGGCTGGGTCAAGCGCGCGGCGGTGGTCGGCGGCGGCAATACCGCCATCGACGCGGTGCGTGAGCTCAAGGGCCTCGGCATCCCCGAGGTCGTCCTGGTCTACCGTGGCCAGGAGGCCGGAATGTCGGGCTACCAGCACGAGTGGAAGGCGGCGAAGGTCGAGGGCGTCACCGCGTCCTGGGGCAGCCAGCCGCTCGCCTTCCTCGGCGCCGGCCGGGTGCAGTCGATCCACTGCGCGCGTCTGGACGAGAACAAGAAGGCGACCGGCGATATGTTCACGCTCGGCGCCGACCTGGTCCTGCTCGCGATCGGTCAGGGCAAGCTCGGCGAGCTGCTCGGCGGCATCGAGGGCATCGCGCTCGAGCGCGGCAAGGTCGTCACCGACGCCGACGGCGCGACGGGCCGGCCCGGCTGGTACGCCGGCGGCGACTGCCGCAACGGTGGCAAAGAGGTCGTCAACGCGGTCGACGAGGGCAAGCGCGCCGCGCTCGCCATCGACGCGTACCTGCGCAACAAGGGGGGCTAGTCATGGACGGCAACCAGATGAAGAAGCCGGCGCGCGTGGTGCCGGACCTGACCACCAACTGCGCGGGCATCGTCTCGCCCAACCCGTTCTGGCTGGCCAGCGCGCCGCCGACCAACTCGGGGCCGCAGATCGAGCGCGCCTTCGAGGCGGGCTGGGGCGGCGCGGTCTGGAAGACGCTCGGCCAGCCGATCCAGAACGTCAGCAGCCGCTTCGGTGGGCTGAACTACGGCGGCAAGAAGAATATCGGCTTCAACAATATCGAGCTGATCACCGACCGCCCGCTGGAGAGCAACTTCCGCGAGATGCTCGCCTGCAAGAAGAAGTTCCCGAAGCACGCGGTCATCGCCAGCCTGATGGTCGAGACCGAGGCGGAGTGGGAGGAGTTCATCGCGCGCTCGGTCGACGCCGGCGCTGACGGCCTCGAGCTGAACTTCGGTTGCCCGCACGGCATGTGCGAGCGCGGCATGGGCTCGGCGGTCGGCCAGGAGCCGAAGGTCAACGAGCGGATCACCAGCTGGGCGAAGAAATACGCCGAGAAGTACAAGCCGGGCCTGCCCGTGCTGATCAAGCTGACCCCGAACGTCGGCGATATCCTGCCGCACGGCCACGCTGCGCAGCGCGGTGGCGCCGACGGCGTCTCGCTGATCAACACGATCAAGTCGATCATCGGCGTCGACATCGACAACTACGTGCCCTACCCGCGCGTCGGCGGTCAGTCGACCAACGGCGGCTATTGCGGCGCAGCGGTCAAGCCGATCGCCCTGCACATGGTCGGCCAGCTCGCCCGCGACCCCGACTTCCAGATCCCGATCTCGGGCATCGGTGGCGTGGCGACCTGGCGTGACGCGGTGGAGTTCATCCTGCTCGGCAGCACCAGCGTGCAGGTCTGCACCGAGGTGATGCTCAAAGGCTACCGCATCGTCGAGGACATGATCGAGGGCCTGACCGAGTACATGGCGACGCACGGCTTCGAGACCATCGACCAGATGGTGGGCAAGGCGATCCCGGCGTACTCGGAGTGGGGTCTGCTCGACCTGAACTACGAGACGGTCGCCAAGATCGACGCCGACAAGTGCATCGGCTGCTACGACTGCGTCGCGGCCTGCCGTGACGGCGCGCACCAATGCATCTTCCCGGCGACCGACGGCACCCGCGTGCCGACCATCGACGAGGACGAGTGCGTCGGCTGCAACCTCTGCCAGATCGTCTGCCCGGTGGTGGATTGCATCTCGATGGTCGAGGTCGACAACGGCTTTGGCGAGGCGACCTGGAACGAGGCCGTCGCCGGCGAGAAGACGCTTCGGCCGAAGAAGGGCTCGCACTGAGCGAGTCGCGAGCGCCGGGCCTCCGGGCACGTCACGGATAGCGCACGGGAGATGAGCACGCCACGGGCGGCGCCGCCGGCGGGGTTCGCGCGCTTGCGGCGGGTGAACGCACGTTCGGCTGGCTGCGGGCGGCGGCCACCGGAGGACCGTTCGGTCCCTGATGAGCGGCGCCCCCCGAACCTGAAAAATCTTGGTGCGACGTCGCGGCGACCGCTAGATTGCGCGCTCCGGGAGCGCCGCGGGGAGGCCGCGGACGCCTCGGCGCGAGAACGCTGTGCGTTTGTGGTCGCGGAGCCCGCGGCCGAGAGGATCATCGATGCGAATCGGACGAATCGTGTGGATTGTGGCGCTGTGCGCCGCGCTGGTCGCGGGCTGCAGCGACGACACGGGCTCGGGCGGTGATTCCGCCGCCGTCGTCATCGCCAAGGACGGCGCGGAGCTCGCGGTGCCGGCCGGCGTCGCTCCGGCCGGAGTGACCCTCGCGGTCGCCAAGTCGACGGCAACCATGGCAGAGGTTCCCGCATGGGCCGACAAGACCGGCGACGTCTTCGCCTTCACCCCCCACGGAACAACGTTCGCCGAGCCGGTGACGCTCAAGCTGCCGTACACCGGCGCGGGCGACGTCGTGCTGCGGCTCGCCGACGAGAGCGACACCACCTGGGAAGTCGTCGAGGGCGCCACGTTCGCCAACGGCGTGGCGACGGTGCAGGTGACCTCGTTCTCGCTCTACGTCGTCGCGAGCCACTGCCAGAAGATCTGCGACGCGGCCGAGAAAGCCTGCACCGGCATCGCGACCGTCGCGACCGGCAAGTGCGTCTCGGCTTGCCAGAGCGACAACGTCAAGATCGCCAAGGCTTGCCTGACGCTCGAGGAGAAGCTCTTCACCTGCTACACGGCCAACACCGACGGCACACAGTTCGACTGTGCCGGCACCGGCCTGCCCACCGCGGCGAACTGCGCCGCCGATGCGGCGGCCGTGCAAGCCTGCCAGGCGAGCAGCAGCGGTGGCACCGGCTCGGATGCTGGCAGCACGGGTGGCAGCGACAGCAGCAGCGACGGTGGCAGCGGCAGCGACGGCAACGGTACCAGCGACGGCGGCGGCAGCAGCGACGGCGGCGGCAGCAGCGACGGTTCCGTGGCCAGCGATGCGGGGCCGGCCGATGCCGGCTCGTCGGTCGCCTGCCCGTGCTTCGACAAGGCGACGATCGATCAGGCCATCGCAGACGCGAAGGCGGTGAGCGGTGGCAAGCCCGGCGTCTCGAAGGAAAGCGGCGGCTCGGCAACCGAGTACGCGTATTGCTTCCACCAGAAAGAGGGCACGCCGGCCGACTTCGGCAAGGCCGACAAGGTCAGCTGGGTGGTCGTCACCGCGCTCGATACAAGCGACAAGGAGGCCTACAACGGCTGGTTCGTCGCCGGTCCGGTCGACGGCAAGGCCAGCTGCCTCGGCGGCAAGGGCGACAGCAACGCCCCGGCCGGCCCGGCTGAGAAGTTGAGCCAGTCGTTGAGCAGCGATGAGCTCGCGGCGTGCGTAGCCGAGCTGGTCGCGGTCCAGGCGGAGCAGAAGTGGTCTTGCACCGAGCAGCATTGACCGACACGTGCGTGCGCACCGCGGTTTTTGTGCTTGCAACGCGTGATGCGCCGCCGCTAGCTTCGGCCGTCCTCGACGACCTCTGCCCGGAGTGACGCCATGACCATCCGCCAGCTCTTCGTGCCCACCCTGCTCGCCGCCTTGCTCGCCGCCCCGCTCGCCGGCTGCGTCGCCGAAGACGGATCGGACGCGATGGAGCTCACCGGCGCCGCGCTGCAGAGCAAGACGTCGGCCGGCGAGGCGGTGACCAGCGCACCGGTGACGAGCACGACGGTGACCATCGTCGACGTGCCGGTCGGCAGCGAGGACGAGGCGGACGAGATCGCGCAGTCCCGCGGCGGGAAGTTCGGCAAGTGCGGTACCTGCGTCTTCGTCATCGAGCGGATCAAGAAGGCCACCAACATGCTGCTGCCGTCGATCTGCACCGACTTGGTCGGGCCGGCTCCGGACAAGCTGAAGAACCCCGTCGCGCAGGCCTGCGGCGGCGTGGTCGAGGCCATCAAGGAACAGTACGGCAAGGGCAACAACCTCTTCGAGGGCTGCTACAAATACGAGGCGTACCAGTCCAAGGAGTGGGTCAAGCCCTGCCCCTCGCACGTGATGTGCTCGGTCCTGAAGGACTTCGACGGCAGCGCCTTCTGCGACTAGAAAAGTGGTTCCTGGAACCAGATTCTGGCGATGCCCGACGTTCCGTGACGCTTGCGGGTTGTCCGCCATCGGTGGGGACCACACCAGTCCCGTCACGACCGCAACGCGCAGCCCCACACAACGCCCGTGCGCGCGCTCTAGGCCAGCTTCAGACGCACGTTCTGGTCCACGACCTCCCCCGTGCTGAGGTGGTAGTCGACGCCCGCGAGGTACTTCGCGGTGACCTGGGTCAGTTGCTTTCGCACCGCGGTGGCGCCGAGGAGCTTGCCGATAACCCCGTATTTCACTTCGTACGCGATCGTGAACGTCACCTCCGACCACAAGATCCGCCATTTCGGGCTGTACGCGCCGACGCACTCCGGCCGCGGGTTGCCGCTGGCGGAGCGACTGTTGGCGCCAAGCACCGGCGGCGACGCGGCGGCTGAGCATCCCGTCGAGCAGCCGCGCAACGATCAGGACAGGGCGCAGCGGGACATCCCCAACGTGCCGGCGAGCTGCGAGCGCTGCGGCGGCGCCACGGTGCGGTTGCCTGTGCCGCGACTCGCTCCGGCGCGTGTTCGCGGGCCGCCGCGCTCGGGGGTGCGATGACCAGACGAGTCGACAGCGATAGCCGTGGACGCAGCGCAGCTTGGATGCGCGACGGATTCGCTTTGCCTTGCGCCCGAGTTTGTGGGCTCGACGCTGCATTTACTCGGCGCGCGGCGGTGCGGACGGTCGGTCATCTTGCGCCGGAGCGATCTCGGCGACGTGGCTCATGGCGCTACGGAGCCCTCTCGACGGCTCGGCGCAGCGCTTTTTGCCCATAGCACCCAGCGGAGATTCGGCCGCGGCTTCCTCCAACCAGGGCTAGCCGCCGCGCGGGGTCGTTGGGGTGATGGTGGCGTGGAGGCGGGCGGCCGCTATCCGCGGTTCCTTATCGGCTCGCACCCTTGCTTCCTCCCGCTGTTCCGGCTCGACCATACGCCGCTCGCTGGGCTCCGGCAACCGAGAATTGGGCTCGGCTGGAGGCCTCGGCGCTGCTGATCATGGGCTCGACGGACATGCCGATCCCGAGGTGTCGACGTGGTCATGGGACGCGCCGACGCCCGGTCAGGGCCCGAGCACCTCCCGCTCGAGGTACGGGAACAGCTCGCGCTCCTCCCACCGGACATGGGCGTGCAGCCGGTCGCCGAGCTCGGCCAGGTGCGCGGCGACCGGCGCGTCGGCCAGCGAGGTCGCCACCAGCCAGCGGACCCGCGCGTGGTCGGCGAGCAACCGCTCGCGCAGCAGCGGGTCCCGGATGCGCGGCAGCCAATCGGCCTCCTCGGCGGCGAAGTGCGGCACGAGCTCTTCGGCCCAGGCCCGACGCAGGCGGTCGAGCGCGGCGGGCCGGTCGGCCTCCTGGGTCGCCGCGAGGCGCAGGGCGCGGGCCAGCGCCAGCGCCGGCATGTGCTCGCGCGACAGTTCCTGCAGACGGGGGTGCCTGTGCATGGGCCTCCAGGGCGTTCAAGAAAACGGTCAGGGGACGACCGCCACCAGGGTCAGCAGCGTGAGCGTGCCGGCCACCGCCAGGCCGATGCCGGCCCGGGTCATCTGGCGCGGCCGGAGGGGCACGAGCGCCACAGCCAGCGCGGCCAGGGCCATGGGCGCCAGGGCCAGGGCCAGCGGCATGGGCAGCAGCCCGGCGCGGTCGACCGCCACGGCCAAGCCCAGGCCGGCCAGCCCGGCCCCGGCCGCCACCGCCGCCGGCTCGCTGCGGCCGGCCAGCGCGCGGGCCTTGGCCCCGTGCACCGCCAGGGTCGCCAGGCAGAAGCCCGCGGCCCAGACCAGCCCCCAGCCGGCGAGCACCGGCGCCGGCCAGCCCGCCGCCGCCAGCACCGGCAGCGACATGGCCACCAGCATCGGCGCGGCGATCAGCTCCGCCCCCAGCGAGCGCTCGCGGCGGCGGGCGATGGCCGGCAGCAGCAGCCCGAGCAGGGCCAGGGCCGGTGCGCTCCACCACAGGGCCGCGGGACCGGCCCGCAGCAGCCCGCCGGCCCCCAGCCCGAGGGCGCCCAGGGCCAGGGCCGCGGCCAGCCCCCCGGCCGCCCCGCCGTGCTCGCGCCGCAGCCGCCGGCCACGCAGGCCCAGGGCCACCGCAGCCGGCTCGTGGGCCAGGAAGGCCAGGGCCGCGGCGCCGGCCAGCAGCCAGGCCGGGCCGCTGGCCGCCGACAACCAGACGGCGCCGACCAGCGGCAGGCCGAGCTGGACCCAGGCGCCGTGCTCACGGGGCAGGACCCGGCCCGCCGGCAGCCGCGCGCCGGTGCGCGCGGCGAGTTCGCTGGCGTCGGCGGCGCGCATGGCTCACCCCGCCTGCAGGGCCCGCGGGAACAACACGTTGTTCTCCAGGTGGATGTGCAGCCGCAGGTCCTCGTCCAGCTCGGACAGGCCCTGGAACAGGCCGCGCCAGGTCGCGCATGCGCCGGGCGGCGCCGTGTAGCCGTCGGTCAGCGCGCGGAGCTTCTCGAGCAGCTCGCCGACGGCCTCGTGCTCGTACAGCATCACCCGCACCGGCGACTGGGCGTCCGCGCCGCGACCCGAGCGCATCCAGGGAAAGAGGATCGCCTCCTCCTTGTGCATGTGCGGCAGCAGGTCGTCACGCAGCGCCAGCACCGTCTCGAACAGCGCGGGCAGGCGGTCGGGCTGCTTGTGGCCGTGCACCTGCACGACCCGGTGCGCCATCTGCAGAAGCCGGGGCAGCTCGTCGTCGAGCGGCCGGTGGTGCCGGTCGATGATGTGGTCGATCAACTCGCCCAGCGGGGCCGTGTCCCAGCGCTCGTCGGCGGGCTCGGAGGCCTCCAGCTCGGCCACCTCGGCCAGCAGCTGGTCGGCCGACACGCCGGCCCGCTCGCACGCCTCGGCCACGGTCCGGCGACCGCCGCAGCAAAAGTCGATGCCGTGCCGGTGCAGCACGCGCAGGGCCTTGGGCCGGGTGGCGGCCAGGTCGGCGACGGTACAGTCGGCGGTGGTGTAGACCGCGACCGGCACCTCTGCCGGGGTCGGGGTCGCGTCGTGTGGGCGCTGGGTGTCCATGGCTTGGGTCTCCTTCCGGCCGGGGGCCGGGGCTGCGAGCGGTCACGGAGCAAGCAGCGTGCCAGATCTACAACCATCTGGGACAACGAGTGAACCTGACGGAATGTCGTCCAACTGACCACAGGACCAGGTTGTCATATTGACACCAACCGTCGTCATGATAACATCACCGCCATGACCAGCCCCTCCACCCCGCTCCTCGACATCGCGACCGACCTCACCGCCAACCTGGCCGCCAGCGATCGCTACCAGCGCCTGCTGGGCGCCGTCCAGCGCGTGGTCCCCTGCGACGCCACCGCCATCCTCCGCCTGCAGGACGGCGAGCTCGTCCCGCTGGCGGCCGCGGGCCTGCTGCCCGAGGTGATGGGCCGCCGCTTCCCGCCTGCCGAGCACCCGCGCCTGGGCCGCATCCTGTCCGAGGTCGGGCCTGTGCGCTTCCGCGACGCCGTGCTGCCGGATCCCTTCGACGGGCTGATGGCCGAGGGCGACGGCGACGCGCTCGAGCGCGTGCACGCGTGCGTGGGCTGTGCGCTGCGGGTCGGCGGCGAGATCGTCGGCGCCCTGACCATGGACGCCCTGGATCCGGTGGCCTTCGACGGGGTCGACGACGAGGCCATCGCCACCTTCGCGGCGCTGGCGGGGGCGGCGATGCACACGGCGGGCCTGTTCGAGGCGCTCGAGCGCTCCGCCCACCACCAGGGCCGGATCGCGGCGCAGCTCCTGCGAGACGCCCAACAGCGCGAGGGCGCGGAGATCCTGGGCATCAGCGCGGGCGCCCGGCGCCAGCGCGAGGAGGTCGAGCTGCTGTCGGGGTCGGACCTGACCGTGCTCATCCTCGGCGAGACCGGCGTGGGCAAGGAGGTGGCCGCGCGCGCCATCCACGCCCGCTCGCCCCGTCGCGAGCGGCCGCTCATCTACGTCAACTGCGCCGCCCTGCCCGAGTCGGTGGCCGAGAGCGAGCTGTTCGGCCACGTGCGTGGCGCCTTCACCGGCGCCGTCGACACCCGGCCGGGCAAGTTCGAGGTGGCCGATGGCGGCACCCTGCTGCTCGACGAGATCGGCGAGCTGCCCCTGTCGCTGCAGCCCAAGCTCCTGCGGGTGCTGCAATTCGGCGAGATCCAGCGGTTGGGCACCGAGCGCTCGATCCGGGTCGACGTGCGCGTGCTGGCGGCGACCAACCGCGACCTGAGCGAGGAGGTGCGCGCCGGCCGCTTCCGCGCCGACCTGTTCCACCGCCTCAGCGTGTACCCGCTGCGGGTGCCGCCGCTGCGCGAGCGCCCGGGCGACATCGACGTGCTGTCCGGCTACTTCCTCGACCAGGCTCGCATCCGCCTGGGGCTGGGCCCGGTCCGGCTGACGGCCGAGGCGCGGGCGCTGCTGGCCGGCTACCCGTGGCCCGGCAACATCCGCGAGCTGCAGCACGTTCTACTGCGGGCGGCGCTGAGGGCGTCGGGCGGCCGGCGCCTGGCCCCAGTGGTCATCGACGCGGGGCACCTCGCCGGCGCCCTGGACGCACCGCTTGAGGAGGCCGCGCCCCGGCCGGAGCCGACCGCGGCCGGCGCCCTGGCCCTGCCCGCGCTGCCGCCGGGGATGCCCCTGCGGGAGGCGACCGACGCGTTCCAGCGCCGGGTGATCGAGGCCGCGCTGGCGGCCGCTGGCGGCAACTGGGCCGAGGCCGCGCGGCGCCTGGGGCTCGACCGTGGCAACCTGCACCGGCTGGGCCGGCGGCTGGGCGTCGTGCGCCAAGGGTAGGTGCTCGACCCCGAGCGCGATCGCCCGGCTGCGCCGCCGACATGCCCGAGATCAAGCGAAATCTTGACCTGCGTCACGCCATCTGGGCCACAACCCAGCGCAATGATGGGGCCCGCGGCAGACAACGGATTTCCTCGTCCACTGACCTCGTTCCAGACCTGACGCGTCGTGCCATCCTCCTCTCGAAGCGGGCCGCCAGCCACGGCGATCCGCTGCGAAGCTCGGGACCTTGGGCCCCGACCAGGAGGATGCGCGGATGTCCGCTGTCACCCGCTGTCCACGCCCCGTTCGCCTCCCGATCGCGCTGATCGCGCTGCTGCTGCCCGCCGCCGCGCTCGCCCAGGTGGCCCCACCCGCCGCCGCCACGGCCACCGCCGCCGCGCCCGCCTTCACCTGGAAGATCACGGGCAACTGGTCGGTGTGGGCGCTCGACCAGCGGAACTTCTTCCTCGGCAAGGACGTGCCGCTCGATGACGCCGACTACGTGGTGCAGAACGTGCGCGTGCAGGCTCGGGTCGGCAACGACGCGGTCGGCGGCGTGCTGCGGCTCGACGCGGCCCAAGGCTGGTGGGGGGTGGACAACTCGCCCGACACCGAGCCGGCGGTCAGCCAGCAGCCCGACGGCACGGTCAGCACGAGCACCGCCTACAACCCCTACGCCCTGTTCCGAAACAAGGACACCAACTACGGCGTGCACTTCGACCACGCTTGGCTGTACGTGCAGGCGCCGTGGCTGCCCCTGCGGCTCGAGGCCGGTCGGCAGCACTTCAGCGTCGGCAACAAGCTGGTGCTCGACCAGGATCTCGATGGCCTGCGCCTGATCAGCGAGCCGACCGCGGGCGTGCGCGTCGAGGCGTTCTGGACCAAGGTCTCCGAGGGCCTGGGCTCGTACAAGAGCCCGGTCGGCGCGCTGATGAACGACGACGGCCAGCGCGACGACGCGGACCTGTACGGCGCCGTGGCGCAGGTCGGCCGCGGCGACCACCGGGTCGAGCTGTTTGGCCTGCACTACCGCGACCGCGTGCCGGGCTGGGACTGGAACGCTCAGCATGGCGTGGCGTGGCGGTGCAGGGCCAGTGCCAGCGACGCCAACCAATCGACGTCCGTACCGGCGTCGGCGCGGACGGTCACGCCGGCGACGATGAGCTCGACGCCCGGCTGCGCCGGCTCGGGGAGCAGATGCAGCGCGACGAACTCTGGCGCCACCGCGGTGGGTGTGGGGATGTGGCTGAGCTGCGCTTGCGCGCGCCGCAACTTCACGCGGTCGCGGATCGAGAGACGAGAACGGTCGGACATGGTGGGCCTCGCTTGGTGCCGTGGGCACGTTCGCGCGACCCTACGCTACGGCCATGGTGTTGCCATGGCGGGCTTCGTCGGGTGGATACGGACATCCCCAACGTGCCGGCGAGCTGCGAGCGCTGCGGCGGCGCCACGGTGCGGTTGCCTGTGCCGCGACTCGCTCCGGCGCGTGTTCGCGGGCCGCCGCGCTCGGGGGTGCGATGACCAGACGAGTCGACAGCGATAGCCGGGGACGCAGCGCAGCTTGGATGCGCGACGGATTCGCTTTGCCTTGCGCCCGAGTTTGTGGGCTCGACGCTGCATTTACTCGGCGCGCGGCGGTGCGGACGGTCGGTCATCTTGCGCCGGAGCGATCTCGGCGACGTGGCTCATGGCGCTACGGAGCCCTCTCGACGGCTCGGCGCAGCGCTTTTTGCCCATAGCACCCAGCGGAGATTCGGCCGCGGCTTCCTCCAACCAGGGCTAGCCGCCGCGCGGGGTCGTTGGGGTGATGGAGGCGTGGAGGTGGGCGGCCGCTATCCGCGGTTCCTTGTCGGCTTGCACCCTTGCTTCCTCCAGCTCTTCCGGCTCGACAATACGCCGCTCGCTGGGCTCCGGCAGCCGAACCTATTGCAGCGGTCCATTAGAACCCCGCCGTAAAGACTAGACGTGCCTTGCAAGATGGAATCATATCGCGAAGAAGAGGTTCCAGGTGCTTATACTTTATACTTACCAGCAGACCCAGCTCTCAAGTTTCTGGATTTCCATCTGATTCAACGAGCTGCCGAAAGTAGCTGAGCCTGCGGTTGGTGGCGTCGAGCGCATGTCCATAGCGGTCGACCCCGCACACGCGCTCGGGCGGATCGAGATGTACAGCGGCGAACCATCGGAGGACGCGGCGCTCCTGTGCATCGAACGGCCGGCACGGGACTGCGGTGCGGAGGCGGCTATCCCGCTCGAACGACGACGCCGGGGCGCTCGGCAAGGTCCACGGTCTCAGCGGCAAAGTGTAAAGTATAAGCACCTGGAACCAAATTCCTGGAACCAAATTCCCCAAGACGGCGCCCTCGCGGCCGAGCTGCGCGCCGTCGCCCTCGGCATGTTGGCGCCGTACGCCGACGATCGCGTCCTGCCGCCGTGGTGGCGGGCTGCGCCGGCGCATTCGCAAGGGCGGCTGCTCCGACGCGCCAGCCCCGACGTCGCCGCGGGCGACTCTCTGGTGCGGCTCGCGCAGGGACAAGGTTCGCGAGCGCCACGCTTGTCGCGACCTGGGGGCGTTCAGTCGTTCAGGAGACATCTCCAGGCAGCCGCCGACGCCTCTCGGCCCGCTCTCACGGCGCGCACGCCATGTGTACGCAGTCGCCTGTCTTGCCGTCGCAGAAGTCGATGCTGCAGGCCTTGCCGTCGTCGCAGTCGGCCGGGACCTTGGCCGAACAGCCGCCTGCTGCCACGCAGTCGCTGTGTCCCCATGCGTCTGCACGCGCTAGCAGCAGCGTCGTCACGCCTTGAGCCGTCCCGCGCCCAGCGAGCCAGAAGCCCTGATCGGCGGCGCCCCAGCCAAAAGGACCGCTCGCTCCAGCGTCAAATTCGATGGCGCGGCTCTGCCGCTCGGCGAGCGTGGTGTCGAAGCGGCTCATCCACAGCGTTGGCGCGCTCGTGCTGCTGCGGACGCCGGTGAGGACGAAGCCGTCGTTCCGAGGCCCGATCCACGCGGGCGCCCAGCCGTCTGCCGACGACGCGATCTGAATCGCCAGCGGCGAGCCGCTGGGCGCGAGGCGTCCGACCATGAGGCGCGTCCCCTTGCCGCTGGCCGCCGACACCCCGGCTGCCAAGATCTGGCCGTTCGCTTCGACCGCGACCTGCCACCGATTGGCCTCGCCGGTCAGCGGGTAGTTGCGCCGCCAGACGGTCTCCAGCGCGGTGTTGCGCCGCTCCAGGTGCGCCTGCTGTGTGGAGACCTCTCCGGTCTTGATGTCGACCGAGCGCCGCCCGCCCGCCAGCAATACGCCGCCATCAGCCGTCGCGTTCGGCCGCGCCAGCTCCACCAGATAGCTCCCGGTCGATTTGCCACATTGCCAACTTGGCCCGAGCGGATGCCACTCGCAGGTGTCCTCGTTGGCGGTGATGACGCCGCTGCTGAGGGAGACCTTGCGCGTCAGCGTGCAGCCCTTGTGCACGGCGCAGCTGCATTTGGCGCTGTAGGCTGCGACCCCGGCGGTCCACAGCGCCGTCTCGCCGTCCGCGGAGGCGACCACCTCGCCGTGGCAATGCGGCATGAGGTAGGAGTAGCCCTTGTTGGCGTCTCCGCACGAAGCGGTATCCGGAGCGCAGACCAAGCGACTGAACTTCTGCGCGCCGTCGGCGTCGAAGCGGGCCACGTAGGCCTTGCCGTCCGCCGTCTCGAGGCCGACCACGACGCCGCCGTCGGCCATCGCGACCGCCCCGGTCAGCGCAGCGGGAACTTGATTCCACGGCAGCGCCACGCTCGTGAGCGGCAGCCCTATGGCGTCGAAGCGCCGCATCCACAACGCCTTGGCGGTCGTCAGCACCACGGCCAGCGCGCCGTCGGTGGCCTGCACGGTGACGTGTTGCTGAATCCCTTTGGCCTCGACGCTCCTGCGGAAGAGCTTACCGTTGGGTTCGAGCACGCAGCTTCCCGCGCTGCAGCTGCCGAGGCTGCTACAGCCGCCACCGTCGCCACCGCAGCTCCACCCAGCCGCGGGCTTGTGGGTGCAGCCCGTCGTGCCGTCGCAGCCGTCGAGCGTGCACCCCTTACCGTCGTCGCAGGTCGCCGCGGTGGTCTGCATGCAGCCCCCCGCCGCCGCGCAGCTGGTGTGGCCGAACGCGTCGGTTCGCACCAGCAGGCCCGTGGCGTGTGCGCTCGCCGCGGTGGCGCCGACGATGAAGGTCCGCGCCGCATCGGAGACGGCCGCCGCAGCGCCGCCTTTGGGGCCGCCGTCGGCGCTGAATTCCCAGCCGATGTTGCCAAAATCGTCGACACGCGCGGCGTAGAAGTCGGTGTCCGTGCCGCCAACGCCGGCCACGCCGACGAGCAGCAAGGCGGCGCCCGCCCCAACGAGCCGGGTGCCGCGTACGCCGATCGCGCCGTCTCGGCTCCAGCGCACCACGCCCGCCGTATCCATCCCGACCCACACCAGCCGCTCACCTTCGGCGCTGGCCCGGCTTCCGACCGCGAGCAGCCCGCTGCCACTGTCGACGACCGCGCGCAGCGCCGAGCTCCCGCTGTGGACCGCGGTGCCGACGAGCTTGCCGCCCGCGTCGAGCCGCGCGATCCACCCCAGCGACGTGCCGCTGCCCTGGGCGCCGACCGCGAGCACGCCGCCGTCGTCGCGACCGAGGACATCCGCCGCCCAACCGCCTACGCCGCCGCCCGACCATAGCCACGCGAGCTGCCCGCCAGCGCTCAGGCGCGCGACCATCGCGTGACCCTGGCTGCCGTCGACGCGCCTTCCGGCGACCACGACGCCGGTCCCATGGATCTGGGCCGCGAGCGCGATCTCGTCCTTGTCGGCTGCGCCCGCACGCACCAAGCCGTCGACCTTGCAGTCCGCTCCGACGCGCACGCTCGCCAATCCGAGGTCGCCGCCTACCCCGTCCAAACTGCCAAATAGACGCCAGCGCCCTGCCTCCAGCGGCAACGCCAGCAACGGCAGCGCCTGCGCGGTCGCCCCGGCGCTCGGCAGCACGCAGGACGCGCCTTGCGCGCCGTCAGCGCCGACCGCGCTCCACCACCAACCCCGCGGACCATCCGGCCCAGCGCTCGCGTACCGCCCAGCGACGAGCGCGCCGTCGCTGCTGCCGCTCGCCCACACCAGGTCCGCCGAGACGTCGAGCGCCTGGGTCGCCGCCCACGGCAGCCCCACCGTCCGTTGGTATAGCCGGGGCTTGCCGGTCTTTTGGCAGGTCCCGGACTTGCAGCTCCCGGCCAACGTGCAGGCGTCGCCGTCGTCGCACGCGCCGCCGTCTGCTTTCGCGGCGAGGACGCACTGAAAGCTGCTCGCACCGGTCGAAGCGCAGACCGGCTCCTGACACGCGCCCGCGCCGGAGACCGGCGCACACAGCACCGGCTGGCCAGCCTTGCACACGCCCGCCGCGCAGACGTCGTTGATGGTGCAGCCCGAACCGTCGGCGTCGCAGCCCTTGCCGTTCTGCGCCAGCGCGCTGCTGCTGCATGTCCCCGTCTTGGCGTCGCAGAGGTCGAGCGTGCAGCTGTTGCCGTCGTCGCAGGCGGTCTTGGCGTGGATGCATACGCCGGCGCTGCAGCCGTCCTGGGTGCAGGCGTCGCCGTCGTCGCAGTTTTTCGCCGTGCCCACACACGCGCCGGCCGCGCACAGGTCGACGCTGGTGCACGCGTCGTTGTCGTCGCAGCCGTCGCCATCACCGGCGGGGCCGAGCAGGCATTGGCCGTTGGCGGGGTTGCAGCTCCAGCCCTGGCAAGCCGGGGCGCTGTCAGGGCACTTCACGACCGTCGCAGGGTTGAGCTGGCAGCTTGGCGCCGCCGGTTGGGATTTGTCGCAATAGAGCGTGCCGTTGCAGAGGTTGCCGTCTTCTTTGTCGGCGCAGTCGGCGTTGGTCTGGCATTCGCAGGTGTCGGTGCCCGCGTTGCAGACGCCCAGGACGCAATAATCGGACTTGGTGCAGGGCTTGCCGTCGTCGCAGTCGGCGCCGTTGGCGGCGGGTTCGAGCGTGCACTCCCCCGTCTTGGGTTGGCACTTCGCCTTGAGGCATGCGGTGTCGTCGACCGTCTTACAGACGACCGCCGAGGCGGGATTCGGCTTGCAGACGGGCTTGGCCGGATCGGATTTGTCACAGAACGGCAGGCCGTTGCAGAGGTCACCGTCGTCTTGCCCGGCGCAGTCGGCGTCGCTGCCACAAAAGCACGCGAAGGTGCCGCTTTTGCAGGCTCCGGCGGCGCACTCATCGCCAACGGTGCAGGCGTCGCCGTCGTCGCAGCCGTGTGGACCGCTCGCGGGCGCTGCAACCGGCAGCCGCTCACGCCGACAGCCGCCGCCGAGCAGGTCGCAGACCTCGACGGTGCGCTCCACCGCCGTCGGCGAACAGGCTCCGGCCATCGGTACGCATGCGTTCTTGTTGCAAGCGGTGTCATTGGCGCTCGGGCACACCACCAACTGCGCGGGGTTGTGCTTGCAGAAGCCGTCCTTGGGATCGCAGTAGCCGGTGCCGTTGCAGAGGTTGCCGTCGTCCTTGTCGGTGCAATCTTGGTCGCTGTTGCATGGGCAGATGTTGACGGTCCCCTTGCACGCGCCGCTGATGCAGATGTCTGCGCCGAGGCAGGCGTCGCCGTCGTCGCACGGGGCGCCGTTGGCCAAGGGGGAGAACACGCACACGCCCGTCTGCGGCACGCACAGGTTCTTGACGCAGGCGGTGTCGCTGGCTGATGCGCAGGTCACCAGCGTCGCCGGGTTGACCTTGCAGGTACCGGCGCCGCCGACCTTGTCGCAATAGAGCGTGCCGTTGCAGAGGTCGCCGTCTTCGAGCTTGGCGCAGTCCGCGTCGGCGTCGCATGCGCAGGTGTCGACGCCGCCCTGGCACGCGCCCGCGGCGCACGTCGTGTTCTGCGTGCATGGGTCGGCGTCGTCGCAGTCGACGGGCTGCGCTCCGGCCTGTCCGGTGAACACCGTCAGGCAGCTCCCCGCCCCGAAACATGCCTGCGACGTCATCTCGACCGGCTCGGGCTTGCACGCGCCGTCCGCCGGGTGGCAGGCGTTGCGCGTGCACGCCGTATCACCGCTGCCGTCGCAGCTTGGGACGCTCGCGGGGTTGGTAGCGCAGTGGAAAGGGAAGCTGGACTTATCACAGAATTGCGTGCCGGCGCAGAGGTTGCCGCCGGTCTTGGCGCTGCAGTCGGAGTCGGTCTGGCAGGCGCAGGGCCCGAGCGCGCCGCCCACACAGACGCCCCCGGCGCAGCGGTCTTCGTCGCTGCAGGCGTCGCCGTCGCTGCAGGCGCTGCCGTCGGGCAGCGGCTTGGCTGCGCACGCTCCCGTCACCGGATCGCAGTTCGCCTTGGCGCAGGTCGTGTCGAGGCTGTCGTCGCAGTGCACGACGCTGCCGGCCTTGGCTACACATCGGTAGGGGAAGACTGCGACATCGCAGCGGAGCGTACCGTTGCAGAGGTCCCCGTCCTCGTAGACAGCGCAGTCCGCGTCCTGGCCGCATTGGCAGAGGTTGACGCCCGCGAGGCAGACGCCGCCCTTGCACACATCACCGCTGGTGCAGGGCTTGCCGTCGTCGCACGGGGCGCCGTCATGCGGGCAAGGGCCGGCGTCGACCGCATCGGCGGCGGCCAGCGCGTCGTGGGCGGTGACGTCCGCCGCGCCCGTGTCGACCGTGGCGCTGTCCACAATCACCGCGCCGCCGGCCCCTTTCACCGGCGTGCCGTCGTCGCATCCCGGCAGGCATGCTATCGCCCACAGCATACACACCCAGGTGAACGCTTCATTTGTCTTGCTGGCCGTCGTCTTGTTCATGGTGGGTCTCCAATGCGCCGCCACAGTCTAGCGCGGCCGTGCCGTGATGGTCGACGCCTCCAAATACTGCCAAAGACATGCCGGACAATAGGCTGAGACAGAGGTTCCAGGTGCTTAGAGGGTGTTTACCTTTTCGCCCAAACATGAGATCCTCGCCACGGATTCGCGAGGAGGTCCCATGTCAGTCGAAAAGCCAGAAGAGTTCAAGGGGTCTCGACGGTCAGGCCGGCGTCCAGCTCTGTCGGAGGAGCAAGCCAGGCAGCTCGTCGAGCACGTCTCGAACAACCGCCAGGCAACGACCCGCGAGCTCTGCGAGTGGGTCAAGGAGACCTTTGGGGTGACGGTCAGTACGACTGGAGTCCGCAACGCGTTGAAGCGTCATGGGATCGACAAGCGCAGGGCATCGCAGGACCTGAACGCCGCGGGTGAAGACGTAGCTTCGGCGCCTGAGGCAAAGAAGTGCTACGGCTACGCCGACCACCATCGGATGACCGGCGCCGAGACGGCCACCGGGTACCCGTCGAGCGTGACCGACGCGGAGTGGGCGATGGTCGAGCACCTGTTCACCAACCAGGGCCGCGGCAGAAAGCCCTCGTACGATCGCCGAGTTCTTCTCGACGCGATCCTGTATGTGGTGCGTGGAGGGGTCTCCTGGCGCATGTTGCCGAAGGAGTTTCCCCCCTGGCAGAACGTGTACGCGACGTTTCGCCGCTGGAGCCGCGATGGCGTGTTCGTGCAGTACTACGATGTGCTGCGAGAGATGATGCGCGAGCGAGCAGGTCGACCGGTCGAGCCGACAGCCGGGATCATGGACGCGCAGTCGACGCGGACCTCACCGCAGGGCGGCGTCAAAGGCTACGACGGCGGCAAGAAGGTCAAGGGCCGCAAGCGTCATCTGCTGGTGGACACGCTGGGCCTGCTGCTGGCAGTCGCGGTCACCGCCGCCAACGTCTCGGACCGCAACGCAATGGGACCGTTGCTCGCGGTCGGCAAGACGAAATACCCGAGCCTGAACAAGATGTACGTCGACAGCGGCTACAGCGGCGCCAAGGCCAGCGCGGCCGCGAAGGAACTCGGCGTCGATCTGCGCCTGATTCGCCGACCCAGCCAACGACACGGCTCCTGGTCCGGACCGGAACTACCGTTTACACCCGAGATGTCCCAGCCATTTAGCGTGCTTCCCAAGCGTTGGGTGGTCGAGCGCAACAACGCGTGGAACGAACGGCCGCGACGCATGAATCGCGACCACGACCGCCTACTCTCGGTGTCGGAAGCCTGGATTTGGCTGCTCCAAGGCCACATGCTGCATCGGCGGTTGAGCGCCGGCGCGGCGTAGCAGTCAAACATAAACACCCTCTAAGCACCTGGAACCAAATTCCCCGTTGGGGTGATGGAGGCGTGGAGGTGGGCGGCCGCTATCCGCGGTTCCTTATCGGCTCGCACCCTGCGGGTGGCGGTGACGTGGGGCGATGGTGCGAACGTCGATGGCGTCGAGCTCGGGCATGCGGGGATCCCTTCGTGAGCGGGCGCGGGCCGCGGATCGGCCGGCGTGGGGTCGAGGATGCCGCCGCAGCGACCCGTCCCGCCATGACCGAGGTCATGGCTCAGGATTCCGGGCGCGCCTACCGTCGCGCCATGCCCCACGACGCGGCCGACGCCGTCTTCCTCGACAACCGCGGTCTCGAGCCTCCCATGCCCATGGTCCGCACCCTCGAGGCGTACGAGCGCCTCGCGCCCGGGGAGCGGCTTCGGATCCACAACGACCGGGTGCCAGTGTACCTGCTGCCGCAGCTCGAGGCGCGCGGCGCCAGCTACGAGATCGACGAGCGCCTGGACGGCGACGCCATCGTCACCATCCGCCGTCCTGCCGACGACCGACCGACCGGGCCGCCGAATCCTGAGGCCGAGCGGTGAGTCCTGCGATGGCGGGCGACACCGCCGTCCCGTTCGGCGTGCCCGCCCGCTTCATGGCCGTCGGCGCGCTGGGCCTGGCGGCGTTCTGGACCTCCGTGGCCGCGACCCCGCGGCTGGCGCTGGCGCACCCGTCGCTCCCCGGCGTGCTGTCGCTGGTCCACGTGTTCACGCTGCTGTTCGGCGCCGCCGTGCTCATGGGGGCGCTGCACCAGCTGATGCCGGTGCTGCTGATCGCCCGCCTGCGCGGCGCCGCTTGGGGCGGCGTCACGTGGGCCGCGGCGACGGCGGGCGGGGCGACGATCGTCGCCGGCTTCGCGCTGGGCTCGCGCAGCGCCTGGCTGGCGACCGGCGGCTCGCTGGTCCTGGTCGCCGCGACGCTTCTGCTGGCATCGCTGGTCCGCACCGCGCGCGCCGCGCCGCGGATCGACGCGGTGGCCGCGACGGTCCTGGCGGCCGCCGCGGCGCTGTGGGGCACGGTCGCGCTCGGTGGGCTCGTCGCCGCCGGGCGGCTGGTCCCGGCGCTCGGCGCGGCGCTAGGCCCGGTGACGCCGCTGCACCTGACGCTGGGGCTGGCGGGCGCGTTCGCGCTGGCGATCGCCGGCGCGGGCCACAAGCTGCTGGCGATGTTCGTGCTGTCGCACGGAGCGTCGCCGCGGCCGCTGCGTTGGATCGGCGCGTCGGTCGGTGCGGCGGTGGCGCTGGCCGCCGCGGCGGCGTGGTTGCCCGCCGACTGGCGGACGGCCACGGTGGCGGGCGCCGACCCGGCGACCTGGGCGACGCGTGGCGTGACCCTCGCCCTGGGCGCCGCGCTCGCCGGACTGGCCGTCGACGTGCGCGCGATCCTGGCGCGGCGCGTGCGTCGCCGGCCGGATCCGGGCGTGACCACCTACCTGCTGGGCTTGGCCGGCCTCGTGCCCGCCTGGACGCTGCTAGCCCTCGGCCGGCCGGCGGACGCGGTGGCGGTGCTGCTGACGGCAGCCCTGCGCCGGCGATCGCCGGGATGATGCTCAAGATCGTCTCGTTCCTCGCCTGGCAGCATCGCTACGCCGGCCGCGTGGGCCGGGATCCCGCCGGCGCCGCTGGCGTGCCGATGCTGGCCGACATGACGATCCCCGCCCTGGCCTGGACCACGGTGGCGGGCCTGCTCGTGGCGGCGGCGACCGTGGCGGCGGCGCGGGTCTCCGTCCCGGTGCCGGGCGCCCCGCCTCCGGATTGGGCGCTGGCGACGGTCCGCGTCGGCGCCGTGGCGGGCGCGACGGGTGCCGCATCGCTGCTGGCGCACCTGGCGTGGATCGTGGCGGGACGGCACCGCCCGCGGACCGCGCCGGAACCGCGGTCCGGTCCCGCCGGGCGCGGCGCGATGGAGGCTCGGGCATGTCCGACGAGCGCCGGTGCGTCCAGGTCCTCGCCCTCGGCGGCGGCGCCGACCCGGACGCCGTGCTGGACGCGCTCGCGGAGGTGATCGACCCGGAGCTGGGCCTCGACGTGGTGACGCTGGGCCTGGTGTACGAGGTCCACCTGGTCCCGGGCGCGGTGACGGTCGCGATGACGCTGACCACGCCGGGCTGCCCCCTGCACGGCACGCTCCGGAACGCCGTCGCGCAGCGCGTCTCCGCGCTGGACGGCGCCGGCGAGGTCGACGTCCAGCTGGTCTGGGACCCTCCGTGGACGCCGGATCGGATCCTGCCCTCGGGCCGCGAGCGGCTCGCGGGTCTGCTGGGCGGCTAGGCTCGACCGCGCCGCGGCGTCTACCCTTCGACGAGGAACGGCACGCGCTCGAACCCGCCCTTCGGCGGCGCGGCGAACGTGGCGGGCGCGCCCGGGTCGAGGGTCACGGCGCGGGTGCGCGCCAGCAGCTCCTCGCCGACCACGCGCAGCTCGAGCCGGGCCAGCGGGGCTCCGGGGCAGACGTGGATGCCGGCGCCGTAGAGCAGGTTGTCCCACGGCACGCGGTCGCTGCGCAGCTCGTGCGGCGCGTCGAAGACGCGCTCGTCGCGGTTGGCCGACGGCCACAGGATCCGCAGCCGGTCACCGGCGGCGATCCGTCGTCCGCCGAGCTCTGCGTCGCGGGTCGCGACGCGGCGGTTGGCGACCAGCGGCCCCCTCGCCCGCAGCATTTCGTCGACGGCGGCGGGGATCAGCCCGGGAGCGGCGCGCAGGCGCGCCTGCAGCTCGGCGTCGCTCGCCAGCGCGTGGACGACGATGCCGAGGCTCGCTGCGATGGTGCCGAGCTCGCCAACGGTCCAGTTGCGGACGATGCTGACGATCTCGTGGTCGCGCAGCGGTCGGCCGTCGATGCGCTCGCGCAGCAGGCGGGTGGTGGGGTCGTCCGGCGCGGCGTCGCCCGCCGCGCGGCGCGCGTCGAGAACGGCGCCGACGTGGCGTTCGAAGGCGGCGGCCACCTCCGCGGTGGCGGCCCGGTCGCCGGCGCGGGTCGCGCGCAGGTTGGCGTCCTGCCAGTCGGTCAGCACCTCGCGCATGGCGTCGGGCCAGCCCATGAACGCGCACTGCGCGCGCACGGCGAACGGCTCTCCGAGGTCGGCGAGCGCGTCGCCGCCCCCGCGGGCGACGGCGGCGTCGATCGACTCGGCGGCGATGCGCCTGCAGGCGGGCTCGAACGCCGTCATGGCGGCGGGCCCGAAGTAGCGATCGACGATGCGTCGCCAGGGCCCGTGCTCGGGCGGGTCCATGCCGTTCGGGATCGACGGGTGGCGTGACACGCGGTTCGAGTAGGTCGCCGGATCGTGCAGCACCTCCAGCGTCTCGGCGTGCCCGTGGACGGTCCACGCGCCGGAGCCGTCGTGCGCGACGGGGCAGCGCCGTCGCTCCTCGTCCCAGGCGTCGAGCGGGTCGGCGGGCACGGCGTCGTGCTTCGGGGCGTCGTCGGGATCCATGGGCAGCTCCGTTCGGTGGGGGGCGTTCCGTCGATGGTAGCGCCGGGCGCCGCACGCTCGCGAGCCCGACCGAACGCCCAGAGGGGCCAACGCGCCGAGGAGGGGTCCCGGACGCCCTGACACTTGACATGGACGCGGTCCGGCGCACGGATAGACACTCTCTTCACCGTCAACCCCCTG
>JACKFC010000048.1 GCA_020632665.1 Deltaproteobacteria bacterium
GCGTTGCCGCCGCCGCAGGGAGAGCCGCCCGCGCCGCCGGTGCCGGAGTAGCCTCCGGCGCCGCCGCCGCCCGAGCCTCCGCAGCCGCTGCCGGCAGGCGTGCTGCCGCCGTTGCCGCCACCTTGGTTGCCTGGGTAGGTCCCGAGCTGCGCCTGGCCGCCCTGGGCGGTGCCGCCGTTGTTGGCGAGGCCGCGCGCGCCGCCGTTGGCGCGAATCAGGGTGGTACCGCCGCGCTGGATGATGGTCGAGCCGCCCGCCGTACCGTGCGCGTTGCCGGTGCCGCCGGAGCCGCCGGTTGCGACGATGATGGTCAAGGTTTCACCGGGCGTCACCGCGATATTGTTGCCCCAGACCGTCGCGCCGCCACCGCCGCCGGAGCCGGCCAGGCTGGTGGTGGTGCCGCCGCCGCCACCGCCGCCGCCGCCGATCGCGACCGCAGAGATCTTGGTCACCCCAACGGGCACCTTCCACGTGAAACTCCCGGCGTTGGTGAACTGCACCTGACCTGCCGCGACGGCGCAGGTTCCGGCGATGCACGTGGTGCCCCCGGTGCAGGCGTTGCCGCACTTGCCGCAGTGGGTGTTGTTGTTCTGGCCATCGACCTCGCAGCCATTGGCGGTGTTGTCGTCGCAGGTGAGGTAGCCGGTCTTGCAGGCGCAGGTGTAGGTCCCGGGCTTGTTGGTGCAGTCCATGTTGCTGCCGCAGATGCCGCTCTGCTTGCACTCGTCGATATCGGTGCAGGTGAAGCCGTCGCCGGTGAAGCCGGTCTTGCAGCTGCAGACGCCCTTGGGCCCGATGGTGCTGCAGTTGGCGTCGAACGAGCAGAGCGTGCCCTTGCATTTGCCACCGTTGCAGACGTCGTTCTTGGTGCAGCCTTCACCGTCGTCGCAGCTCGCGGTGTTGTTGCTGTAGACGCAGCCCTTGCCGATGGTGCAGGCGTCGTCGGTGCAGGGGTTGCCGTCGTCGCAATCCTTGGCTGGGTGCTTGCAGCCGGTCTTGGCGTCGCAGCTGTCGGTCGTGCAGACGTTGCCGTCGTCGCAGCTCTGCGCCTTGCCGGCGGTGCAGCTGCCGCTCTTGCAGACGTCGCCGACGGTGCAGACGCTGCCGTCGTCGCACGGTGCGGTATTGTTCGTCACCACGCAGCCCTTGGCGGGATCGCAGGTGTCGCTGGTGCAGACCTTGCCGTCGTCGCAGTCCTTCACGGCGCCGGGGCTGCAGACGCCCTTGCTGCAGCTATCGCCCTCGGTGCAGGCGCTGCCGTCGCTGCACTTGTTCGTATTCGGCGTGAAGACGCAGCCTTTGCCGGCGTCGCAGCTGTCGGTGGTGCAGGGGTTGCCGTCGTCGCACGGCAGCTTCGGCCCTGCGGTGCAGCTGCCGTCCTTGCAGACGTCGCTGGTCGTGCAGACGCTGCCGTCGCTGCAGGGCGCGGTGTTGTTGACCTTCTGGCAGCCCTTGCCGGGATCGCAGCTCTCGGTGGTGCAGAGGTTGCCGTCGTCGCAGGCGCTCGGCTTGCTCGGGGTGCACAGGCCGCCCTTGCAGGCGTCGCCCTCGGTGCAGGCGTTGCCGTCGTCGCACGACGCGCTATTCGGCGCATGCGAGCAGCCGGTGGCCTTGTCGCAGGCGTCGGTGGTGCAGGGGTTGCCGTCGTCGCAGCTCTGCGCCTTGCCCGGCGTGCAGCTGCCGTCCTTGCAGGCGTCGCCGAGGGTGCAGACGCTGCCGTCCTCGCACGGTCCGCTGTGGTTGGCGTTGCTGCAACCGGTGGCGGGATCGCAAGCGTCGGTGGTGCAGGGGTTGTCGTCGGCGCAGCCCGCGGCCTTGCCGGGCGCGCAGCTGCCGCCCTTGCAAGTATCGCCGACGGTGCAGGCGTTGCCGTCGCTGCAATCCGCCGCGTTGGCGCCGTGCACGCAGCCCTTGGCCTTGTCGCAGCTGTCGTCGGTGCAGGGGTTGCCGTCGTCGCAGGACGCGGCCGCACCCGGCACGCAGGCGCCGCCCTGGCAGGTATCGCCCAGCGTGCAGACGCTGCCGTCGTCGCACGGCGCCGCGTTGTTCGCCGCAGTGCAGCCCTGCTGCGGATCGCAGGCGTCGGTGGTGCACGGGTTGCCGTCGTCACAATCCGGCGCCTTGCCCGGCGCGCAGAAGCCGCCCTTGCAGCCGTCGCCCACGGTGCAGGCGTTGCCGTCGGTGCAGCTGGCGGCGTTCGGCAGGCTGACGCAGCCCTTGCCGGCATCGCAGGCGTCGTCGGTGCACGGGTTGCCGTCATCGCACGGTTGCGGCGGGCCGGCTTGGCAGGCGCCGCCGACGCAGACGTCACCGACGGTGCAGACGCTGCCATCGGTGCACGGCAGCGCCGCGGGGGTGCTCTTGCAGCCGGCCTTGGCGTCGCAACTCTCGGCGGTGCAGATATTGCCGTCGTCGCAGGCGCTGAACGTGTCCGGCGTGCAGACGCCGTCCTTGCAGGTATCGTCTTCGGTGCAGGCGTTGCCGTCGTCGCAGGGCGCGGTGTTGTGGCTCACGGTGCAACCTGCCGCCATCTCGCAGGCGTCGTCGGTGCACGGGTTGCCGTCATCGCAGATCAGCGCGCTCCCCGGCGCACATTGACCGCCCTTGCACGCGTCACCGACGGTGCAGACATCGCCGTCGGTGCAGGGCCCGGCCGCGGGCTTGGCGGTGCAGCCGGCCTTGGCGTCGCAGGTGTCGAAGGTGCAGGGGTTGCCGTCGTCGCAGACGGTCGTCTCGCCCGGCAGGCAGACGCCGCCCGCGCAGCCATCGCCGACGGTGCAGACGCTGCCGTCGTTGCAGTCGGCGTCGTTCGGCGTGAAGACGCAGCCCTTGGCCTTGTCGCAGCTATCGTCGGTGCAGGGGTTGCCGTCGTTGCAGGGCAGCGCCGCGCCCGGGACGCACGTGCCCGCCTTGCACGCGTCGCCGGCGGTGCAGACGTCACCGTCGGTGCAGCCCAGGGCGTTCGGCGCGAAGACGCAGCCCTTGGCCTTGTCGCAGCTCTCGTCGGTGCAGGGGTTGCCGTCGTCGCAGACGGTCGCCGCGCCCGGCAGGCAGAGGCCGTCCTGGCAGGCGTCGTCGGTGCTGCAGGCGTCGCCGTCGTCGCACGGCACCGGGGCGCCGGCGGTCTGGCTGATCGGATCGTGGAAGCAGCCGCTCTTCTGCGTGCAGCCGTCGCCGGTGCAGGGGTCGCCGTCGTTGCAGTCGACCTTGGTCCCGCCGCTGCAGTTGCCGCCCTTGCACGCCTCGCCCTCGGTGCAGGCGTCGTTGTCGTCGCAGCCCAGGTCGGCGGGGATATGCTCACAGCCGGTCGTCGAGCAGGTATCGGCGGTGCACGGGTTGCCGTCGTCGCACGAGCCCTCGTCGGCCGCGCCGTCGCAGTCGTTGTCGACCCCGTCGCAGACCTCGGTCACCGCCGCCGGAGCGTCGCAGACGGCCGCCTCACCGGCCTTCTTGCAGTTCGCTTGGCCCCCGCAGCCGCTCGCTGCGGTGCAGGGCGTGCCGAAGCCGAGCGTGACGGCGTTCTCGTTGCAGATGCAGGCGCGCGGCGCGCCCTGGTCGTCGACCGGAACGCATTGCGAGGCGCTCTGGCCGGTGATGTCCTTGACCGTCTGGCAGGCGTAGCCCGGCTCGCAGTCGGCCTCGGTCACGCAGTCGACGCCGCAGAACGCGCCCTGCTCCGCCGGGATGCAGCGCGCGGTGGTATTGCCGCTGCCGTTGCATTGGCCGTTGTCGGTGCAGGGGCTGCAGAGTCGGGCCATCTTCGCGACGCAAACCTGCATCGTGTCGCCGCCGTTGGGCACCGCCGAGCAGGCGAAGTGCTTCGGGCAGGAGTCGACGCAGGTCTGGGCGCAGCGCTTGCCGTCGGGGGTCTCGAGGCAGAGCCCGACGTCGCACTCGCTGCCTTGCGTGCATTCGCAGCCGGGCGCGCCGGGACAGAGCGGCTCGGCGTCGGCGTTGCTGTCGCCGCCCGTGTCGGCGATGTCGGCTCCGGCGTCGGCGACGGCATCGGTCGCGGTGTCGCCGCTGCTGCCGTCGGTGAGGGAGGTGCCGTCGATGATCGCGTCGAGCAGCGATCCGTCGGCGACGGTGTCGCCGCCCTCTGCGCCGGTGCCGTCGCCGCAGCCGACAGCGAGCACGCTGAGGAGCAGCGAGAGGGTCACGAGGTGGGGTTGCCGGTGCGCCGGCTGGGTCGATGCGAAGCGGGTGGACATCATCAAGCCTCCTTCCGGCTGGAAGGATGGCAACGCCCTACGCGCCCTGCAACCCAGGGGTTGTCACCGGATGTCCGACGCACAGGGTCCAAATCGGCAGGCCGTCGCGGCGGCAGACCCGCTCGCGGCGCGAGAGGTCCGGGGTGCGCTGCGGCTCGGCGGCTTCCGGCCAGCCGGCGAAGAGCTCGGCGACGTGGTCGTAGAGCGGCTCGACGTCGGTGCGCAGCAGGAGCACGCCGCCCGGAGCCAGGGCCCGGGCGACGTCGTCGCGGAAGGCGGGGGTGAAGAAATGGTGCGCGGGGCGCAGGGCCGGGGTCGGGAAGAGGATATCGACGCGCGCGACGCGGCCGGCGGGCAGCAACGCGGCGAAGAGGGTGCGCACGTCGAGGCGCAGCGGCAGGCAATTCTCGGGTGCGTTGCGGCGGACGGCCTCGACCCGGTGGCGGCGCAGCTCGACGCCGAGCCAGCGCCAATCGGGGAAGGCGCGGGCGTGGGCGAGCAGGTTGATGCCGTGGTCGAAGCCGACCTCGACGGCGAGCGGCGGGCCGGGCGCGACGAAGGCCGCGATCTCTTGCCGCAACGCGGCGTAGCGCGGTTGTTCGAGCAGCAGGCTACCGCCGAGGGCGTTGGGCGTGCGCTCGGGGCGATCCGGGTCAGCGCGCTCGGCCGCGGTGCTGCCGCTCTGGACGGGAGGGCGCCATTGATTTCGGTCGATCGGCATGTGTGTCGTTTTGACTCATATGGGATTCGCGCTACCCTGCGCCGCGACGTGGGGCCGCACAACGGCGTTGTGCCACGGTTCGCGTTCGCTGCCGAGGGTGGGCAGTCTCGACGGAGGGTTGCGTGAGTGAACAAGCGAGCCGGGGCAAGGCTCCCGGCGGGCTCTTTTCCGAGGTTCGTCGTGATTTGCCCGCCGGCCTGGTGGTCTTTCTCGTCGCGGTCCCGCTCTGCCTGGGGATTGCGCAGGCGTCCTCGGCGCCGCTGCTCTCGGGGCTGATCGCTGGCATCATCGGCGGCTTGTTGGTCAGCGCGTTGAGCAAGTCCGAGCTCTCGGTCAGCGGTCCGGCGGCTGGTTTGGCCGTGATCGTAGCGACCGGCATCGCGCAGCTCGGCTTCCGCACCTTCTTGTTGGCGGTGGTTCTGGGCGGTGTGATTCAGCTTCTGCTGGGCTTGCTCCGCCTCGGCTCGATCGCCCACTTCTTCCCGAACGCCGTGATCAAGGGGATGTTGGCCTCGATCGGGGTGTTGATCACGCTCAAGCAGCTGCCGCACGCGGTCGGCTACGACGCCGATTGGGAGGGCGACGACGCGTTCTTTGGGCCCGACGGCCACAATACCTTCACCGCGATCGTCGACGCCTTCGGCGCGCTCTCGCCGACTGCGACCGCGATCACGCTGCTCTGCTTCACGGCCTACCTCGTCTGGCCGAAGTTGCAGCGCGGTCCGTTGAACTTCGTGCCGCCGGCGCTGGTTGTCGTGGTGATGGGCGGCTTGCTGGCAGCGCTGGCGCCGATGCTCTCGGCCGAGTTGGCGCTCTCCGCCGATCACCTGGTCTCGCTGCCGGTCTTGGCGGGCCCCGGAGATCTCCTCGACGCGGTGCAGACGCCAGAATTCGCGGCGCTCTCGAACCCGGCGGTGTGGACCACGGCAGTGACGCTGGCGATCGTGGCCAGCATCGAGACGCTGCTCTCGCTCGAGGCGGTCGACCGGCTCGACCCGCACCGCCGCATCTCGCCGCCGAACCGCGAGTTGGTGGCACAGGGCGTCGGCAACGTGGTGTCCGGCATGGTCGGCGGGCTGCCGGTGACGAGCGTCATCGTCCGTAGCTCGGCCAACGTCGCGGCGGGCGGCGAGACGCGCCTCTCGGCGATGGTTCACGGGTTGTTGCTCTTCCTCGGCGTGGTCTTCTTCGCTGCGATTCTGAATCAGATTCCGCTCGCGGCGCTGGCGGTGGTGCTGATCTTCGTCGGGTTCAAGCTGACGCCGCCGTCGCTCTGGAAGGCGATGTGGAAGGCCGGATACGCGCAGTTCATCCCCTTCGCCTCGACGGTGGCGGCGGTGGTGGTCACCGACCTGCTCAAGGGCACGCTCTTCGGCCTGCTGGTCGGCGTCGTCTTCGCGATTCGTGAGCAGCAGCGCGGCGCCATCGTCGTGGTCAAGGACAGCACCCGCACCCTGATCCGTATCACCAAGGACCTGACCTTCCTCAACAAGGCGAGCCTGAAGGAGATCCTCAGCGAGATCGAAGACGGCGCCACCGTGGTCATCGACCGCCGCGTGGTCGACTTCGTCGATGACGATATCGAAGAGATCTTGCTCGACTTCGAAGACAACGCGGAAGAGCGCGGTATCCGGGTGCAGATGCAGCTCTCGCCGCGCGATCTCGAGCGCCGCGCCGCGCTCGAAGCCACCCACGTGCAGGTCGACGACGACCCGGACGAACCACCCGCCGCGAATCGCGGCCATGACGCTGCTGGGCGCCCGCTCGCAGCCGAGAGCCCCGCATGACCTCGAACGTCAAGAGCCACGACCCCGATCACTGCGCCGCCCTCGAGGACAGCGACCTGCTCTTGTTGCAGAACAAGGCGTGGTCGCAGGGCATGGTCGCGCGCGACCCGAAGTTCTTCAGCCGTCTCTCCGAGACGCAGAAGCCGAAGTTCCTCTGGATCGGCTGCTCGGACAGCCGCGTCGCCGCCGATACGATCACCGGTACGGTGCCGGGGCAGATCTTCGTCCACCGCAACATCGCCAACGTCGTTGTCCACTCCGACCTCAACCTGCTCAGCGTGCTGACCTACGCGGTCGAGCACCTCGAGGTCGAGCACGTCATCGTCTGCGGCCACCACGGCTGCGGCGGTGTCAAGGCCGCGATGTCCGGCAAGGACTTCGGCATGCTCAACAAATGGCTGCTCCACATCAAGGACAGCTACGGCCAGAACTACGAGGCGTTGCAGGCGATGACCGACGAGCGGGCGCGGGAAGATCGGCTCTGCGAGCTGCACGCCATCCGCCAGGTCCACAACCTCGCCAAGACCGCGATCATCCAGCGCGCCTGGCAGGAGCGGAAGGGCCCCTTCCTGCACGCCTGGGTCTACGATCTGCGCGACGGCATCCTGCAGCCGCAGATCACCATCGCCCCCGACCACAAGGTGCAGGCCCCGTTCCGCTTCGACTTCGAGGACTAGGCTGGGCCCTCGGCCGACACGTCGACTGGGCTTGAACCTCGGGGCACTCGGCTCCTACCCTGCGGCAACGCTGGCCCTCGCCCAGGAGCCGCCATGGAAGCTCGCCTCGTCGCTCTGGCCGTCCCGGTCTTCTTCGTCCTGATCATCGCCGAGCTGTGGGCCTCGCGGCGCCGCGGCATGCGGGTCTATCGCTTCGCCGACGCCGTCACCGATCTGGCCTGCGGCATCGCCTCGCGGGTCTTCCACCTCTTCGACGCCGCGCTGCTGGTCGGCCTCTACGCCCTCTGCTTCGAGGCGCTCGCCGTCACCCGCTTGCCCGACGATGCGTGGTGGGCCTGGGTCTTGGGCTTTGTCGGCGTCGATTTTCTCTACTATTGGTGGCACCGCGTCAGCCACAACGTGAACGTGCTCTGGGCCGTGCACGTCGTTCACCACCACAGCGAGGACTACAACCTCGCCGTCGCGCTGCGGCAGGCGATGTTCAGCCAGGCGACGGCGACGCTCTTCTATCTGCCGCTGGCGGTGCTGGGCGTCTCGCCGGTGATCTTCGCGACGTGCCAGGCGCTGAACACGCTCTACCAATTCTGGATCCACACCGAGCTGGTGCGGACGCTGCCGGCGCCGATCGAGGCGGTGATGAACACCGCGTCGCATCACCGCGTCCACCACGGCATCAACCCGCGCTACCTCGACAAGAACCACGCCGGCGTCTTCATCGTCTGGGACCGGATATTCGGCACCTTCGAGCCGGAGACCGAAGAGGTCGTCTACGGCGTCGTCGCGCCGATCCGCTCGATGAACCCGATCTGGGCCAACTTCGAGCATTTCGCCACCATCGCCCGCCTCGTCGCCGCCGCGGACACCTTCGGCGACAAGCTGCGCTGCCTCTTCGGCTCGCCCGCCTTCCGCCCCGCCAGCCTCGGCGGGCCGAAAGAAGCGCCCGAGGTCGACCGCGCCAGCTTCGTCAAATACGACCCCGAGCCCGCCCGCGGCCTGCCCGCCTACGTCGTGGCTTGGTTCGCCGTGGTCGGCGGCGCCATCACCGCGCTGATGCCGCTCGCGCCCGAGATGCCGCTGCTGCCGCTCGCAGCCCTCGCCGCGCTGCTGCTCTGGACCCTGCTCGGCTGGGGCGGCCTCTTCGAGCGCAAGTCCTGGGCCCGCGGGGCCGAGTGGGCGCGGCATGCGGCGTTGCTCGGCCTGGTCGGAGCCTGGGCGGCGGGGCTGCTCACTGGCGTGCTGCCGGCCCTGCCGACGCCGGCGCTGGGCGCGATGGCGGTGCTGGTCGTCGCGTCAGCGCTGTGGTTCGGGCGTTTGGCGCCTCGGCTGCAGCCCACGCGCTAGCCCGCGTGCAGCGCTAGAGCGTCTGGTCGACCGTCGCCTCGCCGCTGCCGCTGCCCTTGCTCGCCTTGACGGTGATCACCCATTTGCCGGACATCTGCAGCGTCACCGGGTCGGCCTTGTAGGTGCCGTCGCCGTTGTCGGTCACCACCGGCGTGTCGATGCTGCCGTGACCCATCATCGGCATCTGCGGGTCGACCGTGACCGCGGCGCCGCTCACGGCCGCGCCGGCGCTGTCTTTGACCGTGACCGTCATCGTGTTCTTGCCGACCTTGGCCGCCTCGTCGAAGGCCGCCGTGACGGTGAAGGTTTCGGTGGTGCCGTGGTCGTGGTCGTGGCCGTCGTCGGTCTCGCAGGCCGGCAGCAGCGTCGCGGCGCCCAAGAGCAGCAATCCGGCCAGCCAGCCGCGGCGGTTCATCGTCTTCATCGGGCAAACTCCTTGGTGGGTAGGGGCAGGCCCGGTGTGGGCCGCACGACGGAGCCTAGTCGGCGCTCGGCTGTTGCATCTGCGGCAAATCGTCGCGGGAACCTCTCCGGCGGTGCGGCATCTTGTCGCAGCACGGCGGCATCGGTGACGGCACGGGCTAGACTCTCGGCGCGGCGGCCGCGGTCCGCCGGGCGAGGGAGCAGATGGGGCGCGCGATGACCGGAGGTTGGCTTTGGCTGCTGCGCCTGCGCTGGGCGTGGTACGGCGGCGGTGCCATGCTGGTCGGGCTCACCGAGGTCGCCGGCATCCCGATGCCGTGGCTGCCGCTCGGCGCGCTGCTCGCGCTCGGCTTCGGCAGCAACCTCGGCCTCACCGCTCTGCTCCGCCGCGACCCCGAGGTCCGCGCGGCAGACGCCGTGGCATCGGCGCTCGGGCTGGACGTCGGCCTGTTCACCCTCGCCCTGCTCGCCACTGGCGGTGCCTACAACCCCTTCTCGTTGCTCTATTTGGTGCTGGTCGTCGCGGCGGTGCAGGCGACCCGCGGCTGGCGGGCGTGGGCGCTGACGCTGTGGACGGTCGTGGCCTTCGCGGTGCTCTTCGGCGTGCAGAGCTGGGAGCTGCAGGTGCCGCCGCAGACCCACGCCGAGCACGTCTCGTTCCATCTGCGCGGGATGTGGCTGGCGGCGGGCGCGGCGGCGGCGTTCATCGCTTGGTTCGTCGGCGTGCAGCGGGCCGAGCAAGCCGCCCTCGCCGCGGCGCTCGAGCACGAGCGGACGGCGCGCGGCCGGGCCGAGCGGCTGGCTTCGTTGGCGACGCTGGCGGCGGGCGCGGCGCACGAGATGGCGACGCCGCTTGGCACCATCGCGGTGGTCGCGGCCGAGCTCGACGCGGTCTTGGCCGAGGCCGACGTCGACCTCGACGCGGCGCGCGAGGACGCCCGGCTGATCACCGCCGAGGTGCAGCGCTGCCGCGACGTGCTCGATCGGATGGCGGTGGACGCGGGCGCGGCGCGCGGTGAGGCGCCGGTCGCGGCGACGGCCGAGGCGTTGGTCGCGGCGGTGCGTGAGCGGCTGCGCCCGGGGGCGGCGCTGCGGACCGAGGTGGCCGCCGGCCTGCCGACCTTGCAGCTGCCGCTCGGCTCGGTGGCGACGGCGGTGGCGGGGCTCTGCGACAACGCGGTGCGCGCTTCGGCCGAGGCGACCGAACCGGCGGCGCTCGGGATCGCGGCGACCGACGGCGTCGCGGAAGGTGCGGGTGGCTGGGTGATCACCGTCCGCGACCGTGGCCCGGGCATCGAGGCGGCGACCTTGGCACGGATCGGCGAGCCCTTCTTCAGCACCCGGCCGCACGGCGAGGGGATGGGCCTCGGCGTCTTCCTCGCCCGCGAGGTGGCGCGGCGGCTGGGCGGCGCGCTGCACCTGCAGAGCGAGCCGGGCGCCGGGGTCGCGGCGACGATGACGCTGCCGGGCGCCGCGAACGCGACGACGGAGGCGAGATGACCGACAGCAGCGAGCTCCACGCCGGCAGCGACTTCCCGCGGATGCTGCCGCTGCGGCGGGTGCTGGTCGTCGACGACGACGAGCGCTTCCGGCCGCGGCTGGCGCGTGCGTTGGCGCGGCGCTGTGGCGAGGTGCGGCAGGCGGGCGGTGTGCAGGAGGCGCTGGCGGTCGCGGCGGAGTGGCAGCCGACCGCGGCGGTGGTCGACCTGCGGATGGGCGACGGGAGCGGCGCCGACCTCGTCGCGCGGCTGGTCGCAGATCTCCCGGGGCTTCGCGCGGTGATCTTGACCGGCTACGGCAGCATCGCGACGGCGCTCGACGCGGTCCGCCGCGGCGCCTGGCACTACCTCAGCAAGCCGGCGACGGCTGACGCGGTGCTCGCCGCCCTGACCGGTCCGCGCGCCGCCCCGCTCGGCGACGAGACGCCGGCGCCGAGCCTGGAGCGGGTCGAGTGGGAGCATATCCAGCGGGTGATGACCGATACGGGCGGCAACGTCAGCGAGGCTGCGCGGCGGCTGGGGCTGCATCGGCGCTCGCTGCAGCGGAAGCTGGCGCGGAACCCGCCGGCCGGCTGACGCCGCGTGGCGCCGCTCTGCGCGCGACCTCGACCCGGCAGCGCACGGAGATCTCCACGGTGGCCGCCAGCAGCGGGTCGTCGGCCCATTGCCCGAGCGGCAGCCGCGTCGTCAGCGCGCAGCGGCTGCGGCCCGGGCCGGCGAGGTCGAGGCCGGCCTGCACCGAGAGCTCGCGGCGGGCGCCGTAGCGCGCCCCTGATCGCGCCCGATCGGCGCGGTGTTCGAGCACGCCGAGGCCGAGGTTCAGGCCCAGCGCGCCACCCGCGCTCTGCCAGGCCAGCCCCGCGTCGGCGGTCCAATCCTGGCCCCACGACCAGCCGTCCGCCGCCTCGCCGAGAAAGCCGCGCCAGCCGGCGCCCACCTGCGCCGCGACGCCGGCACCGAGCGGGCGTCGACCGCGCGCGCCGAGCCAGAGCCCGGGCGCGCCGGCGCCGAGGTTGGCGTCGGTCTGGCTGCGGAAGAGCACCGAATCGCTCTCGCCGGCCGCGCCGTCGGCCGCGCGCGCGCGGAGGAGCTGGGTCTGCTGCAGGACCTGCCCGGCGCTGCGGCTGCCGGTCGGCAGCGATCCGCCGAGCACGACGTCGAAGTCGCGGTGCAGGCCGAGGCGCAGGCCGAGCTGCAGGTCGCCGATGCCGGTCGCGTCGCGGCGGGTGCCGTCGGCCGCGGTGAGCCGCACCAGCCCGAGCGGCAGCCGCAGCCAAGCGCCGAGGCGGGCTCCGGCGTCGAGCTGCAGGCCGAGCTCGCCGACCAGCCGGCCGAGTGTGCCGGGGGCGGTCGTGGTGGCTGCGGGGGCGAGCCAGCGGTCGTAGCGGCCGTAGCTGCTGCCGAGGGTGACGGCGAGCGCGGTGGCGTCGGCGTCGGCGCCTCGGTTGGCGGTCGCCGTGCTGAAGGCGTCGATGCGCCCGGCGCTGCTGCGGTGGTGGGCAGAGGTTGGCGCGGTGAGCAGCGTCAGGGCGAGCGTGACGAGCGCCGCGGCGGTGACCGCTGCGCGGGTTCGGGTTGGATCGCGGTTGGTCTGGCGCTGGCGCAGGGCGGCCTCCTTCGCCGCGCAAGCTACGCGCGCTCGCGGGGGCAGAAGTGCGGCAATCGGACGCAGCCGGCGGCGGCGTGTCGCGGGGCAGGCCGCGAGCGTGGGGGCGTGCAGTCGGTGCTCCCTGGATCGGAGGTCGTCTGCTACTCTGTGGCGAGCGCCCGCCCTGCGCCGAGCGAGGTACGCCATGCGCCCTGACGCCGCCGATCGAAGCTCTGAATCCGCCGCGGAGCGGCTCCGCCAGGCGTTGGCGATGCACGAGGCCGGCGTGGCGATGATGCGGCTCTCGTTGCAGCGGCGTTTCGGCTCCGAGCAGGGCGAGCGCCGGCTGCAAGAGTGGCTCTTCGAGGCCGACGGCGAGTTGCCTGGCTTCGAGCCGGCGACGTTGCGCCGCCGCGCGCCCGCTTCCGCTGCCGCCCCCCGCGAGGCGACGACGTGAGTGCGCTCGGCGAGGCGCTGGGCGCGCTCGGGCGCGACCTGCAGAGCTGCGGGGTGCCTCATGCGTTGGTCGGCGGGCTCGCGGTCTCGGTCCGCACCGAGCCTCGCTTCACGCGTGATATCGACGTCGTCGCCGCCGTCGCAGCAGAGGAGATCGACCGCCTCGGCCGTCACCTCGTCGAGCGGGGCCATCGGATCGAGTCCATCCTGGCGGACGCGAGCGGCGCCCTGGTGGCGGGGTTGCGGCTGCGCGGCCATGGCGTGCGCGAAGACGTCTTGCTCGCATGCAGCGGTCTCGAAGCCGAGACCTGTGCCAGCGCCGAGCCGATCGAGGTGCTACCGGGCGTTGTCGTGCCGGTCGCGACGACCCCGCATCTGCTCGTGCTCGAGCTGATCGCGATCGCAGAACGTTCGCGCACGCAAGATCGCGCCGACGTCGAAGCGCTAATCGACGCCGCGACCGACGACGAGCGCGCAGCGGTCGAAGCGCTGCTACCGCGGGTGCGGAGCGCGCATGGGACGCCGCCAGAGCGGCTCGTGCAGCTGTGGCGCGGCGTGTCGCGGGGCTGATCGACCATGCTGCCCTGGATCCGCTACATCGCCTGCCTGCCGCTGCTGCCGCTCGTCGTGCTGCAAGGCCGCCGGCTGCGGCGGACGATCCCCGATCTGCCCGAGGCGCAGGGCGATCGCCACGGCGTCTCCGGCTCGGCTGTGCCCACCCGCAGCGTGCTCTCGCTGGGCGAATCGCCGATCGCCGGCGTCGGGCTCGACGACCAGCGCGAGAACCTGCTGCCGATCTTGGCCGACCACGTCGCCACCGTGACGGGCGACGGCGTCCGCTGGCGGGTCCTCGGCAAGACGGGCATCCGCATGCACGAGCTGCTGCCGCGCTTCGAGGCCGAGCTGCCGACGCACGCCGACCTGGTCGTGGTCAGCATGGGCGTCAACGACTGCAAGGACGGCACCTCGATGCTGCGTTGGGGCCAGCGCAGCGAGCAGACGCTGGCGGTGCTGCGGCGCCGCTACCCCGACGCGCTGGTCGTCTGGTCGGCGGTGCCGCCGCTGCGCAGCTTCCCAGCCCTGCCGCTGCCGGTGCGCCTCTTCCTCGGCGCCCGCGCAGATCTGATGAACCACGTCGTGCAGGCGCAGCTCGCCCGCCAACCGGGGGTGCACTTCTTCCCCTTCCCGGCGCGGCTCGGGGCGGAGGACTTCGCCAGCGACGGCTTCCATCCCAACGCAGCGGCGCATCGGCGCTGGGCCGAGGCGATCGCGGCGTCGGTGTTGTCGGCGGAGCGCGACGGGGCGTAGGCGCGGACCATCAGCGGCCTAGGCGTCGTCCTCTCCGTCCCCGACCGCGGCGACCCAGGCCCGCTTGCCGTCGAAGACCGCGCCGAGCTGGTGCACCACGCCCGCGCCGCGCTCGCGCAATGCGGCGGCATAGTCGCGCTCGCGGACTTGGCGAAGGGCGGAGGCCAGGGCCGACTGTGCCGTCTCGCCTCGGCGCGCGTCGATGACCTTGAGCTCGAGCACCACGCCTGCCTCAGCGGGCCTTCGCGGGCTGACCAAGACGTCGACGCGACCGTGCCCGGCCTCGCGGTTGCTGCGGACTTCGTGGGTCGCGTCCAGGCGCACGAGCAGGCCGACGACGAAGGCTTGGTAGACCGCCTCGGGCCTGGGTCCGGCGACGTCGTGGTAGGAGAGGCTGGCGAGCAGTAGCGCTTCGAGTAGGCGCTCGAAGGTCTCGACGTCCCCGCTGAGCAAGGCGCGACAGAGCTGTGCGGTACGGTCCTCGCCGCCCAGGCCGCGGTCGAAGAAGTCTTCGAACAATCCGCGCAGTGCGACGCCGACCTCGCGGTTGGGCACCTGGAGTTCGGCCAGCAGCCTTCGCCCGTCCGGCACGGCGGCGTTTGCGCGGAGGTATCCCGAGAAGAGCAAGAAGCTCCAGACCGATGCGCTGGACGCGCGGACTTCGCGCAAGACCAGGTGCTCATCGACGGGTTTGGTGATGGCGCCGCCGGATAGCAGTGTCTCGAGGTCGCCGCCATCGACGCGTCCGCCTTCGACGAGCAGCTCGCGGAGGATGTCGTCGCTGCTGGTCTGGACCCAATAGGGTTTGAGTCCGTCTACTGGGTTGGCGAGGAACGAGAGGACCGACCATGGGTTGTAGATGGTGTGTCCGCCGAATCTGTAGCCGTTGTACCAGCGCTCGATCTCGGGCATCCGTCCCTGCAGCCCGCGCTCGGCTGCGAGAGTCGCGACCTCTTCGGGTGAGAAGCCGAAGTGGCTGGCGAAAGGGGTGGAGAGCAGCGAGTAGACCGCGAGGTTGTTGAGCCCCGAGAAGATGGACTCCTTTGCGATGCGGAGGATTCCGGTCATGACGCCGCGGAAGAGGTGGGAGTTGTCCTTGAAAGCGCCGGAGAAGAGGTTGCGGAAGAGCAGGACTGCGTCGTCGTAGTAGCCGTTGTGGTAGGCGGCGTGCAGCGGGGTGTCGTATTCGTCGACCAGGATGACGACGCGCTCGCCGGTTGCGCGGTGCAGCCATTGCGAGAGGCGCCGCAGCGATTGCGCGAGAGCAACCGGTGGCGTCGACGGAGCGGTCAACTCTGCGAGCAGAGCCTGCTCGTCGGGGTGCAGCCGGAGTTGGAGCGTCTCGTGATGGCGCCGGACCTCGTCAGCGATCACCTGGCGAATCGCCAGCAGCGCGTCGGCCCAGCTGCGCTCCTTGACGTCCTTGAAGGTGAGCAAGAGGACGGGATGTCGGCCGAAGTGCGCGCGGACGTCGTCGCCGGCTTGCCAGACTGCGAGGTCTTCGAAGAGCGCGGAGCGGTCCTGCTCGGTGCGTTCGAGGTAGGCGGCGAGGGTGGAGAGGTTGAGGGTCTTGCCGAAGCGTCGGGGTCGGGGCAGGAGCAGGACCTGGGCTTCGGAGCGCAAGATTTCGGTGATGAAGGCGGATTTGTCGACGTATCGCAGCCCTGCCTCGCGGAGCTGGAGAAAGTCGGAGGTTCCGAGGGCGAAGCGTTGCGCGGTCATGTTGGCGGCCTGGCTGTGCTGGCGTTGTGTCGCGTCGGAGGAGCCGTGTGCGTTGGCTGCGGCACGGCTTGGGGCGGAGCGTAGCAGAGGGTGGGGCTGCCGTCCGCTCGATTGCGCGCGATCAGGGATCGGATGTGATGCAGACGCCGGCTTGGCAGAGTCCAGACGCACTACAACCGACCCCATCCACGGCAAGTCGTGATGTGCATCCCTCTGGTGTGCAGGTCTTAGCTTCGCAGCTCGGGTCGGCGGCCACGCAGTCGCCCTGCGCCGAGTCATCGCATTGCGGGGTGTCAGTGATGCGGCCGGATTCGTCGAGGAAGCGCCAGTGGATGCCGGACGTGCTGGCCCAGGCGATGAGAAAGCGCTGGTCACCGACGGCGGCGAGTACCGGCGGCCGATGAGCCTTGCCGATTGGAGGCACCTCGCCCTGGAATATGTTGGTCGACGCAGGAACTGGACCATTGGTCGGGCCGCCGCGGATGACAAAAGCCTCGAATGCAACTGGGGGATATGGAATTTCCTTCGATGGCAGCCAACTGGGGTCTGCCAGCGTGGTCGTGAGCGCGAGGACTGCGTTGTCGTGGCGACGTGCGAGTGCGGCTCCTCCCCATGAGAGCGGACTTGTGCCGAGTTCTTGCTCCCATGAAATCTGATGCGTGCTCGTCAGTCGGGTGACGCCGACAGGAGCCTTGCCCCCATTGCCAAACCAGCCAACGAGGACGCCGCCAGCGTCGTCGAGTACGACACCGAGAACGGCCCGACTCAATCCCACTTGGTGATAGGAGACTTCGCCTGGCCCGGCATCCAACGTCAACCGCGCCGAAAACCAGCCGCTCTTTGCGCTATCATCGTTCGATGCGATGCCGGCAATGTGTGCGGTCTTGCCGTCAATGACGGCGAACTGACTCGTACCGGACGAGGGCAGGTCGAACCGGTTGCGCAGTTCCCAAGCATCCGGCGAGGACTTTCGTTCTCGTACCATCCATACGGCGCCATTGGCATCACCGGCAACCAAGGCGAGGCGGTCCTTGTCCAGCGATGCCTGTGCCAGCGGATTGAGCGAGAGTCCTTCGACCTTCGGAATGGTTGGCTGAACTGCGTCAGGGCTTTGCATCGCGGTCAGCGGAAAGAAGGCGACGGATTCTGTTGCCATTCCGTGGTTCAGTCGAACGCAAGCGTAGTTCTCCGTCTTGGTGAGTCGCACGACACCCAATCCGCAGTTGGCGACTCCTTCGACCTCTAGCGGAATCAAGTTCGGCGTTGCAGTGGCCTCGGCGGCAACCACGTCGACAGTCGGTAGTCGATGAACTACCAGGTAGTTTGACTTGTTGGAATTACTGTCCGTTGTCTCGACCACGCAAGTGAGCCATGTCGAGTCATCGAGGACGGTGATGCGCGGGCGATCTCGGGCTAGCGAGTAGAGCAAGTCCACGGACCAGGACACATCGTTAGGCGTGAGTGTTCCTGCAGCGGGAAGTGCAACAGGTGGAGCGGTCACACGCCCTCCGTTCCCCTCGGAGGAGCAGGCAGCGAGCATGGCGAAAACTGATGACCACCATACCAAAATTCTGGGCCAGAGCTGGTTACAGACTTTGAGCTGACGAGAGCGCCCTGACCGATCCGCAGAAGTTCCCCAAGTCTTGTGAGGCGCGATCGCTTGTTGCGGCTCGATGCCGGTTCGAACCGATGGGGCTGCTACTTGCACAGAATTTTCCCGTCTGGGCTACCTTCTGGAAGCACCTTGCAGTTTGGGTCCTTGTTGCATGCAATCCGCGCTTCGTTTGGGCAATAAGGGGAATACACCTTGTTGAGATTGGGATCCCAGAAGATCTTGCCAGTCTTGGGGTCCTGTGTCGCATAGTGAAAGAAGCATCCTCCATCGTATTGACAGGAACTTCCATTCGGACACTGCTTGCACGGCGCTGGACTTGCGGAAAACGGATCACATGGCCAACCGTTTTGGAGGCAACAGAACCCATCCTTGCAAACCATGCCTTGCGGGCACGGACACTGCGCGTTGCACGGACTTCCCTCCACCATGGGGTTGGGACAAGGCATCTGGCATTGGCCAGAGACGCATTGCATCGGTGCCGGACACGGACAGGAGGTGCTGCATGGGCTCCCAGCCACCATCGGGGTGGGACAGCAGTTGCCTTGGCCATTGCAGGCGAGGGGAGCCAGACACTGCGGACAGCATGGCGAACCAGGGGCGCAGGGTTGTCCGAACGAGCCCGGGTTCGGTTGGTTGCCACACGAGGCTTGTTGCACGCGGGCTTGGAAGCCCAACGCTGCCAAGAGTCCGAAGAAAAAGATATCGCCGGAATTGCAGCTCACCCCCGATGCAGCCTGATACGAGGCGCAGATACGTTGGGTGGCACACTGGATAAACTCGGCCCTTTCAGCCGGAGTCGGATTGCAGAAAAGCGTGCCGTTCTGCACACCGGCCCAGATGCTCGAGCAACTCATCGGACGCCTCCTGGTCTGCCGCCCGCAGCCAACTCATTGGCCAGCCACGACAGTCCTGCGCTTCGCACACCTTCGCTCACACCGAACCACGACGACCGCAGTTGCTCGATGAGTCGCTGGTCGAGTCCGACGCGATTCGCGAGCGCAATGAGGTCGTCGAGCCTGCGGTCCTGCGGTGCAAGTGGACCCTGTGTCGGCAGAGTCCGAGCCGTTCTCGTCGCAGCCGGGTTCGAAGCGACAATAGAGAACGGCCGCAGCAACTCCACCCGCTCGGAAACGCCAACGCTCGGCGCCGAGAGTGTCAACACCCCAGCAGAGCGCGGATTCATCGGCGGCAACTGAAAGACCGCGACACCATCCCGCCCCGAGACCGCCCGCCAGACCTGGCCTCGCCAACCCTGCGCGCGCAGCTCGAGCGGGACCCCAGCGATGGGGTTGCCCTGGCTGTCTCGGACGCTACCTCGGAGGGTGGTCATCGGTCACTCCAGGCGCTGTCGCTGATGTCCATCACCGGCACCAGCTGCGACGAGGTCATCGCGGAAATGTACCAAGCGCCGGTGATGACGTCACCGAGTTCTTCGCGCCGCAGCAACAAGGGCCCGGATTCCGGGGTGATCTTGAACCCGGTGAGGACGGCTGCGCCCGGGTCCGGCGTGACGAAGATGGGGTTGGTTCCCATGACGGAGACCATCAGTGCGACGCGCACCCGCGATGGCGGCGCAAGCAGGCCGAGCGGGACGGCGTTGGGGGCGGTGATGATGTTGTATTTCGCGGTACGCATCATCGTCCCCCGCCGCACGCGCCACCGCATCCGCAGCTTCCGCCCTTGCCGCATCCGCATCCGGTGGCAGAGCCGCCCTTGATGCGCTGGAGCAGCAGGAATCCGGTTCCCGCCGCCGGAGTACCGGCGTTGGGAACGTAGAGCTCGAGACTGGGCGGCGCGATGGCGTCGAAGGTTCCGAGGACGCCGGTGGTCTGCGGCCCCGGCAGCGATGGGTCTTCGCTGTTGCCGTCGGGCATGGTGAAGCCGCCGGGTCGCAGGGTCTGCCCGGGCAAGACGAATCGGGCGGCCTCGGTGAGGTCCTGGTAGTGGCGGAATCCGAGGATGCGGTACTGGCCGGCTGGCAGGCGGACGCTGAGGGTGAGGGTGGCGGGCTGCCATCGGTCGGTGACGCCACCTGCCGCAGCGGCAGACGCGGTGTAGGGGACCAAAGCGATGGGCTCGGGTCCCGGGCACTCGAGCTCGTCGGCGAAGAAGACGCCGACGACGTAGTCGGCCGCTTCGCGTGCGGCGTAGACGCCGAAGGGGTCGCCTGTCTGCAGGTCGATGGGGTACATGGTGCCATCGAAGGTGAGCGGCGCTTCGGTCTGCGCGAAGACGGGGGCGATTGCGGGGCGTCCGAGGTCGTTGACCGATGGGATGTCGATGTATGCGGCGCTGATGGTCGAGACGGTGTCGACCTGTGCGCCTGCGCCGATGTAGCGGATGGGCCTTGGCATGACCGATTGTGTGCCGAGGGCTGGGACGATGCCGTCAGGCACGGGTGTGAGGGCGACGTCAGCGGTGTCGCTGCCTGTGCCGACGTAGAGGGAGAAATGACCGGCCATGAGGACCTCTTGCGTGCCGCTTGGGCTTTCTGCGGAGGCAGGTCTTTCGGCCTTCGCAGGGGTTGACTTCACTCGATGGCGCAGGATTGATCGCTCGCTCGCATGCAAGTGGGAATGCGCGATCTTCATGTTTCTTCATGTTTGCCGGCGAAGCGTGGCCCGGGGTCAGCCAGCGCGGAACGGCCCCGTCGGTGGTGAGGCCGATGCCCGTGCGGCTACTCGTTGGCGTTATTTTGGCCGTCCCCGACCGCGGCGACCCAGGCCCGCTTGCCGTCGAAGACCGCGCCGAGCTGGTGCACCACGCCCGCGCCGCGCTCGCGCAATGCGGCGGCATAGTCGCGCTCGCGGACTTGGCGAAGGGCGGCGGCCAGGGCCGATTGTGCGGTCTCGCCCTCGTCGTGGTCGATGACCTTGAGTTCGAGCACGACCCCTGCTTCTCCGGGCTTTCGCGGGCTGACCAGGACGTCGACCCGGCCGTAGCCCGCCTCGCGGTTGCTGCTCACCTCGTGGCTGGCGTCCAGACGGACGAGCAGGCCGACGACGAAGGCTTGGTAGACCGCCTCGGGCCTCCGACCGCCTACGTCATGGTAGCTGAGCGCATGGGCGAGCAGCTCGCCGAGCAGCTTGCCGAACGTCTGCGCGTCCCCGCTGAGCAAGGCGCGACAGAGCTGTGCGGTGCGGTCGTCGCCGCCCAGGCCGCGGTCGAGGAAGTTGGCGAAGAGCGAGCTGAACGCGCGGCGGACCTCGAGGTTGGGCACGGTCAGGGACCATTGCGGCCGGCCCATCGCGTCGTCCCCGACGAAGGCGTCGGCGCGGAGGTATCCCGAGAAGAGCAAGAAGCTCCAGACCGATGCGCTGGACGCGCGGACCTCGCGCAAGACCAGGTGCTCGTCGACGGGCTTGGTGATGGCGCCGCCGGATAGCAGGGTCTCGAGGTCGCCGCCATCGACGCGTCCGCCTTCGACGAGCAGCTCGCGGAGGATGTCGTCGCTGCTGGTCTGGACCCAATAGGGCTTGAGTCCGTCTACTGGGTTGGCGAGGAACGAGAGGACCGACCATGGGTTGTAGATGGTGTGTCCGCCGAATCTGTAGCCGTTGTACCAGCGCTCGATCTCGGGCAGGCGGTGGGCGAGTCCGGTCTCGGCGGCGAGGGATTCGACTTCTTGCAGCGAGAAGCCAAAGTGGGCGGCAAAGGGCCTCGAGAGTAGCGAGTAGACAGCGACGTTGTTGAGTCCGGAGAAGTTGGACCCTTTGGCGCTGCCGAGGATTCCGGTCATGACGCCGCGGAAGAGGTGGGAGTTGTCCTTGAAGGCTCCGGAGAGGAGGTTGCCGATGAGCAGGGCCGCGTCGTCGCTGTATTCGTGTTGCAGGGCAGCGTGCATGGGAGCATCGCAATCGTCGACCAGGATGACGACGTGCTCGCCGGTTGCGCGGTGCAGCCACTGCGAGAGTTGGCGCAGGGACTGACTGAGGGCGACGGGGGACGCGGTGGCGGCGCAGAGCTGCTCGAATTGGCGCCGTTCCTCGGCCGACAGCACGGCCTCGATGGTGGCACGGTGGCGCAACGCCTCGGTCGCGACCAAGCGGGAAACGCGCTCGATGGCGTCGGCCCAGCTGCGCTCCTTGACGTCCTTGAAGGTGAGGAAAAGGACGGGATGTCGGCCGAAGTGCGCGCGGACGTCGTCGCCGGCTTGCCAGACTGCGAGGTCTTCGAAGAGCGCGGAGCGGTCCTGCTCGGTGCGTTCGAGGTAGGCGGCGAGGGTGGAGAGGTTGAGGGTCTTGCCGAAGCGTCGGGGCCGGGGCAGGAGCAGGACGTGGGCTTCGGAGCGCAGGATTTCGGTGATGAAGGCGGATTTGTCGACGTATCGCAGCCCCGCCTCGCGGAGCCGGAGGAAGTCGGAGGTTCCGAGGGCGAAGCGTTGCGCGGTCATGTTGGCGGCCTGGCTGTGCTGGCGTTGTGTCGCGTCGGAGGGGCCGTGTGCGTTGGCTGCGGCACGGCTTGGGGCGGAGCGTAGCAGAGGGTGGGGCTGGCGTCCGCTGGTTTGGCAGGGCTCAGGGCACGGCCTTGCACGCTCCGGATTGGCAGGCCTTGCCGCTGCCGCAGTTGGCGCCGTCGGGGTGCGTGGGGTGGACGCAGCCTTGGATCGGGTCGCAGAGGTCGGCGGTGCAGGGATCGCTGTCTTCGCAGTCGGCGAGGATGAGGTCTTTGCAGACGCCGGCTTCGGTGGGGTTGAACTGCAGCCACGGGGTGGTTCGCCAGAGGCTCCTTTCGGCGGCGACGAGCAGGCGACCGTCAGGCTCCGCATCAACGCTGGGCGCGATTCGCCTGCGTCGGTAGGCTTCGTCGTCGGGCGTCTTGTCCAACTCCTCCGGCAGCGATGGGACCCACGGCAGGGGCATGATGGCCATGACGTGAACGTTGCCGTGCCGATCGAGTAGGACGAGTTCTGGTTCGGTGTAGCTGCTGTAGGACTGCCAAACAACGAGCTTGCGTCGCAACACCGCGAGTCGTCCGTCGTCTAGCGGCAGCATGCGGCCCGCGAGAGGATAAAGTGGCGCGCCGCGTTGGATTTCATAGTCGACGAGACCCGGGAGAGTCGTGAGCCCTCGAAGCTTGCCATCGGCAGTAAAAGCCCACACTTGATGAACAAATTGCGACGCTCCCAGGGAGGTGTTGGCGCTGCGATGGGAGGAGAGCAACATCAAGTCGGAGTTCTCGGACGACGGGACGACTGCGGCGATCCGGCCGAACATCTTTGGCTGGTCTGGCGCCGACCAGTGTGGAAGGTCGAGCCTTTCAATAGATCCCCACGTGCCGTCCGCTTGCGCGTGAGCGACAATGGCTACCGGGATCTCGGTGCCCGCTGTTGCCAAGTCCACATAAGTCATATTCCCGAACACAAGTATCGCTTCGTTGGTACTGGTCGGCACAGCGGCCGCAGCAACGAAGCGCTGCTTGTACGGCTCGAGTTCGGCGAGTTTGCCAGTCCAACTCGACTGTGGAACCGGTTGGTCCCAGCGCTTCAACAGGTTTCCCGTCCCGAGATCGACGGTCCACATCGTCGGCCAGGGGGGCAAGGTAGCGGCAGCGGAATCGATCCCGTTCCATCGAACGGATGTGCCATTCCAGATGCCGAGTGGTTCGGCTTGCCAGGGGCCGACATAGGAGATCGGATCGCCGTCTGGGTCATGCGCATCGAGCATCGTGGCGCTGGACGAAGACTTCCACAATACCGTGCCGTCGAGGGAGTAGATTCCGCAGCGATCGAAATTGCAGAAGTGGAAGCGATCGCCGTCCAGCACGGTGATTGGCACCACTGCGGGTTCGAGCTGATAGTCGACCGGCAGTGCATCTCCATCGTCGGGAAAGTCCCGCAGCCAGAGCATACTGCCCTCGCAGTCGAAACGGCTCACCACCCTCCACGCCGAACCTTGTGCGTCCGCGGGCAGCTCACTTGCGTCACTGGGGACGGCACGCTGCCAGGTCAGCAAGTAGCCGTCCATTGCCCGGGCGACCCCAGTAATCTCGAAGCCGTCCAGCGCCTCAGGAATCGTGAGCGCGACCTTTCCCAACGCGGCACCGCAGGCCGTGTCGCGTGCGTCCGGTGTCTCCGCGCCATCGATCGACGCGGTATCGCTTCTGGCGTCTGTGTACTCGACATCTACACTAGCCTGGGTCTCCGCTCCCGAGACATTGCCGGAAGTGATCGGGTTCGGAGAACATCCAGGTGCGTTCAGTAACAGCACTGCCGCGAACCACATGCCGACACATGAACGGCAGGCGGCTCGCCGTGCATCTAGGGCCGAGGCGGTATACATGTGTCGCCAGCGCCGACGTTGCCCTTTACGTCGCAGAAGCAAGCTTGGAGAGTGCAGTTGTGCCCAGAAGGGCAGTCGTACGTCACGGGTATCCACTCCGCAACCTGATACTTCGAGTTCAGGCTGGTGGGAACCCGCAGCTTGAACCGTCGGCAAGCCTCACCTGGTTTGCATTGCTGAGCGCACGGCGACGCAGGGTCGCATTCTGCGTAGGAAGTATTTGGATTCGCGTTGCTCATGTGCCAGCCACCCACCAGTCTCTGCGCCGTGCCGGAAAGCTTGTTGCAATTCAGATGGTGGAGAGACTTCTGGGTCGGCCAACCCGCCCCGGGCTGATGGCAACACTGCCCATTGATGCACGCCATGCCAGGCCCGCACGGGCAGCCTCCTGCTGTACAGGACGCACCAATCTTGAGACCGTCTTTGGGGCAGCAGGCGCTACTCCCCGGCCCCGTTGGTGTGCATTCGAGACAGGGACCACATGGACAGCCGTTGGCGCTGCAAGGCGTACTCTGCAACAAGCCGGCTTGCGGGCAACACCGATTTCCGGCCGCGGTTGAAGTGCACGTGTCGTTCTGTTGGAAACACGGACAGCCAGCCGTGCAGGGCTGCTCGGTCCCGGGGGGCGGCGTTGGGCAACAAAGGGACTTGCCGAACGTCGTCGAGGCGGTGCAAGTCGAGCCGGCCGAGCATTTGGGGCAGGGTTTTCCACAACTGTCAGTCGTGCTCGGCCCACCGCACTCCGTGCCAGCTGGCCCCGGCGCCGGGCATGGAGGGTTTGGCACACAAGTGCACACACCGCGCTGGCAAACGAAGGGTGCTTGACATTGCCGGCACGACTGCCCCGCCCAGTTCTTTGCCGGCGCGCACGGTTGTCCCTGCGAGGCCGGGGTCTGGCAGGACGGCATGGGCGGGATCGGAATCGGCTCGGGAGGCACGATCGGCAACGAGCATTTGCCGTTGAGGCAAAACGAAGGTGGCTGACATTGAGGGCAGCGCTGGCCATTGGGAGCTGTGGCCGGTCCGCAGGGAGAACCGATGCTTGCAGGCCGTGGACAGCCTGGCTCGCAGGGTAGACTCGGATCCTGCTGGGCCGCCAGACGCCGCTGTGAGAAGAGTTGGTCGGCAACCTGACTGCAGCCAGGCCAGGACCCCGGGGGACAGGAGCAGGAGATGAACGACGCACGATGTGCTTCGTCGCAATACCAAGCGGGTGGAAATGGCGGACATTGAGATGCGAACGGAGCCCCACGACCTCCTGGGATGTCCGCAAACCGTTGAGGTTGTGCTTGACCCGCTTGCCGGGGTTCGCCTTGTTGTTGCGTACGCTGAAATGCCGGCGTGACAACCTTGGCCGGCTGCCGAATCGCCTGCGTACGAACTGCAAACGGCCGCTGCAACTCCACCCGCTCAGAAATGCCAACGCTCGGCGCCGAGAGTGTCAACACGCCAGCAGAGCGCGGATTCATCGGCGGCAACTGAAAGACTGCGACACCATCCCGCCCCGAGACCGCCCGCCAAACCTGGCCGCGCCAGCCCTGCGCACGCAGCTCGAGCGGGACCCCAGCGATAGGGTTGCCCTGGCTGTCTCGGACGCTGCCTCGGAGGGTGGTCATCGGTCGCTCCAGGCGCTGTCGCTGATGTCCAGGACCGGCACCAACTGCGGCGTCGTGGTGGCCGTAGCGTACCAGGCCGCGGTGATGATGTCGCCCAGATCTTCGCGCTTGAGCAGCAGAGGTCCGGATTCCTTAGTGATCTGGAATCCTGTGAGGACCGCCGCGTTCGGGTCGGGGGTGATGAAGAGGGTCTCGTCCGACATCGCAGAGACCAAGATGGCGACGCGCACCGCGGACGGTGGCACGAGGAGCGCTGCGGGCACCGAGGTTGGCGCCGTAATGATGTTGTACTTGGAGGTTCGCATCATCGTCCCCCGCCGCACGCGCCACCGCATCCGCAGCTTCCGCCCTTGCCGCATCCGCATCCGTTGGCAGAGCCGCCCTTGATGCGCTGGAGCAGCAGGAATCCGGTTCCCGCCGCCGGGGTACCGGCGTTGGGCACGTAGAGCTCGAGACTGGGCGGCGCGATGGCGTCGAAGGTTCCGAGGACGCCTGTGGTCTGCGGCCCCGGCAGCGATGGGTCTTCGCTGTTGCCGTCAGGCATGGTGAAGCCGCCGGGTCGCAGGGTCTGGCCGGGCAAGACGAATCGGGCGGCCTCGGTGAGGCTCTGGTAGTGGCGGAATCCGAGGATGCGGTACTGGCCGGCTGGCAGGCGGACGCTGAGGGTGAGGGTGGCGGGCTGCCATCGGTCGGTGACGCCACCTGCCGCAGCGGCAGACGCGTGTAGGGGACCAAAGCGATGGGCTCGGGTCCCGGGCACTCGAGCTCGTCGGCGAAGAAGACGCCGACGACGTAGGCGGTCACCTCGCGTGCGGCGTAGACGCCGAAGGGGTCGCCTGTCTGCAGGTCGATGGGGTACATGGTGCCATCGAAGGTGAGCGGGGCGTCGCCCTGGGCGAAGACCGGGGCGATTGCGGGGCGTCCGAGGTCGTTGACCGATGGGATGTCGATGTATGCGGCGCTGACGGTGGAGACGGTGTCGACCTGTGCGCCTGCGCCGATGTAGCGGATGGGCCTTGGCATGACCGATTGTGTGCCGAGGGCTGGGACGATGCCGTCAGGCACGGGTGTGAGGGCGACGTCAGCGGTGTCGCTGCCTGTGCCGACGTAGAGGGAGAAATGACCGGCCATGAGGACCTCTTGCGTGCCGCTTGGGCTTTCTGCGGAGGCAGGTCTTTCGGCCTTCGCAGGGGTTGACTTCACTCGATGGCGCAGGATTGATCGCTCGCTCGCATGCAAGTGGGAATGCGCGATCTTCACGTTTCTTCATGATTGCCGGCGAAGCGTGGCCCGGGGTCAGCCAGCGCTGAACGGCCCCGCAGGCGGTGGGCGGATGTCCCCGCGGCTACACGTTGGCGTCGCCCTGGCCGTCCCCGACCGCAGCGACCCAGGCGCGCTTGCCGTCGAAGACCGCGCCGAGCTGGTGCACCACGCCCGCGCCGCGCTCGCGCAGCGCCGCGGCGTAGTCGCGCTCGCGGACTTGGCGGAGGGCGGCGGCAAGGGCCGATTGTGCGGTCTCGCCCTCGTCGTGGTCGATGACCTTGAGTTCGAGCACGACCCCTGCTTCTCCGGGCTTTCGCGGGCTGACCAGGACGTCGACGCGGCCGTAGCCCGCCTCGCGGTTGCTGCTCACCTCGTGGCTGGCGTCCAGGCGGACGAGCAGGCCGACGACGAAGGCTTGGTAGACCGCCTCGGGCCTCCGACCGCCTACGTCATGGTAGCTGAGCACGTGGGCGAGCAGCTCGCCGAGCAGCTTGCCGAACGTCTGCGCGTCCCCGCTGAGCAAGGCGCGACAGAGCTGTGCGGTGCGGTCCTCGCCGCCCAGGCCGCGGTCGAGGAAGTTGGCGAAGAGCGAGCTGAACGCGCGGCGGACCTCGAGGTTGGGCACGGTCAGGGACCATTGCGGCCGGCCCATCGCGTCGTCACCGACGAAGGCGTCGGCGCGGAGGTATCCCGAGAAGAGCAAGAAGCTCCAGACCGATGCGCTGGACGCGCGGACTTCGCGCAAGACCAGGTGCTCATCGACGGGCTTGGTGATGGAGCCGCCGGATAGCAGGGTCTCGAGGTCGCCGCCATCGACGCGTCCGCCTTCGACGAGCAGCTCGCGGAGGATGTCGTCGCTGCTGGTTTGGACCCAATAGGGTTTGAGTCCGTCTGCAGGGTTGGCGAGGAACGAGAGGACCGACCATGGGTTGTAGATGGTGTGTCCGCCGAATCTGTAGCCGTTGTACCAGCGCTCGATCTCGGGCATCCGTCCCTGCAGCCCGCGCTCGGCTGCGAGAGTCGCGACCTCTTCGGGTGAGAAGCCGAAGTGGCTGGCGAAAGGGGTGGAGAGCAGCGAGTAGACCGCGAGGTTGTTGAGCCCCGAGAAGATGGACTCCTTTGCGATGCGGAGGATTCCGGTCATGACGCCGCGGAAGAGGTGGGAGTTGTCCTTGAAAGCGCCGGAGAAGAGGTTGCGGAAGAGCAGGACTGCGTCGTCGTAGTAGCCGTTGTGGTAGGCGGCGTGCAGCGGGGTGTCGTATTCGTCGACCAGGATGACGACGCGCTCGCCGGTTGCGCGGTGCAGCCATTGCGAGAGGCGCCGCAGCGATTGCGCGAGAGCAACCGGTGGCGTCGACGGAGCGGTCAACTCTGCGAGCAGAGCCTGCTCGTCGGGGTGCAGCCGGAGTTGGAGCGTCTCGTGATGGCGCCGGACCTCGTCAGCGATCACCTGGCGAATCGCCAGCAGCGCGTCGGCCCAGCTGCGCTCCTTGACGTCCTTGAAGGTGAGGAAGAGGACGGGATGTCGGCCGAAGTGCGCGCGGACGTCGTCGCCGGCTTGCCAGACTGCAAGGTCTTCGAAGAGCGCGGAGCGGTCGTGCTCGGTGCGTTCGAGGTAGGCCGCGAGGGTGGAGAGGTTGAGGGTCTTGCCGAAACGTCGGGGCCGGGGCAGGAGCAGGACGTGGGTGATCGACGTCAACTATTTCTGCCGGTCCGCGACAACTATTTTTGCCGGTCGAACGCACCACGTTTCTCCGCCCTCTCCAACGGTCGCCACCGCTGGGCGTCGACTTGCTGAGCCCACCCAAGGG
>JACKFC010000049.1 GCA_020632665.1 Deltaproteobacteria bacterium
GCCTCGGGCGGAGCAGCTGGGCCGCATCGGCCCAGACAGCCGGCGCCTCGACCCTTGCCGGGGTCGAGCACGGTGGCATGCTGACCGTGGCGATGGGCTCGGCACGGGGGTGGTTTGATGCGTCAGGGGGTTGACGGTGAAGAGAGTGTCTATCCGCAGCTCGCCGGCACGTCGGGGATGTCCCGCTGCGCCCTGTCCTGATGGTTGCGCGGCTGCTCGACGGGATGCTCAGCCGCCGCGTCACCGCCGGTGCTTGCCGCCAACAGTCGCGCCGCCAGCGGCAACCCGCGGCCGGAGTGCGTCGGCGCGTACAGCCCGAAATGGCGGATCTTGTGCAGCTGCTGTAGGTGCCGGGCAATTCGACGAAAACCCAGGACTACGTCCGCGGCAACCAACAATGGGGCGCCATGACCCGCAAAGGCTTCGCCCAGCCCGGTTCGACCGCGAGCTGACCGACGGCGCGCTCGGTTGCCTCAGGGCCGGGTCGCGGTGCAGAGAAAGATTGGGAAGCGCTTGCCGTCGCGGTCGACTTCACAGGCGGTTCGGAAGCTGACGTCGACGAACCCGGCCGCCTCGGCGTGGGCGGCGAAGGCATCGCGCGCGAAACCGGCGTGGAAGACCCCCTCGATGCCGGGCGGATGGAAGCTGCCGTCTTCGGCGTCGAGGTCGGCGAGCGCGAGCCGACCGCCGGGCCGCAGGTGGGCGAAGAGCGCCTGCAGCAGGGCGGCAGTATCCTCGACGTGATGCGCCGCCATCGCGCTGACGACGACGTCGACCTGCCGCCCCAGAGGCTCGTGCAGGATGTCCTGGCAGACGATCTCCACCTTGCCGGCCAGGGCCTCTTTCGCCGCAAGCTGCTCCAGCATCGCGGGGGAAACGTCGACCGCGACGATCGAGCCGACCGCCGGGGCGATCCGGCTCGAGACCAGGCCGGTACCGGCGCCGAAATCGAGCACCGTTTGGCTGGGCGCGAAGTGCACCGCGTCGAGCATCGCGCCGCCGACACCTTCGGAGATCTGCAGCGGCACGGGGCGGCTGTCCCACTCGGCGGCCTTGTCGGAGAAGAGATCGGTCATGTCGTGGCTCCTGCTTCGGCGTCGACAGCGCCCGTCGCTGGTCGATGCAGCCAAGGGCGCTTTTGTTACGCGGCCGCTACAGCTCATCGGCGCCGATGTCCAGTGCGAGGCCGCCGATCCGTCGGCTCGTGTTGTCGCAGGCGGAGGGCGACGCGACGTCGCGCCATCGCTCAACCGAACCGCAAGCTCCGCACCCGCTCGTAGATCGAGCCTTCCGGGCGCAGGTGCGAGCGGTAGAGCACCACCGACGGAACCTCGAACGGCCGCGAGCGGAACAGACCACGCGCGCCCAGCCAATCCGCCACCGCGCTGTCGCGACGACCGGCGGCGCCCAGCCGCGCGACGGTCAAGTGCGGCTGCAGCCGGCGCCCGTCATTCGGGATGCCGAGGCGGCCGAGTTGCGCGTCGAGCGCCTCACGGATCTGCAACGCCGGCGCGTCGTCCCGCAAGCCGACCCAGAGCACGCGTGGCTGGCCCCTCGGCGGGAAATGCCCGACCCCCTGCAGCTGCAACGTCGGCGCCGGCAGCGGCAAATCGACCAAGCCCTGCTCGATGGTCTCCGCGATGCGCTCGTGCACGTCGCCGAGGAAGCGCAAGGTGATGTGATATTGGTCGAAGTCGATCCAGCGCTGGGGGTCGAGCCCCCATTGCAAGGAGTCGACCTCGAGCAGCACATCGTCGGGCGGCCGCACGGCCAAGAAGAGCCGCCGCATTCCGTGGGTCGTCATGGTGTTCCGGCCAGCCGCCGGCGCGCGTTCAGCGCAGGAGGAAGGCGCCCGTATCCCAGGTCACGCCCTCGTCCTGCGGCCCCTCTTCGCGTGAGCGAATCGAGAAGTTGTTGTAGGACTTCGAGAGCGTGACCTTGTACGTGTAGACCGGCGACTTCTGGTTGTTTCCGAGCTGCAGGTTCGACGTATTCACCGGCTTGAGCTCGTCTTCCGGGCCGAAGCAGAACGCGCCCTGCCACTCGACGCCGTAGCACTGCAGGTAGGCGTCGAAGGTGTGGCCGTTGCCCTTGGTGTAGCCGGTGAGCTGCACGCCCGCGGTCCGCATCTCCTGGTAGCTCGGGAAGTTGTAGTAAACCTCGCCGATGCAGAAGTGGGTGTCGAGGGTCGCCCCGTTGAAGCCGTCCCAACTGCGCCAATAGGTCGAGGTCATCTCGCACTTGGCGCCCGGGTAGAGGTTCTTCAGCGTCAGCAGCTTGCTGGCCCAGCTGTTGTCGATGACGATCCAGCCGCCGCCGTCGGTCGTCATGTCGCATTTGACCTGGTACTTGCCACCGACGCCGTTCGCGCCGTCCGGGTCGACCCAATAGGTGCCCGTCGGAGCCGCCGACCAAACCTGCTTGATGTGCTTGCAGGAGGTGGCCGGCGTCACGTCGGCGCCCGGCGAGCAGGTGCCGCTGAGGCAGACGCCGACGTCACCGCACTTGCTGTTGTTGGCCAGCGTCTCGTTCTTGCAGCCGACGTTCGGATCGCAGCTATCGGTGGTGCAGGTATTGCCGTCGTCGCAATCGACCGGCGCCCCGACGCACTTGCCGCTGACGCAAGTATCGTCCTTGCTGCACTTGCTGCCGTCGTCGCAGGGCTTGCTGTTGTTGGTCGCCTGGCAGCCGGCCTGCTGGTCGCAGTAATCGTCCGTGCAGGGGTTGCCGTCGTCGCAGGTCACCTTGGTGCCGACGCACGAGCCACCGCTGCAGGTGTCGTTGCTGGTGCAGGCGCTGCCGTCGGTGCACGAAGCGGTGTTGTTGGCATACACGCAGCCCGACTTGGCGTCGCAGCTATCGGTCGTGCACGGGTTGTTGTCGTTGCAGACCTGGGTGGCACCGGGGACGCATTTGCCGCCGTTGCAGGTGTCGTTGACGGTGCAGGCGCTGCCGTCGCTGCAGGGGTTCTGGTTGTCGACGTAGACGCAGCCCTTCTGCACGTCGCAGGCGTCGCTGGTGCAGGCGTTGTCGTCGTCGCAGGTGACCGCACCGCCGGCCTTGCAGACGCCGCCGCCACATGCGTCGTTGCTGGTGCAGGCGTTGCCGTCGTTGCAGCTCGCGGTGTTGTTGGCGAAGACGCAGCCGCTCTTCGGGTCGCAGCTATCGTCGGTGCAGCTGTTGCCGTCGTCGCAGTTCTTCGTCGTCTGGCCGGCGCCGCACTTGCCGCCGCTGCAGGTATCGCCCTCGGTGCAGGCGTTGCCGTCGTTGCAGGTCAGCGTATTCGGCGAAGTGGTGCAGCCCAGCTTCGGGTCGCAGGCGTCGTTGGTGCAGACGTTGTTGTCGTCGCAAACCACGCCGATGCCCGAGGCGCACTGACCGGACTTGCAGACGTCGCCCTTGGTGCAGGCGTTGCCGTCGTCGCACGCTCCGTCCTGCGCGACCTGCACGCAGCCCTTGGACTTGTCGCAGCTATCGGCCGTGCAGGCGTTGTTGTCGTCGCAGTTCTTCGCCTTGCCCGCGACGCAGAGCCCGTTGCTGCAGGCGTCGCCTTCGGTGCAGAGGTCCCCGTCCGAGCAGGGGCCGGCGGCCGGCGTCGTCTTGCAACCCGACTTCGGATCGCAGAGGTCGAGGGTGCAGACGTTGTCGTCGTTGCAGACCTTCTGCGAGCCGGGGGTGCAGATGTTGTTCTTGCAGGTATCGCCCTCGGTGCAGGCGTTGCCGTCGTCGCAGGGGCCATCCTTGTTGACGTAGGCGCAGCCGGCCTTCGGATCGCAGCTATCGACCGTGCAGGGGTTGCCGTCGTTGCAGGAGAGCGCCTTGCCGGGGGCGCACTTGCCGCCCTGGCAGACGTCACCGACGGTGCAGAGCGAGCCATCGTCGCAGGGCAGCGGCGCGTCGAACGCGATGCAGCCCTTGCCCGGGTCGCAAGCGTCGAAGGTGCAGGCGTTGCCGTCGTCGCACTTCTTCTGGCTGCCCGGCGTGCAGATCTTCGCCTTGCAGGCGTCGCCTTCGGTGCAGGCGTTGCCGTCGTCGCAGGCCTTGCCGTCGTCGGCGGTGAAGGTGCAGCCGGTCTTGGCGTCGCAGCCGTCGGTGGTGCAGGGGTTGCCGTCGTTGCAGACCGTCGCCGCGCCGCCCTGGCACTTGCCGTCCTTGCAGCCGTCGCCGCCGGTGCAGGCGCTGCCGTCGTCGCACGGCGCGTTGTTGTTCTGCGCGGTGCAGCCGGTCTTCACGTCGCAGAGATCGGTGGTGCAGACGTCGCCGTCATCGCAGACCTTCGGCTTGCCGCTCTTGCACAGGCCGCTGCTGCACGAATCGCCCTCGGTGCAGGCGTTGCCGTCATCGCAGGCGCCGGTGTTGTCCTTGTAGGTGCAGCCCGCCTTCGGATCGCAGGCGTCGGTCGTGCAGGGGTTGCCGTCGTCGCAGTCGACCTTGGCGCCACCGGCGCACTTGCCGTCCTGGCAGGCGTCGGCCTTGGTGCAGGCGTCGCCGTCGTTGCACGGGTTGGTATTCGGGGTCGACTTGCAGCCGGCGCCCGGCGCACAGTCCTCGGTCGTGCAGGGGTTGCCGTCGTCGCATTGCGGCTTGGTGCCGGCGACGCAGGCGCCGTCCTTGCAGATATCGCCCTCGGTGCACTTGTCGCCGTCATCGCAGGCGTCCGTGTTGATCACGTTCTGGCAGCCCGCCTTGGGGTCGCAGGCATCGGTGGTGCACGGGTTGCTGTCGTCGCAATTCTTCGCCGTGCCGGGCACGCACTTGCCCGCCTTGCAGGCGTCGCCGGAGGTGCAGACGTCACCGTCGTCGCAGGCCTGGTCGTTCGGCGTGCTGGCGCAGCCGGTCTTCGGGTCGCAGGCGTCGGTGGTGCAGGGGTTGCTGTCGTCGCAGTTCTTCGGCGTGCCAGCGGCGCACTTGCCGTCCTTGCAGGCGTCGCCCTCGGTGCAGGCCGAGCCGTCGTCGCAAGCGCCAGCCGCCGCAGCGTTGATGCAGCCCTTGCCGGCGTCGCAGCTATCGGCGGTGCAGGGGTTGCTGTCGTCGCAATCCTTGCTCTTGCCGGCGACGCAGGCGCCGCCCTTGCAGGCGTCACCCTCGGTGCAGACGCTGCCGTCGTCGCAGCTCGCGGCGTTGTTGGTCGTGACGCAACCGGCCTTCGGATCGCAAGCGTCGTCGGTGCAGGGGTTGCCGTCGTCGCAGAGCTTGGCCTGGCCGGGGGCGCAAGCGCCGTCCTTGCACGCGTCACCCTCGGTGCAGGCCGAGCCGTCGTCGCAGCTGCCGCCGGCGGCGGCGTTGATGCAGCCCTTGTCGGCGTCGCAGCTGTCGGCGGTGCAGGGGTTGTTGTCGTCGCAGTTCAGCGCGGTGCCGGCGGCGCACTTGCCGTCCGTGCAAGCGTCGCCCTCGGTGCAGACCGTGCCGTCGGTGCAGGCGGCGCTGTTGTTGCTCGTGGTGCAGCCGGCCTTGGGGTCGCAGACGTCGTCGGTGCACGGGTTGCCGTCGTCGCAGCTCTTCGCCGCACCGGAGACGCACTTGCCGTCCTTGCAGCTGTCGCCCTCGGTGCAGGCCGAGCCGTCGTCGCAGGCCTCGGTCGAAGCGGCGGCGGTGCAGCCGGTCTTGGCCTCGCAGGCGTCGAAGGTGCAGGGGTTGCCGTCATCGCAGACCTTCGCCTGACCGGGGACGCAGGCGCCGCCCTGGCATGCGTCGCCTTCGGTGCAGAGATCGCCGTCGCTGCAGGCCGCGTCGGCCGCCGTCTGGGTGCAGCCGGCCGCCGGATCACAGGCGTCGATCGTGCAGGGGTTGGAGTCGTCGCAGGTCTGCGGCGCGCCACCCTTGCACTCGCCGTCCTTGCAGACGTCGCCGATGGTGCAGGCGTCGCCGTCGCTGCAGGGGCTGGTATTCGGCGTCGCCTTGCAGCCGGCGCCGGGGGCGCAATCCTCGGTGGTGCAGGGGTTGCCGTCGTCGCAGGGCGAGGCCTTGGTCGCGGTGCAGGCGCCGTCCTTGCAGTTGTCGCCCTCGGTGCAGGGATCCGCGTCGTCGCAGGTCACGGCGTTGGGCAGCGAGACGCAGCCCTTCTTCGCGTCACAGGCGTCGTCGGTGCAGGGGTTGCCGTCATCACAGACCTTCGCCGCGCCGGCGACGCAGCTGCCGTCCTTGCAGGCGTCGCCCTCGGTGCAGAGCGAGCCGTCGTTGCAGGGCTCGGTCGATGGCGTCGAGACGCAGCCCGACTTCGGATCGCAGCTGTCGACGGTGCACGGGTTGTTGTCGTTGCAGTATTTCGGGCCACCCGAGGTGCACTTGCCGTCGACGCAGGGGTCGAGCGCGGTGCACGGGTTGCCGTCCGAGCAGTAGGTCTTCGGCGTGGCGACGCAGCCCTTCCCGGTCTCGCAGGTCACCAGCACGCAGGGGCCGGTGCCCTCGCACGGCTTCTCGTCGGTCTTGCCGTCGCAGTCGTCGTCGACCTCGTTGCAGGGCTTCTCGCCCGGGCCGTCCTCGACGCAGGGGTTGGCGCAGAGGCCCTCGACGCACCAATCGAGGTCGCAGTCGGCGTCTTCGGTGCAAGAGCAGCCGACCTCACCCGGGCAGGTGGGCGCGGGCACGTCGGGACCGGCGGCGTCGCCATCGGGGTCGACCTGCTGACCATCGGCGTCGTCGGTGCCGATCACGTCAGGATCGGTGCTGTCCGGCTCGGTGCCGTCGGGGTCGGTGACGTCGGGATCGGTCGAGTCCTGCTCCGGCACGTCCTGCAGCGGCAGATCGTCTTCGATCACGTCGGGGTTGGCGACGTCCTGCTCGGGCACGTCCTGCTGCGGAATATCCGCGACCGGCACGTCGTTCTCGTCCGTACCGTCGGGGTCGGCGACGCCGTCCTTGCCGCCCGTGCTGTCGAGGCCGCCGATCGCGTCGATCCCGGCATCGCCGAGGCCACCGATGGCGCCATCAGCGCCGCCGTCGACTCCCTCGCCGGGGCCGATGACGACCTCGTCGGGCGAAGAACAAGCGCCGACCGCTGCAACCGCGACACAAACCAGAATCGATCGCTTCCACATGCCTCACTCCCCCAACGCGCGGTCCAAGGGGACGTAGACCGCACGCCACACCATTCTAGCGTCCGCCGAATCGGCGATCCACGCTTGCTTGGTGAGACACTGGCGTCTGCAGTCGAAGCACGGCACCGCGAGAAGGCCCGCAGCATCGGCATCAGCGTTCGAGAACGAAGACTCCGGGGCCCTGCACCGTGTTGCCGTCGCGGGCGGCATTTGTGGAGAAACGTAAAGAGGCGTCGGCAAATTCTTGCGGCAGGGCCACTTCTGCGGCGTCGAAGGCAAGCACCACGAGGACTTCGGCCTTGGCACCGCTGACCCACATCAACGCCGTGTGGCTCGCGTCGCCTTCGGCCGCCAGGATCCGGGCCGGCCCCTGGCGCAGCGCGGCGAGGCTGCGGCGCAGCGCGACCAGCTCCCGGACCCGGCTGCGCACGCTCTTCGGATCGGCGTCTTGTGCGTCGACGGCGAGCGGCGGATAGCTCGCCGGCAGCGGTTGCCACGGCGTTCCGGTGCTGAATCCGGCGGCAGGCGCGGCGGCCTGCCACGGCAGCGGGGTGCGATAGGCGCGGTCGCCGCTCGCGTCGCCGTCGGGCAATCCGAGCTCGTCGCCCTGGTAGACCCAAGGTGTTCCGGGCAGTAGCAGCGGCAAAGCGAGGGCGACGACCCGGAGCGCGTCCGAGCCGGCGAATCCGGCGATCCGGGGCATGTCGTGGTTGCCGGCGAAGTGTTGCAGCGCGCCGCCGGGCACCGACGCGCCCTTGCACAGCGCGTTGCGGACCAGCGCCGCGCTGTGCAGCTCCAGACCCTTGCGCAGCCCCTGCGTTGTGTCGAAGTCGAAGGCGCCGGAAAGCGGGTCGTCGCCCTCGAGGTAGGTCCGCACCGTCGCGGTATCGGTCCAGACCTCGCCGATCAGCGCGACGTCACCGCGTACCGTCCGGCTTTCCTGCACCAAGCGTCGGAGGAAGGCGTGGGTCTGCACCGTATCGGCTTGCCCGGCCCCCGGACCGCTCTCGACGAGGTAGCGCACCGCGTCCAGGCGAAAGCCGGAGGCGCCCTGCCCGAGCCAGTATTTGGCGACGCCGATCATCGCGTCGGCGACCGGCGGCCAGGCGAGGTTCAGGTCCGGCATGCCCTCCCAGAACAGGCCGTAGTACGCGCCAGTGCCGCCGTCGTGCCAGACCTTGGCCTTGGCGTTCCACGGCTGCCCCCAGCCATGCTCCGCGTCTGGCGCCACGTCGCGCCAGACGTACCAATTGCGGTGCTCCGCGCCGGCGCCGCTCTTGCTGTCGAGAAACCACGGATGCTCTCGGCTGGTATGGTTGAGCACCAAGTCGAGGAGCACCCGCATCCCGCGGGCCTTTGCCGCCGTGAGCAGGCGTTGCAGCGCCGCGTCACCGCCGAATTGCGGCTGGACGTGGAGATAGTCGGTGGCGTCGTAGCCGTGGTCGCTGGGGCTGACGAAGATCGGGCTGAGCCAGAGCGTGTCGACGTCGAGGTCGAGGCCGCCGGGCTTGTTGTCGCGCAAGGCGTCGAGGCCGGCGACGATGCCGTCGAGGTCGCCGTGGCCGTCCCCGTCGCTGTCGCGGAAGGAGCGGACCCAGATCTGATAGCCGACGGCGTCGCGCAGCCACGTCGGCTCGGCAGCGGCGGCGGCGAGGGTGCACTGCAGCGGCGGTAGGGGCAGCGGCGTTGCGGTGGTGGCGCTACCGTCGCTGGAGTCCGTCTCTGCTCCGCCGGCTCCGGCGCCGGCCTGCGACGCGTTGCCTTGGGTCGGTGCCGCGCAGCCGGAGGCGCTGGCCACGCCGAGCACGACGGCCGCACCGAGCGCGGCGACCACTAGACATCTGTTCAGCATGAATTACCCTCGGCGCGCGTCGCGCCACCTCCAACCTCGACGAGCCTGACCATGCCCGAAGCCGACCGAACGAAAAACGCCGGAGCGGATCTTGCCCTGCCCCTGGCCCGCTTTTCCGACCGCATCGTGGCCAGCCACCACATCCCAGGCCGGCCGGCGCGGATGGTGCCGCTCCCCGACGGCCTGCACCCCGCGCTGCGCGGCGCGCTGCATGCCCGCGGGATCGATGCGCTCTACAGCCATCAAGCGGCGATGTTCGAGGCGGCGCAGCGGGGCGAGTCGGTGGTGATCACGACCGGCACCGCCTCGGGCAAATCGCTCGCCTTCTTGCTGCCGATCCTACAAGGCATCCTGGAAGACCCTTCGGCGCGGGCGTTTCTGCTCTATCCGACCAAGGCGCTCGGCCACGACCAGCTCCGCGGGCTGCTGGCCCTCTGCGACGAGATCTCCGCCGCGGGTGGGCGCAAGATCGAGGCCGGCGTCTACGACGGCGATACGCCGCCGACCGAGCGCCGCCGCATCCGCGAGCGAGCCAACCTGGTCCTGACCAACCCGGACATGCTCAACACCGGCATGATGCCGCTGCACGCGCGGCAGGGCTTCTCGCACCTCTTCCGCAACGTGCGCTGGATCGTCCTCGACGAGCTGCACACCTACCGCGGCGCGTTCGGCGCGCATATCGCGAACCTGCTGCGACGCTTCGACCGCCTGTGCCGGCACTACGGCAGCCGGCCGCAGGTCCTCGGCAGCTCGGCCACGATCGCCAATCCGAAGGCCTTGGCCGAGGCGCTGTGCGGCCGCCCGTTCACCCACGTCGCAGAGGACGGCTCCCCATCGGGCGGCAGGACGGTGCACTTCTGGCTGCCACCGGTGATCGACGAAGAGCTGCGGCGCGGCGTGGCCAGCGAGATGGCGACCCTGCTGCCGCACCTGATCGAGCGTCGGCTGAAGACGATCGCCTTCGCGCGCAGCCGCAAGGAGACCGAGATCGTGGTCAAGGAGGCCCGCGATCGGCTCAGCCGGACCCACGGCGCGCACGACGAGTCGAACCTGCTCGGCGCCTACCGCGGTGGCTTCACGCCGGAAGAGCGGCGCAGGGTGGAGAAGGACCTGATCGAAGGTCGGCTGGTCGGCGTCGTCTCGACCAACGCGCTCGAGCTCGGCATCGACATCGGCGCGCTCTCGGTCGTCGTGCAGGGCGGCTTCCCGGGCACGCGCGCCAGCTTCTGGCAGCAGATCGGCCGCGCCGGCCGCCGCGGTGAAGCAGCCCACGCCATCGTGATCCTGGCGATGGCGCCGCTGGACCAATACATCGCCCGGCACCCCGATTGGCTGCTCGAGCAGGACGCCGAGCATGCCGTGGTCGATCCCGACAACCTCGCCGTGGCGTTGGCCCATATCCGCGCCGCGGCCGCCGAACTGCCGCTGACGATGGACGACGCCAGCGTCTGGCCCGACCTCGGCGAAGCGGTGCCGGTGCTCGGCGAAGCGGGCGAGCTGCGTGAGGTCGCCGGCACCTGGTATTGGCAGGGCGGCCCCTTCCCGGCCGGCGACTTCAGCCTGCGCAACCACGACGGCAGCCGCTGGAAGATCGTCGACCGCACCGCCGCGCGCACCTTGACCGAGATGACCCGGCCGCAGGTCTATCGCGAGGCGCATCCGCGTGCCGTCTACCTGCACGACGGCGAGCAATACCTGGTCGAGGAGCTCGACTTGGTGCAGCACCGCGCCGTGGTGGTGCCGGTCGACCAGAACTTCTACACCCAGCCCGACGTGCGCACCCAGATCGAGGTGCTCAATACGCAGGAGCAGCGCGTCTTGGGCGAGACCCGCGCCGTCTTCGGCGACGTCCTGGTCCACGAATCGGTCGTCGGCTTCAAGATGCTGCAGTTCCACAATCACCAGAACCTCGGCTACGAGGTCCTGCAGGAGCCGTTGACGATCGAGCTCGAGACCGAGGGGCTGTGGTTCCCGATGCCCGAGCCGGTGATGACGGTGCTCGGCGGCGAGAGCAACGATCTCCTGGTCGGCGTGGTGCATGCGATGCGCGCAGTCGCGCGGATGCGGACGATGGCCGAGTCGACCGACCTGCAGGCGACCAGCTTCTCCTACGTCGACGAGGTCGCCGGCAGCCGCCACACCGCGGTCGTGCTCTACGATGGCCACCCCGGCGGCATGGGCTTCGCGGTGAAGGGCTTCGACCTCGCTGACGCCATCGTCGGTGGGGCGCTCGAATTGCTGCAGGGGTGCAGCTGCGCCGCGGGCTGCCCGGCTTGTGTCGGCGACTTCACCCTCGACCGACACGCCGTGGCGTGGGCGTTGGCGTCGATGCGCGAGCCCACCGCGCCGCCGTTCGGCCTGCGTGTGCAGCGCGCGCTGCCCTTCTTCCGCCCGGATCAACGGCCCTTGCCACGCGAGCGCCGGAGTTTCACCGCGGAGGACCTGGGCACCCGCTGGCCGGAGGTCGCCGCCCACCTCGCCGGCAGCGGCGAGCTCGGCGGCGACCTGCTGCAGCGTCGGGTGGTTCGGGTCGAGCTGCGCGTCCACAAGCTGGTGCTCTTCCTCGATTCCCCCGGCCTCTGCGCCTGGCTCGGCGAAGAGCTCTCGCGCAAGCGCCTGCGCGGCCTGATCGGCGGCCACGTGACGATGCCCGAAGGCTGGCGCCTGGCGTTCGAGGTCGACCGCGACGCCGCCGAGGCCGCGAGCCGGCGGCGCCACAAGCTCCGGCGCCGACTCGAAGACATGCATGCCGGAGAGCCGGACACCGAGCGCGACGCCAACGCCAACCTGGCGAGTGGCTTCGTCCTGCCGGGTGCCGACGAGGTCCACTGAGCCTCGCTTGTCACGACATCGCCGCTTCACCGACGCTGCCCGGGCCGAGGTGCCGCTGGGTGCCGGGGAGGAGAGGATGAAGAAGGACGGCTTCACGCCGGACCCGGTCGCAACGCTCGCCGCGGCCATGCACGAGGTCGGCGCGATCGCTGCGCGGTTGGTGCGGGCGGACCACGAGATTCCCGTTCGCCCCTGCCTCGACCCTGCAACGGTCGTCGAGGAGTTCGAGCTGGGGCTCGGCGAGGACGGACAGCCGCTCGATCGCGTCCTGCACGACCTCGAGCGCATCTTGCTCGCCTCGCCCGCGACCGCGGGCCCGAGGTTCTGGAACCAACTCTTCGGTGGGCGCGAGGCGGCTGCGACGGCTGCAGATATGTTGGCCAGCGTCGCCAACCACTCGATGTACACGCTCAAGGTCGCGGGGCCACAGGTCACGCTCGAGCGGATCGTCCTCGACCGGATGATGGCGATCGCCGGCTTCGTCGGCGGCGAGGCGACGCTCGCTCCCGGCGGGTCCATCTCCAACCTCGGCGCCATGCTGATCGCACGCAACGTCGCCTCCGGCGACGCCCGCGACGCAGGGCTGCACGCGATCCGCGGCCGCGTCTACACCTCCGGAGAGTCGCATTATTCGGTCCGCAAGGCCGCGATGATCGCCGGAATCGGGCGCGAGAACTGCGTCGATATCGCGATCGACGCGCAGGGACGGATGCGCCCCGACGCCTTGGACGCCGCCCTGCGGGCCGACCGCGCCGCGGGCGCGTTGCCGATGATGGTCAACGCGACGGCCGGCACCACCGTGCGCGGCGCCTTCGATCCGATCGACGGCATCGCCGACGTCTGCGCCACGCACGGCGTTTGGCTGCACGTCGACGGGGCATTTGGCGGCTCGCTCTTGCTCTCACCACGCGCGCGGCACCTCCTCGCCGGGCTGGAGCGGGCCGACTCGTTCACCTGGGATGCACACAAGCTGATGGGCGTTCCGCTGCTCTGCTCGGCGCTGATGGTCCGCCGGCGCGGCCTGCTGACGACGCACTTCGGCGAGAGCGCCAGCTACCTCTTCCAAGGCGACGACGAGGCCGTCGACCCCGGCAGGCGATCGCTGCAATGCGGCCGGCGCAACGACGCGCTGAAGCTCTGGGCGGCCTGGCGCCACCACGGCGATCGCGGCTGGGCGGCGCGCGTCGATCGGCAACTGACGCTGGCCCGGAGCTTGGCTGCCCGCGTCGAGGGGCACCCGCGCCTGGTCCTGGTCGAGGCGCCCGCCTCGCTCAACGTCTGCATCCGCGTGCCGGGAGCCGACGCCACCGCGGTCTGCGCGTGGCTGGCACGGGAAGGCGAGCACCTGGTCGGGCACGCGACGGTGCGCGGCGAGACCGTGGTCCGCGTGGCGGTGGTCGATCCGGCCCACACCGAGGCCGATCTCGCGCAATTGCTGCATGATCTCGACCGTGCCGGGCAGGCGCTCGGCGGACGTTGAGGCCAGGCGCCGGCGAGAGGGCTGGCGTCCGAGCAGCCTTGGTGCTGCAATAGGGCCCCCGCGAGAGGCCCCCATGCTGCGATCTCCCCCCTGCACGACTTCTCACGCGACCCCGTGGCTGGTCGCCTTGTTCACCTTGCTCGGCGCCAGCGTGGCCTCGGCGCGGCCGGCGGATCTCGCCGCCGAACCGACGCCGGCGGCCCTCTCCTGGGACGACGTCGAGCGCATGACCGAACGAGCCCGCGGAGAGCGCGCGCGGCAGGCCGAACTCGACGCTCTGGACCGACGCCTCGCTGCCTTGCAGGCCAAGCGCGCCCGCGCCCCGATGGCGAAGGACGCCGTCCACCGCGACCAGGAGATCGCCGAAGTGCTACGAGATCGCGCGCTCCTGCGCTGGCACCGCGCGACGATCTGCGCCGAGCAAGCGAACGCCCCGCGTCGGGGCCGCAAGGCGCCGCCGCCCTGCCCGGCCGCCGACTTCGCGCCCGACGAGGCCATCGCGGCCTACCACCGCGCGCTCGGCGCCTATCCGAACCACCTCCGCGGCCCCGAGCTCCGGGTCCAACTGGCGGTGTTCGAGCTCCGCGCGGCGCGGGCGCGCAACGAGCTGCCGTCGGCGCTGCGGGCCCGCACGGCGCTGCAGACGCTGGCCCGCGAGCTGGCGCCGTCGTCGATCCGCCGGCCCGCCGAGCATTGGCTGGCCGAGGACGACGCCAACGCAGGCCGCATCGACTTGGCCCAGCCGCAATGGCGCGCGCTTGCCACTGCCACGCCGCGCCACGCCTACTCGGACTACGCGCTCTACCGCATGGCCCACGCGCAATGGCAGGCCGGTGAGCAGGCCGAGGCGATGTCTGCGCTCTCGACGCTTTCGTCGCGCGGAGCGAAGGGTCACGCCGCCGTGTTGGGTCAGGCCGCCACGTCGCTGCGCCGCTGGATGGCCGCGCGGCTCGAGGCGACCCGCCGTGCCGCCGAGAAGCGAAAGGCACAACTGGTCGAGGCCGTGGCCCGCGCCGCGGCAGAGCGCCGCGCAGAAGAGAAGCGCGCCGCCAAGGACTCCGCCACCGAGGGGCCGGCGCGACGGCCGACCGGGCCATCGACCAAAGCCGACGCTGGCCGCAATGCCGCGAAGGATGCGCAGCCGGGCGAGGCCGGAGCCGACGCGGAGCCCGCGAAATCGGGCAAGGACGAGGGGGACGCGGCCAAGGGTGCTTGGCCGCGCCGCAGCTACTGAGGCTGCATCACGCTCCGCCTATGGACCGCAGGCGGCGACGACCTCGAACCAATCGACCAAGACGCCGAGGCCCGTGTTGTCGATGCCGTCGATGGTGCGGAAGCCGAGCTCCAGGTCGATGACCCGACCGGCGAAGGCGTCGAGCGGCACCTCCACCTCGAACCATTGCTTCATCGGCGTCTTCGGGCCCTTCTGCCAGAGCACGGTCTCCACGCCGGAGCGACGGGCGCGGAGGATCAACTCGTCGTAGAGCGCCGCCCGCTCGGTGTCGATCCAGAGCCGCAAGCGCGCCGTCGCCTTGCGTCCCGGTGGCAGCTGCAGCGCGGCGCGCAAAGCCGTGCCGCCGTGGCCATCGGGATGCAGGTCGTAGCTCGCGAGCGCCGGATCGCCGTAATAGAGCACAGCCACCTCGCCCGGCGCGCCCGCGCTGGTCCAGGTCCGCCAACCTTGGCCCGGACCGAGCGTCGAGACGAGCTGCAGGTCACCCGGAGAGCCGTCGGCGAAGTCGACCCGCCACAGCCCAGGGGTGCAACATCCCTCGGCGCCGGTCGGCTCGTAGACGCATTGCCCCGCCTCGCAGCGGTCCTTGCTGCAGAGCGACTCGCCGTCGTAGCAATCGAAGTCCTTGCTACAGGGGCCGACGCGGTGCAGGCATTGGCCGGCTTCGCAGAGGTCGGTGGTGGTCTCGACCCCGTCGTCACAGTTCAGCGGCACCCCGACGCAGGCGCCGGCCTTGCAGGTGTCGGCGTTGGTGCAGGCCGAGCCATCGTCGCAGCTGCCGGCGACCGGCGTGTGCAGGCACGAGCCGGAGTCGGGGTGGCATGCGTCCGCGGTGCAGACCTCGCCGTCGTCGCAATCCTTGGCCGTGCCGCCCTGGCAGAGCAGGCCGGCGCAGGTCTCGTCTTCGAGGCAGGGGCCGAGGTCGCAGCTCTCGCCGTCGGGCTTGGGCAGCGTCTTGCACGCGCCCGTCGCCGGATCGCAGACGCCGGCGTTGCACGGGCCGCCGTCGGGGCAGGCGACGACGGGGAGCTGCAACATGCGCAAGCGGTGGTTGTCGAAGTCGGCGATCCAGACCCGCCCGCCGGCGCCGAGGCTGACGCCGCGCGGCCCCCAAAAGCGGGCGCCGCCGGCGAAGCCGTCGACCCAGCCGGGTTGTTTGCTGCCGGCGAGCGTCGTCACCGCGAAGACGGGCGAGACCTCGCGGATCGCGTGGTTGCCGCCGTCGACGACGATGAGGCCGCTGTCGCCGCGCACCGCGAGGCTGGCGATCTCACCGAATTGCGCCTTGGTTCCGACCGCGTTGTAGAAGCCCGGCTGGCCGCCGGCGACCGTCACCACGTAATCGTTGGAGAGCCGGCGAATCCGGTAGCGCTCGGCGACGAATTGCACGCCCGGCGCGCCGCGCGCCACAGCGACAGGATAGGCCAGTCGCGCCGTGCCGACCGCGCCGTCGACCGATTGCGCCAAGCCGTCGCCGAAGACGGTGCTGACCACGCCGGCTGCAACGCGGCGCAAGCGGTGGTTGTCGCGGTCGGCGACGAGGACGCTGCCGTCGTGGTCGACCGCGACGTCGAGCGGCTCGTCGAAGGCAGCCGTGGCAGCCGGGCCGTCGGCGAAGCCCTTGTTGCTGCCGGCGAGGGTGGCGACGACCAGCCCCTCGCCGGTCTCGCTGACGCTGCGAATCCGCCGGTTGCCGGTGTCGGCGACGTAGATGGTGCTGCCGTCGCGATCCATGCCCGCGGGGAGCAAGAAGCTCGCCGCCGCCGCTGCACCGTCGGCCTTGCCGGCCTTGCCGCTGCCGGCGAACGCGACGAGTTGGTCGCCCTGCAGGGCCACGATGCGGTTGCCGTCGCTGACCAGCACACGGCCGTCGGCCAATTCGAGCGCGCCGCGCGGGTCCGGCAGGCCGACGACGGTCGCCTTGCCCAGCCCGGGCTGCGAGAGGCCGTTGCCGGCGACGGACTCGACCCAGCCGATGCCCGGGCGGCAATCGCCGTCGAGGCAACGATCGGAGAGCGTGCAGGCGTTGCCGTCGTCGCACGGCGCCGTATTCGCGACGTGACTGCAGGTTCCGGTCGTCTGGTTGCAGGCGTCGTTGGTGCAGGCGTTGCCATCGTCGCAGGAGGCCGAGAAACCAGCCTTGCCGCAGGGCAAGACGCCGACGCCGCAGCTCGGCTTGGGCTGCACGTCGAAGGCCTTGGTCAAGCTGGCGAGGAAGGCGTTCTCGTCAGCGCCGTCCGGGGCGAGCAACAAGCCGTTGCCGGCGCGGGCGAGGTTGCCCGAGCGCTCCACGCCGTTGCCGTCGTTGCTGATGTCGACGACGTGCACCTTGACCCCGAACGGCTTGCCGTCTGGCGAACGCAACACGTCGTACTTCTTGTCGATGCTCGACGTCGCGGCGACGTTGGCGACCGGATCTTCGACGCATTGATTCTGCCCGTTCTTCTTCGGGCAATAGCCGGGCGCGCCCTCGTTCGCGGTCGGCAGGCAGGGCTGCATCGTCGAGCGGCAGAAAAAGCCGGTGTCCTGGCCTTCGGGCATGCAGCGCAGGGCGCTGGGGGCGCAGCTGGGCTCGGCGAGCGGGCAGTGGCAGCGCGCGCCGCTGGCGCAATCCGCGTCGGTCGAGCAGGTGAGGCCATAGGCCAGCCGCTTGGCCTGGACCCAGGGCGAGAAGAACTTGTCGTACCAGTTGTTCTCGCCGCCGTCGGTGAAGACCACGACCGTCGTCTGCCGACACGCGCGGGCCGGATCACGGCAGGCGCCGGCGTCGCAGAAATAGTTCGGATTCTGACAATCGCCGTCGGCGCTGCAGGCCTTGCCGTCGATCACGACCTTGTTGCGCAGGTATTCGCCGACGTAGAAGAGCGTCCGGCCGATCGGAGTGCCGCCGATGGCGCGCAGCTCCGGCTCGACGCCGTATTCTTCCTCGCCGTCCATCCAGGACTCGATCTCGGCGCTCGGATCGTGGTCGGGCGTCACCGGATAGGGCACACAGAGGACCTCGCCGAGGTTGTCCCAATACCATTTGGTGTCCGGCCCGATGCCCTCTTCGACGGTGTGGCCGGTCATCGTCCCGTAGCCCAGGTAATAGCCGTTGGCGCACGCCACCGGCGGCTTGAAGTAGGGCGGTTTGGGCGAAGTCGTCGCCTCGGGCGGCAGCCAGAGCTGCGGGAAGCGGAACATCGCCAGCCGCGTCTTGCTCGGGTCGACGTTGGCGAAGGCCTTGCGGAAGATATTCTTCGAGACGCCCATGCGGTCGCAGGCTTGGTTCGGCAGCGTGCAGTCGGGCCACTTCTGGTCGTAGCAGATCTTGCCCGGGACCTTGAACGTCATCGAACCCGAAGTATCGAAGACCACGACGAGGTTGTTCACCACATTGGTGCACTGCCCGGACATGCACCAGGTCTCGGTGCCGCAGGCCATGCCGTCCGGCTTCGGCGGATGGGCGCAGCCGGTGCCGGCCTTGCACAGGTCGAAGGTGCAGGCGTCGCCGTCGTTGCAGCTCTCCGGGGTCCAGCCCTTCTTCGGATCGACGCAGATCAGCGCGGTATCCTGGTCGGCGCAGGCGATCTGGCCCTTGCTGCAGCCCTTCGGCTTGCACTGCGCGTTGATGCAGACCTGCTGCGTGTCGGCGCAATCCTCTTCCTCGTCTTCGCCGCTGCCGTCGTCGCGGCAACGCATCACGCGGGTGCCGTCACAGCGCATCGTGCCCGGCTTGCAGGGCGGCGGGCGGCATTTGCCGTCCTGGCAGAGCTGCCCCTTCGGACAATCGGTCGGCAGCCAAGAACCGCCGTTTGCGGCGCACATCGCGACCTGGTCCGTGCCGTAGCAGCGCGTCTCGCCGGGCTTGCAGACGTCGTCCCAGCACGTCTGATCGAGGCAGAACTTCTCCTGTGGGCAGTTCTGGTCGGTCAGGCATTCGACGCAGTGGCCGGAAGAGAGGTCGCAGACCATGCCGAACGCCGTGCAATGCGCGTCGTGGACGCATCCGGGCGGGACGAACGCGTCGGGCGTCACGTCCGCTGGCAGCGAGCGGCCGCTGTCGAGCGCGGCGTCGGAGTAGACCGCGCCGTCGGCGCCCTGCTGTCGACCGATCTCGGGATCGACCTCGTCGCAGCCCCAAGACGCGGGCAAGAGGGCCAGAATCAGTAGAAAACGCTGCCGAGTCATCGGATGCTCCAGCGGGCGCAATTGCGCGCGGCGGGCGAATGGATAGCACGGCACGGCGCGGAGATCCGCACCTGAACGTGAGGACTGCCGTGCGCCGTCGATTGCAGTGATACACAGTCCCGCCGCGCCGCTTCACCTCGCTTCCGCGCTCCCGCGTTCCGTGCCAAACTCCCGCCGCTGGAGGACGGGCTCGATGAGCGAGAGCAAGACGACAGGTCGTTTCGGCACCTTCGCCGGCGTCTACACGCCGTCGCTGCTGACGATCCTCGGCGTCATCATGTACCTCCGCCTGGGCTGGGTCGTCGGCCAGGCCGGGCTGATGGGCGCCGTGCTGATCATCGTCCTCGCCCACACGATCTCGGTGCCGACGAGCCTCTCCATCGCGTCCTTGGCGAGCAACCGCGTCATCGGCGGCGGCGGCGTCTACTACATCATCTCGCGCAGCCTCGGGCTGCCGGTGGGCGCGGCGATCGGCGGCGCGCTCTACATGGCGACTGCGCTCGGAACCAGCCTCTACGTCATTGGTTTCTCCGACACCCTGGCAGCCGCGATCGGGCTCGGCGCGGGCGTCGAGGCGCTGCCTGGAAGCGAGGGTGTGCGCGAGATCCTGGCGCAGGTGGGCCTGCACGATCCGGTGACGGCGATTCGTTGGCTCGGCACCGCGACGCTGGTCGGCCTGACCGCGCTCGCCTTCCTCTCGGCCAACATGGCCATCAAGGCGCAATACGTCATCATGGGCGCGATCGCGGTCTCGCTGGTCAGCCTGGCGCTCGGCACCTCCCCCGGCTCACCCGCCGAGGTTCAGCTCTGGCCCTCGACCGATTCACTGCCGATGGAGCTGGTCTTCGCGATCTTCTTTCCCGCCGTGACGGGATTCACCGCGGGTGTCGCGATGTCGGGCGATCTGAAAGATCCGCTGCGCGCGATCCCCTTCGGCACGCTGACCTCGGTCGGCACCGGCTTGGTCATCTACGTCGGCCTCGCCGTGTTCTTCGGCCTCACGGTCGATAGCGAAACCCTTCGCTCGAACAAAGATATCTGGGGAAGCTACGCTGCGGTTCCGCAGCTTGTCCTGCTCGGCGTCTGGGGCGCGACCCTGTCATCGGCGATCGGCTCGATGCTGGGTGCGCCGCGCATCCTGCAGGCGCTGGCGCTCGACGGCGTCGGCCCGCGGATCCTCGGCCGCGGCGACGGGCCGGACAACGAGCCGCGCATCGCGACCATCGCCACCTTCGTCATCGCCGAGGCCGGCATCCTGGTCGGCGACCTCGACGTCGTGGCGCGCGTGTTGACGATGTTCTTCCTGACCACCTACGGCACGCTCAACCTCGCTTGCGCCCTGGAGAGTTGGGCCAACCCCGACTTCCGTCCGCGCTTCCGCACGCCGGCGTTCATCAGCGTGGTCGGCGCCGCCGTCTGCTTCGGCACGATGTTCAAGGTCGACGCCGCGGCGATGGCGCTCGCCTTGGGCGCCGTCACGGGCCTGTACCTCTGGGTCAAGCGGCGCTCGCTCGAGTTGGACAGCACCGATATCTGGGGCGGCATCTGGCAGTCGTTGGTCCGCTCGGGCCTGTACCGGCTGCAAGGCGCCCGACGGAGCGCTGCGGTCTGGCGGCCGAACGTGCTCGTCTTCGGCGGCCACCCGGGGCATCGGCCGGCGCTGCTCAAGTTGGCGCAATGGATCGTGCAGGAGCACGGGCTGCTGACCAACTTCACGCTGATGCCGACCGAGCGGCCCAAGCTCGGCGAGTCGCGCGCTTCCGGCAGCTTCCCCGCGGCGGAACACGAGGAACGCGCCGAGATCACCGACCCCGCCGTGCACCTCCCCAGCCCGGACAGCTACGAAGAGTTGCAGTACCACAGCGTCTTCCACACCACGCGCAGCTGCCCGACGGTCGCCGACGGGATCTTGAACGCCGCCGATTGGTACGGCCTGGTCGGCCTCGAGCCCAATGCCGCGATGCTCGGTTGGCCGAGGCGGCGGCATCGCTTCGGCGCATTCTCCGAGACGGTCGCGGCGTTGATGCGGCGTGACCTGAACGTGCTGTTGTTGCGCGTCGATCCGAAGCGCGGCTTCGGCCGCCGCGAGAAGCTCGACGTGTGGTGGGGCAACCACCAGGACAACGGCGGCCTGATGCTGATGATCGCGCACTTCATCCAGCGCAACCCGGCGTGGGCCCGGGCACGGGTGCGCGTCGTCACCGTCGTCCCCGACCGCAGCGAGATCCGCAACCGCGAGCGCGCGCTGCGCCGATTGCTCAACGCCGGACGGGTCCGCGCCGAGGTCGTCGTGATGGACGGCTCGCTCGAGTCGCGTCCGCCGCTCGAGGTGCTGCGCACGCGGAGCAAGCACGCCGACTTGGTGTTGATGGGCATCGCGCCGCCGACCGAAGACGCCGCGGCTTGGACCGAGACGCAGCAGGACAAGACCGAGGAGCTCGGCGCGGTCCTCTTCGTCTCGGCGGCAACCAGCGCCCGTGGCGGCACGCCGCTCGGCCTCGACGCCGACGCCCACCTCGCGGTGGACACCGCGCCGGATGGTGACCTCGAGCCGGTGCCGGCCAGGATCGAGAGCGTGCTCTAGCCAATCACCCTGCTGCCGAGGACGAGATGCTGACCCTGGAGCGACTCCGCAACATCAAGCTGACCCATCGCCCCCCGGGCCAGGTCGTCTTTGCCAACACCGTCCTGCGCTGGGACTACCTGCTGCCACGACGCACCGACATCGTCCTCGAGGGACTCGAACACATCCCGACCGATCGAACCGTATTCTTCGCGATGAACCATACGGACCGTTATAATTACTGGCCTTTTCAATACGAACTCTACCGCCGCGGGCTGCCGTTCACCGCCACCTGGGTCAAGGGCAAATACTACGAGCACCCGGCGATGGCCGCGTTCATGGACGCCTGCAACAATATCCCGCTGCCGTCGCGCGGCTACGTGATCGCGACCGAGTTTCGCGCTCGGATGGGGCGCCAGCCCAGCGGCAAGGAGTACCGCGCCCTGCGCGACCGCGTCGACCGCCGCGTCGCCAGCGACACCGCGATGGACGAGTTGCCCGAAGCGGCGCGACGCTTCGTCGAGGCGTTCTGCGGCAGTACCGACGGCGAGCGCTTCATCGCCGCCTTCGACGCGCTCTGGGCCGACTATTTGCGGGAGATCGTCCGGTTGACCCGCCACGCGCTCGAGCGCGCGGGCAACAACCTGCTCGTCTTCCCCGAGGGCACCCGCAGCAAGACCCTGCGCAAGGGGCAGACCGGCCTGATGCAGATGGCGTGGCACCTCGGCCACGATATCGTGCCAGTGGGCTGCAACGGCAGCGACGACTGCTACCCCGGGAATTCGCCGTTCTCCCGCGGTGGCCGCATCGTCTACCGGATCGGCCCGCCGCTCCGCCTCGACGGCCCCGAGTTGCTGCCGCACGCCGTCCCGACCGACCAACTGCCGCTGACCTTCGCGGCCAACGAGCGCTACCGCGACCGCTACGAGGCCGCGACCGCGGTCCTGATGCAGGCGATCGGCCGCCTCCTCGACGAACGCTACCTCCACGCCGAGAACGCGGCCGGCGAGCAGGGCGTGGGGCGCTTCCTGTGATGTCGGTCGAGGTTGCCAGCGGGGCCCGTAGCCGCCACCCTGAAGGACGAGGAGGCGCGGGATGATCAGGCAGCAGCGACCGGCCGGATTCGGCGTCACGGCGTCGACGTTGCTCGTTGCGTGCCTGCTCGCCGGTGGCTGCAGCAGCCCCGACGACCCTGCGGATACCAGCGACGCGACGTCGAACGCCGACGCAGCGCCGGATACCGCCGACGCCACCGTCGCGGCCGACGGCCAGCAAGGCGACGTCTCGGTCGACGCCGGAACGGACAGCACGGCCTCCGATGGTGCCGGCGACGACGCCACCGCCGACGGCAGCACCGATGCAGCCGCCAGCAACCAATGTTCGGCCGACAAGGACTGCGACGGATTCGCCGGCCCCTGCGTCAAGGTCCGCTGTGGCAGCGCCGGATTCTGCGTCGTGGAACAGATCGCCGACGGCACGGCGTGTGACGACGGCGCGCCCTGCACCGTGCTCGATCGCTGCGATGGCGGGTCCTGCAAGGGCACACCCGGTGGCTGCGATTGCAAGAGCGACGCCGACTGCAAAGCGCTCGACGACGACCTCTGCGACGGCACGTTGACCTGCATGTCGGGCGGCGCGGACGGCTCGCTCTGCGTTCCGGCGCCAGATTCCGCGGTCACCTGCACCGCATCGCCCGATCCGTGCGCCCCTTCGGCCTGTGCGCCCAAGACCGGTGCCTGCGTCGCGACGCCGTCCGACAACGGCGCACCCTGCGACGATGGCGACGCGTGCACGGTCGACACCACCTGCCAGGCCGGTTCCTGCGTCGGGCTCGGCATCTGCCCCTGCACGGTCGACGCGGACTGCAAGGACGACGACCTCTGCGACGGCACCTCGGTCTGCGACAGCAAGACCAATACCTGCGTGCTGGACAAGGGCAGCGTCGTCGTCTGCCCGAGCGTCGACGACACCGCCTGCAACAAGAATACCTGCGACCCGAAGACCGGCGCTTGCGCGATGCAACCGGCAAGCGGCGGCACCGGCTGCGACGATGGCGATCCCTGTACTGACGGCGACTTCTGCGACGGCACGAGCTGCAAGAGCGGCCAATCGATCTGCGGCTGTACCGTCGACGCGGATTGCGCCAGCAAGGAAGACGGAAACCTCTGCAACGGCACGCTCTATTGTGACCTGCTCGCGGCACCGCCGGTCTGCAAGGTCCACCCGTTGACCCTCGTCAGCTGCGGCGCCAGCGACGGCGGGGCCTGCTCTTCGCAAGTCTGCCAGCCGAAGACCGGCGCCTGTGCTGCGGTCGCCGCCCCGCTCGGCACCCCGTGCGACGACGGCAATGCCTGCAGCAAGGACGACACCTGCAAGGACGGCGCCTGCAAGCCCGGCCTCGACAACTGCCCGTGCAAGATCGACTCGGATTGCGCCGCCCACGATCCGAACAATCCGTGCGTCGGCAGCCTCTACTGCGACACTTCGCTGAGCGAGCCGAGCTGCAAGATCAACCCCGCGACCGTGCCGTTCTGCGATCCCGCCGACGACACTGCCTGCCTCGCCAACCGTTGTGAGCCGAAGACCGGCGGCTGCGTGATGGCGCCGCGTGCCGAGGGGGCGAGCTGCGACGCCGACGGCAGCCCGTGCACGCTCGGAGACGTCTGCAAGGCCGGCAAGTGCGTCGCCGGGCCGAACGTCTGCTCCTGCGAGGCCGACGCCGATTGCGCTGCGAAGGACGACGCCAACGTCTGCAACGGCACCCTCTACTGCAACAAGAGCGCGACGCCGTACCGATGCGAGATCAACCCGAAGACGGTCGTCACGTGTCCCACCGCGGTCGGCGCCTGCAAAGCCGCGGTATGCGACGCCGGCACGGGCCTGTGCGGGGTGCAGAACGTCGCCGACGACACCGGCTGCGACGCGGACGGCAACCCCTGCACGGTGGGCGACGTCTGCACCGGCGGCGTCTGCACGCCGGGTCCTGCGGCGTGCGGCTGCATCACCGACGCCGACTGCGCGGCCAAGGACGATGGCAATCTCTGCAACGGCACGTCGTATTGCGACAAATCCGCGGCGCCCTTCGTCTGCAAGGAAAAGCCCGATTCGGCCGTGGTCTGTGGCACAGCGAACGACACCGCCTGCAGCAAGAATACCTGCGCGAAGGCCACTGGCGCCTGCTCGATGCAGCCGGTCGACGAGAATACGCCCTGCGACGACGGGCAGAATTGCACCGTCAGTGACCGCTGCAAGTCCGGCGTCTGCACCGGAGGCCCTTCGGTCTGTGCTTGCGAGAACGACGCCGCCTGCGCTGCGCTCGACGACGGAAATCCTTGCAACGGCACGCTCTTCTGCGACAAGTCCGCGCTGCCGTATGCGTGCAGAATCGCGCCCTCGTCGGTCATCACCTGCCCCTCGCTCGACCTGCCCTGCGCCTCGATGCAATGCGATCCCAAATCCGCGACCTGCATCGCGCAGCCCAAGGGCGCGCAGGGCGGCAGCTGCGACGACGACGACGCCTGCACTGTCAACACGACGTGCCAAGGCACGGCCTGCACCAACGGCAAGCCAATCAGCTGCGAGGACGCCAACCCCTGCACGCTGGATCAATGCATTGCCAGCAGCGGTTGCGCCCACGTCCCGATCACCGGCCCCGCGTGTTTCGCAGGTGAGGTTTCGGGCTTTTGCGTGCAGGGCGACTGCAAGGCGGTCAATTGAGCCTGTTCCGACGCGACGCGTTTTCGTACCAGGACGGCGACGAACTCGCCGGGCGTTACCGCGTCGGTCATGCACTCGGCCGCGGCGGATTCGGCGCCGTCTACACCGGCGAGCACCTCGGCACGCACCAGCAGGTCGCGATCAAGATGCTCTCGCCGCCCTCCTCCGAGGGTGAGGTCGCGCGCGAGCGCCACGAGCGCTTCCTGCGGGAGGCGCGGATCACCGCCCGCCTCGCCCACCCCAACACCGTGCGGGTCTTCGACGTCGGTGAAGCCGCCGACGGACCGCTCTTCTTGGTCATGGAGCTGCTGCGCGGCCCGACGCTGGAGCAGGTGCTCTCCCGCTTGGAGGAGCGCGAGCGGACGATGAGCGAGCTCGCGGCGATCCATATCGCCCTGCCCGTCCTCGGCAGCCTGGCCGAAGCGCACAATGCCGGCCTGGTCCATCGCGACCTCAAACCGGCCAACATCATGCTGAGCGACGTCTCGGGCAATGAGCCCGTGGTCAAAGTGCTGGACTTCGGCTGCTCACGGACGCTCGACTCCGAATTGACCAGTGACGGCATCGTCCTCGGCACGCCCGGCTATATGAGTCCGGAACAATGCAACGGCGAAGAGGTCGACGGCCGCGCCGATCTCTACAGCCTCGGCGTGATGCTCTACCGCGCGTTGTGTGGCCGCTTGCCCTTCATCGGCCCAGATCCGCTGACGCTGATGTACCAGCACGCCCACGCGCCGCTGCCGGACCCGCTCGAGGTCTCCGACGGCCGGGTCTCGCCGGCGTTCGCCGCGGTGCTGAACCGGGCCTTGGCGAAGACGCCGACCGAGCGCTTCCGTGACGCGCAGGAGATGCGGACCGCGCTCGAGACCATCCGGCACCAAGTGCTCACCAGCCCGACGCACCTCGGTGGTGGGCATACCCGCATCGGAGCCGCCCTCGGTGGCGCCGACAAGGGTGTGCTGATCGGCCTGCTCGCGACGGCCTGGGACGGTTGGCGGCCAGACGGCGTCGAGCTCGATTCGTCGATCGAGAAGGCAGCGCTGAGCGCCGGCACCCTGCCCTACAACCGCAGCGTCGCACCTGCCGCGACCTCGCAGGCACCGAGCCTCGGCGCCGAGCCGAGCCCGTCCTCGGCGTTCTATGCCGAAGGTGCCGGGGAATCAGCCCGGGTCCGGGCCGCGGATGCCGTCCCGACGCCTCCGATCGAGCCTGCCGGCCCCGCGATGCGGGTCGTCGCCGGCGTCGCCGCGCTGCTCATCGCGATCGCCCTGGGCACGTGGCTCGGTTTCCGCGAACGGAAGAGCGTGCGCGAGCGGGTGGCCGCCGAAATGGGCACGCCGGCGCCGCAGACCGCGCAGGTCGCCCCGGCTGCAGCGCGCGAGCCCACCGCCGAACCTGCGCCGAAGCCCGCTGCCGCAGCTTCGGCTGCGGCACCCGCCGACGCGACCGCTGCCCCCGCGCCGATAGCGGCCGCAGACGCAGGGGCCGAACCCACCGACCGCGCGAGCCAACTCGCCGCGGCGGCGGCGCTGACCAACGACCTCGGCGGTCGCGTCGCGCTGCTGAAAGAGGCGCTCACGCTCCGACCGGACGATGCGACCTTGCGACAAGCCCTGGAAAAGGCGAAAACGGAGCTATCCGCCGCGCGCGCAGCGGCAGCCAAGACCCGGCAGCATCGGCGTGACCGCGCCGCGACAGCGAAAGAGAAGCCGAAGGAGGACCCGTCACGCTCTCGCATTCCCGCCGCATTCATCGATTGAGTCGCTCGGCTCGCCTGCTGGCGGCCGCACTCTCCTGCGTCGTCGCGCTCGCGTCGTCGGCCCCGGCCTTTGCGGCAGCCCCGCTCAGCCCGGCGGAGCAGGCGGCTGCCGTCTCGCTGGCTGCCCGCACCAAGGGGATGAACAAGGAATACGAGGCGTGCGCGGCGATGTATCTCGAGGCGTACCGCCTGGATGCCAAGACGCTCGGCTACCTCTATTCTGCCGCCCGTTGCGAGCACAAAGGTGGCCGCTACAACGAGGCAATCGAGCACTACGGCAAAGTGATCAGCAACGCGCCGGCCGGCGATCCGCTGGTCGAGAAGTCGACCCGCCACAAGGCGACCTGCCAAGCTGCCGTGACGCGCCAGCGTGAGGAAGCGGCGCGCGCCGAGGCCGCCAAGCGCCGTGCTGCCGAGGCCGAGGCCCGCAAGCGCGCTGCGCTGGATGCGAAGCGCAAGGCCGAGAAGGACGCCGAGGCGCAGCGACAGCAGGCCGCGCTCCGCGCTCGCTCCGAGGCGGACGCCTGGCGCCGTCCGACCGGCTGGGCGACGGTCGCGGTCGGTGTCGCGGCGGTCGGTGCCGGTGTGTGGATGCTCTCGTCCGGCAGTGACGATCTCGCGGACCTCGAGGCGAAGCTCGCCAAGCGGGACGCCAGCGAGAAGATCGTCGGCATCACCTACGAGGACGCGACCCAGCAGCAAGAGGCTGCGAACCGCAAGACTGGCGTCGGTGCCGCTCTGGTCGGCGCCGGCTTGCTTTCGGGTGGCTTGGGTGCCTGGCTGGTGTGGACCTCGCGCGATCAGCGGGTCACGGTGCGGCCCTTCAATCGGTACCGCGGAGTGCGCGTCACGATGCGCTTCTAGCGACGCCGAACCTCCGCGGCACTACTCCATCAACGCGGGCGCGAGCTCACCGCCGGTCGGCCGGCGATTGCTCGGCCGCCCCGTCGGGCGCGGCGGGTTGCCGGGTGATGGCTTGGGCTCGGCGGCCCGCGCCGGAGCCGTGGCGTCCGCCGCTGCCGCAGCGGCGCGCGCGGCGGCAGCCTGGGCTTGCTGCTCGGCTGCGGCCTTCTGTGCCGCGGCAGCCTGCTCGGCCTGCTTGGCCTTGGCGGCGGCGACTTCGGCCTCGGCAGCCTGGACCAGGACGCCCCACGCGGCGTTCCCCGG
>JACKFC010000005.1 GCA_020632665.1 Deltaproteobacteria bacterium
CCGGCGACGAGTCGGCGCATGCCGTCACGTCGAGCCGAAATGCCATGGGCGCGGGCGGCCCCGCTGGAGAATTGCTGCAACCCGAGCATCGCCGTCCCGATCCGCGAGGAGGTCGATGGAGGATGCCCCGGGTAGGTCTCCTGGCTCACGCAGCGGCCGCGGCCGATGCGCTCACAGTGGCGGGCCCGCGCCGGTCTTGCACCGGCTTCCCTCCGAACACGCCGCGAAGGCGAGGTCGGCGCGACGGAACTTCCGCCGCGACACCACGAGGCGCGTCGACGCTAGCCCACAACGCCGCGATTGGCCAACCCCAGCGCACGGCGCCAAAAACGCCGAGCCCTCCGCGGCCGGTGGGCCGGGAGGGCTGGCGTGCCGATCGTGGCGGGGCCTTCGGCTACGGCGCGCCGCAGACGTTGTCCGTCGTATTGCACGGCGCCAAGTAGAGCGGCACGTCGATCGGCACGTGGCTCGCGGCCGGGATCTGCGAGATCTGCATCGAGCCGCCGTAGAGGATGGTGTTGCTGCTCGCTTCGATGACCGAGATGCGCACACCGATGGCGCCGCTCGTGATGCCGCAGACCACCAAGCCCTTGGCGCCGGCAGGGATCTGGCAGGTCGGCGTGGCGAACTGCATATCCAGCACGCGGTTGTCGTAGGTCGCGTTGGGCCCGATATCGCAAGGCTTCTTCGCCCAGGCGTCGCTCATCGGGATGACGACCGTCTGCTGTCCGCCGGCGAGGTCCGAGACCTCGACCAGGACGAACTCCGAGCCGTGGCTGCCGCAGGTGCCGCCGTCCTGGAACTGCCAATCGAGGCTGACGGTCGAGGTCATGCTGACGACGTCGATGGCCCCGTCGATGAAGGTGGTCGCGGCCGGCAGGACCTGCACCGGCCCGAAGACCGTCGGGTTGCCGTAGAGGATCGCCCCGCCCGCGCTCGCGCCGTCGAGCTGGATGTAGACGGTGCCTGTCGGCACGCCCGTGAGGTTGGCGCCGCCGCTGGCGCAGTTGGCCTCGCCCGTGGCGACGATCTTCGTCTTGCTGGGGTCGAGGATCGAGATGAACATCTTGCTCAGCCCGGCCGCGTTGCAGCCTGCAGCGGCGGACTGGCCGGCGATGGTCCAGCTCAGTTGCACGTTGCCGAGCGCGCTCTGCCCGGTCAGCGCGGCGATCGGGGTGGTGGTGACGCGGTTGGCGTCGACCAGCACGCTGCCGATGCTGGCGCTGGCGACCAGGGTGCCGCCGGCCGAGAAGCCCTCGATCGTCACGGTGTGGACGCCCGGGTTCACCGTCAGCGATTGGAAGCCCTTGCTGCAGGCGATGCCGCTTTGCTCGGCGTCGACGATCGAGCCACGCGAGGAGCGGATCCGGACGTTCGAGATGCCCTGGCTGTCACAGCCGCCGGGCACCTGCCACTGCACCTCGAGGGTGCCGAAGCCGGTGGTGGTCGAGTTGACGATGCAGCCCGACGCGAGCAGGCCGACCAGCGCGGCGAGCAACGGCATCGCGCGGCGCGGGAAAAGACGGGAAACGAGATTTCGGTTGGGGTCGCGGTTCATGGTTCACCTCCGCTCCAGGAACGCCTCGGCCCGGAGTCTATTCGACCCAGGCGTGGCGGCAAGCGAGTCGAGCCGGTGAATCCACGGATCGGCGCGGAATTTGACGCTCGCTCCGCACCCCGGACGATTGTGTCCGGACGTGCCGCGCCCCGCGGTGCGCATTCTCGGGAGTCGCGACGCCATGAAGCGGGCCGCAGCCAAGTCACCGGGACGACGCAGTCGCACGATCGATAGGCTCGTGGCCTGTTTGCTCGGCGGGCTCGTGGTCGGTTGCGGCGGCATCGAGCTGCGGCCACCGAGCGCGCTGCCGTCGGCGTCTTGGCTGGCCGAGCGGGCCGAAGATCCGTGGCTTCCGGCCCCTGATGCAGAAGACGTGACGCCGCCGCCGCGACCTCGTCCGCCCCGGACCGCTCGCCGCGACAGCCGTCGCGCAGTGGTGCCCCCGCCCGTCGTCCGGCCAGCCTTGGAAGGCGATCGCGACCAACTCGCCGGTCAGCGGGTCGCCGCTGCGCAGCGCCTTCTCGGCCGCAGCGGCAACGCCGATCGACCCTTCGTCGACGAGGTGCTGCACGCCGCGGGGCAAGGCGTCGCCGTGCCTCGAAATCAGGTCTACGCCGTCGCGCTGCATCAGGCCCTCGGCGGTCGTGACGCCGAAGTGTCGTCGACTGCCGTGCGCGCCGGCGACCTCGCGTTCTTCCGCGACACCCTCGACCTCAACGGCAACCGACGACCGGACGACGGCCTGACCCTCGTCGCCCTGGTCGAGCGGGTCGAGGCCGACCGCGTCCTGCTGATCGCCCGCCGCGCCGGCCGGGTGCGCCGGCTCGCCGTCAGCACCAGCGCGCGGTCGACCGTTCGCACCGCCGCCGGTCGCGTCGTCAACACGCGGTTGGTGCGCTGGCCTGGCGAGCGCGACGCGCGGACCACGGGCGAATGCCTCGCCGCCTTCGTCCGGCCCTGAGGCGGCTGCGCGGCGATTTCTGGACCATCCCCAACTTGCGGCGAAGATCGAAGCCGTTCGGGGCGTCGCACGCCCTGGGAGGTCGCCATGCAGCTCGTCGACAAGCTCGTGATCGGACGTCGTTACGTCCTCTTCGCCAAGGATGGCCATATCGAAGGCAAGTTGGTGCGCAAGGACGCGCTCATGGTCGAAGTGCAGCGCGCTGACGGCAGCACCGTGCGCCTGGGCCGGCAGCAGGTCTTCGCCGTGCTCGAGCCGAGCGCGCGCCGCCCGGCGTCGGGCCTGCGCGCCGTCAGCTAGCCAGCCAGACCAGCGTCGCCCCGCCGCTGCCCTCGCCCGCGCCGGCGAGCCGTGATTTGCGCACTTGCGGGTGCCGGCGCAGGTGCTGCTCGACCGCGCGCTTGAGCGCTCCGGTGCCGAGCCCGTGCACCACCGTCACCCCGCGACGTGCCGCCATCACCGACGCATCGAGGAAGGCGTCCACCGCCGCCAAGGCTTCGTCGACCCGCATCCCGCGCAGATCGATCGTATTCTCCGCGCTGCGGAAGGTGACGCTGTCGTCGCTCTCGTCCAGGGCGCCGCCGCCGATGCCCGTCGCGGCAGCGCTCGGACCCGCCGCGATCGGATGCACGCCGTCCTCGTCGCGGCGTCGCCGTCGCGGTTCGGCCGCCTTCTCGCTGGCCCGCGTGGTCCGGAGCTGGGCGAGTGGCGCGCGGAGCTCGAGCGCGCCGGCGACCACCCGCGCTTCTTCGCGGCGGCTGTCGATCTCCACGATCCGCACGACACGGGCGAGGCCGGTATGGAAGACCTCGTCGCCGGGGGCGAGCTGCTCGGCGTCGACGTCGTCGCGGAGCTGGCCGTCGCCGGCGCGTGGCTCGTCGCGGGCGCAGCGCTCGCGTAAGGCGCGTTGCTCGGCAGCGAGGCGACGGCTCGCCTTCTCGACCGGGACGGCGCCGCGCTCGACCTGCTCGCGTTGCTCCTGGATCGTGGCTCGGATGGCCTCGATCGCCTCGATCGCCTCCGCTGCCGCCGCCGCGATCCGCTTGTCTGCGGCGAGCTTCTCGTGCTTTCGCTGGGCGTCCAGACGCTGCCGGGCCTCCTCGAGTTGGCGGCGGGCGTGCTCCTGTTGCCGCAGCTCCGAGCGGAGGGTCTGCCGGGTCTGCTCCAACTCTTCGAGCAAGGCCATCGCGTCCACGCCGGCGCCGCCCAGGAGCGCATCGGCGCGGCCGAGGACGTCGTCCGGCAAGCCGACCCGCGCCGCGAGGGCCAACGGGCTGGAGGAGCCGACGGCGCCGACCCGGAGGCGGTAGGTGGGGGCGCCGTGCTGGCGATCGAGCTCGAGCGCGGCGTTGAGGAAGCGCGGATCCTGCACCGCGAGCATCTTCACCGCTTCGTCGTGGGTGGTACAGGCGCCGACGGTGTCGGTCTCGGCCAGGGCCTCCAGCACCGCGCGCGCCAGGGCCGAACCCGCTGCCGGCTCGGTGCCGCTGGCCAGCTCGTCGAGCAGGATCAGGTGGCGACCACCGCCGCGCGCCGCCGCGAGCACGTCGCGCAGCCGCTCGAGGTGGCCGGCGAAGGTCGAGAGGCCGCGACCGAGGTCTTGCGCGTCGCCGAGCACCACGTGGACCTCGTCGGCCCACGGCAGGCGCGAGCCCTCCCCGGCGCAGATCTGCAGGCCCATCCGCGCCATCGCCGCGGCGACGCCGACGGTCGTCAGCGTCACCGTCTTGCCGCCGCCGTTCGGACCGCTGACGACCAGCCAGCGCGCGTTGCCGGTGCCGATATCGTTCGGCACGACGACGCCTGGGCGACCTTCGGCTGCGAGCACCAACAGAGGATGCCGGGCCGCGCGCAGGTCCATCGTCGCGTCGCCGGAAAAGACCGGCCGGCTGGTCCCGAGCGTCCGGCACAGCGTCGCGGCGGCGAAGACCAGGTCGAGCGCGATCAGCGTCTGCACGACGGCGTTGACCTCCGGCTCGATCGCGCCGACGCGGCCCGAGAGTTCGCTCAGGATGCGGCGCTCCTCGGCGCGTACTGCCTCGGCGACCAGGGCGAGGCGGTTGTTCTGCTCGACCAATTCGGTCGGCTCGACGAAGACGGTCGCGCCGGTCTGCGAGCTGCCGTGGACGATGCCGGCGACGTGGCGGCGGTCCGATGCCCGCACCGGCAGCACGAAGCGATCTTGCCGCACGGTCCAATAGTCGTCCTGCAGCGCCCCCTGCTGGTCGACGTCGCGGACCAATTCGCCGATCCGGCGCCGCATCGTCGCCGAGAGCTGCCGCACCTCGGCGCGCCGCCGCGCCAATTCCGGGCTGGCGTCGTCGCGCAAGGCGTCGTGCTCGTCGAAGCTCTCGATCAGCGTCCAGGCGAGGTCGTCGTGCGCCGGCACCGCCGCGGCCCGCTCCGAGAGCCCCGGCGCGACCGCCTGCCACGACTCGGCCGCGTCGCGCACTTCCGCACCGGCGCGCAAGAGCACGCCGATCCGGCGCAGATCCGCGCCATCGAGCATGCCGCCGCGCACCGCGAGGGCCAGGGCGTCGCCGAAGTCGAGGCGGCTCGGGATCGCCGCCGCCAAGCCGCGATCGTCGAGGGCGCGCGCCTCGTCGAGGGCGTCGAGTCGCGCCTCCGCTTCGGCCAAGCTGCCGGCCTGCTCCAGGTTGCGGGCACGCTCGGCCGCCAGCTCACTGGCGCAGCGCGTGGCGAGGGCGTCACGGATTCGGTGCAGTTCGAGCGGATCTCGCATGGGCCTCCGAGGCGCGGCCGGGTTGCCGCTGCCGGGGCCCCCTTCTATCATCCCCCCTCGGACCCGCGGAAGCGGTACGCCCCCGAACGGATGGACGCCGATGACGACCGCAGACCCAGGTTCCTCCGCGCCCGATTCGACGGCGACCCGTCCGAGCCCGGCACCACCCTTGCCGACCCAAGCCGGCGAGGGCAGCGACCCGACCCGCGCCACGACGCCTCCGGCCGCTGCGGGGCGCGGCCTGCTGCGGACCCGTTCGCGATCGACCTGGGACGCATTCCGCCGCGCCGCGCCACGCGAGACCTCGGTGCTCGGCCGGCAGATCCCCTTCCTCGGCCGCCGCGCCGATCTCGAGAAGCTCTACGATACCCTGCGCGACGCGCTGAACCGGCGTGATTGCAGGGTCGCGTGGCTGCACGGCGCGCCGGGGCTGGGCAAGAGCCGGCTGTTGCGGGAGCTCGAGCGCGCCGTCGCGCCGCACCGCCGCGGCGTGCTGTGGCTCAACGTGAGCGCCGAACCCGGGCTCGCCGGGCCGCCGACCCTGACCGGCCGCATCGTCCTGGCCTTGCTCGACGGCGAAGGCCTGCTCGGCCGGCCCGACGCATGGAAGCAGTTCAGCGCCCGCGCCGCCGAGCTGGTCGGTGAGCGCCACGCCGCCGAATGCATGGCCGTGGTCGGTCCGCTGGTCGGCGTCGCCCACCCCGATGCCGACGCGCGCTCCTCGACCCGGCCGGTCGACCCAGAGCCCGAGATCGCCGTGCAATTCCTCGGCAGCCTGCTGCGCAGCCGCGGCCGTTCCGGGCCGATCGTGCTGCAGATCGACGCCAGCCGCGGTGGCCTGGAGGAGACCACGCTGGTCTGCCGCGGCCTGACCGAAGCGCTGGCCGGCATCTCGGCCGCGATCCTGGTCGAGGCCCGCCGCGGGGTGCCGCGGGCCCTGCCGGCGGCGCAGGTGCACCTCGCGCCGCTTGCGGAAGAAGACGCGCTCTCGCTGGTGCGCTTCGTCCTCTCCAAAGTGCAGGACGCTCCGTCCGGTCTCGATCGCGAGCTCCTGGCCCGCGCCGCCGGTTCCCCCGAACGCATCCTCGACTTGGTGCGCGGCATGGTCGCGGCGCGCGATTTGGTCGACAGCGAGGGCCGCTGGCGTTGGCGCGGTCAGACCGAGCCGGGCTCGCCGACCCTGCCGCCGACCTCCGCTGGGGCCGCGCGCGATTCGGCCGGCGCGCTGCCGGATCGCCTCGCTCGGCTCCCCGACGATCTGCGCGAGGTCGTCGATGCCGCGGCCATCTTCGGCGCGACCTTCTGGTTCGGCGGCGTACTCTCGGTGCTCCGTGGCAGCCGCAAGGGCGCCGGCGACGCGATGAGCGATCGCGACCGCAGCCGGCTCAAGGCCGCGCTGATGCAGCTCCAATCGGTCGAGATCATCGGTTTCGTCGACGAGGGCAAGAAGAACGCAGATGTCGCCTTCGCCTTCGAGATGCCGGGCGACGCCGCGCTGCTGGTCGCCGCGCTGACGCCGGATCGACGCCGGCTCGCCGCCCGACTCGGCGCGCAATGGCTGAGCGTGCGGCCGCGGACCGATCCGATCGCCGATTGGGCCCGCATCGGGGAGCTCTTCGTCGCCGGCGGTCGGCTGCGACAGGGCGCCGAGGCCTTCGTCCACGCCGGCACTGCAGCACGTGACGTCGGTCAGGTACACCGCGCGGTCGAGCTCTTCGCCGAAGGCGCTCGCTTGGTCGAGGCCGACGACGCTGACCTCGCCGCGGACCTGCGGATCGCCCACGGCGGTGGCTTGCTGCGCCTTTCGCGCATCGCCGACGCCGAGCCGGTCCTGCTCGACGGCCTGCGCATGGCGCGCACGCTCGAAGACGACCGCAGGTGCGGTGAAGCGCAGCTGCGCATCGCCCAGGTCGCCCGGGTTTCCGGCCGCTACGAGATGTCCCTCGGCTTCCTCGAAGGCGCGCTGAAGCATTTCCGGGTCGCCGGCGAGCACCGTTGGATCGCGGATGTGATGGACGAGCTCGGGCTCTGCCATCTGGCCCGCGGCGAGCAAGACGCGCTGCGCGAAGCGCTGGCCTATTTCCTCAAAGCGTTGGCGTTGCGCCGGCGCTCCGAAGACCGCCGCGTTCTCGCCCGCTCGCTCTGTCATATCGCGCGGGTCCACGTCGCCCGCGGCCACTTCGACGACGCCCAGGACGCGGCGGAAGAGGCGGCCCAGATCGGCGAGCAGATCGTCGATCGTTGGGGGATCGCGCAGGCCAAGATGGTGCTCGGTGAGGTCCACGCCGCCGCCGGCCGCTACCGTTCCGCGCTCGCAGCCTGGGGGGCTGCTGCCGGGCTGGCCGAGGAGCTCGGCGATCCGGCACGCAAGCTCGAGATCGAGATCGACCACGCCGACGCGCTGATCGCGACCGGTCGCTGGCACGACGCCGCGGCGATGCTGGTCGAGGCGCTGACGATCGCACGCCGCATCGACGATCCCGAGCTGCTCTCTGGTGTATTCCGCGTTCAGGCGAGCATCTCGCTGGAGCGCGAAGCCTTGGAGACGGCCGATCTCGACAGCCAACAGGCGGTCGAAGTCGCGCGCGCGTCCGGTGCCCGCGGCAGCGTGGCCCGCGCGCTTCTGGTTCGTGGTTGTGTGCTCGGCACCCGCGCGCTCACCGGCCAAGGCGCGACCAGCACGCTGCTCGACCGCCAAGCCACCGAGGCCTTCGACGAGGCGCTCGAGACCTTCGCGCGCATGGGCGACCTGGTGCACCAGCTCTCTGGCCTGCGCTCCTATGTCCATTACCTGACGCAGCGCGGTGGTGGGCCGCGCTTGGTCGGCGTCGAGTCGCGGCTGGCGGAAGTCCAGGCCGAGCTGACCCGGGTCTCCGGCATCCACCCCAACGTCGACTCCGGCGACTGAGGCCGCGGCACGGATCGCTGCTGCGCCGGTGCGCCGGCGGCTGGCTCAGAAGTGCAGTCGGGCGAGCAGGCCCTGGCGCTGGCGACCGATCTCGGGCACCAACTCGAGCGCGGCGGTCCGGCCGCCGTTGCCCGTGATCGCCATCCACGCCCCGGCCAGCAACGCGACGCCGCCGACACCGGCCGAGATGGCGCCAGCGCGCCAGTTGGCTTCGGCAGCGTCGAAAGCGGCGTCGTAGCGTGGGTCGCGCAGCGGCATGTCCGCCGCCGCGCTCGCAGCCGTCGTGGCCGATTGCATCAGCCAGCCGCCAATTCCGGCCGCGACGGCGCCGCTCCCGAGCAGCAGCAGCCCCTTGCTGCGGCGCGGCAGGCCGTCCTTGCCGAAGAGGTATTTGATGCCGATGCCGGTCGCGATCGCGCCGACGCCCGCGACGCCGTAGCCGGCGTAGGTCATCGTGGCGCCGTAGTCGTAGTAGTCGCCGTAGCCGGAGTTGCCGAGGCTGAGATCGTTGGCAACCTGCGCTTGGCTCACGCCGTAGAGGGCGACGCCGACGCCTGCGCCGATCAGCGTCACGCCGACACCCGACCAAATCAGGCCCTTCAGCATCGCGCCGGACATCGGACCGCCGCTGCTGACGCCTGCGTCGATGCCAGCGCCGGGATCGCTCGGCGTGGGCTCGGGCTCGGGCTCGGCGTCGATCGGGGCCGGCGGCGGCGGAGCGGCTTCCGTCTCGCGCGGCGGCGGGGGTGCGTCTTCCGGTGCCTCCTCGCGCTCGTTGGGGCGCGCGTCTTGGGCACCACCGCTCATGTGCGGACGCGGGTCGCGGCTTCGCAGCCGATCGTGTGGTCGCGCGCCGAGGTTGTGGCGCTCGCCGCGGTTGGCTCGCTCGAGCGGGGTCAAGGGCCGGTCGACGTTCGACGCCGCCGGCCGACCGCGGCGCAACGCGCCGGCGCGCTCGAGCGAGATCTCGATCCGTTGCTTCGCGTTCGGCTCCAGGTCGAGCGCGTCGGTATAGCTGACGTAGCCGTCGGCCCGCGCCTCGAGCAAGCGGCGACCGGCTTTGGCCGAGAAGGTCTTGCGGGTCGAGAGGCCGGCATAGGCGCCGTCGATCCAGATCTCGGCGGTGACCGGATAGACCAGGATCGTCAGCGTCGCCGGTCGGATATCGCTGAGCGACGCGCGGACCGTGCGCTCCTCGCCGGCACGGGCCGAGACGACCTGCTCTGCCGTCGTGAAGCCGGCCAGCGAGACGTGCATCTGGTGCGAGCCGTTCGGCAGCCAGACGCGGTAGCGCGGCGCCGTCGGCAAGAAGACCTGGTCGTCGATCCGCAGCGTCGCCCGGGCCGGGCTGACGTAGATCTCGACCCTGCCGAAGCCGGAGTCGCGCAGCGCCCATTTCGCGCGCTCCAGCAACCGCAGCGCCCGGGCATGGGCGCCGCCGCTATCGGGCAGCAGCAGCGCGCGCTCGGCCCAGTTCGCCGCGGCGCCGACGCTCTTCGATTCGAGGAACGATTCGGCGATGGACATCGCCACGCCCGAACGCGGCCGGCGGTTGTATGCCGCGATATCGGCGCCGCGATCGGCGAAAGCGGGCAGGGCGGCGGTCAGCACCGAGAGGGCGGCGGCCAACGCGGCGCATCTCGCGATCCGGCGTGCCGTCGCGACGTTCTCGTTCATTGCTCGATGGCGCTGGCCCATCGTCCCTCTTCGTTGCGGCGTTCCTCGGCGGTCGGACCACCCGGCGCGACGTTAGCACCAGCGACGTGACCGCGCCACCGCGGGATCGAGCGGCCGGGCGCGCTACGGCGCCGCTGCCGCGCAATCCGGGTCCGTCGAGCAGTGGCGGTCGCAGAAGCCGTCGGATCGGCAGGCCGGAACCCCGGCCGCACAGGCCGGATCGCAGCCGCAGAGCTTCGCCCCGGCGCGCATCTCGCAGACGACCGGGCGGCCGTCGCAGGGGCACGGCGTCGGCGCGCTCGGCAGGCAATCCGGGTCCGCGGTGCATGCCTCGACGCAGGTGCCGTCGGCGGTGCAGGCGATCTCGCCGCAATCGGGGTCGTCGCGGCGGTCGTCGCAGAGGCCGTCCGCCGTGCGTGGCAGCGGCTTGACGCGGCGTTCGTAGCGGCGCCGGTATTGGCTCGCTCCGTGTCGGTCGAAGAGCTGCAGCTCGGCGACGTCGCCGTGCAGGTCGAGGCGAGCGAAGCCGGTCGTGCTGGTCGCGAAGCGGCTGCGCGGGCCCTGCCGGGTCGGCCGGCTCATCGCGCCGGCGCCGGCCACCACCATATGGACTCCGCAATGCGGCTCGAGCACCTGCTTGTCGTGTTCGTGGCCGCTGAGGAAGAAGTCCACCCGGTTGCACAGGTGTTGCGCGTAGAAGCGGGCGTCGCCGGTGCGGGCGTGGCCGTGGTGGCCGTAGGAGAGCCACGGATGGTGGCCGAGGACGACGATCCAGCGCTCGCCGTCGCGCCGCGCCTGCTGCAGCACGCCGTCGAGCCAGCGCCCTTGGGCGGCGTCGAGACGGTTGGTGTCGAGCGCGACGAAGCGCACTTCGCCCTGCTCGAAGGTGTAGTAGCGGGCCGGAATGCGGGCATCCATCGCGCCCTTGCGTGCCGCCCGTCGCTCGGGGGAGAAGGCCGTGATCCAGGCGTCGACGTCGCCGCGGTAGTCGTGGTTGCCGAGGACGAGGTACATCGGCAGCCCGAGCTCCCGATAATACGCTTCGAAATGGCTCTCGATCATCGGGTCGTCGGGGCCACGGATGCCGTTCGGATAGACGATATCGCCCAAGTGCAGGGCGAGGTCGCAATGGCGCTGCCGACAATGCGTCGTCATCGCCTCGGCGACGGCGCGCTGACTGCCGGTGTCGACGCCGGTATCACCGAGGAAGACCAGCGCGGTCGGCGTGCCTGCCGATGCGCTCGGATCCTGCGGACCATTGCGGCTGGGGGCGTCCGCGACCGGCGCGCCGCGTGAGACTGCCGCGGGGAGGTCGTTGCGCTCTGCGCTCGGATGCGTCGGCTCCGAGCTGCCGGGCGGCCGGGTGCAGGCGGCGAAGGCGAGCGTCACGGCCGCGGCGAGGATGGCCGCCCGCGACCGGCTCGAGCCGCTTGCACGAGGGCGTGACGCGCGTGGCGCCGGTGCGCTGCCGGAAGAGTTCGGGCGCACGAGAACGGACCTGTTCAGCTCCGACGACGCGGCTGCTTGCCACCGTTGCGCTCGGAGTGCAGCCGATCGGCCTTCTCCTGCATGCTGTGCAGCTTGCGGTAGAGCTGAGAGAAGTGCTGGTTCTCGATGAACTTCATCAGGTGGTTGCGGCCACGGAAGTCCGCGGTCGTCGCGGTGTCGATGATCTCTTTGAGCATCCGGATCTCGTTGCGCGTAAACGAGTTGCTCACACGGATGACCGGCGCCTTGTTGCTGTTCGTTTCGGTTTTGCTCATGTCCGGACGCTCTCCCACGGCGGCGCGACCCCGCTGCGACGTTCGACGCTGGTGGCGGCTCGCCGGGGCCATCCTTGATCAAGCCGCGCCGGTTGGAAAGCCCCCGCCGTTCGCGGTAGGCTCGGCGCTCCGCTTGGCCGCACGGGTGGCAAGTCGAGGTGAATCGTGCAGTCCTCCGAATCCGACTCCGCGCGCCGTCCCGTCGATCTGCGCAGCGATACCGTCAGTCGGCCGACGCCGGCGATGCGCGCCGCGATCGCCGAGGCCGTGGTCGGTGACGATGGTTTCCGCGACGATCCCACGGTCTTGCAGCTCGAAGCGCGGGTCGCGAGCCTGCTGCAGAAAGAAGCCGCGCTCTTCGTCCCCTCGGGCACGATGGCCAACCAGATCGCCCTGCGGCTGCATACCCAGCCCGGCGACGCGGTGATTTGCCACGACGGCGCGCACATCGTGCACCACGAGGCCGGCGCCGCGCCGGCGCTCTCCGGCGTGACCTTGACCCTGCTGCCCTCGGAAGACGGCATCCTCGACGTCGAGGACGTGGCCAACGCGATGCGCACCCGCGAAGACGGCTATTCGCCGCAGACGCGGCTGGTCTGCTTCGAGAATCCGCACAACGGCGCCGGTGGACGCATCGTGCCGCAGCTGCAGATCGACGCGGTGGCGGCGCTCTGCCGGCGCAACGGCGTCGCGCTGCACCTCGACGGGGCTCGGCTGTGGAATGCTGCGGTCGCGTCGGGCCGCTCGCTCGGTGAGCTCGCCGCGCCCTTCACCACGATCTCGGTCTGCCTGAGCAAGGGCCTCGGCGCGCCGGTCGGCTCGCTGCTGGTCGGCGAACGCGCGCAGATCGAGCGGGCCCGGCGGCTGCGCCGGATGCTCGGCGGCATGATGCGCCAAGCCGGCATGCTCGCTGCCGCCGGTCTCTACGCGCTGGAGAACCACATCGAACGCTTGGCCGAAGACCATCGCCGCGCCGAGCTGCTGGCGTCGGCGCTGGCCGAGATCCCCTTCGTCCGCGTGGTGCCGCCGGACACCAATATCGTCCGCTTCCGGCTGCGCGGTGAGCACCCGATCTGGCGTGCCACGCTGCGGGGTGAGCCCTCGCTGGTCGAGCGCGCGGCGGCCGAGGGCGTGGTCCTGCGCGGCGAGGGGCAGTCGTTCCGTGCGGTGCTGCATCTCGACGTCGACGATGACGGCCTCGACCACGCGATCGACGTGCTGAGCCGGCTGCTCGCCCCCGCTGGCACGAGCGACGCCGTCCCAGGTGAGACCTGAGCAGTCGCCATGGCGCGACGAGGAGCAACGAGCATGGAGCTGAAGGTCAATGGCCAGGAGCGTCGCTTCGACGGCGACGGTGACGCGCTGCTGGTCGACTACCTGCGCGACGGGCTGGGTTTGCGGGCGGCGAAGGTCGGCTGCTCGCCGCAGGCGAACTGCGGGACGTGCTGCGTGCTGGTGGACGGCAAGCCGCAGCTCTCCTGCGCGGTGAAGATGCGCAGGGCCGTGGGCGCCGACGTCGTCACGCTCGAGGGCATCGAATCGCACGTCGCCGACGCGCTCGCCGACGCGATGGCCGACCACGGCGGCGCGCAATGCGGCTTCTGCACGCCCGGCATCGTCGTCCGCGCCGCGGCGCTGCTGGCCGAACAACCCCGCCCGGACCGTGCCACGATCGCAAAATCGCTCGACAAGCACATCTGCCGCTGCACCGGCTACGTGAAGATCCTCGACGCCATCGAGGCCGCCGCGGCGACGCTGCGGGGCGAGGCGCAGCCGGCGCCATCGGCCGCGGCGACCGACGCCCCGGCTGGTGTCGGCGCCCGGCTGCGCAAGCTCGACGCCCGGGAATTGGCGCTCGGACGCCGCGCCTTCGTCGCCGACCTGGTGATGGACGGGATGCTGCACGGTGTGCTCGTCCTCTCCGAGCACGCCAGGGCGACGGTGTTGGAGATCGACGCCGCGCCGGCCCTGGCCGTGGCGGGGGTCGAGCGGGTGATCCGCGCCGCTGACGTCCCGGGTGCCCGCACGATCGGCCTGATCCGTCAGGATTGGCCGCTGCTGGTCGAGGTCGGTGAGCAGACGCGCTACGTCGGCGACGTCCTCGCCATCGTGGTCGCGCAGACGCGGGAAGCCGCCCGCGCCGGCGCAGACGCCGTGGCGGTGCGTTACGACGTCCACACGCCTTTGACCGATCCGATCGCCGCGATGGCCGACGACGCGCCGGCGATCCACCCGGCCGGCAACGTCCTGGACCGCTGCGCATTCGGCCGCGGCGACGTCGACGCGGCGCTCGCCGGTGCGGCGCACGTGGTCGAACGGCGCTACGTCACCCAGCGCATCGAGCACGCCTACCTCGAGCCGGAATGCTGCGTCGCCCGGCCGACCGCGGCGGGTGTGCGCATCTGGTCGCAATCACAGGGCGTCTACTCGGACCGGACGCAGATCGCCAAGCTGCTCGGGCTCGACGAGCAGGCGGTCGAGGTCGTGCTGGTGCCCAACGGCGGCGGCTTCGGCGGCAAGGAAGACCTCTCGGTGCAGGGCCACACCGCGCTGGCGGCCCGGATCTGCGGCGCCCCGGTTCGGATCGAGTTGACCCGCGACGAGTCGATCCGGCTCCACCCCAAGCGGCACCCGATCACCATGGATTACACCGTCGCCTGTGACGCCGACGGCAAGCTGCTCGCGGTGCGGGCGCGGATGGTCGGCGATACCGGCGCCTATGCCTCGGTCGGGATGAAGGTGCTCGAGCGCGCCGCGGGCCACTCGACGGGCGCCTACCATGTCGACAACGTCGACGTCGAAGCGACCACCGTCTACACCAACAACGTGCCGTGCGGCGCGTTCCGCGGATTCGGCGCGAATCAAGCGAACTTCGCGATGGAGTCGGCGATCGACGAGCTCTGCGAGCTCGGTGGCTTCGACCGCTGGCAGATGCGCTGGGACAACGCGCTGACCGAAGGCCGGCAGACCGCGACAGGGCAAGTCCTCGAGGGGGGCGTCGGCGTCCGCGCTTGCCTCGAGGCGGTGCGTCCGGCCTTCGCTTCGGCGCAATACGCGGGTATCGCCGCCGGCATCAAGAATACCGGAATCGGCAACGGCAAGCCCGACGAGGGGCGGGTCGAGTTGGTCGTCCGCGGGCCCGAGCAGATCGAGATCCGTCACGGCTGGACCGATATGGGGCAGGGCGCCGATACGATGGCGGTGCAGTTCACCTGCGAGGAGACCGGCCTGCCAGCGGCGTGGATGCGCGTGGTGGTCGACACCCGGCATCAGGTCGTCACCGGGATGACCACCGCGAGCCGCGCCACCAGCCTGCTCGGCTTGGCCATCGCCGACGCCGGCAGGGCGCTGAAGGACGACCTCGAGCGCGAAGGCGGCCTGCAGGCGCTGGTCGGTCGCCGCTATCCCGGCTTCTGGATCTGTGATTGGACCACGGCGCCTGGTGCGCCGGGGCCGGTGAAGACGCACTATAGCTATGCCTACGCCGCGCAGGTCGCGATCGCCGACGCCAGTGGCGCGATCGAGCGTGTGGTCGCGGCGCACGACGCCGGCCGCGTGGTGAATCCGACCCTCTTCGAGGGGCAGATTCAGGGCTCGGTGCACATGGGCCTCGGCTACGCGCTGCGTGAGGACCTGCCCTGCGACGAGGACGGCTGGCCGGTCAGCACGCGGATCAAGGACTGCGGCATCCTGATGGCGCACGAGACGCCGGAGATCGAGGTGATCGCGGTCGAGGTGCAGGACCCGATCGGCGCGCACGGGGTCAAGGGCGTCGGCGAGATCGGCCTGGTCCCGACCGCGCCGGCAGTCGCGGGCGCGATCTGGGCGGCGACCGGCGAGCGCCGAAGGACCTTGCCGCTGCAGCCGATGCGGCGTCGCAACCGGCGCAAGGGAGTCTGGGTGTGAGCGTGCGCGACGAGCCCGAATTGCCGGCGTTCGACGCGCCGACGGCGACCGACGTCCAGGCCGTGGCCGACGACGATCTCTCCTTCCTCGACGCGCCGACGGCGGCTGCCCCGGCCGTGACGCAGGAGCAAGTGGCGGCGCGCCGGCGGCATCGCAGCCCGAGCGCGCGGATGAGCGGTGGCTTCGTCCCTGGTCAGGAGCACATCGCCCTGCTGGCGCGGGTCGCGCCGCCGTTGCAATTTTCGCCCGAAGACGAACGCTTCTGGCGGCAGTGGTTGGCGTTGCCGCTCGCCGGCGCGGCGCACGCGGTCGCCGTGGACATCGCGGCGACCCTGCGCGGCAATACGACCGCGCGGATCTTCGTCCCTGGCGAGGCTGCCGAGGGACATCTCGTCGTGGGCCTGAGCGCGCGGATCCGGGCGCTCGGCGACGGGCCACTCGGCGCAGCTGCGTTGCGACAGTCCGCTGCCGACGGCGCGCTCTGCGCCCGGCTCGGCGTGCCCGTCGCATTGCTCGTCGCCGGCGCATGGCAGGCCAATCGCAGCTTGCTCGAGGCGCTCGCGCCCGCCTTGCCGGACGCCGAGAGCCGCGACCACGCCAGTGACCTCATCGGCCGTGCCGTGACGCTGCACCTCGCGACGGTCTGCGACGCGTTGCACGGCGTTCGGGTCGAGCAGCTCGAGGCCGCGCTGCGCGATCAGCTGCGCGGCGGGATGTTGCGCGAGGGCGGCGGCCTCTACGATCCGGTGACCTTGTTGCTCCGCCCGGACGGGCTGCGCGCCCGCCTGCAGGACCAACAATCGCTGGTGCAGCCGCTGCTCGGCGTGCGACTGGCCGGGCTCGGTGATCTGGTCCGCGACACGGGCTATCAGCTCCGCGACCAAGCCTACGCCGAGATCGGCGCGCGGGTCCGTGCCGCGCTGCGGGGAGCGGACCTCGCCGCGGTCGAGCACGATGGGTTGGTCACCATCGTCGTCGACGGCGACGAAGCTGCGGCGCTGGTCGTCGCCCGCCGCCTGCGCGCAGCGCTCGAATCACCGGCCTTTCAGCTCGCGGGTCGGTCCTGGCGGGCCAAGGTCAAGACGGCACACGCCCTGTTGCCGGCCGGCTCCGATCGCCTTGCCGCGCTGACCGCGACCCTGGAGTCGTTGCGCAGAACACTCGACGGCTAGCGTCAGCGGCGGCATCGTGGGGGGATCGCGGCACAGCAGCCGCGGACGGAGGGAGCGTTGCGCGCCGCCATCGACACCGAACGCCTGCTCGGCAGCCTCGACATGCTGGCCCAAATCGGCGCCATCGACGGCGGCGGCTGCTGCCGGCTGGCCTATAGCGACGAAGACGCCACGGGCCGCCGCTGGCTGGCCTCGCGGATGCGGATGCTCGACATGGAGGTCCGCGTCGACGCGGTCGGCAACGTCATCGGTCGCTTCGCCGGACGGGACGACCGCCTGCCGGCCGTCATGCTGGGCAGCCATATCGACACCGTGCGGACCGGCGGACGCTACGACGGCAACCTCGGCGTCCTCGCCGGGCTCGAGGTCGTGGCCGCGCTGCGCGACTCGGGGCTGCGGCCGCTGCGCGCGATCGAGGTCGGCGCCTTCGCCAACGAGGAGGGCGCCCGCTTCGCGCCCGATATGATGGGCAGCTTGGTCTACATCGGTGGACTCTCGGCAGAAGACGCGCTCGCGGCGGTCGACGTCGACGGCGTGCGCGCCGGGGACGCGGCACAGGCCAGTGGATGCCTCGGCGACGCCGCGACGCCAGGACCGGTGCCGCACGCCTTCCTCGAGCTGCACATCGAGCAGGGGCCGATCCTCGACCGCGAGGGCTTCGACCTCGGCGTGGTCGAGGCGGTGCAGGGCATCTGTTGGCAGCGCTACCGCTTCGGCGGGGTGAGCAACCACGCGGGGACGACGCCGATGTCGATGCGGCAGGACGCTGGCTACGTCGCGATGCGCGTCGGCGCGCTGGTCCGCGAGCTTCCGGCGCGCTACCCGGGTCAGATGGTCGCCACGGTCGGCGTCCTGCGGCTGCAGCCCGAGCTCGTCAACGTTGTGCCGCGGCGGGCCGAGATGACCATCGACCTGCGCAACGTCGACCGCGAGGCGTTGCTCGCCGCGCGCGACGACCTCGACGCCGAGATCCGCGCCATCGCCGCGGCCGAGGGCGTCACCGTCGAGCGTGAATCCATGGCCTTCTTCGACCCCTTCGACTTCGACCCTGGGATCGTCGAACGTGTGGCGCATCACTGCGCCGCGACGGGGCGGCGGGTGCGGCGCATGGTCTCGGGCGCCGGCCACGACGCCCAGATCCTCGGCCGCGTCGCGAAGGCGGCGATGGTCTTCGTGCCCTCGGTGGGCGGCCTCTCCCACAACGTCCGCGAGCATACGGCGGCGGAACACCTCGGCCTCGGCGCGCAGGTGATCTGCGACGTCGCGCTGGAGCTCGCCGAGGAGCCCGCATGAGTGCTGCCGGCCCGCTCCGCGTCGCCCTCGTCGAGACGCGCAACGCCTACGCACCGATGCCCGAGACCGAGGCCGCGTTGCCGGGTCTGGCCGGGCAGCTCGACGCCGTCCGGCAAGCCAACGTCGCGCACAACGTCGCGTTGATCCACGCCGCCGGTGCACACGGAGCCGGCCTGGTTCTCCTCTCGGAATTCTGCACCGCACCCTATTTCGCCCTCTCGCAGCGCGCGTTCTGGCGCGATCTCGCCGAAGACGCGCACGACGGACCGAGCGTGCGGGCGTTCGCTGCCGCTGCTGCCGAGGCCGGAGTCGTCGTCGTCGCGCCGATCTACGAACGCTGCGGCAGCACCGGCAAGCTGCACGACACGGCGGTCGTGATCGACGCCGACGGCAGCCTGCTCGGCTCCTACCGCAAGCTCCACGTGCCCGACGGCAGCAACGAGCAGGCGAGCTTCTCCGAGGCATTCTACTACGAGGCGCCCGGTGAGCCCGGACCGGTCTGGCGACCCGAGCGCAACGTCTCGCGCCACCCGCTGCTGCCCGTCTTCGCCACAGCTGTCGGTCGGATCGGGGTCAGCATCTGCTACGACCGCCACTTCGACGGGGTGCAGCGCGCGCTCGCCCGCAACGGCGCGGAGCTGGTGCTCTGCCCGGCGGTGACCTTCGGCGCCAAGAGCGAGCGGATGTGGCGGCTCGAATCGGCCGTCGACGCCGCCCGCCACCGCATCTTCGTCGGCGTCAGCAACCGCGTCGGCAGCGAGGCGCCGTGGGGGCAGCCCTATTTCGGCGACAGCCACGTCGCCGGGCCGGAGGGTATCCTTCCGGCCGATCGCAGCGTCGCGGGGTTGGTCCTGAGCGACCTCGATCTCGAGAGCCTCGGCGCGACCGATCCGTCCGGCTGGCACCTCGACCGCGACCGGCGCGACGCCGACTACGAACGCGACGTGACGCCCGGCTGACGGTGCGGCCGAAGTTGGCGTAGTCTCGGCGTCACGCGCCGCCTGTCGGCCATCGACCTCGCATCCCTGCCGGAGCCCTTCATGCCAAACCGCCTGCCTGCCGCCGCCGCGCTCCTCGTGGCGCTCTCGCTCGCCATTTCGACTTTCGCCGCCGTCCCGAGCTTCGCCGCCGCGCCCGGCAAGCGCGACCACGACATCACGGTCGAAGACTACTTCACGCTGGCCCATATCTGGCAGGTCGCGGCCTCGCCCGATGGCCGGCTGCTGGCGTGGAGCGAGCTGCGCTGGGAAGAGGAGCTGCCGACGCGCAACGTCGACATCTGGGTGGCGCAGAGCCGTGGCGGCGCCGCGATGCGGATCACCTTCGACGCGGCGCTCGACGCCGACCCGAGCTTCTCGCCGGATTCGCAGTGGCTGCTCTTCTCGAGCACGCGCAAGGGCGCGGGATCGCCGGCGCTGGCCAAGGGCCGCAAGGAGGTCTGGCGGATGCGGACCGACGGCAGCGGCAAGCAGGCGCTGACCCGCGAGGGCGAGGGCGTCGAGGGCTGGGAGCTCGCGGCCGATGGCTCCGCGCTCTACTACACCACCGCGCGCGACCACCAGGATCCCGACGGCTTCGAGAAGCTGCGCGGCAAGCACAAGCTCGACTACGGCCGCGGCGTGCGGAAGTGGACCACCTTCTGGCGTCTCGACCTGCGCACCTGGCGGCGCAGCAAGGTGGCCGAGGTCCAGGCCTTCGTCCGCTCGTTCGCGCTCGCGCCCGACGGTACGCGGATCGCCATGATCACCGTGCCGACCCGGCGCCTGATCGACAACGAAGGCTGGTCCGAGGTGGAGCTGCTCGACCTCATCGCCAGCAAAGACCCCGCCAAGCCCGAGGTGACGCGGCTCGACGCGGCGGTCTGGCGCAAGCAGGCCCCTTCGCCCTACGGCTGGCTGGAGAACCCGACGTTCTCGGCCGATAGCGGATTGCTCGCCTTCACCGTCGGCTTCGACGGCTATCCGGCCGAGACCATCGCGGTCGAGCTCGACGGCACCAAGCAGCTGCAGACCCACCGCCTGCCCCGCTTCGAAGCGTTCACCGTCGAGGGTCCGGTGGCGATTCGGCCCGGCAGCCGTGACGTCTGCACCCGCGGCACGCATCGCGCCCGGGACGGCGTCTTCTGCGTCGGCGGCGTGCGTGGCGGCAAGGTCGGCGCGCCGTATCGCCTGACCAATACGGCGAGCGGCAGCGTCTCGGCCTTCCACTTCTCCCGCGACGGCAAGACCCTCGCCATCGTCCAATCCGACCTCGACCATACCCCGGACGTCTTCGTCATGCCGGCGAAGGGGGGCACCAGCGCCAAGCGCATCAGCCGGCAGAACCCGCAGGTGGACCGTTGGAAGCTGCCGCAGATCTCGGCGGTGCGCTGGAAGAGCAAAGACGGGACCGAGGTCGAGGGCATCCTCGAGCTGCCTCCCGGCTACGACAAGAGCAAAGGTCCGCTGCCGCTGGCGGTGGAGCTGCACGGCGGCCCGACCTCGGCGACCAAGCTCGAGCTGCGCTATTGGATCTACGGCCGGACCCTGCTCGCCGCCCGCGGCTGGGCCTTGCTCTCGCCGAACTACCGCGGTTCGACGGGCTACGGCGACAAATTCCTGACCGACCTGATCGGGCACAAGAACGATCGCGACATCGCCGATATCCGCAGCGGCGTCGACCACCTCATCGCGTGCGGCATCGCCGATCCGAAGCGCATGGCGGTGATGGGCTGGTCCAACGGCGGCTACCTGACCAACTGCATGATCGCGGCCGACCAGCGCTTCGCGGCGGCCTCGTCGGGTGCAGGCGTCTTCGACACGACGATGCAGTGGATGATCGAGGATACGCCTGGTCACGTCATCAACTACAACCGCGGGCTGCCGTGGAAGGCCAAGGAAGCGATGCAGAAATCGTCGCCGCTCTACGCCGTCGACAAGGTCGAGACGCCGACGCTGATCCACGTCGGTGAGCACGACGAGCGGGTGCCCGTGCAGCACAGCCGCGGCCTGTTCCGCTCGCTCGAGCAATACCTGCACGTGCCGACGCAGCTCGTCGTCTACCCCGGCGAGGGCCACGGCCTGACCCGCAAGGCGCACCGCGAGGCGAAGATGCGCTGGGACCTGGCCTGGTTCGAGAAGTACGTGCCCGGCTTCGAGAAGAAGGTGCCCGCTGGGAGCGCTGACAAGGCGGCTGAGAAGCCGCGGGGAACGTCGCGCTGATCGGAACTTGATTGTTGCAGGACGGCGGGTTATCTACGCCGCCGACCGCTGGTTCCGCACAAATTTGCTGCTGCACTAGATCGGTTCACAGGTCCGCGCGTCGAAAGGACCAGAGGCGACGGTCGCCTCATGACGCGCGAGATGAATCCATGGTCCTTCGCACTCACGAGAGGGAAACGAAAATGCGTCTCGCAACTCACCTCGCGATCACCGGAAAGCGGCTCCACCTGCCGCTGCTCCTGGTGCTCGTCGCGCTCACCGCCACCGCTTGCGGCGGTGTCGATTGGCGCAAGCAGACGGTCTCGCTGCAGGCCGCCGGCTACCAGTTCCAGGGGACGGGCATCAAGCCGGTCGGTTGGAACGGATCGGGTGTCTTCATCGACGAGAAGACCGTCGTCACCAACGCCCACGTCGCCGGCAAGGCGCTGAAGATGATCGGCAAGGACGACTACGGCACGAAGTACACCTTCCGCCAGATCCTCGCCTACGACGGTGATCTCGATATCGCCGTGCTCAAGGTGCAGGGGACTGCCGAGGTGGATGTTCTCCCGCTGAAGGAGCGCCCGGACGACCCGAAGGATCTCCGCGGCAACAAGGTCCTCGCCATCGGCAACACCGGCGGCATGGGCCTTTCGCGCTACACCGGCGAGGTCACCAACGTCGTCGGCAAGCGCTCGCAGGAGAACCTGGTCCACTCCGCCGACATCAGCTCGGGCAGCTCCGGCGGCCCGCTCTACGACGGCGACGCTGGTGAGCTCTACGGCATCAACAAGAGCATCAACCTGCACCTGCGGCAGTCGTTCGCGACGCCGGCCTGGTCGGTGCAGAAGGTGGTCGACAAGGCCCGCCGCGCCGGTGGCACGGACCTCACCGAGGCCTTCAAGCCGGCCGAATTCCCGATGCAGCTCGACGTGAAGCGCTCGTTCTGCCTCGAGCCCGGCCAGAAGATCATCGCCCCGGTCCAGGTCGTCGGCACCGCCGATCTGGTCGCCGCGGTGAAGTTCCAGACCGAGAACACGCCGCTCTTCTTCGGCCTCGTGCGCGGGAACTCGCTGATGAGCAAGGGTGTCATCAGCAAGGACCTGCTCGCGGCCTGGACGCTGCCCGGTAGCGGCGTCTACGCGGCCATCCTCGTCAACCCGCCGCAAGCGACTGCAAAGGCTTGCGGCGCGGTGGGAGTCGGACGGATGGCCTGGGAGAAGCGCATCCACTAAACGCATCCCGGGCGCGAGGGCGTCCCGGATCCGTCCGGCGCAATCGCGCACCATGCCCTCCGCGGAGGAGGGCGAACCAGGGGAGAAGAAGTCATGATGAAGTTCAAGCAAAGCAAGTTGGCCGGGCGCTTCGCGACGCTCGGGACCACGGCGCTGGTCGCCGCCTCGCTGGCGCTGACGCCGGCGCTGGCTTCGGCCGCGGGCAAGAAGAAGGCCCCGCCGCGCCCGACCAAGGAAGCGGCCAAGGCCGAGCCGAAGAAGGAAGAGGCCAAACCCGCCGAGGCCAAGCCGGCCGAGGCGCCGCCGACCACCACCGCCGCCGCCATCCCGGCCGAGCCGACCGACGAGCTCATCCTCTCGGGTGACAACGTCGTCGCGGTGCAGCCGGTCTTCATGGTCGGCGCCGGTGCCGAGGCCGGTTGGTACGATATGGCCGCCTACGTCTCCGGCGCCAAGGTCGACAAGGCCGCGTCCGCCGAGGCCGCGAAGGCCGCCATCGCGGCGCCCAAGGCGATCGACAAGGGCTTCGGCTTCGCCGGAGCGTCGAGCGCCAAGGACGTCCGCGTGCTGCACCAGGCCATCGCGCTCGGCTTCGTGCCGTCGCTGGTCATCGCGGGCCAGGCGGAGAAGGCCAAGTCGCTCGCCACCGGCCTGGTCAGCTCGATGGACGCGCTCTCGGACCTGACCCCCGAGACCCAGGAGAGCGCCAAGCTCTTCGCCGCGCTCGGCCTCGCCGACAAGAAGGTGAAGGAGGAGCTCGTCGGGATGATCTTCGCTCGCGCGATGCGCGCCGGCATGAAGGGCATCGCCGACGGTCCGCAGCGCGCCCACGGCTACTACGTCGCGGGTGTGTGGACCGGCATGTCGCTGCTCTTCGCTTCGCTCGGTGGCAAGTCGGAGACCTTCGCCGACCTCGCCGAGCCGATCTGCGTCCTGCTCGACAAGGACGCTGCCTTCGGTGGCGCCGACCGCACCATCGCGAGCCATATGCGCACCATCGCGGCGGAGCTGAAGAAGGAGCGCCCGGCGGCCGCCACCATCCGTGGTGAGGTCGAGGCGATCCTCAACGTGAAGCCCGACTAGGCTCACGCGTTCTCGTACTGCGGGCGGCCTCGGCCGGTGCCTCGGGGCCCGGAAGGGGCCGCCCGCTGCGTTTTTCGCGCCTGATCACGGAGAGACCGATGTCGCCGACCCGTCGCCACCGCAGCACCGCAGCCGCTGCTCCCGCAGCCGGCGTCCTGGTGCTCGGCCTCGCCGTGTTGCTCGCGACACCTGTCGCCGCAGACCCGCCGCCGCAGCCGGTCGACCGCGCAGCCATGCTCGCCAAGGCGCCTCCGGCAGGCAAAGCGCTGTGCCACGACGTGCCCGACGTCGACCTCGAGTGGTGCCTCTCGGGCTGCACCGCGTGGCCGGCGACGACGGCGTGCCTGATGGCGCGGCGGTGGGGCGCGATGGGCATCCAGGTCGCCCTCTACGCGCGGAAGAACGGCCGCACGGTCCCGGACGTGGCGAAAGAAGCCGGGATGGATCCGGCGCAGGCCGAGCTGCTCCGGCTCTACGCCGATTGGGAGGCCATCGTCCCGGTGGATTGGAATGGCACCGGCGCGCTGCAGGGCCAGGCCAAGGCGACCTTCGCCCAGGCGCAGCAATTGGCCAAAGACGGCACGGCGGCCTATGCCGCCCGCGACCACGACAAGGCGAAGACGCTGCTGATGCGGTCGACCGAGTTGGTCGCCAAGGCCTATGGTCCCAAGCACGTCGAGGTCGCCAAGGCAATGGTCCGGGTCGCCTACCCGGAGATGAAGCTGCGCAACTATGCGGTGGCGCGGAAGGTCCTGCAGGCGGCGCTCGAGCGCTTCCGCGCGGTCATGCCGGAAGACCACCCCGCCATCGCCGACGCGATGCAGGTCCTCGGTCAGGTCGAGCACGCCGATTTGCACTTCACCGAGGCGCGCAAGCTCTTCGAAGGCGCGATCGCGCGGCGGCGCAAAACGCATGGCGAGAGTGACCCGAAGCTCGCGACGATGTGGAACAACCTCGGCTTCCCCTGCGAGGAGCTCGCCGACTTCCGCTGCAAGCGCGAGGCGCTCGAGAAGTCGATGGCGATCCGGGAGGTGACCAATGGGCCCGAGAGCCTGGAGCTGGCCACCGAGCTCTCGAACCTCGGCGTCTTCCTCTCACAGCTCGGCGAGCTCGATCGCGCCTCGGCGGTGCTGGAGCGGGCGCGCGAACTCCGGGTTCGCCACAACGCACCGGCCGAGGACCGCGCGACGTCGTACAACAACCTCGGAGGGCACGCCGTCTCGCTGGGCCTCTACCACGACGCGCAGCAGCTCTTCGAGCAGGCGCTGCAGATCTGGGACAGCGATCCGAAGACCGATCCGCTCAAGCGCGCCGTCACCGCCGGGCAGCTCGGCACCTCGCTGATCCGGATGGGCAGCCTGCAAGCCGGCGTCGTGCTGATCGTCAAAGTGCTCGAGCTGCGGCGCGCCAAGCTGCCGGCACATCACCCAGACGTGCAGCTCTCGCTCGCCACGGTCGGCGAGACGCTGCTCGAGCTCGCACGGGGTCAACTGCGCGGCGCCGACCGCGACCGCGAAGTAGCGAAGGCCGTGGGCTACCTCGAAGACGCGCTCGAAGGGACGGTGAAGCTGCGCGGCGCCGACCACCCCGACTCGGCCATGGCGCTGCTGCGCGTCGCAGGGGCACGGCCAGATCAGGGCAAGGGCGAGCTGGCGCCGCCGCTCTTCGAGAAAGCCATCGCGATCTTGGAGAAGCATCACGGCAAGGAGCATCCGAGCCTGATCCCGGCCTGGAACAACTACGGCGTCGCGTTGGTCGCGCTGTCGCGGACGCAAGACGCCCTCGCCGCGTATCGCAAGGCGCTGGCCATCGCAGAGGCGCTGCTCGGGCTCTGGCACCCGAATACGCTCGGCATCCGCACCAATATGCTCAACCTCCGCCTGCAGAGCGGCAAGCCCGACGCCGCCGCGGCCGCCGAGGTCGAGGCGCTCGTCGGTGAGACGGTGCGCGCCGTCGAGGCGGCGATCCTCTCGGCGCGCAGCGATCTCGGCCTGCTCTTCCTCGCCCACCAGCACCGCCAAGCCCGCGAGCTGGCGCTGCGGCTGCAGGCAAAGGGCGGCGACACCAAGACGGCGTACGGCGCGCTCCTGGCCACCACAGGGCTGGCCCAGCGAGCCGAGGTGATCTGGCGCGGGATGATGCGGCTCCAGCCCTCGGCGTCGTCGGACGTTTGGGCGACGCTCGAGAGCTATCGCGACAATGCGCGGCAGCGGATGGCGATCGAGGGCGGCGCGGGCTCGCTTTCACTGCCCGCGTCGCGACGCCGGGCTGAGCGCAAACGCCTGGACGCCGAACGCAGCGCGCTGGCTGCCAAGCTCGACCGCGCCTTGCCTCAGATCGTCTCGGCGCAGCGCACGCTCCGACCGGATTTGGCCCAGGTCTGCACCCGGCTGCGGAAGGACGACTCCCGACTCGTCCACTTCGCCTCGTGGACCGAGACCACCGAGGACGGCAAGCCGCGCGACCACTACGGCGCCTGGGTGGTGACGGGGAAGGGCTGCACCGTCCGCTTCGTCGCGCTCGGGCCGGCGCGCGCGGTCGACGACGCGATCGGCAAATGGCGCGACAGCATCGGCAAGGCCACGGCCTGCTTCGTCAAGAAGCGCAAGGCGGCGTTCTGCAAGCGCGACCTCGCCGCGATGGACGGCCTCGGCGCCACGATCCGCGACGCGGTCTGGGCGCCGGTACAGGGCGCGCTCGGCAAGCCAGGGCGGGTCTGGATCGTCGCCACGGAAGATATCGCGGCCCTCGCCTTCGACGCGCTGCCCGGCGCCGACGGCCGCTACCTCGCCGAGGATTGGACGATCGGCTACCTGCCGCACCCTGCCGCGCTCGCCATCGGCGACGCCGCCGCGCACGAGGGCAAGGCCAGCGGGGCCCTGGTCGTCGGCGACCTCGACTACGAGCAGATGCCCGCCGACAGCCAAAAAGCCTTGGCCAGCTGGGAGCGCTGCGACGGTGATGCCTGCCGCAGCCTGCAGGCCGGTGACGGTGCCGCGCGCCTGCTGGCCGACGCCCGTGGCGCTTCGACGCGCGCGGCCGAGCTGCGCGCCGGAGCCACGATCTGTGGCCAGGACGTTGCGTGGGGGCGCCTGCCGCAGACCGAGGCGCAGACGGTCGCGCAGACCCTCGCGAGCACCGGTGAGCCGGTCGATCTGGTCCGCGGCGGCGGCGCCGTCGAGTCCTTGGTGACCACGGCGATGCAGGGGCGGCGGATCATCCACCTCGCGACGCACGGCTATTTCGCTCCGTCGAACGCCTGCGTCAGCGTCAACCTGGACGCCAAGCAGGTCGCGGCGGTGAAGGCGCAGACCATCGAATCGATGCACCGCGCGCCGCTCTACGACCCGCTGCGCCTCTCGGCGGTGATCCTCTCGGGCCGCAACGCCGCACGCGCCGCGCACGCGACGGCCGAGGCCGACGGCACGCTGTCTGCGCGCGAGGTCGCTCGCCTGGACCTGCGCGCGGCCGAGTTGGTGGCGCTCTCCGCGTGTGAGACGGGCCTCGGCGAGAATGGCTCGGCAGACGGGGCGGTCGGCCTCTCGCGCTCGCTGCTGGTGGCCGGGGCCGGGAGCGTCGTCGCGTCGCTGTGGCAAGTGCCGTCGCTCGCGACCAACGAGTTGTTCAAGGAGTTCTACAGCGCCGCGCTCCGCCACAAGGGACACCTGAGCGGGCGGGACGTGGTCGACCTGATGCGGGACGCGCGGCTGAAGTCGATCGCGCGCTTCCGCAAGCAAGGGCTGAAGCAATCGGCGATGATGTGGGCAGCGTTCGTCCCGGTCGTCGCGCGGCCCTGAACCGTGCGACCTGAGCTACGCTTCAGATCGCGACGCCGCGTCGCGCGTCTGCGCTGACGCAGCGGGCCGAGGGGCCACGGAGGAGGAGAGGTGATGCGAGCTCGGATCGAAGGCAATGGAATCACGCGCGGCCCCGCCGCGACACGCGCGCTCGCCGCCGGATGCGCGCTCATCGGCCTGCTGGTCGCCACCGTCGCGGGCGCCGAAGAGCCGGCGAAGCGCTGCGGTGGTGAGGCGCCGACCAAGATCTGCGTCGCCTTCGAGCGTTCGCCCCGGCTGCCGACCGACGATCCGAAGACCAAGGCCGTCGTCGCGTTGTGGAAGCGGATCGAGGCGCCCTTCGCGGCCCTGACCGGCCGCGAGACCGGCCTGGTCGTCCTCGGTCCCGAAGGCCGCTACGGCGAGGGCAAAGACGCCCAGCCCTTCCCGCCGGCGGCCTATATCTGCCCCGGCGCGCCACCGGTCGTCTACGTGCCGTATACGCTCGTCGACTTGGTCCTGGTGCAGAAGAAATACCCCGTCGACTTCATGGCCTTCGTCATTGGCCACGAGCTTGGTCACCGGGCCAACGACTTCAGCCTCGACGGCTGCCAGCTCGCCGCCTTCCAGCGTCCGGGCAAGGGTCGCTACGAGGAGGAGTTGGCCGACAAGCGCTCGGCCTTCTTCACCGCGATCGGCGGCTACTCGACCCGAAAGCTGGCGCAGGAGGACCTCGTCAGCCACTTCCTACAGGCGGAATTCGGCCTACGCAAATACCACACCGAGGGCCGGAAAAAGTCGGTGATGGAGGCGCTGACCCACTTCGACGCGCTCGAGAGCCTCTACCAGACCTCGGTCGCGCTCGCCCTCTCCGGTGAGACCCAGGCCGCCGCGCGCCTGTTGAGCTGGGCGGAAGAGCTGATCCGCGGCAAGGGCGTGCCGCTGCCCGAGCTGCTGGTCGCCCGCGCCCTGGTCCTGATGATGAACGCCGCGCCGAACGCGCCGTGGCTGGAGAAGGCGAAGCTCCCGCTCGACGCCACGCACCTGCGCTGTGCCCCGATCTATGCCAGCCACACCGCGCTCTGGGACCAGCCCGACGCCGGCGCCGCCGTCCGCGGTGCCTCCGACGAGCGCGAGGCCGCGCGGCGCGCGCTGACCACCGCCCGCAAGCTCCTCGACGAGGCGGCCGAGATGGGCGCCAGCCCGCTGACCATCGCCGCCGGCCGGACCTGCGTCGCCTTCTACCTCGGCGAAGCCAACGTCGCCGTCGCGCAGCAGAAGGAGACGCTGAAGCTGGTGCCGAAGGGCGCTCCGCCGACCGTGGTCGGTGCCGTCGCGAGCAACGGCGCGCTGGTCGACTTCCTCGCCGCGGTCGAGAGCAAGCCGACGCCCGCGCTGACCGACGCCAAGGCCCTCGGCAAATGGGGCAAGCAGATCGGCAAGCTGGCGAAGAAGGTGCAGCCGAATGTCGCCCTCGCCGACCTGGTCAAGCGGCTGAAGGCGCTGCCGAAGCGGGACGAGAACCCAGCGCAGATGCGGCCAAAGCGCGGTTGCAAGCACAAATCGACCGCCGACGTGAAGAAGCTCGAGCTCCCTGCGGCGCAGGCCCCCGAGGCGCGCAAGCTGGGTGCCTGCCCGAAGGGCTGGAAGTTGGCGCATACGCTGCCGAGCCTGGAGGTCGCGACGCGCACCGGCTCGCCGACCGGCGTGACCACCTGCGTGCCCGCCGATGGTCGTGCCGGCGTGCGCTGGGTCGGCGTCGATATGCCCGGCGTGACGAGCCCGCCGCTGGACGAGCTGCAGGTTCGGATGCGGATCATCGAGTCGACCGCGATGGCGCTGCCGATGCTCTCGATCTGGAGCTGCATGTGCGGCGACGCGATGCAGATGATGGGCTTGTCGGACGTCGGCGAGGAGGGCTACATGGTCGCGTGTGACGCCCTCGGCGTGGGCATGGGCGTGGTCTTCTCCGACCACCTCGGCACGGTCAAGCGCCTGGTCGTCATCGACAGCGAGTAGCCGACATGAAGAGCAAGCACCTGCAGATTCGGATCGAGCAATGCCTCGCGCTGTCGAAGGCGAGCAACTGCCCACGACGCAAATTCGGCGCGCTGCTGCTCGACCCGGAACGCAACGTCATCCTCATGGACGGCTACAACGGCGGCCCGCGCGGCGGCGGGGCACTCTGCGGCGGCGCCGTCTGCCTGCGCGACGAGCAGGGCGTGCCATCCGGCACCCGCATGGAGATCGGCTGCCACCACGCCGAGATGAACGTCGTCTGCAACGCCGCGGCCTCGGGCGTGGCGACGCGCGGCGCCTGGATCATCGTCACCGGCGAACCCTGCATGATGTGCGCGAAGCTGATCCACCACGCCGGCATCCGCCGCGTCATCGTCGTCGACGGCGGCTATGGCGGCGCAAACGGCTGTGCGTACCTCGAGGATCACGGCGTCGAGGTGCAGCGCGAGGCTGGACCGCGCGATCCGCGCAGCGCCTCCCAGCTCGGCGGCGGCTGAGGCTCGACCGCGCGCTCGGTTATTCGTAGCTGTAGAGGACCCAAGCGCGCACCGAGCTGCCGTTCGGGTCGTTGTAGACGTTGCCGAGCTCGTCGGTATCCGTGCAGCGGTGCCCGTCCCAATCGTTGTGATAGGTCCACTGTAGGGTCAGGCCCTGGCCGACGTTGGCGACGTAGTTGACCGAGGCGTAGGTCAGGCCACGGGACGCTCCCTTTGCCGGCGTCGGCGAGAGCGCGTGGTTGCTGCCCGGGTTGGTCTGCCCGGCGTGCCAGGTGAAGTTGACGCCGCTGCCACTGAGCCGGAACTGGTTGGAGCCCGAACCGCCGTCGGAGTCGCCACAGATGCCGACCTTGGTGACGCGGATCTTCTTGCCCGCGATCGCCGGGATCGTGCCCATGGTCAGCGTCGGGCCCTGGCTGCTCGTCACCACCTGGCTCAGAACCTGGAATTTCGGCAGGTTCTTCTTGCAGCTATTGTTGCAGGCGTCGTCGTCGACGTTGTTGCCGTCGTCGCATTCTTCGCCGGCGTCGAGCTCGTTGTCGCCGCACTTCGCCGCGCCCTTCCACTCGTGGCCGAGGTACTCGACGCGCAGCCAGGAGGAGCGCGCGAGCTTCTCTTTGGTCGTGTCGACGACCGCGCCATACCAGCTCGTGCCGTTGTTGATGTAGAGCCGGACGTTGACGTAATCCTTCGCGTCGAGCCAGAGCACGCGCTCGAAGTGCAGCGAGTTGTTGCTGTTGCCGGAGTTGTAGTTGCGCCCCTCGAAGGCCACCTTGCCGTTCTTGTGGACCTCGTAATAGTGCTGGCCGCCGGCGCCCCAATTGTCGAAGCGGATCTTGTAGAAGCCGGCGATCTTGGCGGTGATCCGGCCCGTCGCGTTGCTGCTCGAGCCGCCCGACGCGCCCGACGCGACGTCGAGGTAGCGGCCGGCGGTGTTGTAGTCGGTGTGGTCGGTGCAGAAGTAGTTCCAGCCGGTGTTGCCGTTGACGCTGCAGCCGCCCTGCCAGAAGACCGGACGCGGCTGGGCCGCCACCCACGCGGCGCCGTTGCAGATCTCCAAGCCGCCGATCGGGTGCATCCGCAGCCGGCCGAGCAGGGTCGCGCTGCAGTCGGCGGTGGCGTTGCCGATCAGCAGGCCGTTGGCCGAGGCGATGCCGCCCTTGACCACGAGATCGCCGAGGACCTGGGCCTTCTTGTCGCTGATGGTGGTGACGGTGATGGTCCAATCGGCGAGCACGCCGTCGGTCTTCGCGTCGACTTGGCAGAGGTCCTTGTTGCCGGGCTTCTGCGGGATGCAGAACGAGGTGTCCTTCACCTTCAGCGTCCAGAGGCCCTTGGGGTTCTTGCCGATCCACGTCGTCAGGTCGCCGCTCTTGGGCTGCGTCGGCAGCGGGAAGGTCTTGTCGAAGGTCTTGGCGTCGACGTCACCGCACGGGTCGCAGAGCGTGTAGCCGACGGCCTTGTCGTCCGGCGGCAGCAGGACCATCGAGACCGCGGAGAGGTCGGTGTTGCCCACAACGACGCGGACCTTCAGGTCCTTGGCGACGCCGAGATCCGGCACGGTGATGGTGGAGACCGCGTCGGCGCCGGTATTGTCGGGGATCGCGACGGCCTTCTGGGCGCCGCTGAAGGCGTCTTCGAACTCGTTCGAGAGGACGCCGCCGGAGATCTCGTCGAGGCCATCGGAGGGCAGCGACCCCGCCGTGCTCTTGCAGAGGAGCTTGCCGGTGGCGTCGATGCCGACCACGACCTCGCCGGATTTGCACTGGCCCGAGGGCGCCGGGATGCCGGTGAGCTTGCTGCCGTCGCCGATGAACGCAGTCGCCGTCACGGTCTTCGCGGCGAGGTCGCCGGAAAAGGTCGCGTTCTTCGCCTTCAGGCTATTGCCCCCGAGGTCGACGTCGCCGTCGAAGGTCAGCTCGGCGACGGAGACGCAGCCGGTGCAGGCGAGGTCCAGCGCGGGGCCGCCCTTGGTCGTGCTGCCGGCGTAGTTGAAGCCGAGCTTCGCCGCCGCGACCGATCCGTTCGCGATCTGGTCGCCGCCGACGCAGCCGGTGCAAGAGAGCGCAGACGCGCTGCCGGCGTGCAGCGCCGAGACCACGCTGGCCAGGGGGAAAGGACCCAGCGCCGGCTCGTTCCCCACCACGACGCGGCCTTGCAGGCCCTTCTCGGCGAAGAGGGCGCCGCTGGTCGCCGCGGCGGCGAGCGAGCCGTCTTTGCCCAGCAGCCAGGAGAATCGGCCGGCCTTGACCGCGATCTGCTCCGGTCCTTCGGAGTAGAGGGTCTTGTCGGAGTCGGTCCCGTGCAGCGTGATGGTCAGCGCGTAGGTGCCGTCCGCGACCGGCCCGCCGCCGGCGCCGGTGAGAACACCCTCGATCAGCACATGCTGCGGCACGGCGGCCGACGCGGCGTGGGCCCCGAAGATGCCGAGTAGCAGTGCGATCGCCGAAGCGATGATGGTTCCGTGGCGGCTCATACGCGACTCCTGGGCGTAGGGATCTCCCGATTGCCCTGGGAGTGTGCCGAATTCGACTCGAATTCGAAAGCGAACCGGTCCGCGTGCCGCTATTCGCCAGCCAGCTCGGGGAAGAGGGTGGCCAGCGCCGCCTCCAGCGCTTCGGGCGCGTCGTCGTTGTCAATCGCCAGATCGGCCATCGCCGCGGTCGCCACCAGGCGCTGCGCCGCGACGTCGGAGGAGTTGAGTTCGGCCTCTTCTTGCCGCACGAATTCCTCGAAGGACGCGGCATCGCCGGCGCGGTTGCGGGCGCGGATCCGCTCGTAGCGCGTGCGACGCTCGGCGCGGACCTCGAGCAAGCGGAAGCCCGGGTTGGTCCGCAGCACCTCGACCTCCGCCGGGTTGCGCACGCTGTCGACGATCGCGCCCGGCCCGCCGTCGGCCTCCTCGGCGATGCGCTGCAGCACCAATTGCGCCAGCACCCCCGGCCCGCCTTCTTCGCGCAGCCGACGGCCACCGGCGATCAGGTTGTCTCGCGTCGGCTGCAGCCCGCGGCGCCGCAGATCGGCGCGGAGCTCGTCCGAGAGCGAGGTGTAGCGCAGGCCGCGGGCCTGCAGCCATTCCGCGACGGTGCCCTTGCCGGCGCCGTTGCGCCCGGTCAGACCGATGATCATGTCGCCAAGACCCCCTGCCGCGTCGTCCCGATGACGCGCAGCGCTACGGTGGTGCCTGTATCTGCGTCCGCGTTCGCCGCCGTCAACCTCGTGCCCGGCGCGGCGGCCTTGCGCGAGACCATCGCCAAGCCGAGTGCGCCCTCCGGCAGGACGACGCCGCTGCCGGTATGACCCGCGCGGCGGCCGGCCTCGTCGCGCAGCAGCGTGCCCGCCGGCGGCGGAGTGGCGCCGTCTTCCGGCACGACCCAACACAGATGCCGGCGCAGCTGGCCGCGCCAGGCCTGCATCGCCAGCGCCTCCTGGCCGAGGTAGCAGCCCTTCTCCAGCGAGACGCCGTCGCCGAGCCCCGCTTCCCACGGCGTCGAGCCTTCGGGGACGTCCACGGGCAGGCGGGGGTCGCCGCGGAGCACGCGGATCGCCTCGCCGGCGGCGAAGCAGCCGACCTGTGCGCCCGCGCCGAGCAGGGGGCCGACCAGCGCCGGCACGGCGTCGCGCGGCAGGCTGATGCGCAGGCCACCGGCGACCTGCGGAAAGCCTGCGTCCGGCTCCGGATGCGCGCTCGGCGGCTGCAGCGTCGTCACCTTGGCCGCGTGCTCGCCGACGTCGGCCGCGACCCAGGTTCCGGCTTGCTCCGGTATCGGCAGCCCAGCGGCGCGGGCGATCTCCGTCGCGGCAGGGCCGATCAGATCGACGGCTGCGAGCGACTCGTCGATGGCGATCTGGACCCGCTCGGCGACCCGATGCCCGAGCAGGCGGTCGACCAGGGCCTGCGCTTGCGGACGGCCGGTCCAGAGCAGGACCTCGTCGGCATCGGTCAGCACGTCCGCCACGGCGTGCAGGCGACCCTGCGCGTCGGTGGAGGTGACGGCGAAGCTGCGTCCCGCCTCGACCGGGTCGAAGGGTGCCGTCAGCAACGCGTGCAAGAAGCGTCGGTGGTGCTTGCCGCTGGCGCGGATGGCGAGCAGGTCGTCGCGGCCGAAGATCGCCGCGCCCTGCAGCGCGACCGACAAGGCCGCCTGATCGCGGGGCGAGAGCTCGCGGTAGGACATCGTGGCTCCGTGTTGGTTCAGGGGAGGGAGAAGGCCTTGCCGTTGGTCGACCAGGACCTCCAGGTGCCGAATTCGACGTCGAAGGTCGAGAACGCGTCGATCTGCAGCGTTTTCGACCAGATCCGATCGACCCGGGCGAGCAGCGGCACATCGACGAAGACGTCGATCCCAGCGAGCGTGGCGAAGTCCGGCAGCTCCACCGAGGTGGTCGTCGGCGCGACGTAGAGCCACCAGAACGGGAAGCCGCCGCCGTCGACGTGGACCCGGTGGATGCTCGGCGCCGCGCTCGGGGCCGAGGTCCACTCGATCGTGACGGGCTTGGGATTGCTGGACTCCAGCGGCTTGCCGATGGCGGCGACCGAGAGGAAGGGGCCGAGCCACAGCCCCGGCTCGCCGACCAACAACATCCGGCCGTCGTCGAGCCGCACGCCGGCGCGCGGCAGCAGGTCGAGGCGCTCGGGGCTCTCGTCGTGCAGGCCGAAGTTGTCGATCCGGAAGACCGCGCCTTGGGCCGTCGTGCCGTAGACGCTGCCCGGCGCTCCCGGCACCAAGATCTCGAAGATCGGTGGCGACTTGCTGCCGGCTGGCAAGACCGAGGTCGGCGCGCCCGTCGGCGGCACGCGCCACAAGCCGCCCACGCCGTCGGTCGTGCTGCCGGCCACGAGGTAGCTGCCGTCGCTCTGCGCCATCGCCGCGGTCAGCGCCGCCGCTCCTGCGATCCCGCTGCCGTTGGCGCTGGGCGTGGCTTGTGCGGCAGCGATCCGGATCACCGCGCCGGCCTCGCTCACCGCCAACGCGTCGCTCTGGCCGCACGCGACCCCACGCAGCGGCGCCTTGCTCGCGCCGAGCACCTGGACCGCGCTCCAACCCTCGCCGCGATCGACCGCGACGCCGCCCTCGGCGCCGACCGTGACGCGGAAGCCCGGGCCATGGCAGACGCCGACGAGGTCCTCGACCAAGGCGCCCTTCTCGCTCTTCACCTCGTAGCCGTCGAGCCGCCGGATCAGGCCCGCTTGGCCGACCAGGGTGGCGTCGGTCGGGGTGCCCGCGGCCGCCAGCACCGCCGGTGGATCGGCGTAGGCGTCGACCTCGGGGGCGGCGTAGATCAGGCTCGCGCCTTCGAGCGTCCCGCGCAGCAGGCGGCCGTTGCGCGCGACCAGCAGCAGCTCGTCTGCCGGGCCGCGCAGGACGCCCGCGAGGCTCAAGGCGACGCCGACGGGTTCGGCCTGCCAGATGCCGTCCTTGCCGCGCACCAGCGCGTTGCCGTCGCCAGGGCGGACGATGCTCTCGTGGTGCGTCCCGGTCTCGATCGGCGTGACGCTGCCGCCGAAATCGACCCGCGCCCGCCACGTCTGGGTGGTTCCCGTCATCGACTCCGGCAGGGTCAGCGGCTGGTAGGGCACCGCCAAGGTGTCGACCACGCCCGTGGTGCCGGGCTCGCCCTTCTCCGAGCGCGCCGTGGCGATCGGGATCCAGCCGTCCGAGCCGAGCGCGAACCACGCGAGCACCTCGAGGTCACCGCCGTTGCTGGCCGGGAAGAAGCGCTGCGGTCCGGCGAGGCGCACGGGCAGGGTGCGCTGCAACGGGATATCGAGGCGCATGTCGAGGCCGGTGATCGTCGCTCCAGGCTCGGGGAAGACGTGACGGCGCACGCCCATCGAGGTTGGCACGAAGCTGTTGTCCGACTGCAGGTAGCCGGCGATGCAGTAGATGGCGAGCTCGTCCAAGCGGGCCGAGATGCTGAACAAGCCGGTCTTTTCGTCGACCTTGGCACCTGGGCCGGCGGGCGGATTCTCGCTGGTGCGGCTGCGGGTGCTGGTCGCGCAGGTGATCTGCCGGATGCCGATGCTGGGGCGGCAGACCTTGCGCTCGGGCACCAAGGCATCGACCGCGCAGCTGTAGTCGGTGTCGCAGTCGGCGTCGCTCTGGCATTGGTTGAAGCAGCGCTTGCCGCCCGGACCGGTCGTGACGCAGGCCCAGAGCTGGCCGGCGGCGGTCGAGCCTGGCTTGGTCACGCAGTCGGTGTCGGCCTCGCAAAAATCGCAGATCGGCCCGCCGGTCGGGGGCTTCAGGCAATTGGTCGGCGGGGTCAGCGAGTATTTGTCGAGGTCGAGGATGCGGCCCTGCAGGGTCGCCAACGGCAGGCCGGGGCCACCGCCGCCACCGCCGCTCGACGGTGGAACCCAGGGGAAGAGCAGCAGCGTCGCGTTGCTGACGCCGAAGTGGACGATCGAGCTGGCGCTGTATTCCGTCTTGCTGGCGGAGACGGTCAGCGGCGGCAGGAGGTCTTCGCCGGCGAAGACGATCTGGCCCTGATTGTCGGTCTTGCCGAGGTATTTGCCGAAGATGGCGTCCGAGGGCTGGCCGACCACGACCGTCGCCTCGGAGAGCGGCTTGAGCGTGTAGATATCGAGGACGGTGACGTTCAGTGTGCCGAAGGTCGGGCCGCCGTGGGTGCCGCCCTGCGGGCTGGTGGGCGAGAAGTAGAGGTAGCCGTCGACCAGGGCGTCGGCGCCGCCGGGGCAGACCAACTGCACCGTCACCGGTCCGGGCGCGTGGGCGGGCGTACGGACCCGCATCTTGCTGCGACCGACGACCTCGACGAGCTCCGCCGGCGCACCGTCGAACGCGACGCTGCAGCCGGCATCGAGCCCAGCCCCGCGGAGGGTCACCAAGCTGCCGCCGCCGGTGGCGCCCTGCGCCGGGATCGCCGCGTCGAGGCGGGGGCCGCCGGCCGGGATGTAGTCGAAGGCGTCGGCGAGCGCGTTCTCGAAGGGGCCGCAGCGGACCTGCACCGTCGCAGCACCGGGCGCTCCGGGCGGCGTCCGTACCTGCATCGTCGCACCCTTGGCTGCGACGACGGTCGCGGCGTAGGCGCCGATCCGCACCTGGCAGCCCGCGTCGAGGCCGGCGCCGCCGAGCGTCACCAGCGTCCCGCCGGCGACTGGGCCTTCCGCCGGCACCACCGAGAGCAGCTGCAAGGGCGCGAAAGCTTGATAGGCGGCCGGCAGCTCGAGCTTGCTGGTGCCGATGGTCGCCTGCACGTCGTGGGTTCCGGCCGCGAGCGCCGGCGTCTCGACCAGCGCCGAGCCCTTGCCGACCACGACCTTGGCCGCGGCGCCGGCGAAGCGAACTTGACCGACCTCGGCGCCCGCCAGGTCGGCGAGCAGGCCGACCGTCTCGCCACCGGTGGTGCTGCCGGTCTTCGGCGCCACGCCGAAGAGCGCGGGCTTGTCGCCGCCGCCGTAGACCAGGCCCGGGTCGAGGACCGCGTCGCCGTAGGGGCTGCGCGCCATCACCGCGACCGCGCGGCCGGCCGCGCCGGTATTCGCCGGGGCGCTGGCGGCGCGCAAGCTGCTCGCGGTCCCCGGCACCAACGAGCCGAGCCGGCCGTCGACCCAGAGCGTCGTCAAGGGCCCGAGGCCGGCGCCGACCAGGGTGATGTCGCCGCCCTTGCCCTCGAGCGTCGCCGGGTCGATCCGATCCAGGCGCGGCGGTCGGCCGTAGCGGAAGGTGCCGGCCCAGGTCGTCACGCCGCTGGCGTGGCGGATGGCGACCGGGACCTCGATCTCGTCCTTTCCGGCCGGCAGCTCGAACGCCGGCGTGCGCGCGACCAGGGTGCTGCCGTCGACGACCTCGCTCTCGATCGCCGCGCGCCAGCCGATCAGCAGGCGGTCGCCGGGGTGGAAGCCGGCGCCGCGGACCTGGATCGGCGTGCCGCCGAGCGACGGCCCGAGCTGCGGCTCGACGTCCTCGATCCGGACCTCACCGAGGTAGGCGTAGCCGGCGGGCTTGCGCGCGATGCCGTCGACGTCGACCAAGGAGACCTCGACCGCGCCGGGCACCTGCGCCGGCGGCGCGATGGCGAAGATGTGGGTCGTCCCGGCGCGCCAGCTCACCTCGGCTTCGACGCCGCCGAAGTAGACCTTGGTCGCGGGGCCGATGCCGACGCCCTCGATGTCGATCTCGTCGCCGCCGGCGAGGGGGCCGCGGGGCGGATCGATCGCCACGATCTGCAGGCCGGAGAGGGTTCCTCCGCCGGAGTCGCCGCCGCCGCCCGAAGCGTCGGAGCCGTTGCCAACGTCGTCGGGACTGGAGCAGGCCGGCAGGATCGCGAGGAGGAGGGCCAACAATCCGGTCGCGACGTGCCGCGGTGCTGCGCTGCGGCGGTCGAGCATGCGTCGTGCCTCCGGGACCGCCACGGGTCCTCGCCCTCTCCGCCGCCAGCCTAGTGGATCTGCACGCTGCGCGCCAATCAGGGCGCCGGAACGTCGCGTGGCAACGGCGAGAGCGCGAGCGGGGTGCCGGCGGGCAGGGCCGTCAGCACGGCGGCATGGTCGAGCCACGGTCCGGCTGCCTGGAGCAGCGCGCGACCGACCGCCGCGGTGGCGGCTGCGCCGGCAGCGACGCCGTCCGGCGCGTCATCGTCCGGGTCCGCGCCGCCGAGCAACGAGCGCACCGCCACGCCGAGGCCGACGCCGAGGTGCACGCGCAGGCCGGGCCGCGGCAGCAACACCACCTCGGTATCGTCGTCGTCCTGCAGGCCGGCGCGGCTGCGGACGTCGCGCAGCGCTTCGAGCAGGCCGCCCTCGCTGTCGACCAGGCCGCGCTCGAGGGCGCGGCGGCCGAGGTGGATCCGGCCGCCGGCGAGACGCTCGAGCGTCTCGTCGCTGAGCTTGCGGCGCAGCTTCACCCGCTCGAGAAAGAGGGCGTAGTAGCGACCGAGGGTGCGCCGCAGCACGGCCTCTTCGCTCGTGCTCCAGGGCTGCTTCGGATCGAAGACCGTCGTCCCCGGGCCGGCGGCGACGTGGTCGACACCGATCCCGAGCAGCGCCAGCGTGCCCGAGAACTCGGGCTTCAGCGTGAAGATGCCGATCGAGCCGGTGACGGTGGCGGCGTCGGCGAAGATCTTGTCGGCGCCGAGCGAGAGCCAATAGCCGCCGCTGGCCGCGACGCTTGCCATCGAGATCGCCGTCGGTTTGCGCTCGCTGAGCTGCCGCAGGCCTTGGTAGATCAACTCCGAGCCGTAGACCGCGCCGCCGCCGGAGTCGACCCGGACGACCACGCCCTTGATGTCGCTGCGCTTCGCCAGGCCGCCGAGCTGCTTCGCCACGCTCCGACCGCCGATCTGTCGACCCATCAGGCCGCGACCGCTTTCGCCGTCGACGATCGAGCCGGCGAGGGCCAGGACGGCGAGGCGTGGGCGCGGGCCGAAGCGCTTGCGACGCGCCACCGGCGGCGCGTAGACCGCGAGCGAATCGCCCTTCTCGGTCATCCCCCAATCGCGCAGCGACGCCTCGAATTCCTTCGGCGTCGCGACCACGTCGATCAGCGTCGCGCGCTGGGCGTCCTCGGGGATCGCGACGCCCTGTGCCAAGGCGGCCTCGACCGCGGTCGGGGTCAGCGAGCGGCCGAGGGCGACGGCCTCGAGGAATTGGCCGTAGCGCCGGCGGACCACGCGGGTCAGCGTCTCGTTCAGCGCCGGGCTGATGCGCTCACGGGTGAATGTCTCCGGTGCCGATTTGTAGTCGTCGTAGCGCACGGTCTGCACCGTGATGCCGATCCGCGCCAGCGCCGTCGCCAGGCCGACGAAATCCGCGCCGATGCCGCGCGCCGTGAGGCTGCCGGCCGCGGGCATGCCGATCTTCTCGGTCGCGCAGGCGATCATATAGCCGCGGGTGCCGAGGCTGGAGGCGTAGGCGGCGGTCCGCTTGCCCGCGGCGCGCAGGGCGGCGATGGCGGCCCGCAGCTCCTCGACCTGCGCCCAAGTGAAGCTGGCTTGGTCGAAGCGGAAGACGACCGTCTGCACCGCCGGATCGCGCACCAGCGCGTCGAGGCGCAGCAGCAGCGCGGCGAAGGAGTTCTTCCCGGCCGGCGATTCCGACGTGGCCGCGGCCAGCGGGATGATGACCGCGCTCGGGCCCGGATCGACGAACGACGGCGGCACGTCGCCGGAGAGACGGGCGCCGACTTGCACGCCACCGCCGCTGCCGTCGCGCAACGAGGAGTCGGCGCGCAGCCCGAGCTCGGCGCCCCAATGACCGAGGCCGATATCGAGCAGCAGGCTGGTGCGCGATTCGGTCTGCCGGCTCGCGCCGATGCGATGGGTGACGTTGCGATGCTCGAGCAGCAGCGAGAGGCCGCTGGCGATGCGCCCGGCCATGCTGAAGGTCGTGTTGCCGATGGTGCCGCCTGCCGGCCAATCGATGTCGAAGGCGAGGGTGAAGCGATCCGATCCGGCGAAGGGACGCAGCGCCAGTCCCCAGGCGTAGCGGGTGGTGAACGCCGCGGTGCCATCGGCGCCGACGCCGCCGGGATCGCCCAGGCCCGTGGCGCGCCAACCGAGCGAAACCCACGACCAAGGCCGCAGCAGCAGGCCGACGTCATGCGACCAGAGCGAGCTGCCGTCGCCCGCAGCGCCGCCGAGTAGGCGGGCCGCATAACCGAGGGCGAAGCGGTCGCCGAGCCGCCACGCACCAGCCAGGCTCAGGCGGGAGAGCATCAGCGCGTCGGCGTCTTCGTCGCTGCGGTGTTCGAGCGCCGCACCCAAGCGCAGGCTGCCGAAGGCGCCGCTGCCGAAGGCGCCCCAGCCGCTGCCGGCGCCGCCGCCGACCTGCCCGCCACCGAGCGCCGCCTGCAGCCGCAGCTCCCAATCGTCCAGCGCGCTGAGGCCGGCCGGGTTGGTGGCGATCGAGAGGGCGCCGCGCGGGTTGGCCACCGTCTGGCCAGCGAAGTGGACGCCGAGGTCGCGACGGGCCTGCTGCGCCGAGGCGGCGAGCGGCCACATCCAGACCGCCACGGCAGCCAGGAGCAGAGCCAGCGGGATCCTGGTCGTCGTCGGCATCGTGCCCTCGCGCGCGTGGCTAGCGGTTGTGCGTCAGCGCCATCAGCTTGAAGTCGTCCGGGCCGTCGCGCCGCATGAGCAAGCGGTAGGACTTCACGCCGCGGCAATCGAGCGAGATCTTGAAGAGGTTGCCGGCCGCGTGGACGGTGTACATCTCGCAGGCCAGCGGCGCCTTGCCGGCGCGCGACTCGGCGAGCTTCTTCCGGTAGAGCTGGTCGCGGCTCTCGTCGAGCTTGAGGAACGCGCCGCCGTGGATGCGGAAGAGCGACGGGATCAACGTCGGCATCTCGGTGTGCACCTCGGCCGGGCCGAAGTTGCGCAGGTAGTTGCCGAGGTCACCGCCGGCGAGCGATTGGCACGCGGCTTCTTGGGTCAGGTCGGTCTTGATCTCGGTCGCCGGCGACTCGATCCGGATGTCGAGGTAGACCCGCTCCTTGTCGAGCATCTTGCAGATGGCCTCGTGGTTCGAGGTCGCCGCGAAGCGCGAGAAGCCGAGGAAGGCGCGCGCGACTTCGCTCGCCATGGCGGGGTCGACGTCGTCGCTGCTCGGGGCCTGGATCACGCCGCCGCTGGTGGTACCGCTGCCGCCGGCGGTGGTGCCGCCGCTCTCGCCACCGGTGCTGCCGCTGCTGCCGCTCTCGGAGCCGGTGTCGTTCGGGCGCGTGTCGCGCGGTGGCTTGGTCGTGGTGTCGCCGCCGCCGTTTTCGCCGCCGCCGCTCTCGCCGCCGCCGTTTTCGCCGCCGCCGCTCTCGCCGCCGCCGCTCTCACCGCCGCCGTTTTCGCCGCCGCCGGCGGGCTTCGCGCTGATGGTCGTGCCGCGGCGCGGCGCCGCGTCGGCCGGCGCGGCGGCGGTGCGGACGCATTGGCTCTGCCAGTTGTGCTCGTAGCTCTTGCGCACCTCTTCCTCGAAATAGGGGCGCCCATCGCTGCCGAGCTTCTTGATCTTGCGCTTGAAGATCTTCTCTTGCGTATCGACCGCGGCGGCGACGACGGCATCACAGCCATAGCGCGCCGCGAAGCGCTTGAGTTGGGCGAGCGCCGCCGTGCGATCGGCGGTCGCGTCGTTGCTGGTCAGCTTCAGCCGCAGCGTGCCGAGCAGGACCGTTGGTTGCGGCAGCGCGTCGGCGGTCTCGGCGGCCGTCACCGGCGTGCCGAGCGGCAACGCGCGGTGCTTCGGCGCCCCGGGGGCGCGCTCCAACTCGACGCCGCCACAGCCTGCGAGAGCGCCGAGGCCGAGCGTCAGGGCGACCGCCGCGAGCGCGGAGAGGGGAGTGGAACGGAGCGTCGTACGCGTCATCATCGGGCGATTCCTCGGGTCCGTGCGGCCGCAGCGTGCGGGCCGGGAGGATGGATCGCGGCCCCGCAGGCGTCAATGCCGACAAGGCTCCGGCACCCCGGCGAGATCCGGGGCGAAGCGGTCGCCGAGCAGGAAGGCGAGGACCTCGGCCGACCACGCGATGCCGTCGTTGGGCAAGGCTGCGGAGGCGCAGGCCGCCTCGACCCGCGCGTCGCCGAGCCGCTCGCGGCGGCGACGGTACAGGGCGCTGACCTGCTCGGTCTCGAACTCCGGATGGCCTTGGACGCCGACCGCGGCGCCACCGCTGGGCAGGCCGGCGACGACGTAGCCCTGCAGCCGGCACGCCTCGCCCTCGAGCAGGAGCTGCGCGCCGTGGGGCAGGGCGCGGACCTCGTCCTGGTGGCTCTCGAGCAACGCGACCATCGCTGCTGGCGCGTCCGGCTGTGGCGTCGGGTACGCCCGCGGCGGCCTCGTCGCGCCGCCGACCGGAAGCCAGAAGCGCCGCCGCATCGGCACCCGGCCGACCTCCCAATCTGCGGCGCGCCCGACGTCGGCGCCGAGGGCGTGGGCGAGCAGCTGGTGACCGAAGCAGATCCCGTAGATTCGGGCCCCGCCTGCCAACGCCCGGGGCAGCCACTCACGCAGCGCGCAGACCCAGGGCAGGGTGCTGTCCGGGTCGGTGGCGCTGCCGGTGGTGACGTAGAGGTCGCTGTCGTCGTCGGCGGGTGGCAGCTCGCCAGCGAGGACGTCGACGATCCGAATCTGCGGCGCCCAGCCCAGCGCGGCCGCGGCGCGGCGGACATGCTCTGCCGTTCGATGCTCGGTATCGCCGAACCGGCTGCGGTCCGGTTCGGGCACGAAATCGCAGCGCAAGACGGTGATGATCGGCGATTGCGGCGTGCGTTCGGCAGTATCCATGGCGGCGGAGCGTAGCGCGCGGTGGCGTGCCCCGCTACACTCCGCCCGCCGTGCTGCCGCGCGGCGCCGATCCGCTGCCCAGGAGACGAGATGCCCGACGATCCCCGCACCGCCGCCGCTTCCCCGCGGGTCGCAGGCCTTCACCCGCTCGATCCCGCTGCGCTGCTCGCCATCTACGGCGAGGCGCGGGTGGCGCCGCCGGCCCTGGTCACCGCCGATCGCTTCGCCGCCCGCCGCGAGCGGTTGCGCGCGCTCTGCGGCGACGACGCCGTCATCATCGTCCCGGGCGCGGCCATGGTCGGCCGCAACAGCGACGTCGAATACGACTTCCGCCAGGGCAGCGACTTCCTCTACCTCACCGGCTTCGACGAGCCCGACGCCCTCGCCGTGCTGCGCGGTGGCGAGGGGCCGGGGCTGGTGCTCTTCGTCCGGCCCCGCGATCCCGCCGCCGAGACCTGGACCGGCCGCCGCGCCGGCCTCGAAGGTGCGAAAGAGCGATTCGGCGCCGACGCGGCGTTCGATATCGCCGAGCTGGGCAAGCATCTGCCGGCGCTGCTCGAGGGCGCCGGGACGGTCTATTGGACGCTCGGCCAGCACACAGCGCTCGACGCCGAGGTGATTCGCGCGGCGCAGCAGCATTGGCGCGCGCCGCGGGGCAACGCCCGTGGCCCGGATTGCATCGTCGACCTGCGCGCCGTGCTGCACGAGGTGCGGCTGCGCAAATCCGAGGAGGAGATCGTCGCCCTACGCGCCGCCGGCCGCCTCTCGGCCGAGGGCCACCACGAGGCGATGCGGGTCGCCGGCCCGGGCGTCTGGGAGTACCAGGTGCAGGCCGCGATGGAGCTGGTCTTCCGCCTCGGCGGCTCACCCCGCAACGGCTACCCCAGCATCGTCGCCGGCGGCGACAACGCCACGATCCTGCACTACAACACCAACCGGATGCGGATCCCCGAGGGCGGCTTGGTGCTCGTCGATGCCGGCGCGGAGATCGGCTACCACACCGCCGACATCACCCGCACCTTCCCGGCCTCCGGCCGCTTCTCCGCGGCGCAGCGTGCGGTCTACGACGTCGTCCTGGCCGCCGAGATCGCCGCCATCGACGTGACCCGTCCCGGCGAGCCCTACCAGCGCGCGCACGACGTCGCGCTGCGGGTGCTGACCGAGGGCTTGGTCGACCTCGGCGTGCTGCAGGGCAGCGTCGACGGGTTGATCGAGCAGCAGGCGTACAAGCCCTATTTCATGCACCGCACCGGCCACTGGCTGGGCATGGACGTGCACGACGTCGGTCTCTACAGCGCCGATGGGCAGCCGCGCCCGCTCGAGCCCGGGATGGTGACCACCGTCGAGCCGGGGCTCTACTTCCCCATCGACGACGAGGGCATCGCCGCCGAGCTGCGCGGCATCGGCATCCGGATCGAGGACGACGTGCTCGTCACCGAGGATGGCTACGACGTGCTGACCGAAGATTGCGTCAAGGATCCCGACGCGGTCGAGGCGATGTGCGGGGAAGCGCCGCGCTGGGTCCGAATTCTTGACGCCGGATCGCCCCGCTCTAGCCTCGACCCGGGCTGATGCACGGAGGCGACGATGGCGGCGGGGCAATCGACGGAAGCGCGTCGCCTCGGCGCATTCGTCACGGGTGAAAGGATCGCAGCGGGCGGCATGGCTGCCGTCTACGCAGCGACCACCGCCGACGCCGGCCACGCGCTCGCCGGGCGCGCGCTCGCACTCAAGATCCTGCACGACCACCTCGCCGACGATACGGACTTCGTGCGGATGTTCCGCGACGAGGGCCGCATCGCGATGCAACTCGACCACCCGAACGTGGTGCGCGTACACGAGGTCGGCGAAGACGGCGGCACCCACTTCCTCGTCATGGACCGCGTCGACGGCCGCAACCTGGCCCGGGTGCTGGAGTCGCTCGGTGGCGCGCGGAAGCAGGTCGCGCGGGCCGCCGCCGTCGCGATCCTGAAGGCCAACCTCGAGGCGCTGGCCTATGTTCACGGGCTGCAGGGCCGCGACGGTCGACCGCTCGGCCTGGTGCACCGCGATGTCAGCCCGCACAACATCTTGATCGCCGATGACGAGCGGGTGCTCCTGACCGATTTCGGCATCGCCCGCGGCGAGCACCGCAGCGATCGGACCCGCACCGGCACCATCAAGGGCAAGCTGCACTATATGTCGCCCGAGCAGGCGCGGGGCAGCCGGGTCGACGCCCGCTCCGACCTCTATTCGCTCGGCGTGGTCGCCTACGAGTTGCTGACCAACCGTGTCCTGCTGGGCTCCGAGGCGACGCTGGCGCTGCAGCAGCGGGTCGCCACCGGCCGGATCGAGCTCGACGACAAGGCGCTCTCGCGGCTGCCGGAGGACCTGCGCGCGTGGCTGGTGCGATCGTTGGCGCCGGAACGCGACGCCCGCTTCCCCGACGCGACCGCGATGCTCGAGGCGTTGCTCGCGACGCGCGCCGCCGCCTCGGCCCGCTTCAAGCCCGGGACGCTGGCGCGGCTGCTCGACGACGCGAAGGCGCAGGCCGCGCTGCCGAAGCCGCAGCTGCTCTTCCCCGAGCAGGACCTCTCCCGGCCCCGCACCAGCGAGCCGGACGTGCCGCTGCCCGAGGGGATGGTGCTGACGCCGCAACGGCCGATCAGCGGCGTCTTCGCCCGCGCCTCCGAGGTGCGACGCGCGGTCGAGCGTCGCAAGGTCGTCGAGCTCCGCCCGGCCGGCAGCCCGAGCCGCATCGGCCGCAACCCGATCCACGACGCCGAGGCCAAAGACCGCCGCTCGCGTCGCAAGAGCCGTCGCGATCGCTCCGCCGAGCTCGATCACGACGCCGCCGCCGTCGAGCGCTCGCGGGTCATCGCGCTGCAGGCCGCCGGCCTCGCCCCCGACGATCCGGACCTACGGCCGGCCAACGACGAGGCCACCGTCGACGCCAAGACGCTCGCCACCGTGACCCGGCTGCGGGTCGAAAAGGAGCGGCGGGTCGCTGTCGCCGGCATCGTCGCCTGGAGCTGCGTCGCCGTGCTGCTCTTCGCCACCCTGCTCGAAGCCTGGAACGCGCGGCTCGACCTGCCCGAAGTCGACGAGCGCTCGTTCGTCGCGCTGCGCGACCAGATCGTCAGCGGCGCCGTCTCTCGCTTCGGCGGCGAGCCCAGCGCCAGCCCCGCGGTCGATGCGGTGGCCAGCCGTGGCCGTGGGCCGGCCGGCGGTGCCGACGCGGTCGTCGCGCCGGGTGCTGCCGCTATCGCCTTGCGGCCGCGGGTGCCGGCGCCTGCGCCGATCCGCAACGACCGCTTCCTGCCGCGCGACGCCCCGATTCCCGCGCCCTGAAGCTGCTTGTCAGCACCGATCTGCTGGGCTAGGTTCCGCCGCCCTGCAGGCGCCCGCGGACGGCGCGAACGGAGAGCAGCCCCATGGCCGACGACAAGCAGAACGAGCTCGAGAACGCCCCCGCCGAGGCCGACGCCGCCGCCGAAGCGCGCAGCGAAGAGGAAGACGGCAAGGAGGCCATCGAGGCCCTGCTCTCGCTCTCGCCCCGCCTCTTCGGCCGGATGTGCCGCGGCATCCCGATGCGCACCTTCCTGGCCGAGCTCTCGCGCCTGGACCGCTCCGTCTACTTCCGCCACTTCAAGGGCTACCGCGCGATGAAGATCACCGCGAAGCACCTCGAGGACGTCCTGCGTCGCGAGTTCGCCCGCGGCAACGGCCTGCTCGCGCAGTTGGTCATCTACAACTGGGACGAGAACCAGTTCCGCCTCTACGGTGACCTGCAGAAGCACGTCAAGGCGATCAACGAGGACGTCGAGGCGATCGAGAAGATCACCGACGAAGAGGCCAACCCGATCTTCGACGACCTCGAGGCGCACTACGACCGCCGCGACGTCGCCGTCGGCGCGATCATCAACGGCGTCCGGGTCAGCGCCGAGTACAAGCAGGCCCGCTGGGGCGATCTGCTCGCCGGCTAGTCCCCCGACTCCGAGGATTTGCCGAACCAAGGCTGCGCGCATATACTTTCGACGCGAAGTTTCTTCGCTCGGAGTAGAATGCATTCGTTTCGCACCCTTTTCGTCCTCGCCTCGATCGTCACCTTCACGCTCTCGGCAGATCCCGCCGCGGCCAAATCGCCGCCACAGCGCGGCGAGGTCTTGTTGCTCGGGTCGAGCTCGGTCTTCGGCGCCTTCGGCCATCGCGTCGAGCGCGAGCTCGAAGAGCGCGGCTACGAAGTCACGGTCCACGGCCGCAGCAGCAGCGGCTTCGCACGGCCCGACTTCTTCGATTGGCAGGCCAAGGTCGGCACGATCCCGGTCAGCCGGCAGACCCGCGCTGCCATCGTCTACCTCGGTGGCAACGACGCCCAGGGCTTCCGCCTGCGCAGCCAGGCCGAGCGCCGCAAATACAAGGGTCGCGACCTCTGGTTGCGTTGGAAGCACCGCAACTGGGCCCGCGCCTACGCCGAACGGGTCCGCGTCTTCGGCCGCAAATTGTGCAGCCGCGGCGTGCGGCGTGTCGTCTTCGTCACACCTGCCGACGTCCGTGACGCGTGGCTGCGCGGACGCCTGCAGCGGATCCGTTCCGCCATTCGCAAAGGTGCCAAGGGCGTGCCATGCGCCAAGGTCATCAGCGCCGCCGGTGACGCTGCGGCCCTCGCCGGCGACCGGCGGCGGCCCAAGCGCAAGCGGCTGCGCGGCCACGACGGCGCACACATGACCCGGCTCGGCGCCGACCGGCTGTGGAAGCGCATCGGCAAGCGGCTCGTCGCCGCGATCAAGGTCAAGGGCGCGCGGTCTTCGCGCCGAAGTGCGCACGCAGCGCGCTCGTCCACCACGGGTGCAATGGCGCCCAGGCCCGCTGCCAACCATGCCGCCCACCGCGCACGACGCGGCGCTCGACCCGACGCTTCGCGCGGCGCAGCGCGCGGAAGAGCAGCGCACCACCCTCCTTGAATTTGCGCGCCTCCCGATCTCCCCAGGCGAGCAGGAAGCGGACGCCGGCGCCGGCCCCGGCGCGAACCCGCGCGATCGGGTTGATCTCTGCGAGCTTGCTGGCCGATGCGGGGGCGCCGACGACGTTGACGTAGCAGGCGCGCATCGGCGCATCGGCGACGGCGATGGCGAGGTCCGTCGCGGAGAGCGCGACCACCATGCCGAAGCGCGCCGGCTCTCGGAGGGCCAGCGAGAGCGCGCCGAAGCCGCCCATCGACGCGCCGACGATGGCGGCGTGCTGCGGTCCCTCCGCCAGCGGGTAGCGCTGCCGCGCGACGTCCATCAAGCGCAGGACCAGGCTGCCGTAGGGGTGACGACCGTCGATCCAATCGGCCCAATAGCCGTTGCCACCGTCGGGCAGCAGGATCAGCGTCGGTGCCAAGCTGCCGGCGCGCATCTCGCTCGCCAGCTGCGGCACCACCGTCGTCGCCTCGAGCCAGGAGCGCGCACTGCCGCCGAGACCGTGCAGCAGGACCAGGACCTTCCACGGGCCGGGCGGCGCGCCGGGCGGTAGGACCGCGATGGCCCGCATCGTCATGCCGCTGTCGGGATCGCTGGCCAGCAGCTGCTTCGTTTCGCAATTGCCGACCTGGGTCGCCGGCAGCGGCAAAGGAGCGCCTGGCTGCGCAGCTGCGGTCGTTGCGAGGGCGAGGCCGAACGCAAGCGCGAGCAGGCGGCTCGCGAAGCGCCCGGGCATCACGTCCCGGGGGCCTGGAAGGTCTTGATCAGGGCGCGCAGCAGGTTCATCTCCTTCGGCGACGTGCCGGGCGAGATGCGCATATCGTAAGAGACCGGGTTCTCGTCCCCTTCGCGCTCGCGGATGCGGACGACTTCGGCCGGGATGATGAAGGGCTTCTTGCCGCCCGTCGGGTCGGGGAAGAGCACCTGCAGCCGCTGGTAGAGCTGCGGCTCGGCCGGCGACGCCACGCGCAGCTTGCTCTCGGCCAGGCGCAGCACGACGCCGTCGGATTTCTTCCGCCCGATCTGCAGCTGGACCTGCAGGTCGCAGCGCACCGCGATGTCGACGGCGAAGACCTCGGCGATGCGCTTGAGCGCCTCGGAGGGCTCGCGCGTCTGTGGCCGCAGCACCGCGGCCTCGATCGGATCCTCTTCGCCGAGCAGGTCGTCGCCTTCTGGCTCGTCGGCGACCTCGATCGGCGTCGGCGCCTTGAGCGGCAACGACAGCGTCTCGGCGACCGTCATCCGACGTTGCCGCTTCGGCTTCTCTGCCGAAACGGGGGTCGGCAGGTCGAGCTCGAGCGTCGGTTCCGGCTCCGGTGCGGCGGTCGCTTGCGCCATCGTCGGCGCGCGGTTGTCGGTGCCGAGCTGCACCGGATCGGCGAAGGGCACCTCGAGTCCGACCGTGTTGACGATGATCGGCTCGTCCATATCGAACGATTCACTGTCGACGATCGAGCGCTCGAGCTCGATGGCGTCGTCGACCTTGGCCATGAGCTGGGAGACCTGGTCGTTCGAGAGCTCACCGGTCTCGAAGGCGACGACCGGCATCGCGCCGTCGTCGTCGTCGTCGGTGATGGCCGACATCATCCGGGTCGGCTCGAGCTCGTCCTCCTCCTCGCCCTGCAGGTTGGGGCCGGTGTCGAAGAGCGAGGGCGGCGGCTCGGTCGTGCCGAGATTCGGCATCGACGGGCGGCTGGGCATGCGGGGCTGCTCGACCGCGCGCAGGGCCTCACGGAACGCCGCGTCGAGGCCTCCGCCGGCGAGGAATCCGGCCGCGACGTCGCTGTTCAGCGTCCGTTCCGGGTTGGTGGCGACCGCGAACTCCTCATCGAAGCCCGGATCCTCGCCGCCGACGACCCAATTGCTTGCCGGCACGGTCTCGCGTTGCGGCCTGCGCCCCTGTCCGGGCGAGGTCGAGGTGCCCTCGCGCTTGCGCAGCGCGGCGATGGCGTTGCGGTCGATCACCTGTGAGGGCAGGTCGAGGTCGTCGGTGATGGCGGGTGGGGCCGTCTCCATGGTCCGACGCAAATCCGGCGTGGCGCGCGTGCCGCCGTCCGGCACGTGGTAGACGAAGCGCTTGACCGTCGGCTGCTCGCGGCTCTGCCCGATGTGGACCGAACCGCCGCGGGCGATGGACCAGCTCTCGATGAAGTCGCGCAGCCGACTGGCCGAGCAGGTCGTGCCGACGCGGAGCAGGTCGACCTCGGCGCGGCGCTCGCCCCAGCCGGTATCGTCGACGCCGACGCAGATGCCGTCGAGTGTGACGGCCTCTTCCTCGGTTTCACCCTCGACGCGGAAGGCGATGTCTTCGCCGATCTCGGGCAGGCGCAGCGCCGTGAGAACCGCGGATTGGCCGTTGAGTTCGACCAACGTGCCGATGGTCCGCTGGCCAGACCACTCGACCGTTACGGTGGTGTCGATGGTGTCGATCACGCTCAAGCGGACCTCTCGCTAGCCACCGCAGTAGCCTGCCGTCGGGCTACCGTAGAGCTTGCTGCAGCCCTCGGTCACGCCGTCGCATGCCGGATTGCCACCACCCTGCCGGCAGATCTTGCGGCAGATGCCGTCTTGCCCGGCAGATTTGCCGATGCACGCGAAGCCTGGCAGGCAGCTGTTGTCCTCGGCGCACTTCTCGCCGCCGTCGACCGCGCCTTTGGCCAGGCAGCCGAAGCCCTTCGGCGTGGCGTAGCAGGCCAGCGAAGCGTCCTGGCAGTCCTGGGTCAGCGGGTCGCAGGCGATCAGGTTGTCGCCGCCCATATCGCAGACCTTGCCCTTGCTGCTCTGGAGCTGGCTGCAGAGCTGCGAGGCGCAATGCAGGTCGCTGACGCAGAAGTTGGCGCAGCGCGAGGGGCCGTTCTGCGCCGCGACGCAGATGCCGACCTTGCAGCCCTTGCCGTCGTCGCAATCCTCGCCCAGCGCATGCTCGCCGTCGTCGGTGCAGGTGATCAGGTCGCCGTCGTAGATGCAATGCTGGCCGGTGGGGCAGCCGGTATTCTTGATCGGATGGCAAGCGACGCCGCTTCCCGAGGTGTCGCTGCCGGTCGTCGTATCCGAGCTGCTGCCGTCGGTGCCGCCGCCCGTCGCGTCGGAGCCGCCGCCCGTGCTGTCGGAGCCGGTCGCCGCGCCGCTGTCCTGGGTGGTCGAGCTGCTGCCGCCGTCCTCATTGCCGCACCCGGCGAGCAGCGCGATGACGCAGCACGACGCGACGAATAGGGCAGGGCGGCCAACCATCGATGCGCTCCAACACGACATTCCGGGCTCCTTCGCGCGCGGCGCGCACCGCCTCTGTGTACCACGTCCACGCTTCCTCACAAAAGACCGGTCAGAAGCGAGCGCCGAAGTGCGCGGCGGCGTGGAAGATGCTGCCGCCGTGGTCGAGATCGCCGACAGGGTCGTTGGGATCGCGGCGGTACACGGCGCGCCGCGGCAGGATCTGCGCCTGTGCGCCGAGGCGTAGGTAAAAAGCGTGACGCAGCAGCGTCGCGTCCTCGCTGCGGATGCGGATCCGCTCGCCGAAACCGATTTCGCAGCCGAGGCCGAGGGCGTGGACGTCGTTGTCGAGCTGGCTCGTCAGGCCGACGGCGTAGGGGACCGGCGACGGGCGGTAGCTGTAGCCGGTGCGCAGCGCCAGCCACGGCCGGGCCCACCACTCGGCGCCGAGCGACGGGGCCGCGGTGTCGGAGAAGCCGGTCGCTGCTTCCCGCTGCGGCCGGACGTCGGCGAGGCCGTCGAGACCGAGGCGGCCGACGGCGCCACCGCCGACGTCGATGGCGAGGGTCGGGGAGGGGTCGGGCGCACGGGACCAGAGCGCGATCCGCAGGTTCAGGCCGACCTGCCAGCGGGCGTCGGCGCTGCGCCACGAGCCGCCGATCTCCAAGCTGGTCGGGGAGTAGAGCGTATTCTGCGCGACCAGCAGGTCGGCCTCGGCGAGCGCGCCCAGGCGCAGCCGCGAGGGGATGCGGTAGCGCAGCGAGACCTCCTGCCGAACGCCGACGCCGAAGCGCAGGCCGAGCCCCGGATGCACCGTGACGCCCGCGGTCATGCGGGCGGTCGGCTGCAACGAGATCGCCACCGACGCCGGCTCGATGCGGCCGTTGATCGGTTCGAGGTCGAGGTCCAGCGCGCTGCCCAACGCCGCCAGGACCTGCACGCCGACGCCGGCGCGCAGCCAATCGGTGATGCGGACGCCGACGGCCAACAAGATGCTCAGCCGATCCGGCAGGCTCTCGTAGAGCACGTAATGCGGCTGGGCGGCGTCGGGACCGGAGAGCCGGATCAGCCGCTGCGCCGGCAGGGTCAGCAGCGCCCCGAAGGCGAGGCGCCCGCCCAGGACGCGGCGGTGGTGCGCGTTCCAGCCGAGCTGCAGGTGCTGCCCGGATCGCGGCAGAAGGGGGCCATGGCGCGCCGTCGTGCCGCCCCAGAGCGAGCGGCAGCGATCCGACGCGAGTGTGCAGACCGGTCGCGCCAAATGGATGTCCAGGCCGAACGCCGTCGCCGCCCAGCCGATCTGCATCGAGCCGGTCGGCGCGTCGTGCAGCGCGGCGGGATTGTAGAACGCCGCGGCGGGGCCCTCGGCGACGGCCGCCATCGCGCCGGCCATCGCGACGCCACGCGGATCGGCACCAAAGAGCTCGAAGACCGAGGCCGACGCGTCGTGCGCCGACAGCAGCAGCGCCGCCACCAGCAGCGAACGCGCTGCGCTGCGTCTCGCGCCTCGACGCTTCATGGCGCCTCGCATCCGCCGAGCGCCAGCGCCGCGATGGCGTCGCCAAGGGCAGCGAGCGCGCCGCTGCCGAAGAGGTCGCGCAGCTCCGGCAGGGCGAGCCGCGCCCGCGCCGGCACCGCGAGGGTGCGCAGCAAGACCGCGACGGCGTCGATTCCCTCCGGGCTCTTCGCCAGACCGACCGTCGCGTTGTGCAGCGTCTCCAGCATCGGCGCGATCGGCAGCGGCGTCGCCGAGGCGGGCGGCAGGATGGCTCCCGGCGCGAGCAGGACGTCGACCAACCAGCCGGCGAGGCGACGGTCCGGGTCGCGGTCGGCGACGCAGCCGCACAAGCGGGCGAGCGCGGCGATGCGCTCTGGATCGACGCTGCCCTCCGGCGTCCGGGTCGCGGCGTCGAAGACGGCAACGACCCCCTGCATCGTCACGCTGACGTCGTCCGAGAGGCCGGCTGCCGCGACCAGCGTCTCGCGCAGCGGATCCGGGTCGAAGTCCGGCTGCGCCAGCGAGAGCACGGCGTTGCCCAAGACCGCGACCAGCGCGTCGCGCGTCTCGGCGTCGGTGATCGATTGCAAGGTCTGCAACAGACCGTCGAGCGCGGCGACGTTCAGCAGCGCCGAGAGGCCGTCAGCCAGCCGGGGGTCCGCCGTCAGCGTGCCGACATAGGCCAGCGTCGCCCCGTCGAGGCATCCGGCGCCGACCTCGCCGATGGTGGCGATGGCGCGGTCGGCCTGCTCTCCTTCGGCGAGGAGGGGGGCGAAGAGCCGCGCGATCAACGCGTGCATGGCCGGCGTGTCGTAGGCCGGCAGAGCGGCACCGACCTCGCCCAAGGTGCCGTTCGGTAGCTCGGCGAAGACGTCGAGCAAGACCCGCGTCAAGGCGCGGAGCGCCTCGGCGTCGAAATCCTCGCGCAAGATCGTCGCCGTGGCGTCGAGGTGGCCCGCTGCGGCCCATTCGGTGAACGGGGCCAGCCGTTCGTCGAGGGTCGGGCAGGAGCTGCGGGCCTGCTGCGGCGCTTCGGCGTCACCCGCGCCACAGCCGGTCAGGTACGCGCCCAGGGCAAGGCACGCGCCGAGGGCGAGGCCTGCGCGGAGGCCGAGGCAGGACGCGACGCGTAGCCCAGGCCGCACCTCAGCGGCCCTCGCTCGGCGGCGAGAGCCTGGCGTCCTCGAGCGCGAGCGTGCGGGCGAATCGCCGGGACGAGGACTCGATGGTCCGCTGCGCCGCGTCGCGTACGCGCTCCTGGAAGACCCACGTCTCGACGCCATCGGTGTCGGCCAGGACGTAGAGCCCGGGCCACCCGCCGATGCGCAGGATCGCGTTCTCTTCCGCCGGATCGGCCACCTTCCGCAGACGTTGCAGGGGCAGCAGGCCTTCCTTCGCCCGCAGTGGTAGGTCGCCGTTGCGCGCCGCCATCGGGCCGCCGGGGAGCACCAGGTGCGTGGTGCGACCGTCGGCGACGCCCATGCGGAAGCGGCCGCGCAGCAACTCGACGGCGAGCGCCAAATCGAATGGCTCCACCCCGGCGCTGCGTGCGATGTCACGGTCCAGGCCCCGGAGCGTGGCGTCGACCTGCCGCGGAACGGGGCCGCTGCGTAGCCGCGTCGCCCCCTGCGTGGCGGCGAGGCGGTCGAGGAAGCTACGGCTCTGCGCGGACGTCGCCGTCGGGTCGCTGCCCGCCAGGACCACGCCGCCGGTGGCGTCCTCGTCGAGCAACCAACCGATCGCGGTGTCGTTGCCGGTGTCGAGGGCGTGGACCTGCCAGCCGCCGGGCTCGACCAATTTCCGCAGATCGTGCAGCGCGACCTCGTCGGCGCGGGCCCCAGCGACCGCGAGCCAGACGGTGGCGACCCGACCGTCGTAGGTCTGCACCGCGGGGGGGACGCCGTCACGGCCGGAAAGGAGCAGCGCGTCGTGCGCCGTCCCCGCCTGCAGCATCGCGTGGATGCGGCCGGCGAGGGCGCGCAGCGGCTCGGGTTCGATCCCCGGCTGGGTGACGAGGCGGTAGCGTCGCATCGCGACGATGGTGTGCAGGAACGCCTCGATCCCGGCGTCGGCGAGCAGCGGGCGAAGTCCGCGTCCGAGCGCTTTTTGCTCGGCGCCGCTGTAGTTGGTGTCGGCGGCGTCGACTGCGCCGGTCGCATAAACCAACGTCACCGGGCGCTTGCCGGAATATGCGTCGGCGAGATCTTCGCCCATGCCGGGGGTCAACGTGACCAGGTCGCCGAGGTTCGGGTCGCCGTCCGCGCCCTGCGGGTGGTCGCCGCGCGGCACCCGGATGGCTTCGAGCGCTTGCGCCAACGGCCCCGTCGAGGTGGCGAGCAGGGCCTGCACGCTCTCCCGCACCGTGCCGATGCCCACTGCATAGCGGGCGAGCGCTGGCGGCAGCAGGTGCAGGTCGGCGACGGCGCGGCTCGCCCCGGCGACGCCGACCCGATCGATGCTCGGCAGGCCCTTGGCCCGGGGCAGGACCACGGTCTCGGCGAAGGTCGTCGCGGCAGCGCGGCCGGCGTCTGCGACCAGGCTCAGGGCGCTGCGGATCCTGGCGCCACGCACCGCTGCTGCGATCTGCACCTCGCCGAGGTCCATCACCTTCGCCGCCCGCAGCGCCGTCTCGGCGAGGCGCTCGGCGCTGGCGATCGAGTCGGCGCGCGCGACGCGGAGCAGCATCCGCGCCCGGCCAGCCTCGACCATGGTCCACAGCTGCGGCCCACCGGGCAGCGCGGCGGCGGCGGCGTGGGCGGGCGTGAGCGCGCGGTCCAGCGCGCGGGCGTCCAGCGCAGGCGCTCGGATCGTCACGAAGACGTCGTAGGCGCCAGCCCGGCTTTGCGCGGCCAAACGCTCGCCGTATCGGTCGCGCGCAGCAGGCGCGGCGGCCCTCGGCGCGATCGGCTTCGCCGTGACGCCGTCCACGACGCTCGCCGGCGTGCGCTCGGCCCGTTGCTCTGCCGCGTCAGCAGCGGCGGCTTCCCCGCCCTTGCGCGCCGGCTCTCCCTCGCTGCAGCCCCGCGCGCAGCCGCTCGTCAGCAGCAGCACCGCGAGCAAGAGCGGCATCGGCAGGAGCGGCACGGGCGACGATGGTGCGGGCGTTCTCGACACGCCCGCAGGATGCGCGCGCGCTCGCTTGGGCTCAACCCCGTGCCTGCCGCCCTTCATGCCGACGGGACGTCGTAGAGGGCGCTCGCCGGCACGCAGCCCCGGCGGCCGTTGGGCAGGCGCACCTCGGCGCGGCCGTCCGGGCGGGTCCGCAAGCGGCGGACTTCCAGGCCCTCGGGCAGGTCGATCGGCTCGCCGACGCCGGTGCAGGCTTCCAGCGGCGTGTCGCTCTGCACGACGATGGCGGTCTGCGCGTCGCGCAAGGTGATCCGCGCCGAGACCAACCAGACTGCCGCGAGCAGGTGCAAGCTGATGGCGACGGCGGCGGCGAGGGCCAGCTTCCGCTTGCCGGTCCGCGTCGCCAGGACGCCGAGCGGCAGCGCGATCCACGCCGCGAGCACGAGCAACCAGCCGAGCAGCGATTGCGGCGCGGCGCGCGCGATGGCCACCGAGAGCTCGGGCGATTCATCGAAGACGTGCAGGATCCGATGCCGCCGGCGGGAGTCCTCGGCCAGCCGCTCGCGCGCCAGCGCCAGGTTCTGCTGCAGATCGATGGTGAGCGCGGCGTCCGGCCCGAGCCTCTCAGCGACGCGATAGTGCGCCACCGCTTCGCCGAGCCGGCCGAGCCGCACCAGCGTATTGCCGAGGTTGTAGTGCACCGCCGGCGACGGCAGCTCGTGCTGCAGCAGCGCCTCGTAGCCGCGCCGCGCCGTCTCGAGCTCGCCGGCGAGGTAGGCTTCGTTGGCCGCGAGGAAGCCGGAATCCAGCGTCCCAGCGTGGGCCGGTAGGGGGCTGCACAAAGCCGCCGCCGCAGCGCCCAGCAGCAAGAGGATCGCGAGCGCGCGGCCGGACGGGGCGCGCGGCGCTCCGAGGCCCGCGTCGATGCCTGCCAACGCTCGTTGCAGCGCGTCGATGGTGCGTCCGACGTCGGCGCCGCGGTCGTCGCTCGGCGCGAAGCGGGCGTAGTCACAATGCTCGAGCTGCGTCACCAACGCCGTCGTCGGCGCCGCCGGCGCGCCTGCTTCCTGCAGCGCGTCGGCCAACGCGGCGAAGGTCATGCCGCGGGTCTGCATGTCGATCCGGGTCTGCAGGTAGGCGTCCACCGCGGCGCGTGCGGCGCCGTAGTCCGCCTCCGCCTTTGCCCTGGCCAGCCCCTGCTCGGCGACCGCGAGCGCGCCGGCAACGCGGGCCTCGGGCGCACTTCGCTCGCGCCGTCGCTGCAACAGCAGGCCGAAGCCGAAGGCCAAGCCGAGCAACCACGGCAGCCCGGCGGCCAGCGGCAGCCAGCCGGCGTCGGCGACGGTGCCAGCGGCGACCTCGGCCAGCCGCGCCTCGGCGGCGATCGGGCGCAACTCCCGGCGCGCGGGCTTCGGCTTCTCCGGCGCGTCGCCGTCCGCCACCGCTGCCGGTGCGACGGCCTCGCCTGTGACCTCGATCGTGAACGGACCGGCGCTGCTGCTGACGTAGCGCTCTTCCGCCGGGTCGAAGGCGGCCCACTCCACTGCGGGGATGGTGTAAGTGCCGGGCGCGTCGAAGGCGATGGTCATCTGCCAGGTGCGCGCGCCCTCGGGGCCGTTCGGACTCATCTCGACCGCCTCGGTGCTGCCGCCGCCGGGGAGCGCCTCGATCCGCATGCCCTGGACCGCCGGCGGCTCGAGCGCCCGGAGGCCGTAGAGGTTGCCGGTGCCCCGGACCTGATAGGCCAGCACGGCGCGCTCGCCGGCATCCAAGGCGAGCTGCTGCGTCTTGCGTCCGCGTTCGAGCAACCAGCCGTCGATGCGCAGCGCGCCCACGGCGCCGGCGGCGAAGGTCGCGGGACGGCCTTGCTCGGGCAGCGGTCGGGTCTCGATCCGGATAGGCGGCGGGCCGACCTTGAAGGCGCGCGAATCGAAGAAATTGCTCACGTCGACGCGGTACCGGGGGCCGAGGATCTCGTGCGTACCGGGGCGCGTCGCGGTCAGCAGGACCTTGCGCGTCGTCTGCTGCATGTACGCACCGCCGGCGAAGCGCACTGCCTGTTGTTGCGTCTGCACGCCCGAGAGCAGGTCTTCGACCGCGAAGGCGCCGTAGTTCGGTTCGCCGATCTCGCGCAGCGCCGTGACGTTCTGGTTCCGCGACCAATAGAGGTCGTAGGTCAGTACGAAAGGCTGGTGAACGTAGGGCCGCAGCACGGCGATCGAGGGGCGCACGAAGAAGGGCTCGCCGACGTAGCGATTCGGCGAGGCGGCCTCCTCGGGCGTGAGCGCCGGGCCGAGGCTCGCGCGCGCGTCTACGACCTCGACCATGGCGTCCTGGCCGATCGCGACGTCGGTGCCGGCCTTGCGCAGCTTCGCGCCGCGGATCAGGTGGCGGCCTTTGCGCCGCGCGGTGCCGACGAACGAATAGCGCTCGCTGCGGACCACCCGGCTGCCCATGATGCTGACTTGGCTCGAGCGGCCGCTCTGCTCCAGATCGAAACCGTCCGAGGTTGGCGGCACGATCTCGTCGTAGTCGCCGCTGCAGGTCACCTCGACCTGGATCGCGTCGCCTTCGGTCACCCGGGCTGGGTTGACCTGCATCTGCACGCTGGCATGGGCGGCGGCTGCGGCGGGCCGCGCGAAGGCCAGCAGCAGCAGCAGCGCAGCCCACGGAGCCTTCGCTGACGTCGAACGACGACGCAGGCCCACCGAGCCCGCAAGCTGCGTCGGCGCGGTCATCCTACCAATCCTTGATCGGCCGCTGATTCCGGAACGGCGATTTGCGCAGGGCCTCCTCGGCCTCGAGGTTGCGCGGGTTCTTGTCGTGCCGCTGCATCTGCTGGCGCAGCGCTTCCTGCTGCTCCTGCTCCTGCTGCTGCGCGGGATCCTTGTCGTCCTTGGGATCGTTCTCGTCCTGCTGCGGCTCGTCTTGCTGGTCCTTCTGGTCCTGCTTGTCGTCCTTGTTCTCGTCGTTGTCGTCCTTTTTGTCGTCTTTGTTGTCGTCGTTTTTGTTGTTCTGCTGCTGGTTGTTGTCCGAGGGCGGCGGCGGCTCCTCGACCCGCAGGATGTAGAAATTCTCGCTGCCCTCGGCCGGAAGCACCTGGATCTTGATGACCCGGTCCTTCTTCTCGCCCTTGACCATCAGGCCAGTGGTCGCGGTGCGGCCACGCCGGGCTGCGGGCGTATCGTCCTTGCCGGTGGACTTGCCGGGCAGCGCCGGGGCCTGGGTCTGGCCGACCGCGAGCTCGCCGGTGCCGTCCTCGCTGGTGGCCTTGAGGCTGAGCGCGCCGTGGGCGAAGTCGTAGCGCGCCGAGACCTGCACGTGCTGACCGGCCTTCTGCTGGATCTCGATCCAGTCCTGGTCTCCCTTGCAGACGCGGTAGAGGCGCTCGCTGCCGACCTCGATCGGCTTGGCCTCGCTGGGCTTGTCGTCGGGTTCTTGCTCGTCGTTGCCCTCGGGGCAGGGCGGCAGGACCCGCAGGCCGAGGCGGTAGGGCAGATCGAGCTGAGCGCGGACCGGGTCGACCGCGGGCATCGGGTAGCCCTCGGGCAGGATCACCTTGCGGATCTTGCTCGGCCCGCTCGGCGCGGCGCCCGCTGCTCCCGGTTGCCCGCCACCCGGTCCGAGCGGCGTCGCGCGGATGCCAGGAGGCGCCGGCTGGGCCGGGCCGGGCGGGGGCAGCCCGCCAGCTTGACCGCCGGCCTGGCCGCCCGGGCCTGCCACCGGCGCGTCGACCTCGACCTCACGCGCGCCATCCGGCAGCGGCGGCAGCGGGAAGATCGGATCCGCGACGCCGCCGCCAGTGACCCGAACCCAATAGGTTCCGGGCGGCGGCGCGAGCACCGCCGTGGTGCGGTTCAACGCCTTCGCGTCGGCTCCGAGCGCTGCGCCGCGGCCTTCGCCCCAGACCTCGCCCGCGGCGTCGTAGACCGTCACGGTCAGCGCGCCGGCGAGGCCCGGCACGTCCGGTAGCTCCTCGATCTGCGCGACCAGGTCGACGAAGAGGCTCTCGCCCTCGGCCAGCTCGACCCGGTACCAATCGTCGTCGCCGGGGCAGAGGTGCAGGTCCTCGATCGGGCCGCGCAGCTCGTCCTTGTCGAGGCGGTTGCCGGCGATCGCCGCGTCGTTCTGCTCGTAGGCGTCGTCGCGCAGGGCGCAGGGCGGGGTCACCTCCAGCTGCAGCTCGACGTCGGCCTCGGTGTCGATGCCGCCGCGCACGCGGACGATATAGGCGCCGTCCATTGGCGCGTTCGCCAGCCGCGCGATCATGCCTTCGCCGCGCTTGGCGGCGCTGCGCAGCACCCGGCCGGAGCGATCGAGGATGTCGATCTCGATCTGGTCCGCGCCGAGCTCGAGCTTGTGCTTGGCGCGGACGATCAGCCCCTCGCCGCGGGCCAGCCCGACGGCCAAGTGATCGTCGTTGCGCGGGCAGAGCCGCAGCGCCAGCGGTTGTCCGGCACCGACGGCGCGGGCGGTCTCGATGCTGTCGTTCGGTTCGAGCTTGTCTTCGAGGCGCTCGCAGGCGGGCAGCACCTTCACCTCGAGCTTGTAGGGCGCCTCGACGCCGGTGACGTTGCGCACGTCGAGCAGCAGCCGCTCGGCGTCCTTGATCACCGTGCGCTGCACCTCGGTCACCGCCGGTTTGCCCGGCTCGCTGCCGCGCAGGCGCTCCATCCCGGTGGCGTCGAGCAGCGCCAGGTCGAGCACCTTCTCGCCGCCCGCCGCGCCGAGCAGCGGGTCGATGGCCTGCGGGGCTTCCTCGCTGCCGATCTCGATGCTCGCCGTCAGCCGGTCGCCGCGCTGCAAATCGAGCGAGAGCACGTCGCGATCGAGCGGGCAGCTGCGCAGGTCGAAGCTGGTCTCGCGCTCCTCGGTCGAGAGCTTCAACGGCTTCGCTTCGGTCGGGCGCTCGTTCGGCTCGTAGGCGGTGTCACGCCGTTCGCACGGTGGATAGGCCAACAAGACCGCGATCTCGAGGTTCTTGCGGACCTCGGCGCGGCCAGGGGCGACGACGAGCGCTTTCTGCAGGCTCTCGACCGCGAGCCGATAATGCTCGCTCGGATCTTCTTTGCTCGCCGCCTCGCCCGGGGGCGGGTCGGTCGGCGCCGGATCGGGTGCGGCGCCGCCACCGGCGTTGACGTTGGCCTCGGCGGCGTTCTTCTTCTCGACGGCCTGGCCCCAGAGCAGCTGGTTGGTGCCGGCGCCGTAGTGCAGATCGGCCTCGAGCTCGGGGTCCGCCTCGTCCAGCGCTGACAGGCAACGCCCGAACGCGACCGCCGCCTCGCTGTGCAGCCCGATCACGGCCTGCGCGATGGCGAGGTCGTACCAGAGGATGGCGTGCTCCGGGCGGGTCTTCTGCGCCTGCTCGAAGGCGGCGCGCGCCTCACCGGCCTTGCCGGCGGCGAGGAGGTCGCGTCCTTCGGCGACGTCGGGGTTCTCGCGATCCAAGAGCGAGCGGTCGTGACGCCGCTCGGCCTGGGTGCGTTCGTCTTCCGGCGAACCGGCGGCGGGGGCATCGGCTGCGGCTGCCGCGGGTGCCTCGGCCGTTTGCGCGGCTGCCTGCCGAGCGGTCGGCCCGGCGAAGAGCAAGAGCAGGGCGGCGACGACCGGCACGACCGCGCGACGCCGCTCGGAGAGCGAGAGGGCGATGAGCAGGAGCAGCAGCGCCGGCCCGAGCAGCCATTGGTAGCGATCCTCGCCGAGCATCTTGAAGCGCTCGCGGTACTCGGCCTTCTCCAGCGCGTCGAGCGCGGCGAAGAGCTCCGGAACGACGGTCTTGTTGGCGTAGTGGAAGCTCTTGCCGCCGGACGCGTCGGCGACCGACGCCAGCAGATCGAGGTCCAGCTTGGAGAAGATCGGGTTGCCGTCGTTGTCCTTCAGCGTGCCGGTGACGCTGCCGTCGGCGGCGACGATCGGCACCGGATCGCCGAAGCTGCTGCCGACCCCGACGGTGAAGACGCGGATGCCCTTGGCCGCCGCCTTCTTCGCCGCCTCGACGGCGTCGCCCTCGTGCGCCTCGCCGTCGGAGAAGATGACGATCGCCTTGTGCTTGCTGCCCTTGAATTGCGGCACGAGGTTGCCCTGCAGCTTGGCCTGCTCGTTCTGCTCGCTGCCGGTCAGCACATCCGAGGCGACGGCGATGGCGCGGCCGAGGTTGGTGCCGCCAACGGGCATATCCTCGGTCCGCAGCTCGGCCAGGTAGGTGCGGATCACCTCGTGGTCCGTCGTCAGCGGGCATTGCACGAAGGGGATGCCGGCGAAGGGCACCAGGGCCACCCGGCCGCCGGCGAGGCGCTCGAGCAGGCCGGAGATCTCGAGCGAGGTGCCCTGCAGCCGGTTCGGCACGATATCGCGGACCAGCATCGACTTGCTGGCGTCGACGGCGAAGACGATGTCGATGCCGGCGTTGCTGACTTCGGTCTCGCGTAGGCCGTAGCGCGGCCGGGTCGCCGCGCCGACCAGGAGCAGCAAGGCCACGCCGATCAGCAGCTCGCGCGCCAAGGCGCGACCCGGCGAGCGGCTCGCCACCAGGCGGTGGACGACCTTGCCGGTGCCGAGGCGGGCGAGGGCCTTGTCCGCGCGGCGCACGCGCAGCACGCCCCACGCGGTGACCGCGAGCGCCACCAGCGCCAGCCAGGCCAGCTCCGGGTTGCCGAAGGTCAACGCGTCCATCGTTGCAGCTTCCTCCTCCCGGCTAGGCCGGGAATCGCCCCAGCACCGTGCGGCGCAGCAGCAGGTCCAGACCGAGCAGGAGCAGCCCTGCCACCAGCCAGCCGAAGAAGAGCTCGCTGCGGCTGGTGTGTACCTTGACCTCGAAGGTCGTTCGCTCGAGATCCTCGAAGTCTTTTTCGAATTTCTGCGGATCGTAGGACGCGTAGAAGCGTCCGCCGGTCAGCTTGGCGACCTGCTGCAGCAGCTCGGGATCGGTCGGGAAGGGCCGGTCCGGCCGTTGGTAGACGACCCGGCCGAAGCGGTCGCGCAGCAGCGTTCCGCGCAGCGGGTCCATCGCCGGCAGGCGCGACTCGCGGCCGTTGCCGACCAGGAAGGTATACATCCGCACCCGCTCGCGATCCGGCAGGCTCGCGACGTATTTCGGCACCGTCAGCGGATCGAGGCTGCCGCCTTCCTGCTTGCCGTCGGTGATCAGGATCAACATCTTGCTGCGCGATTTGCTCTTCTCCAGGCGAAGGAAGGCGCGGTTGATCGCGTCGCCGATCGCCGTGCCCGAGCCGGCGATGGTGCAGCCGTTGCGGCAGCCCTGCTCGTCCTGCGACATCCGCCGGCCGTCGTCGAGGACCAGCGCGTCGAGCGCGTTCAGCAGGCGGACATAGTCCAGCGTCGGTGGGAAGCGCAGGTAGGCCTCGCCGCCGAAGATCACGAGGCCGATGCGGTCGGCGCTGCGGCGGCGAATGAATTCCTTGAGGATCCGGCGCGCGGTGCCGAAGCGGTTCAAGGGCTCCTCGCCGCCGGCCTGGATGCGCTGGATCTCGTCTTCGGTGGCGTCGATCGCGTTCATCGAGCCCGACATATCGAGCGCGATCATGATGTCGATGCCGTCACCGGAGAGCAGCTCACGATCGACCTGCTGCGGTCGGGCCATGGCGACGATCAGCACGCAGATCGCCGCGACCCGCACCGCGTCGGGCAACCAGTGCAGGCGGGCGCGCGGCGAGCGCGGCACGGCCTTGGCGATCCGCAGCGAGGAGAATTGCAGCGTCGCCGGGCGGCTGCGCAGCCGCTGCCAGCCGAGCCAGAGCGCAGGGGCCAGCAGCAGCAGGAACCACGGGTGCTCGAAGGTGAGTCCGGTCACGACGGCCTCCCCCCGAGCAGGAGCGGCAGCACCAGCGCGGTGATCGCCAGCAGGCTCATCAGCAGGGTCGGCAGCCAGGTCGGCCGCGGCGTCCGCAGTCCGTAGCGGCCGTCGATGACACGCGTCTTCGCGGCCTGGTCGCCGAAGCGGCGCAGCTCCGGCAGCTGCAGCAGGGTCACGATCTCCAGGATCAGGCCGGCGCCGGGCAGCAGCAGGGCGGCGTTGCGCAGCAGGCGCTGGCCGGCGGTCGCCGATTGCGCCTCGCGGCTCGCTTCACGCGCGGCGCGCTCGTCGTGCAGCGCGGCGTCGGGATCGACCTCGGCCTCGGGATCCCACTCGGCGATGCGCAGGCCGAAGACCGATTTGCCCGGCGAACCCTCACCGAGCAGGTCGCGGCCGGCCATCCAGAGCAGGAAGAGGAGGTAGGCCGCGTCGAAGAGGCCGCGCTGGCCGGTGTCGATCGCCAGCCAGGCGAGCAGGCCGGTGGCGACGCCGCCGAGCAGGGCGTCGAAGGCGAAGGCGACCACGCGCAGCTCGAGCGGCGCCATCACCTGGATGCGCAGCTTGCGTTGCCGGGCCAGCTTGGCGATCTGCTGTGCGCGCTGCCGCTCGAGCTCTTCCTGCGTCTGCATGGTCCGCTGCACGACTTGGCGGATCCAGCCGAGTTGATCGCGCAGCCGCTCGGGCGTCGCGGCTTGGCGGGCGAACTTGACCAGGTCGCCCTCGGCGGTGAAGTCCTGGAACTCGGCCAGGGTGACGCCGACCAAGCGCTTGCCGGAGAGGGCGTCGATCAGCTCGGTGCTGGTCATGTCGAGCGCCGGGATGCGGTAGCGGCCTTCGAGGTAGCCGCGCAGGATCTCGGAGAGCTCGCCGTAGATCAGCCGCGGCTCGTCGGCCTCGAGCCGCTCCGAACCAGCGAGCGCGTCGAGGCGCTCGAAGGCCAGCACATGGGGCGGGATCTGCGGTTCGGGCTCGCGCACCCGCAAGCGGTCGCGGAGCAGCCGCAGGACCAGCATCGTCAGCACGCCGCCGAGCACGAGCATGCCGAGGATCAGCAAGCCGATCTGCAGCGGGATATTGTCCTCGACCAGCGGCATCGGCGCCGGGAGCGGAGCCAGCGTCGGCGCGACCTCGCCGGCCAACCCGCTCTCGACCTCGAGCTGCAGCGACGGGACCTTCACCGTGCCGGATTCGCCGGCGCCGCCACCCTGCACGACGCGGTGCCACGGGATCTCGATCGGCCGGGTCCGGAGCAGTCCACTCCGCGCGACCATCGCCGGCACCCGCAGCGTCTCGACGATGACCTTGCCGTCGGGCCCCTCTTCCTCCCGGCGCTCGGAGCGGCCCGGGTCGCCGGGCAACGCCAGCAGCGGCGCCAGCGCCGGCTTGGCCGGGAAGAAGGCTCGGATATCGGGGCTGTAGCGCAACTCGACGACCAACTCGATGCGGTCGCCGAACCTCGGTTGGGCCGGCTCGACCGACGCCTTGACCGTGACCGGGGCGGCGGCGGAATCAGCTTGCTGCTGCCCCTGCTGCTGCCCCTGCTGCTGCCCCTGCTGCTGCCCTTGCTGCCCCTGCTGCGCCGTCGCCGGGCCGGCGGCAACGACGACCACGGCGGCCACAACAATGGCGGCCACGACGGTGGCCATGCGGGCGAGACGCATCTTCATTGCCGCGCCGCCCGCCGCCGGAAATAGCCCACCAGGGCCGGGAGCCAGGGCTCCCCGACAGTCGCCTCGATCGGCTCGAGGCCATGGCGCCGCAGCAGGCGCTCGCGATCCTTGCGCTGCTTGCCGGCGAGCTGGGCGAAAGCGCGTCGCCCGCTCCGGCTCGAGGTGTCGAGCCAGAGGATCTCGCCGGATTCGGCGTCCTCCAAGGGGACCAAGCCCAGGTCGGGCAGGTCGTCCTCGGCGTTGTCGCGGACCACGACCGGGACCACGTCGTGCCGACGCGCCGCGACGCCGAGCGGGCGGCCCCAATCGTCGGCGAGGAAGTCCGAGAGGAAGAAGACCACGGCGCGCTTGCGCTGGATCCGCGAGAGGTAGTCGCAGGCGACGGCGATATCGGTGCCGTGGCCCTTCGGCTCGGCCTCGAGCAGCTCGAGGATCACCCGCAGCACGTGGCTGCGCCCCTTCTTCGGTGGGATGTAGCGCTCGATTCGGTCGGAGAAGAGCACCAACCCGACCCGGTCGTTGTTCTGGATCGCCGAGAAGGCCAAGGTCGCGGCGATCTCTGCTGCCATCTCGCGCTTGGATTGCTCGACGGTGCCGAATACGCCCGAGGCCGAGAGATCGACCGCGATCAGCACCGTCAGCTCACGCTCCTCGACGAACTTCTTGACGAAGGGCTCGCCGGTACGCGCGGTGACGTTCCAGTCGATCAGGCGGACGTCGTCGCCCGGCTGGTACTCGCGCACCGAGTCGAAGCTCATGCCCCGGCCCTTGAAGACGGCATGGTATTGCCCCGCCATCACGTCGTTGACGAGACGCCGGGTGACCAGCTCGATCTCCTTGACCTTTTTGAGCACCTCGTCGGTGCGGGCCATGACGCTTCCTCCTCTGCTCGGCCTGGCGGTGGGACGAACGGACTCGGATCAGGGCACGTCGACGCGATCGAAGATGCGCTGCACGACATCCTCGCTGGTCAGCGACTCTGCCTCGGCCTGGTAGTTCAGGATCACGCGGTGGCGCAGCACGTCGAGTCCGACGGCCTTGATGTCCTCCGGGATCACGTAGCCGCGTTGGCGCAAGAAGGCGTGGGCCCGGGCGGCCATGGTGAGGAAGATCGTCGCGCGCGGGCTGGCGCCGTAGTCGAGGAATTCCGCGACGTCGGGGATGCCGAAGCTCTTCGGATCGCGGGTCGCGAAGACCAAGTCGACGATGTAGCGCTTGAGCTTGTCGTCGACGTGGATCTCGCGCACCACCTCGCGCGCCCGCAGGATCGCGGCCGCGTCGGCGACGCCGTCGACCTTGGCGCCGCTGCTGCCGGTCGCCATATCGAGGATCTGCAGCTCTTCGTCCTTCGACGGGTAGCCGACCTTGACCATCAACATGAAGCGGTCGACCTGCGCCTCGGGCAGCGGGTAGGTGCCCTCCTGCTCGATCGGGTTCTGCGTCGCGAGGACCAGGAAGGGGTCGTCGAGCCGGAAGGTGGTCTCGCCGATCGTGACCTGCCGCTCCTGCATCGCCTCGAGCAAGGCCGACTGCACCTTCGCCGGCGCGCGGTTGATCTCGTCGGCGAGGATCAGGTTGCTGAAGATCGGCCCCTTCTTCACCGAGAAGGTCGCGTCCTTCGGGTTGTAGATCTGGGTGCCGAGGATATCGGCCGGGAGCAGGTCCGGGGTGAACTGGATCCGCTGGAAGTCCACCGCCATCGCGCTCGCCAGCGTCTTGCAGGTCAGCGTCTTGGCCAGACCGGGCACGCCTTCGAGCAAGACGTGGCCGCCGGTCAACATGCCGATCAGCAGGCGCTCCACCATCTGACTCTGGCCGACGACGACCTTCTGCACTTCGCCCGTGATGCGACCGATGAACTCGGCCTCGGCGCGCACCATCTCGTTCAACACCCGGATGTCCTGCATGCCAACTCTCCTCTTTCGGCCCCGCTGGGGTCCCGGCCGTTCGCTCGAACCGATCAGGCGGCGAGCACATTCCACGGCCCACAAGGGCGGGGGCGGGGAAGATAAGACGACGAATCCGGTTGTCGAGTCCGACTCAGCGGAAACGGCGGAAGGCGACGCCGGTGCTCTTCTGCCAGCCCGACCAGGCCACGACCCAGACGTCTGCCGTTTTCTCGTAGGCCAGCGCCGCGCGCATCGGTGGGTTCGACGCCGTCAGTGGCACGAAGAGCTCGCCGAGCTGCGCTCCGTCGTCACCGAACGAGGCATAGGCGCGCTTCCACACCACGATCCCGCCGTCGGCTTCGGCGCCGGCGCTGATGATCTGGCCGACCTTGCCGGGGTAGGTGCGCAGCGACTCGACCGCCGGCTCGGCGATATCGAGCGCCGCCCCGAGCGCGGTGCCGTCGACGCCGATCCTTCGGACCCGCTGCTGCGGCTGCGGCAGCAGATCGATCCAGGTCGCGCTGAACAAGAAATTCGGTTGTGCCAAGAGCGTCAGCGGTGAGAGCGCGACCGGCGGCGCCTGCGGTGAACCGAGGCCGAACGCCTGCGCCGGTGCCTTGGCGCCGAGCGATCCCGTGGCCTTGTCGGTATAGGGCCGCCAGACCGGGCCGCTATCCGGGTCGAAATAGCTGATCAACACGGCGTTCTGCTGCACCGCGACGTCGCCGTCCTTGCCGCCCGCGTGGACGACGATCGGCGTCTCTTCCGCCGTCTCCATCTTGCCGTCGGCGAGCAAGCCCTTGACCCGGGTCGCCTGGACGCCGGCCGACGGATGCGACCAGACCACCAGGAAGCGGCCGCCCTCCAGCGCCGCCAGGCGGGGCCGGCAGGTTCCGGCGCATCCGTCCGGCGCGAGCGCGATCGGCGCCGCGAGGAAGACGAGGTCCTCATCGACCAGCACGGCGTGCAGGGCATGCGGCTTGGTCGAGCCCTTGCCGTCGCGGCCTTCCCAGACCAGCAGGCCCTTGCCGCCGCTCCACACCAGCGCCACCTCGCCCAGGGCCGCAGCGGGGACGTCCGGCGTGCCGTCGTAGGCGTTGAGGTCGTCGAGGAGCGGCGGCTGCGTGGTGTCGACGGCGCCGCCGACCAGGGCCACGTCGACCCGACGCAGCCGCGCCTTGAGGATATTCTCGATCTCGCGCCAGACGATGTGGATCCGGCCCTTGCCTGGCGCACCCGGCAGCACCGAGACGCGGCTGTGGTGGACGCCGGTGGTCGGCTCTGGCGCCGCGCTCTTGGCGATCTCGATCGGCCCGTCGTCGAGCGGATCGATGCCGAAGCTGCCGTCGCGCGGCACCCGGAAGGCGACGACCATCGGCTTGAGCTTGGCGCTGCGCACCCACGCCGTGCCGCGGAATTCGCCCTTGGTGGTCTGGTCGACGAAGACGTTGCCCTGCGCGCCGTCGTAGCTGGTGCCGGCGAGATCGGCGAACGCAGCCTTCGCGATCCCCGGCTTGCCGGGACCGACCGCGAAGGACCCGCCGGCCGTCGCGTCTGCGGGGAAGCGGATCGTCGCCTCCAGGCCACCGCCGCCGATCGCCTTGCCGCCGATCTTCACGCCACCGGTGACGTCGGCCTGCTGCTCGGCGCTGGTCGCGCCGGCAGCGTCCGGCACGCGGGCGACGATTCCCTGTAGGTCACCGAAGCCGACGTTGACCGTGCGCGCGACCGAGGCAACGCCATCGACCTTCACCACGATCGAGGCGCTTCCCGGCCGCACGCCGACGATGCGGAGCGCGCCCTTCGAGGTCTGCCAGAGCACCGCAGCAGGCGGGGCCGCGAGGTCGATTGTCGGATCGAAGCCGAGCGCGCGCTCCTTGCCGTCGACCACCAATGCCAGCTCGGCGCCGTCGGGCAGGGCCTTGCTGCTGCCATCGCCCTGCTTGATCTCGACCAGCGCCTCGCCGTCGGCGCCGAGCTGGAGGTTGTCCGGGATGGTCAGCTTGACGGCCGACGTCTGCTCGACGTCTTCGGCCACGTCGGTGATCTGCGCGTCGGTCCCGTCGATGCCGTCGGTGATCACGTCGACGGTGGCGTCCCCGGACGCGTCGGAGCCAACGTCCTCGACCGTCTCTTCGATCGTGTCGACCGGGGTCGCGTCGGCGGCGTCGGCGCCGCTGCCGTCGCTCGACGTATCGACGGTGAAGACCGGGATCACCGTGTCCGAGCCGGCGTCCTTGGTCTCTTCGGTTTCGCCGCAGCCGGCGCACGTGAGCAGCAGTAGCAGCGGCAGCAGCAGCACAGCGACGACACCGGCGGGCGAAGCGGCGTGGCGGGCGCGGCGTGAGGGCACGAAGAAGACGGACGACGTCGGCACAGCGGGCTCCGGAGGGCGCGGTGGCGCCTGAGGTTCTCCCGCGAGGGTGCCGTGTTCTGCCGGCGGCGTCGACACGGCGCGGGGGTTCTTGCCCGAGCGGCACAGTCTCGGCAGCATTCCGCGCGATGATCGACAACGAACCGCAGAGGGCAGGGCAGCAGGCAGCGTGGCAGGCGAGCGCCGCGGCGCACCGGCAGGCGATGCTGGACTGGATCGCGGCGTGGGCGGCTGGTGCGCGCGATCCGCAGGCCGACGCGCGACGGCGGGAGGAGCGGGCGACGGCACTCTTCGCGCTGCAGCGTCACGCGATCGCGCCGTATGCAGCCGTCTGCGCCGCCGCCGGTGCCGAAGCACGGCCTCTGCTGCCGGTCACGGCGCTGAAGCGCCATGCCTGCCAGGTCCCCTGGGCGGTCGCTGCGCCGCGCGCGATCTTCGAGACCTCCGGCACCACCGACGGCGCACCAGGCACCGTCCGCCTCGCCGATACCTCGCTCTACGACGCGGCCCTGCTCGCCGGCGTGCGGCGCCAGCTGCTCGGTGGCCAACCCGCCACGGCCTACCGCGTCCTCTCGTTGGTGCCGGAGCCGTCGCTGCGGCCGCGCTCCTCGCTCGGCCATATGGCGGCGACGGTGATGGCGGCGCTCGACGATGGGCAGGGCGGCAGCTTCCTCGGCCTCGCCGACGGCGTCGGGAGGGGCGACGGGCAGGGCAGTGCAGCTGGTCTGCGCGCCGCGGCGCTGCGCAGCGCGCTCGAACAGGCCGTGGCCGACGACGTCCCCGTGCTGCTGCTGACGACCACGATCGCCCTCGAATTGTGGCTCGACGCGAGCGCCGGCGATCCCCCGCTGCAGCTGCCGGCCGGGAGCCTGGTGATGGACACGGGCGGGCCGAAGGGGCGACGCATCGCCGTGAGCCGCGCCGCGCAGCGCCGCGCCCTGACCGAGCGCCTCGGCCTCGCCGCAGAGCGCGTGATCGCCGAGTTCGGCATGACCGAGCTCGCCAGCCAGCGCTACGAGCGGCCTGGTGGCGACCCCGACGCGCCGATCTACGACGGGCCGCCCTGGCTCTGGAGCGTCGTCCTCGACCTCGACACGATGCTCCCGGCGCCGATCGGCAGCCTCGGTGTGGTCGGCCACATCGATCTCGCCAACCTGGAGACCGCGGCCTTCTTGCTGACCGCCGATCTCGGTCGCTTGGTGCCCGGCGCGGCGGGAGAACTGGGGTTGCAGTTGGCCGGCCGCGCGCCTGGGAGTGAAGAACGCGGGTGCTCGCTGATCGCCGAGGAGTTCTTGCCATGACCCCCTTCAACCTGCGGCACCGCAGCGCGGTCCTGCTCCGCTCGACGGCGGCCACCATCCGCGCCGGCGTTCCCGGTGTCGTCGTCTCCTGGCTCGGCAAGCCGGACCTGGAGGGCCATTACTCGCGCGACGTCTGGTCGACTCGCCTGCTCGAGATCGCCGGCGCCCGGCTCCACGTCGAAGGCCGGGACGGCATCGATTGGAGCCAGCCACACGTCGTCGTCAGCAACCACCAATCCGGCCTCGATATCCCGGTCGTCTTCTGTGCCATCCCGGCCGGTGTCGCCTTCGTCTCCAAGGCGGAGGTGCGCAAGGTGCCGATCCTCGGCTCGTACATGGAGTCGGTCGGTATGGTCTTCCTCGACCGCGGCCACGGCGACGCGGCGATGCGCGCGCTGCACGAGGCGGCCGGCCGGGTGCGGCGCGGACGCAGCCAGATCGTCGTCTTCGCCGAGGGAAAGCGCAGCGCCGACGGCCACGTCCGCCTGTTCAAGAACGGCGCCTTCGTCCTGGCCAAAGAAGCCGGCGTGGCCATCGTGCCGATGGCGCTCGAGGGGGCCGACGAGGTCCTCGGCCCGCGCCCATTCGACACGATCCCGGGAGATGTCCACGCCCGCTTCGGCGCGCCGATCCCGGTCGCCGACGTCGAGGCGCTCTCGGTCGAGGCGCTGCGCGACCGCACCCGCGCCGCGATCATCGAGATGAACTTGGCGATGGGCGGCAAGGGCGGCCTGGACCAATACGCCCGCCGCGGCAAGGGGCCAGAAACAGGGACGCGCGCCTAGCCGCGACCGCGCAGCATCGACCGTCGCGTCACCCGCTCCAGATCACGCCCGCACGCCTCGCGGAACGCAGCCCGGTGCTCAGCCGCGAAGCCCTCTTCGTAGGCCTCGACCTCACGCGCGCCGCCGAAGACGAGTTGCTCGACCAAGCGCCCGTCGTCGTATTCGAGCAGGCGCGCGCCGCGCACACCGGGGACGGTACGAACCGTCGGCAGGTGGTGCGCCGCGAGCCAGCGACGCACTTCGGCGCGGCGTTCGTCCTCGGCGATGCCGACCTCGGATTCGAGCACGACCGGGCCGGCCTTGGCTTCGGCCAACAGGGTCGCCAGCTCGTCGAGGCTGTCGATCGTCAGGTCGGCGTGGCTCCGGCTGTCGCCGCCCGGACGGCGGACGTGGACCGTGCGCAGGCCGCGGGCGCGGGCGGGCTCGAGGTCGACGCCGTCGAACGCGCTGACGTGGAGCCAGGCATCTCGCGGCAGCGCGGCGCGGGCGACGGCCATCCGCACGATCGCGTCCCAGGCCCGTGGGCTCGGCTTGTAGGCCCGCGTCTCGGCCGAGGTGATGACGAGATCCCAGGCGATCCGGAGCGTCGACATCACGTCGAGCTGGTGGTTGGCGTCGCTATTGGCCAGCACGCCGATCCGCGCCATCGACTGGATCGCGCCGAGCGCGCCGGGCGCGTCACGGAAGGCCGGCACGCGGCCCAGGTCGTCGGCGAATAGGCCGATCACCGCCGGTCGCAGGTCCGGGCGGAGCTCGGCGAGGGCCTGCTTGACGACCGCCGCCCACGGCTGGTGGCGTTCTTGCGCCTCGCGTTCGCGGCAGGCGGCGACGAAACGATCGAAGTCGCTGTCGGTCTCGATCTCGACCGGCGCCATGTGGTTGCGCCAGTCGATCAGGGTGCCGAAGCAGCCGAAGGTCACCAGACCGATATCGGCCAGCCACTCCGGTGCCCGTTGCCCATCCGCCATCGGAGCCTCCGCTCGCGGTCGCAGGTGCGCGACGCCGGCGCGACGCTAGCACGTCGCCCCGATCGTCGCCAAAACGCAGCGCGCCGGATCCCACCGCGAGGGGCGAGATCCGGCGCGCCGGGTTCGTGCGAACGAAGACGCGGTTAGAGCTTCTTGGCGTTCTTGGCCAGGTAGCTGGCGACACCCTCGGCGTCGTCCTTCATGCCGGCCTTGCCCTCTTGCCAACCGGCCGGGCAGACCTCGCCGTGCTCCTCGTGGAACTGCAGCGCGTCGACCATGCGGATCATCTCGTCGATGTTGCGGCCGAGCGGCAGGTTGTTGACGACCTGATGCTGCACCACGCCGTCCTTGTCGATCAGGAACGAGCCGCGGAAGGCGACTTCCTCGTCCTTGAGCACGTCGTAGTCGCGGGCGATCTGCTTGCTGAGGTCGGCGACCAGCGGGAAGCTGACCGGACCGATGCCGCCGTCCTTGACCTTGGTGTTGCGCCAGGCCCAGTGCGAGAACTTGCTGTCGACCGAGACGCCGATGACCTGCACGTCCTTCTCCGCGAACTTGCTGTTGCGGTGGTCGAACGCGATGATCTCGCTCGGGCAGACGAAGGTGAAGTCGAGCGGGTAGAAGAAGAGCACCACGTACTTCTTGCCGCGGAAATCCGACAGCTGGATGTCGCCGAAGGTGCCGTCGCCGAAGACGGCCTCCGCCTTGAAGTCCGGGGCCTGCTTACCGACCAGAACGCTCATGGTTTTCTCCTCGTTTGGGGATGAATTCTGCAGCCGGCCGTCGTGGCCAGCGGCCGGCGTGATACGCGGCTTCGCCCTCGGCTTCAACCCGCAGAACCGCCACGACCCGCAATTCGGTGGGAATTTCGCCGTCGCCACCCCGATTGGGTCGTTTTCTTGCGACGCCGCGTCCCTCCCCGATGCTCGCCAGCAGCAGAGAGGTCTCGATGGCTCGCAGCACGACATCCAGCAATCCCACCCCCCGCCAAGGCGCGCACCTGCAGGTGTTGCCGGGTGGGCGATCCAACGCCGCGACCGCGCGCAAGCTCGCCCCCGCGCCGGCTCCGAGCGCCGGTCCCTTCGTCAAATGGGTCGGCGGCAAGACCCGCCTGCTCGAACAGCTCGATCCGCTGCTGCCACGCGAGATCGCCCGCTATGTCGAGCCCTTCGTCGGCGGCGGCGCGATGTTCTTCCACCTGCACGGCAAGGGGGCGCTGCAGCACGCTGCGCTGACCGACGCCAACCTCGACGTGATCACCGCCTACCAGGTCATCGCCGGCGAGGTCGACCTGCTGATCGACGCGCTGCGCTTGCACGAGCGCCGCTACCTGCGGCAGGACCACGACGGCCGCGCGGCCTATTTCTACCAGGTCCGTGAGCGGCATCCGGTCGACATCGAGATGGACGCGATCGAGCGCGCCGCGCGGATGCTCTTCCTCAACCGCACCTGCTTCAACGGGCTGTGGCGGGAGAACAAGTCGGGCCGCTTCAACACGCCGCACGGCCGCTACGCCCGACCCCAGATCGTGCAGGCCGAGAAGCTCCGCGCCGCCGCGGGAGCGCTCGACGGGGTCCACATCGAGCTGCGCGACTTCCGCCGCCTGCCCGAGCTGGTCCGTGAGCAGGATCTCGACTTCGTCTACCTCGACCCGCCCTACCACCCGATCTCGGCGACGTCGGCGTTCAACGCCTACGCCGGCGGTGGCTTCTCGGCGCGCGATCAGCGCGAGCTCGGCGAGGTCTGCCGCGAACTCGACCGGATGGGCGTCCGCTTCATGCTCAGCAACAGCGATTGCCCGCTGATCCGCGAGATCTACCGCGGCTTCGAGGTCGATGTGGTCAAGGCGCCGCGGGCGGTGAACTGCCGCGGCGATCGTCGCGGCGACGTCGACGAAGTGGTCGTCCGCAACACGCGCCGCTACTGATCCGCGGCGGGCGGCTCAGCGTCCGCGTTCGGCCCGCTCGACCTCGGCGGCGACGACGGCCTCGAGCCGCGCCCAGCCCCCCTCGGCCAGCCCTTTGATCACCGCGACCTGTCGGCCGTCGGCGCCGATCACGATCGCGGTCGGGACCGAGCCCAGGCGCAGGGCGTTCCACCACACCTCGGTGCCGTCGAGCGCGATCGGGTGGTGGAGGCCGCGCGCCCGCGCCAGGGTCCGCATCTCGTCAGGGTCTTCGTCTTGGCTGACCAGCAGGAGCTGAAATTTGCGGCCTTTGTAGTGCTCGGCCAGGCGATCCCACGCCGGCAGCAGCTCGGTGCAGGTCTGGCACCAGCTCGCCATCACATCGAGCACGACAACCGTGCCGCGCAGGTCGCGGATCGCCACCTTGCCGCCTTCCATCAGCGGCGCTTCGAGATCGGGGAAGAGCGGAAGGGCGGCCCGCGCCGCGGGCCTCTGCTGTGTGCCGGCGCAGCCGACCGCCCCCAGCAGCAGCGTCAGAAGCATGACTCGGACTCGCATCGCCGATTCTCCCGTTGCCGTCTCTCGGCTTGCCACGCCCCGCGTTGGAGGCGGCGGCGGCCGATGGTAGCCTCTGCCGGCGGTCCGGGCGACCCGCGGCGCGCGGCAGGGGAGTGCGATGGGCGGCTTGCTCACGATCGAGACCGGGTTCACCTGCAACAGCCGCTGCCGCTATTGCACGCAGCTCGACTACCGCGTCATCCCGCAGGCCGACAAGCTCGACCTACCGACCGAAGAGATCCGCGAGCGCATCGCCTTCGCCGGCAGCAACGGCTACGACCAGGTCGGCTTCTCTGGTGGCGAGCCGACCATCCGGCCCGACTTTGCCGAGTTGATCGCCTTCGCCAAGGAGCACGGCTTCCGCCGCATCGGCGTGACGACCAACGGCCGCATGCTGGCCTACAAGAGCTTCACCGAGGCGGCGATGAAGGCCGGCCTCGACGGCTTCACCTTCAGCCTGCACGGCGATACGCCCGAGGTGCACGACCGGATCACCAACGCCAAGGGCGCGCTCGAGCAGGCGATGGCGGGCCTGCGCAATATCGCAGAGACCTCCAAGCGTTTCGGCTTGGAAGCGCACCTGATGAACAACCAGATCCTGCTGCCGGAGAATACCCACCTCATCCGCGAGGTGGTCGAGACGATGGCGCCCTTCGGCACCCGGCTGTTCATGATCCAGCCCTTCATCGCGCAGCGCAGCAACTCGGACGAGATCGAGCGCTTCTTCGTGCCCTACGACGCGATCGTCGCCGCCGTCGAGCGCGCGATCCCGGCGCTCGAGCGCTTTGGCGCGCGGATCAAGCCGTACAACGTGCCGAACTGCCTGCTCTGGCGCTTCGGGCCGCGCTATATCGAGCCGCAGTTCTACGGCATCCGTCCGTTCCGCGAGCACGAGCAGCAGGGGCCGGGCGAGTTTCGCGCCTTCAAGGTCCGGCAGTGGTTCCGCGTGCCGCAATGCCGCGACTGCGAAGAGATGTGCCCGGGCTTCCGGATCGAGCAATACCCGCAGCCGCGCCTGGTCGACGATCTGGTCGCCGCCGCGGATGAATTCGTCGCGCCGCGGGCCGATGACGACGCGCCGCGGAGCCTGCTCTTCGGCGGCACCGAGCTCTTCACCGCCGCCGCGCTCGAGACCTCGATGCGCCGCGTCGCCGCCGCCCACGGTCCGGTCGCGTGGATGACCGGGCTCTGCGAGCGCACCGAGCGCCGCGCGATCGCCAAGCTGCTGCCGCGGGCGTCTGCTGCCGGCTGGCTCGACGAGGTGGTCCTGGTCGGCTCGCCGATGGACCGGCGCTTCCTGGCGCAGCGGGTCTTGGAGAAGGGCAACCTGGAAGAGCTGCGGGCCGGCCTGCACCTGATCGGCGAGGCACGTGAGCGGGGCGCCACGCCACCCAAGCTACGGCTCTTGCTCAATATCGGTGACGCCCAGCGCCTGCTCGACGACGAGGCCGTCTCCGGGCATTGGCTGCCGCTGCTGCGGGCCTTGCGCCGCGCCGTCACCGACGCCCAAACCGGCGCCGTCGCCCCCGCCTTGGCCGACCTCTGCTTCGCCGTGCCGAATTTCCCGCGCGGCCAACGTCCACCAGAGATGGCGCGGCAGCGGGAGGAGGTCAAAGCGCTCGGCGCTCGCCTCGCCGCGGCAGCCGCCGTCGCCGGCTTCTCGGCGAGGCTCGTCGTCTTCGGCGACCGTCGCGGCGTCGATCCGATCCGCGCCGACGCGACCGCCATCGCCGAGGCCGCGCTCGGCGAGGCGCTGCCGCCAGAGTCCTGGGCGGACCGCCTGTTCCGTCACCCGGGCTCGATGCCGGAGATGGACTTCCTCTCCTGGTCGCCGCCCTGGATCTTCGAGCGCTTTGCCGAACACGGCCCGGCGTACCCGGCCGAAGCGACCGATGCCGCGCCGGACGTGACCTCGGCCGTTCGCGTCGGCTAGGAGCACATGCAAGACGGCGGGATCCCGACCGCCGTGCCGGTTCAGGGCGTCACGACTAGACGTTTGTCTACCGGCGCGGCGATCGCCGCCCAGCTCCACGCCTGCTCCGACGGGACCTTGCACAACGAGCGGGTGGTGCTGCGGTTGTCGATGAGTTGCACATTCCAGCGTTCGTCGCCGTCGGCCAGGAGCACGTAGCTGCCGGGTGAGACCAGGCGCGGATCGAGCGGATGGCGCCGGCCCTGCACGTCACGCATCGTGCCGGTGCGACCGAAGCGGAACCAGGAGTGCTGGTGTGTCTCGTCGCACTCCACGCCGAAGCGTCCGGCCGCCGAATAGGCCGCCATGCGGGTCGGCGCGATGCCGCGCAGCAACGCCGGCACGGCCTCGTCTTCCAGGACCCGGCGCGACTCGACCACCGCGACCACGCGGGCGAGGTTCTCGGCTTCGGCGGCGGCGGGCGGCAGCTGCCAGACCATCAGCCCGACGTCGGCCCCTTCGTCCTCGGTGTGGCGGCGGATCAAGACGTGGACGCGGGCTGGGTCTCCGGGGTCGAGCGGCAGCCAGCGCCCCGGGCCGAGATCGTAGTAGAGGATGACGAGGGCGCCGTCCTCGCGCAGCAGCCGCAGCTCCGAAGCCGCGCCGCCGGAAGGCCGCCGCAGATGGCCGCGGACGACGCCGTCGACCCGGTGTCGCGCCACCACGCCGGGGGCTCCTGGTGCCGGCGGCGGCTCAAGCGTGATCCGCACTGGCGGTGCCGCGCGTTGCCAGAAGCCGGTGCCGCGATCCTGCTCCGGTCCGGAGCAAGCGGCACCGGCGACCAATGCGAACGCGGCCGCCACCGCCCACCTCCGACGCCGCGCATTCGGACCGCCGGTGGTGATCGCGAAGCGGCGATGGAGAGGGCGCGTGACCATGTGCAGAGGCTAGCGTCGGGCTCGGGCGGTCACAAGGCGGGGGCGCGTCGCGGGGCTGGGCAATTCGCTGCGTTCCGCACTACACTTCCGCCGCCATCGCAGTGATCGGCACGTCGCCGAGCGGCGAAAGCCTCACCAAGACCTCGTCCCTCGCCAGGAGCGCCCGATGACCATCCGCGTACAGACCCTCTCCGAACTGCTGCACGACCGCGCTGCGACCTCGCCGACCGACGTCGCCATCCGGACCAAGATCGGGGGGGCGTGGTCCGATCGCACCTGGGCCGAAGTGCGGGACCGCGCCGATCGCATCGCCGCCGGCATCCTCACCGCCGTCGAGCTGGAGGACAACGACGTCATCGGCATCCTCGGGCAGACCTCGGAAGACTGGATCACGGCCGATTTCGGCGCCCTCTCGGTCGGCCTGCAGACCGTGCCGATCTACGCCTCGCTGCACCCGGAAGAGGTCGGCTACGCCCACGTCGACACCGGCATCAAGCTGGTCATCGTCGACGACGGCGCGCAGCTGGCGAAGATCCGTACGATGCGCGACGGCTTCACCTTCTTCGACGTCGACTACGCCGCCGACCGCATCCCGCTGCGTCATATCGTCGTGATCAACGCCGACGGTATCGAGCCGGCCGACGATTGGGAGTCGCTGGCCACGCTCGAAGCCCGCGGCGCGGAGAAGCTGGCCTCGATGCAGGGTGAGATGGAGCGCCGGCGCAAGGCCGCGACGCCGGACCAGACCGCGACCTACACCTACACCTCCGGCACCACGGGCGCGCCGAAGGCCGTCATCCAGACCCACGCCAACCACCTCGCGATGGCCGCTGCCGTCGGCGGTGCCGGCGTGCTCACCGAGAAGATGCAGGCCGGTGGCCTGTTCCTCTTCCTGCCCCTGGCGCACAGCTTCGGTCGGCTGATCGAGTTCTGCGGCCCGGCGCACAACCTGCCGCTGGTGATCTCCAGCGTGCCGACCCTCGGCGCCGACCTCGGCGAGACCCGCCCCGGCTTCTTCCCGGCCGCGCCGCGCGTCTTCGAGAAGATGAAGTCGAAGATCGAGACCAAGGTCGCCGGCGCGCCGCCGCTGCGGCAGAAGCTCTTCGCGATGGCGCTCGGCGTCGGCAAGCAGACCATCCCCTACCGCTCGACCGGCAAGCCCTTGCCCGGGCTGCTCGGGCTGCAATTCAAGCTCGCCGACAAGGTCGTCCTCTCGAAGCTGCGCGCCGCCCTCGGCCTGGACCGCGCCGATGCGCTGCTCTCGGGCTCGGCGCCGCTCGACAAGCAGGTGCACACCTTCTTCCAGGCGATGGGCCTGGAGCTCTACGAGGCCTATGGCCTGACCGAGACCTGCCCCGGCCTGACCGCCAACCGTCCGGGACGGATGAAGATCGGCACCGTCGGCCCGGCGCTCCCCGGCGTCACGCTGAAGATCGCCGCCGACCGCGAGATCCTCGCCAAGGGCCCGAACGTCACCCAGGGCTACCTCAACCGGCCCGAGGCGACCGGCGACGCCTTCGACGACGAGGGCTGGTTCCACACCGGCGACGAGGGCCGCATCGACGATGAGGGCTTCCTCCACATCACCGGCCGGAAGAAGGAGCTGATCAAGACCTCGGGCGGCAAATACGTCGCTCCGGCCAAGATCGAGGGCGCGCTCAAGCTGCTGCCGATCATCCAGGAGGCCGTGGTCATCGGTGATACGCGCAACTACTGCACCGCCCTCATCTCGGTCGACGCCGAGGAGTTGGCCGGTTTCGCCGAGCAGCGCGGCATCGCCGCCGACCCGGAGCATGCCGACGTCAAGGCCGCGATCGACGCCCACGTCACCGCCGTCAACGCCGACCTCGCCAGCTTCGAGACCATCAAATACTGGCGCCGCATCGACGCGCTGACGGTCGACAACGGCCTGCTCACCGCCTCGCTGAAGGTGAAGCGCAACGTCGTCACCGAGCGCTACGCCGACGTCATCGAGGCGATGTACACGGGCGGCTCGCGCTAGCGCTCCGAGCCCGACAGGGGGCACGCGTGGACCTCGCTTCGCTGCTCTGCTAGCCTCTCCCGCCTGCGCGAGGAGGCGCTTCGATGTCCGATCTCCGTTTCTTGCAGGGCCGAATCGCGCTTCTCGCCGGGGCAGTCGCCCTGCTGCTCTTCTCCGGCTGCCTGCGAAGCAAGGCCGACCAGGCCGACGCGAGCGCGGCCGCCACGCCCGCGCCCGCTGCTGCTGCTGCTGCTGCCGCCGCTCCTGCCGCCGCTGATCCTGCCGCCGTGACTGCGGTCCCGGAGCCCTCGCTCGCCGAGCGCGCCGCGGCGATGTCCGCGCCGGCGGGGGCGGATCGCGAAGAGATCCTGCGCAAGGTCGTCGCCGAGCGCGCTGCCGCAGCCGGCGTGCACGAGGTCGGCGACCAGATCCCCGGCCTGCAGCCCGAACGGATGGCGATCGAGATGGCCCGCATCGGCAACGGTCCGGGTGAGCTTCGCTTCCTCACGCCGGACCAGCTGATCCGGAAGATCCGCAACGTCGCGGCGAACCACAACCTGCCGGGGCTCGAGCGCTACATGACCCCCGAGCTGATCGAGCGAACACGGGCGATGATGCCCGAGCACGCCGAGCGCTTCTGGCGGCACCTCGACCGCTACGTCACCGCCGGCAGCAACGGCTTCGAGCTCGAGCGCCAGCCCGGTGCCGACGAAGGCGTCCTCGAGCTGACCGTCAAGGCCGCGCCGGACATCGTCCTCCGCCCCGTCGTCCGCCGCACGCCGGCAGGCTGGCGATTCGACCGCTTCTGAGCCCCGTGACGGGCCGGAGCCAGGAAGACCTCATGATCGCACTCCCGCGTCGCCATCCCCTCGCCCTCCTGCTCGCTGCCGTGCTGCCCGCCGCGTTGGCGTCGGTGGCAGGTTGCGGCAAGAAGGAAGCGCCGGCTCCGGCCGAGCCCGCTGCGAAGGCCGCAGAAGCAGCGCCCGCAGCCGAAGCGGCGCCCGCCGAACCGGAGCCGAGCGCGGGGCCGCCCGAGACCACCGCCGGCGGTGACGAAGACGCCGGCGCCGCCGAGCCGGCCTACGATCCGCGGCAGAACGCCTGGGGCGTGGAGCTGCGCGCCGCCGACGTCGCCGAGGGCGATCGGGTCTACGTGCTGACCAAGGGCCGCGACCGCTCGATGACCGACGCCAAGGCCGTCTACCAGCTCTTCGCCCACGACGTCGCCGGCAAGGAGGCCGAGCTGGTCGACATCGCCGAGGTCGGCGGCGGAAAATTCCGGGTTGCAGGCAACTTCGTGATCAAGGCCGGCGTCGCCGACGCGAAATCGCTCGAGGTTGGGGACGCCGTGCTCGCCGAGTGGGCCAGCTCGCTCAAGCACGCCGTGGTGATCGGCTTCGAGGGCCCGGCCGACGCGCCGGAGAAGGTGAAGGTCCGCTACACCGACCTGCCGGAGTCCTGGCCGGACGACAAGGTCATCGCCGCCCGCACGCCGCGCGAGTTGACCAAGCTGCAGGAAGGCCTGCAGCCCGGCGTCTACGCCCTGGTCCACGACGATGGCCGCGACCGGCTGGTCATGTTGATCAGTGAGTCCGGCGGAACCTGGCTGGTGCAGCGCTTCGGTGGCCGCGTCGCGACGTTCCCCGCGAGCGCGCTGACGCCGGTGCCGCTCTCGCCCAAACTCGCCCGTGGCAATGCCGTGCGCATGCCGTGGGTCGGGATGTTCATGCCCGGCAAGGTGACCAAGGTCAAAGGCACCTGGGTCTACGCCAAGGTCGATGGAATCGGGCAGAAGGCGCCGATCTCCGCCGCCGTCGGGACGGTCATGCCCGAGTCCGCGATGCCGAAGTCGGAAGGCGCGGCCGCCAAGCCGGCGCCCTAGCCCTCCGCCCCGATCCTCCCGCTCAGGAGTCGACGATGCCCTACAAGGTCTACCTCGAGTCGTTCCCCGCCGCCCGCAAGGAGCATATCGAGCGGGTCGTGCACAAGCACAACCGCGCCCTCTCGCACCACGAATACGAGGCGTTGGTCGGCCGCGTCGCCGACGGCACGCCGAGCGTGATCGCGACCTACGTCGAGGAGCACGCGGCGCACAACGTGGTGGCGGAAGTCGGCTACCACGGTGCCAAGGCCCGGATCGAGGAAGTCGAGGCGTGAGCTCGGCCGGCGGCAGCTCCCGCGCGGGCGGTGTCGACCTCGGCGGGACCCGCGTCGCCGCCGAGAACCTGCGCATCGGAGGCTGTAGCGCCGCGACGACGCCGGTCGAGCGGGTCGGCTTCCACCTCGTCGACCTCGCGCGACGGCAGGTGCGCTACCTCCGGCTCTCGCTCACCGACCGCTGCAACTACCGTTGCGTCTATTGCATGCCGGCCGAGGGCGCTACCGTCGCGCCGCGCGCCGATCTGCTGGATTTCGACGAGTTGGTCCGCACCTGCCGGCTCTTCGTCGGTCTGGGGATCCGCCACGTCCGCCTGACCGGAGGCGAGCCGCTGGTCCGCCGCGACGTCGTCGACCTGATCGGCCGCATCGCCGCCATCGACGGCATCGCAGACCTGGCGATGACGACCAACGCGCACCTGCTCGCCGAGCTCGCCGCACCCCTGCGCCGCGCCGGATTGCGGCGCCTCAACGTCAGCCTCGACACGCTCGACCCCGAGCGCTTCGCCAGCCTCACCCGGGGCGGCGACCTGCAGCGCGTCCTCGACGGCTTGCGCGCCGCACACGACGCCGGCTTCCGCGCGATCAAGCTCAACGCCGTGGTGGTCCGAGGCCGCAACGAGGTCGACCTCGCGCCGCTCGCCGCTTTCGCCGCGGAACACGGCCACGTGCTGCGCTTCATCGAATACATGCCGATCGGCCTGGACGATACGTGGTCCGGCGCCGACGGGCAGGGCGGCGGCTTCCTCGCCGCGGCCGAGATGAAGAACAACCTCGTCGCCCACGGCTGGCGCTTCGACGACGCACAGGCGGCGCCGGCGGCGGGCGTGGTCGGCGGCGGCCCGGCCCGCTACGAGCGGGTCCACCACCCGGAGCACGGCGCGCTCGACCTCGGCTTCATCACCGCGGTCAGTGACCACTTCTGCGCGACCTGCAACCGGGTCCGGGTCACCGCGACCGGTGTGCTGCGCGAATGCCTCTCGGCGCCCGGCCGGCTCTCGCTGCGCGAGGCGATGCGCGCCGGCAGCAGCGACGCCGAGTTGGCCGCGATGGTGCAGGACGCCCTGCTCGGCAAGGTCGAGGGGCATCGATTCGCGGTCGGCGAGCAGACCTACGAAGCCATGAGCAGCATCGGCGGCTGAGCCGCTTCTTCGACCCGGCTGGAGCGGCTCAGCGCGCCGCGAACCACCAGCCGAAGGCCAAGAGCGCGCCGCAGACGACGCCGGCCACCGCGCGGTGCAGCAGGGTCGGCTGCGGCGAGGGCGGCAGGTCGCGCGAGAGCAGCAAGCCCGCGACCAGACCGAAGGCGAGGCCGCCCATGTGCGCGCCGTTGTCGATGAAGTCGAGCGAGAGGCCGATCGCGCCGTTGACCACGATGAAGAAGGCGGCGTTGCGGGTCAGCGAGCGGTAGAGCTGCGGCGGCACCGAGCCGCGGCGGGAGAGGGCGTAGCCGAGAAGCGCCCCCATCAAGCCGAAGATCGCGCCCGACGCGCCGACGCTCGGCATATCGTCGTGCGCGCGCAGGGTGAAGGCGAGGCTGGCGAGCGAGCCACCGAGGCCGGCGACGAAGTAGACCGCGGAGAAGGCCGCCGCGCCGAAGAGCCGCTCGGCGGCGTCGCCGAGCACCCGCAGCGCCCACATATTCATCGCGATATGCAGCAGGTCGCCATGGACGAAGGTGCACGCCAGCAGGCGCCAGACCTCACCCTGGCCGAGCGTCAGGCCGCGGGTATTGGCGCCGAATCGGACCACCGCCTCGTAGCTGAAGCGGGAGAAGAGCGGCCAACCGTCGGCGATCTGCATCAGCGCGAAGACCAGGACGTTCGCCGCCAGCAAGGCCGTACCGACCCAGACCCGTGGTGCCGCGCGACGCAGCCGCTCGGCGAAGATCCGCGGATCGCGCGGGTCCGCCACGACGCCCTGCATCTTCTCCAGTGGGTTGACCGTGGCGATCGCCTGCGCCGTCTCTTCGTCGAAGAGCGATTGCAGCGCCGGCACCAGATCGGCGTCGCCGACGACCCGCCCGGTCGCGACTTCGACCGCGGCGATGCGCGCGCCGACCGAGTCACCGAGCCGCGTCAGCCAGCCGGGGTGGACGTGGCCGACGCTGGTCACCACTGCGACGAAATCCGGGTGGCTGCCGCTGCCGAAAAGCCGCTGCAGCCAGATTGTCAGCGCGTCGGGATCGGCGTGATCCCACGGCAGGATCAGCAGCGAACCCGCGGGCAGCTTCGGCCCGTGCGGGCCTTCGCTGCTCGGAGGCATGCCCACCATCGCGGGCTGCTGCGACCAGCCGGCCTCGTCGAGTCGGGTCAGGTAGCGGCCACCCTGCGAGAGCGCGAGTTGGTGCAGGAGCGCCGTCATCTCGGCGGTCGGCGGCGCGATGTGCATGCGGCGGTCGGGCTCCGTGCGGCCCGGCATTCCGTTGCCGGGCCGGCGCAAGATAGGTCGACCGCTCGCGTGGCGCAAAGCGGCGTGGCAGGCTCGTGGCCATGGCTGCCGGCATCGCCAAATCGGACGTCCTCTCCGCCCTGCAGCAGGCCCTGCGTACGCGACTGCAGCGCGCCCAAGCCGCCGTCGCCGAGGCCTTCGACGCGGCGACCCACGAGCAGTCCCGGGCCGAGAACAAATACGATACGCGGGCGCTGGAGCAGAGCTACCTCAGCGCCGGGCAGACGGCGCGGGTCGAGGCGCTGCGGCGGCAGCTGACGGCGCTGCACCACTACGTGCTGCCCGATGCACCGCTGGACCAGGTCGGGCCGGGAGCGCTGGTCGAGGTCGTGCTCTCCGACGCCAAGGGCGAGCAGCAGCGCACGTTGCTGATCCTGCCCTTCGATGTGGCAGAGACCGTCGAGGTCGGCGAGGTCGGCGAGGTCGGCAGCACGATGGTGCACGTCGTCGCCGCCGCGGCGCCGCTCGCCAAGGCGTTGCGCGGGCGCGAGGCGGAGGACGAGGTCCGCTTCGGCTCGCGGGTGGCGTACGTGGCCTCGGTCCGCTAGCGTTCGCGGCGCGGCACGGCGCCGCGACGAGGCCCGATGCGCGCAGCTCCTGCCCACGACGACGCCCTGCTGGTCCACCCCGCCGCGCTCCGCGGCGAGGTGGTCGTACCGGGCGACAAATCGCTCTCCCACCGCAGCCTGCTCTTCGCCGCCCTGGCTGCCGGCCGCTCCGAGCTGGACGGATTGCTGCAAGGCGGTGACGCCGCCGCGACGGTCGGCGTCCTGCGCGCGCTGGGGGTCGACGTCTTCGATTCGCACGGCCGCTGGACGGTCGAAGGCGGCGGCCCCGACGCCCTGCGTGAGCCCGCGGCCGTGCTCGATTGCGTCCGCTCCGGCACCACGATGCGCCTGCTCGCCGGCCTGCTCGCCGGGCTGCCGGTCACTGCGACGCTGAGCGGCGACCCGCAGCTGCTCGGCCGGCCGATGCGCCGCATCATCGAGCCGCTGCGGCAGATGGGGGTCCGCTTCCTCGGCCGCGCCAGCGACGCATTCGCGCCCTTCACCATGCGTGGGCCGCGCGCCGACGGACGCGCGCTGCGCAGCATCGACTACCAGAGCCCGGTGGCCTCGGCCCAGGTCAAGAGCGCGATCTTGCTCGCCGGCCTGCACGCAGACGGCGTCACCACCGTCCGCGAGCCCGGCCTCTCGCGCGACCACAGCGAGCGCATGTTGCTCGCGCTCGGCGCGCCGATCCGGATCATCGGCGAGCGCAGCGGGCGCTTCGTCGTGCAGACCAACGCGCTGGCCCGACCGCTCGACCCGATCGTCGGTCGGATCCCCGGCGATCCCTCCTCGGCGGCCTTCCCGCTCGCGGCGGCGGCGATGCAGCCGGGGGCCGAAGTCGTGGTCCGCGACGTCGCCCTGAACCCGACCCGCGTCGCCTTCCTCGACGTGCTGCGGGCCGCCGGCGCCGAGGTCGAGGTCGTGCAGACGCGCGACTTCTGCGGCGAGCCGGTCGGCGATATCGCCGTGCGGGGCAGGGCGCTGCGCGCCTTCGAGGTCGGCGCCGCCCAAGTGCCCGCGCTGATCGACGAGATCCCGGTGCTCGCCGTCGTCGCCGCGATGGCCGAGGGCGTCTCCGCCTTCCGCGACGCCGCCGAGCTGCGGGTCAAGGAGACCGACCGCATCGCCACGACCGCCGCAGGGTTGGCAGCGCTCGGCGCCGCCGTCACGCCGACCGACGACGGCATGGTGGTGCAGGGCCGCGCCGGACGCCCCTTCGTCGCGGCGCCGGTGCAGAGCTTCGGCGACCACCGCATCGCGATGGCGATGGCCGTCGCCGTGACCTGTGCCGACGGGCCCGTGCGGATCGCCGCCGCTGGTTGCTCCGCCGACTCCTTCCCGGGATTCGCCGAGACCTTGGCCGCGCTCGGCGTCGAAGCGACCTGGATCACCGATCGCGAGGCAGCATGCTGAACCGTCTCCGCTTGATCACCGCTGGGGAGAGCCACGGGCCGAAGCTGACCGCCCTGCTCGAAGGGCTGCCCGCCGGCCTGCGCATCGACCGCGAGGCGATGGCGACGCTGCTGGCGCGGCGGCAGCGCGGCTTCGGCGCCGGTGGCCGGATGAAGATCGAGGTCGACCGCGGGATCATCACTGCCGGCGCGCCGGATGGCAGGACCACCGGTGCGCCGGTCGCGATCGAGGTGCCGAACCGCGATTGGACGAATTGGCGAGGCCGCGAGGTCGAGCCGATGACGCGGCCCCGACCCGGCCACGCCGACCTCGTCGGAGCCCGCAAATACGGCTACGACGACCTCCGCTTCGCGCTCGAGCGGGCCTCGGCGCGCGAGACGGCGGCGCGGGTCGCGGCTGGCGCGCTCTGTCTGCAGATCCTCGAATCGCTCGGCATCGCCGTCGGCGGCCACGTCCGCCAACTCGGCGCCGCCCACGCTCCGGTCGGAGAGCTCGGCGGCGACCACGACGCGGTGGTGCAGTGGCGCGCGCTGCTCGCGGCCGCAGCCGCTGACGAGATGGGCGCCATCGACGCCGCGACCAGCGAGCGCTACCGGGCCGAGGTGAAGCGGGCGATCGCGGCGCGGGATACGCTCGGCGGCGTGCTCGAGATCGTCGCCCTCGACCTTCCTGTCGGCCTGGGCAGCTTCGTCGCCTGGGACCGCCGCCTCGACGCCCGGATCGCCTTCGCGATGGCCTCGATCCCGGCGATGAAGGGCGTCGAGCTCGGCGACGGCTTCGCCAACGCGGGGCGGCTCGGCAGCGAGGTCCACGACGCCATCACCGGCACGCCAGACGCGCTGGTCCGGCCGACCAACCGCTGCGGCGGCCTGGAGGGCGGGGTCAGCACCGGCACGCCCCTGGTCGTCCGCGTCGCGATGAAGCCGATCGCGACGACCCTGGTCGGCCTGCCGACGGTCGATCTGCACAGCGGGGAAGCGGGCAATACCGTCTACGAGCGCTCGGATATCTGCGCCGTGCCGCGCGCGCTGCCGATCGCCGAAGCGATGCTCGGCCTGGTCCTGCTCGACGCGATCCTCGAGCGCTACGGCGGCGATCGCCTCAGCGCCTTGCAGCAGCGCGTGCAGCAGGACCGCGACGCAGCGTCGGTGCCGCTGCACGGCGAGCGCTGGTTCTTCGGCTACGAGGACGTGCCATGAGGATGCGGACCCTCGAAGTCGGCGAGGCTCCCGACGTCGCGCGCGCGGCGATGCGGCTGGAGTTGGCGCTCGGCATGGTCGACGCCGAACGCCACGGCGCCGGCGTGACGATGCGCTTCGAAGCCAGCCTGCCGCACGTCGATCCGCTCGGTTGGCTCGCGGCGTGGGACGGCCCCGGCTGCTATTGGGCCAGCCGCGACGGGCGGTTGACCGTGGCTGGGCGTGGCAGCGCGCTGGCCTTCCGCGGCGAGCGCGAGGACCTGGCCGGAGGGCTCGAACACGCCGGCGACGTGCTGCGCGGCGGCGGTTCGCGGCTGCGCGCCTTCGGCGGCGTCGGCTTCGCCGGCAGCTTCGGCTCGCTCGGCGGCGCCTGGGCGGCCTTCGGCGGCTATCGCTTCGATGTTCCGGCGGTCGAGATCGGCCGCGACTCCAACGGCTGCTGGATGGCGGCGCACCTGATCGCCGAGGGGCACGAGGTCGCGGCCAAAGTCGAGGCGCTGCGCACCCTACTGCACGTGCCCTGCGCGCGGCCGCCGCTGCGGCCGCTCGCGCCCGTGGTCGAGATCGGTGGCGCGCCGGACCGCGCCGCGTTCAGCGCGACGATGCAGGCGGCGTCGGCGACGATCGCTGCCGGCGAGGTGGAGAAGCTCGTCCTCGCCCGCCGGATCGACCTTCGCTTCGCTGAGCGGATTGACGCCGTCGGCCTGCTCGAGGGGCTCGCGACGCGCGAGCCGAGCTCGTTCCGCTTCTGCCTCCGCCCCACCGCTGGGGCCGCGTTCCTCGGCGCGAGTCCGGAACGCCTGCTCCGCCGCGACGGCCGCCTGCTGGCCTCCGAGGCCCTGGCCGGAACCCGCCCACGCGGTGCCGATGACGCCGCCGACGCCGAGCTCGGCTCGGAGCTCCTCGGCTCGGCGAAAGATCGCCACGAGCACGCGCTGGTGGTGGACGCCGTCCGTCGCGCGCTCGCGCCCACCTGTGACGGCGTCGAGGCCGCCCCGGCGCCGGCGTTGTTGCGCCTGGCGCGCGTGCAGCACCTGCTCACCCCGATCCGCGGCCGCCTGCGCCGCGACGTCGGTGACGGCGCCCTGATCGAGGCGTTGCACCCGACCCCGGCGGTCGGCGGCGCCCCCCGCGCAGCGGCCCTCGCCTGGCTGCGTGCGCACGAGCCCTTCGAGCGCGGCCTCTATGCGGCCCCGATCGGCTGGCTCGGCGACGATCGCGCCGAGCTCTGCGTCGGCATCCGCTCGATGCGGGTCGACCGCGATGAGGTCGCCCTCTTCGCCGGAGCCGGTGTGGTCGCGGGTTCCGATCCCGACGCAGAGTGGTCCGAGATCGCCGGCAAGCTGCGCATGCCGCTCGAATTGCTCGGCGTCGACCCCGAGACAATTGGCTGACGCGGCGCGGCGCGCCTTTTCCTTCGCGCCGGCATCGGTATCCTCCCCGCCCCGACATGCGGGGCAGTGGAGGGCGAGCATGAGCAATGGTCAGCAGAACCCAGGTCGGCACGCGCAGCGGCTGACGCTGATCGCCTGGGCCTTGGCCGGCGCGGTCGCGCTCGTCGGCTGCGGCGAGGCCACCGGCGAGGGTGGCAGCAGCGGCGCGACCGACGCCGCTGGCGCTGCGGACGATTCCGCGGCGGTCGGCGATTCGGCCGCGGGGTCCGACGCGGGCGCGACCGATACGGGCAGCGATGGGAGCGGCGCTGACGCCGCGGCAACCGACGCGAGCGGCAGCGGTGATGCCGGCGGCGGGCCGATGAAGATCGGCGAGACCATCGACCTCGGCAAGGCGACCATCGATCCGCAGACCGGCTATTCCGGTGCGCTCTCGGTCGAGATCCCGGCCGGCACGGTCTCGTTCGCGATCACGCTGATCGGCGAGAAGGCCACCACCTACGCCATCGACGACCTCAAGGATCCGACCGGCGAGACGCTGGTGCTGAAGAATTGGGGCGTCTCAGACATTACGGGCGGCCAGATGTGCCTCTCCTGCAAGGTCCGCGTCGCGCCGCAGAAGGGCGCGTCGGCAGCGCTGGTGCCGAACGCCCCGGGCGTCGACGTTGTCGCCGGGACCTATACCTTCCGCGTCAACGCCTTCACTTCGACCCAGCAGGGCGCCTTCAGCCAGCCGAAGAAGGAGCCTGCCGGCGGTGACGTCGCGGTCGTCGTCGCGCTGCAGAAGGCGGCGGCGAAGCCGAAGAAGGGGCGACTCGACATCAACCTCTGGTACACCGGCGCCAACGACCTCAGCGTCGAGAAGGGCCCGACCGACCCGCGCGTGGTGCAGTGGATCGCCCGCCTGCGCACGCTCTACGAGCAGATCGGGGTGGAGATCGGCGAGGTCCGGCATTTCCCGATCAGCGCCGACTTCGAGGTCGCCGACGTGACCTCGAACGACGGTGGCGACTTCGCCGCGATCGGCGCCGCGACGGCTGGCGCGCCGGCCGGCGTCAATTTCATCTTCGTACGCGAGATCTCCAGCCCGTTCGGCGGCTTTGGCGCGGTCCTCGGCGTCTCCGGCGGCATCCCCGGCCCGGTCGGCATGCAAGGCGCGCCGCGCAACGCTGTGGTCGTCTCGACCTCCGATATTCCCGGCGGCTTCGGCCGGCCGGCGAAGGAGCACGACGTCGGCGCGACGATGGCGCACGAGGGCGGCCACTACCTCGGCCTCTTTCACACCTCCGAGAACGATTTCGGTGGATTCGGCCCGAAGCTCCACGATCCACTGCCCGATACGCCAGAGAAGGATACGACCAACCTGATGTATTTCGACGGTGGCTCGGGCGGCTCCGGCCTCTCGCCGCAGCAAGGTGACGTGGTCCGCGGCAACCCGTGGGTCGTCCCCGTGGAGGAGAAGTGATGCAGCACCTGATCACCCGCCGTCGATTCCTCCGTGGTGCCGGTCTCGCCCTGGGCGCCGCGACCCTCGCGCCGGCGCTGCTGGCGGACGCCATGGCTGCGGTGCCGAGCCCGCGGATTCGCCTGCGTGAGGCGCTGCGTGGCCTGGACACCCGCGTCGACGCGGCCCTGCTGCGTCGGCTCGCCGGCGCCGAGGCCGAAGCGCTGCTGACCGAGATCGCGTCGGATCGCAGCGAAGATGGCCGCATTCGGATGCGCGCCGTCGCTTCGCTGACCGCGCTCGGCTCCGAGGAGGCCGTGGTCCGGCTCCGCGCCATCGAGCGCAGCGCCGGGATGGCGCAGCGGCTGCGTTGGCACGCCCGGCACGGCGCCGTCGCCGCGCTCGGGCAGCGCGATCCGGCCCGGGCCCTCGGCCTCGCCGCCGGCTGGCAAGCTGATTCCGACCCGCTCTTGCGCGAGGCGCCGATCCGCGCGCTCCGCCACCTACCGGCGGACGCAGCGCTGGCGGAGCCGGTCCGTGGTGCGTTTGCCGCGCTCCTGGCCCGCGCCGATCGCGACGCCGACACCCGCGTCCGCAACGCCGCACGCGCCGTCCGCCGGGCGCGTCAGAGCGGCAGGCCGAAATAGAGTGTGCCGGCGCTGCCATCCGGCCCGGCGCGACCCTGCAGACCGATCTCGAAGGTCTCGACGCGGGTGCGCGCACCGAGCAAGAAATAGCCGGCGTTGTTGTCGAAGACGTCCTGGGTGAAGCCGATGACGCCGCGGATCCGTGGCTCGTGATCGTCGACGTCCTCGGCGATGCCCCAACCGAGGGCGAAGGTCATCGCCGAGGGGCGTGTATCCCAATCGCCCGCGCCCAAGCTCCAGCGGGCGTGGATCCACTCGGGCCCCAAGCGCAACGCCCAAGCTGGAAAGGCGCGAAACTCGCGGTCGAGGACGCCCAGCTCGTTGCGGCTGAAGCGCCCGCCGCCGACCCCGCCGAGCCGCAGCCCGGCCCACGCCCAATCGATGCCGACGATGGCCCGGGCGAAGGCGTAGGTCACGTCGGAGTCGAGCAGCCGGGTGTTGCCGGTGCCCTGGTCGGTGAACGACTCCGCGTCCTTCCGCGTCTCGGTCGCCATCACCCCGTCGAGGTCGGTGACGACGTCGCCGCCGACGAAGGCGAGCGGTCCGTGCCGGTTGTGCAAGCGGACCGCGGCGTCGACGTGGCGGACCTGCACCGCCCGCGAGCCACAGGCCGGGACGAAGCGATAGGCGCCGCCGCCGCCGCGAAGCTCGACCCGGTCACGCGGCTGCGCGAGGGCGCCCATCAGCGCCGGGGCTGCGACCATCAGCGCCAAATGCGCGGCGATGCGGATCTTCTGCTCCATGCTGCGTCCTCCGTGTCACTGCGACCGGAGCTGGTCGAGGCGTGCCAACGCTGGCGGGGCGAGCAGAGGCATGCCGTACATGACCACACGTCCGATGTTGAAGTGCACATCCGCCGCAGCCGAGGCCAGAAACAAGGCCAGCACGGGTAGCCCCTCGGCGAGACCCACCGGGGCTCTGGCCGAGCGCGGTTGCCCCTTCGCAACGATGAAGAGTGCCGCCATGATCGCAGTCGGCAGGACGTTCAGCACCAATCCGCGCGGTGAGAGTGAGAGGCGAAGGCTCCGGACCAGATTCGCTGGCCACGCAAGGAGGTTCATGCCGTCGGCAAAAAGATCGGCCACGGGCAGGTCGACCAGCGCGACGGCGGCGAGCCAAAGCAGCGCCGACAGGATCGCGACCGCAACGGCTCGGGACAGCCCGCGTTCGCCTCGAAACCAACGCACTGCGAGGTGGACCGTCATGACCAAGGTCACCTTCTCGTTGATGAAGGGGGCCACGAGCAGCAACGGCAGCAAGAGCCGTTCTCGTGGCAGTACAGCGAGAAGCAACGCGATCGCGGCGATCGAAACCGGATCGACCGAGTGAATCATGGCAAAGCGCACCAGCAGCAGGGTGAGCAGTCCTGCGGCCACCGCCGCGCCCGCCGACGCCCCCCACTGCCGGCGGCAGTTCCACGCGGTCAGCCACGCGAGCAGGGCCGAAGACCACCACGCCAGTGCCGCGAGCGCAGAGATCGCGCGCAGCCGCGCGACCGAAGGGCCGCCGTCCTCTGGCTTCGGAAGCTCGGAGAAGGGCAACACCGGAACGACGTGAAGCAAGGCCACGCCGGGACCCCACGACAATACGCGATAGCCGAACGGGCTCGTCAGCTTCGGGCTTTCCGCGTCGCCGGAAAGGCGCAGGATCATCCCGGGATAGTCGTCGAACGGACCGGTACGAAACGCCAACGTGCGGCAAGCATCGACGTATTGCGGAAGGCTGAGGACGAGGAACGTGAAGAAGAGCAGGGCACCGCCGCGCCACCCTTCGACCCATCGCCGGCCGGGCGGTGTCGCAGCGGCCGTCTGGATTGGTCCTGCCTCGATATCCATCTCGCCCTCCCGACGTTGCGGCCGAGCACCGCGATCCGGGCGCTGCAGCAGCGGTGCCGTCGGCGTCGTCGAATCGACTGCGGCCGTCCCGGTCGAGTCGGTCGGCCTCCATCTCGGCGCCGGCCCGTCCGCTTCTCCGCGTGATGCGAGGCCCGAGATCGTACGCGAGGCCCGGCACGCGAGCAACCGTTTCGCTCGGCAGTGCGCGGCTAGCCCCGTTGCCTCGGGTGTGCGAATGTCCTCCCACGCGTTGCAACGCATGCAGGGCGACAGGAGGCACGATGACGACCCCGCCCGCCACCGCCGCTCGCGTCCCGGCCCTCGCGATGCCCCTGCGCCGCTTGCCGCTCGCTGCCCTGCTGGTTGGCTTGGTCCTGCCGCTCGGCGACGTCGACGCGGCCAGCGCTGGCGGGGTCTCCTTCCCCGAGACCATCACGTTGGGTGGCGAGTCGCTGCCGATCGTCGGTGTGGGCCTGCGCAGCAAGTGGATGGTCAAGGTCTACGCGATGGCCGTCTACCAGAAGACGCCGACCAAGAGCGCTGGCCACCTGATCAAGGCGGACGAGTCGAAGTTCATCTGGATCAAGATGTTGCGGACGATCGACGGCGACAAGATGCGCGACGCCATCCGCGAGGGGTTGGAGAACAACGTGCCCGAATCGACCCGCAAGGCGATCGAGGGCTCGGTGGCGAAGCTGGAGAAGGCCTTCCCCGGCGAGATCCCGAAGGGCGCGAATATCGGCTTCTGGTACGTGCCCGGCCGCGGGACGGTGCTGCAGCTCGGCGACGTCGACAAGGCGCGGTTGCCCGGCAAGCGGTTCATGAGCTCGCTTTGGGCGATTTGGTTCGGCAAGGACCCCGCCGACTCGGATCTGAAGAAGTCCGTATTGCGCTAACGGTCCGGTCGCCGGCCCTGCCGTGCCTGACGTACTCGCGCCCGGTTTGGCGTTCCGGTTGTTCGGTCGTGATTGGACCGGGCCCGGTTCGGTCGCGATCCCGCCGACTCGGATCTGAAGAAGTCCGTATTGCGCTAACGCCCAGCGACGCGCCCGACGTAGAGGTGCGCCACCTCCGGGAACATCGGGGTGAAGTCGACGTCGACCAGGCCCGCCTCGCGCATCTTCTCGCAGAAGGTCTCAGGCGCCGGGAAGGCCGCGATCGACTCCTGTAGGTAGCGATACTCGCGCGCGCCGCTGATCAGCGCGCCGAGCCGCGGCACGATGTGGTGCACGTGCAGCCGGGCGAAGGGAGCGAGCAGGCCGCGCCGGGGCTCGCCGAGCTCGAGGACGGCGACGACGCCACCGGGGCGCACCACGCGCGCCATCTCCCGCAGGCCGCGGACGCGATCGGGGACGTTGCGGATGCCGAACGCCATGGTCGCGCCGGCGAAGCGGTCGTCGGCGAAGGGCATCGCCTGCGCGTCGCCCTGGACCAGCTCGATGCGTCCGGCCAGCCCGGCGTCACCGACCTTGCGCCGGCCCACGCCGAGCATCCCCGACGAGGGATCCAGGCCGACCACCCGGACCTCGTCGCCGCGGCGGGCGAGGGCGAGGGCGACGTCGGCCGTGCCGGTCGCCACGTCGAGGAATTCGCCATCGCCCAGCGGCCCGAGGGCGTCGAGCAACATCCGCCGCCAGCGCAGGTCCAGGCCCATCGAGAGCAGGCGGTTGAGCAGGTCGTAGCGCGCCGCGATGCGGTCGAACATCTCTCCGCCGCCGAGGCGCATCGCCGTTCCTTGGGTCGTCATCCGTCCTCCCGCTGCGCCGCCTTGCGGACGCTTGCGCCGATCGCCTGCAAGGTAGCGGCGTCGATGGCCTGTGCGGCGTCGCTGCGTGCGTTGCCGGCGTCGGGGTGGGCCTCGACCAGGACGCCGTGCGCCCCCGCCGAGAGGCCGGCCTGCGCCAGCGGCACGACCAGATCGCGCCGGCCCGCAGCGTGGCTGGGATCGACGACGATGGCGTGGCCGTCGATGCCGGCGATCAGCGCCACCGCGCCGAGGTCGAGGACGTTGCGCGTCTCCCGATCGACGCCAGCGATGCCGCGCTCGCAGAGGACCACGCCCGCGGCCCCGGCGGCCAGCAGATGCTCGGCGGCGAGGCGCCACTCCTGCAGCGTCGCGCTCTGCCCGCGCTTGAGCAGCACCGGCCGGCCCAACGTGCCGATCGCCGAGAGCAGGCCGTAGCTGGCCATCGAGCGCGAGCCGACCTGCACCACGTCGGCGTATTCTGCGACCTCGGCGGCGTGGGCCTCGCTCATCGCTTCGCTGACCAGCAGCAGCCCGTGGGCGTCCGCCGCTTCGCGCAGCCAACGCAACGCGGTGGCGCCGTCGCCGCGGTAGGCATAGGGGCTCGTCCGCGGCTTGAACGCGCCGCCGCGCAGCACCTTGGCGCCGGCGGCGGCCGCCATCGCTGCCGCTTGCCAGGCCGTCTCTTCGCTTTCGGCCGAGCAGGGACCGGCCAGCAACAGCGGCTCGGCGCCGGGGCCGCAGCGGACCGGGGCGCTCGCGCCGCGGGCCTGCCCGAGCGTGACCGCCACGCCCGCTTGCGCGTCGAGCAAGGGATGCTCGCTGCGCGCCATCATCACCTTCGCCACGCCGGGCAGCGAGGCCAGCGTGCGGTCGTCGACCGCCTGCGAATGGCTCGCCACCTGCAGCGCCGTGCCATCGCCGAGCGCGACGCTCCAGACCCCGAGCCGCCGCAGGGCGCGGTCGACCTCGGCCCGGTCGGCGTCGGATTCCAGGAGTAGGACGCAGTCTCGCATCGGGTCCTCCTGCCTAATGGCTGCGCCGCGCCGCCGCGCGGACCACAGCGACCAGCGCGTCGCGCGCCGGCCCGTTGGGGAATTCCTGCAACAAGGCCACGGCCCGCTCGGCCGCCGCCTCGGCCTGCCGCCAGGTGGCGGGGACCGCGCCGGTCCGCAGGATGCGGTCACGCAAGGCGAGCAGGGTCGCCGGCTCGACGGCGTGCGGCGGCTGCTGCGCGACCTCGCGCAGCGCCGCGCCGAGGCTCGGATCACGGGCGACGGCGAAGGCGATCGGCCAGGTCGGCTTGCCCTCGCGCAGGTCGGCGAAGGCGTCCTTGCCGGTCAGCGCCGGGTCGCCGTCGAGGTCGAGGGCGTCGTCGGCGAGCTGGAAGGCCTCGCCGAGTAGCGCACCGAAGGCGCCGAGGCGCTCGACCGCCGCGTCGGGCAGGTTGGCGGCGCGGCCACCGGCCCGCAGCGCCCAGGCGAAGAGCGCGCCCGTCTTGCCGTCGGCGACCCGGCGCCAGGCGATCTGCGCCTCTTCCGGCTCGCAGAGGTCGGCGGCGCCGCGTCGCTCGAGCTGCAGCGCCTCGGCGGCGACCATGCGGTCGATCACGTCGATCAACTCGGTCATCGCGCCGGGGACGCCGGCGCGGTCGACGCGGCGCAAGGCGTCGACCAGGACGTGATCGCCGCCGAGCACGCTCGCCGGGTTGCCATAGAGCACACGCGCGGTCGAGGCGCCTCGCCGCTCGTCGCCCAGATCGATGACGTCGTCGTGCAGCAGCGTCGCGGCGTGGGCCAGCTCCGCGGCGGCGGCCAGGTCGCGCACTGCACGCGAGGCCGGCGGGACCTCGCCGAGCCGCGACGCCAGCAGCACGCAGAGCGGACGCACCCGCTTGCCCGGTTGGTCGAGCAGGTGGCGCGCGGCGCGTCGGGCGAGCGTATCGAAGGGCTCCTCGCGGCGCTCCGCCCGTGCCTCGCCGAGCGCGCTCTCGAGCGCTTGCAGGTCGTCGTCCAGCCAGGCGGCGAGCGTCTCGAAGCGCTCGGCCAGGCTGCCCAGGCCCGCCGCCCGGCTGCTCGCCGCGAGGGGGCCGAGGATGCGCGTTCCGCCCCGCGTTGCCGCGCCCTTGCGGCCCTCGGTCTGCGTTTGCCGCGGCGTCGCGTTGACAGCGCCGCTCCACATCGCTTCCCTCATCGTCCCTCCTGTCGCGCGAGCTCCGCGCGCCGCCACGGAGCCCCGCCATGGCTTTCGTCCATCACCGCGTCGTGCGCTTCCAGGACTGTGATCCGGCTGGAATCGTCTACTTCGCCCGCGCCTTCGAATTCGCCCACCAGGCCTTCGAGGACTGCCTCGCCGCCGGCAACCTGCCGCTGCCGGGCATCCTCGACAGCGCCGATTGGGCGATGCCGCTGGTCCACGCCGAGGCCAGCTACCGCGCCCCGATGCGCTTTGGCGACGCGCTGCGGATCGAGGTCCGCGTCGCCGACCGTGGCGCCAGCTCGCTGCGCTTCGGCTTCGCGATCTTCGGCGAAGAGGACCAGGTGCTGCGCGCCGAGGTCGTGCACGTCCACGTCGCCGTCGAGCGGGCCGGCTTCCGCAAGCGGCCGCTGCCCGAGAGCGTCGTCGCTGCGTTGCTGCTCGCCGGCGCGATAGAGCCGGTCCAGGCGCCGTAGCGCTTCGCCCGAGGGCTTGCCGATGCCCCCCGGGTTGGCCGGCAGGGCGCGGACCCAATAGACCGCGTCCGGCGCTGCGTAGCGCGGCAGCGCCTGCCGCACGCGCTGCCGCAGCGCGTCGAGCGAGGGCCCGTCGGTGCGCGGATCGCGGCCCGCCGCGGGGACCAGCGCGGCGATCGGCCGGCGCCCCCAGCGCGCGTCGTCGCGACCGGTGACCAGCGCCGCCGCGACCGCGGGGTCGGCCTGCAGCAACGCCTCCACCGCGCGGGGATCGACCTTCGCGCCGCCGCTGACGATCACGTCGTCGAGCCGGCCCAGCGCGCACATCCCGCCGGGCTCGAGCGTCGCGGCGTCACGGCTCTGCCAGCGCCCGCCGGGGAGCGAGGGACCGGTCGCGCGCAGCGCCCGATCGGCCGTCGTCTGCAGGTCGACGCCGAGGAGCGGCGGCAAGGGCTCGCTGCCGTCCGCGCCGTCGGGCCACGCAGCGCCCGCCAGGGTCGTGCAGATGCCGCTGGCCGCCTCGCTGGCGCCGTAGGTCCGCGCCAGCGGCAGCCCGGCCTCGAGCGCGCGCTGCACCAACGCGGGCGGACACGCCGCGCCACCGACCAGCACGGCGCGCAACAACGGCAGCGGCGCCGCGCGGATGTCTGCACGATGATCGAGCCAGCTCTGCAGCATCGCCGGGGTCAGCGAGAGGTGGGTGGCGCCCCGCCGGGCACCTGCTTCGATCGCCGCAACGTCGGGCGCACAACGCTCGGCGACAGCACCGACCAGGGCGCAGCGCAGCAGCACCGCCAGCCCGCCGACGTGGTGCCACGGCAACGGCGAGAGCCAGCGGTCGGCCGGGCCGAGGCCCAGCCGGGTCGCGGTCGCCAGCGCGTTCCAGACCAGCTGCCGGCCCGTCAGCGCGACGACGTGCGGCGCGCCCGTTGTCCCCGAACTCGTCAGCCGGACCCACGGCCGACCCAGCGCGACCAGCGGCGCTGGACCGGGCGTCACAGCCTCTTCGATGGCGTCGGCGCAGGGCAGGGCGTCGGCGTGGACGTCAGCCTGCAGCGCCGCGTCGAGCCGTCGCGCTTGTGCTGGCGCCGCGTCGGGCGGCAACAGCGCGACCTCGATGCCGAGCGCGATCGCGGCGTGCAGCGTCGCCACCGCGTCGAGGTCGTCGCGGCAGGGCAGGGCGAGGCGATCGCCCGGCAGCATCCCGGCGACGCGGATGGCGCGTTCTGCGACGGCGATCCGGCGCCGCAGCGTGCCGACGGTCAACGTCTCGCCGGCCAGCACCAGCGCCGGGCGCTCGGTCCCGAGCGCCGCGAGCGTAGTGATCGGCGCTGGCACCCGCTCGGTGCGCGGCGTCGGCGTGGCCGCGCTCTCCGCCTCGACCTGCGCCACCGCCGCTGCGCCGAGGCCGACGCTGCCGCGCGCCGCCTGTGGCACGCAGCGGGCCACAGCAGCGACGCCGCGCGCCGCGATCGGTCCCTCGAAGGTGCTGGTGACGTGGACCCGCAGCCCGGCAGCCGACGCGGCGTCGATCAGTTCGAGTGCGCCGAGCAGGCCGCTGCAGGTCGGCTTGACCACGACCGCACCGACGCTCGTCGCCGCCAGCCAGCGGTGCAGCGCGTCGACGTCTCGAACCTGCTCGTCCAGCGCGATCGTCACCCCCGGGCGATGCAGCGCCGCGAGGCGGGTCGGATCCGGCTGGGCGATCGGCTCCTCGACCGTGATGTGGCGTCCACTCCGCGCCAAGCCGGCGAGGCCGTCGAGCAGCAGCGCGGCCTCCGCGTCGTCCAGGCTGCCGTTGGCGTCGAGCAGGACGCCCTCGGCGCCGGCGTCCAGCGCTGCGCCGGCGGCCTGCAGCGCCGTGTCGACGCCGCCAGCCTGGACCTTGAACTTCACGTGCGCCGACGCAGATGTGCCGCCGCCGAGCTCGTGCACGACCAGCGTCGCGCCATCGGATCCGCCGAGCAGGGTCGCCATGCCGACGCCGAGGCGCTGCGCCAGGGTCGCGACGATGGCCTGCTCCAAGGCGAAGCGCGCCGCCGGCGGGGCGTCGCCGAGCAGCTGCCGGACGCAGCCGGCCAGCGCGGCGCGATCGACACGCGGTGCCTGCCAGGCGGCAGCCGGACCCGCGACGAGGCAGGGCTCGAGCGACACGCCGGCCTCGCCGATCTGCGCTGCGGCACGCTGCAGCGCCGTGGCGATCGCATGCACGTCGCCGCCGCCGTAGCCGGGCAGCGGCGCGGCCTCACCGAACGCGCTGTGGCCCGCGTCGTCCCACACGTCGAGGAGAAACGCCCGCCGCGCCGGCGCCGTCCCGCAGGCGCACAGGCGTATCGGCCGAACCGCGGCGTCGACGATCCTCATTGGCCGCTCCCGCCCCAGACGATCCCGACCGCGAGCAGCAGCGACCAGAGCAGGCCGAGCTGGGCCGTCCGACCGAGCAGGGGGTTCAACGCGGCGCCGTCCGTCCGCCAGACGGCCGCGGTGGTCGCGATGCCCAGCGGCGCCGCCAGCCACGCCAGCATCCAATGCGCGTCGCCGAGGCCGAGCAGCCACGCCAGCGGAGAGACGGCGAAGGCGACGCCACAGAGCACGCTGTGCTGCAGCCGCGTCGTGCGGGCGCCGAGACGAACCGCGAGCGTCCGCTTGCCGGCGCGGGCGTCGCTGGCCCGGTCACGCAGGTTGTTCACCACCAGGATCGCGGTGGCCAGCGCCCCGGCGCCGCTCGCCACCAGCCAGGTCGCGGCGGTCGGCTCGACGCCGTGGACCCAGACGGTGCCGCCCACCGCACAGAGGCCGAAGTAGAGGAAGACCAGGGCGTCGCCGAGGCCGAGGTAGCCGAGCGGTCGCGGCCCGCCGGTATAGAGCACCGCAGCCGCCGCGCCAGAGAGCCCGATCAGCGCGATCGGCCAACCGCCGCGCAGGATCAGCACCGCGCCGACGCCGAGCGCTGCCGCGATCGTCAGCGCCGTCGCCAGCAGCAACTGACGCGGCGTCAGCCACCCCGCCGCCGCCGCGCGGGTCGGGCCAAGGCGGTCCGGGCCGTCAGCGCCCTTCAGGGTGTCGAATGCGTCGTTGGCGAGGTTGCTGGCGATCTGCAGGAGCAGCGCGCCGGCGGCGCAGAGCGTCGCGATCAGCGGCTCGACCGCACCCTCCGCCGCCGCCAGCGCGACGCCGAGCGCGACCGGGCCGAACGCGGCAGGCAGGGTCTTGGGGCGCAGGGCAGCGATCCACCGCCCTGCCACGCCCGGACCGACTGCCTTCGTTTGCTCCGAGTGCGTTTGCTCCGTCGTGAACATCGTGTCTCGCCCGGTCCGGCAGCGAACGTGGCCGCCCTATGGACCCTGCAACGCCCGGATGGTAGCGTTTGTTTCGGAGTTGTTCAAGGCGGCGTGAACAGGCGCAACGATCCAAGGGGGGCGACGAGCATGAGCGACAGCGAGCAGCCAGCCCCGAACCCCGTCGTGCAGGCCCGCGTGCTCGAGGTCTGCGACGCGATCGGCGCCTTCATCGAGTGGTGGGGCTTCAAGGCCGTCCATGGCCGCGTCTGGGCCCTCTTGGCGCTGCGTGGCGCGCCGATGTCCCAGGCCGAGATCGGACGCACCTTCGGCCTCTCGCGCGCCGGGATCAGCGGCGCGGTGCACGATCTCGAGGAGTGGGGCCTGGTCGAGGTCGTCGGCGAAGGCCGCAACGCGCCGTGGCAGGCTCGGCTCGACGTCTGGCCGACGATCGCCAAGGTCCTGCGCAGCCGGGAGTGGATGCTGATCGAGTCGGCCCGGGTGGCGCTCGAGGGGGCCATCGACGAGGCCGAGGTCGCCGCCTCCCGCGGCGAGCACATCGGCTACGACGTCGACCGCATGCGGACGCTGCTGCGGCTGACCGAGGTCGCCCAGGCGCTGCTGCGCTTGCTCGTCTCGTTGCGGACGCCGAAGCGCGTCGAAGGCACCCTCGAGGGCATCGGTGAGTGGCTCGGCCGGGCCGGGCAGGCGTTCCGCGGCCTGCGCAGCTGAGCCCGGGATTGGCCCCGCGATTGAGCCGATCTGCTGGCTCGTGCTAGGACGCTGCGCAGGTCGTCGGGTCCGCCGCCGACCTTCGCCCGGGAGCCCCACATGCGCCGCGTCCTGCCCCGAATCGCCCGTCCCCATCGCCCCGCGTTCCTGATCGCCGGCCTCGCCGTGATCGCCGCCGGTTGCGGCAACCCGCAGGTCAAGGACGCGCCGCCGCCGCCGCCGCCACCGAAGAAGCAGGCGCCCGCGGCCCCCGATGCCTACCGCGACCACAGCGGCCCGCACGCCGCCGCCGGCGAGGTCTTCCAGCTCAAGGACACGCCGATCGCCGTCGATGGCGTGCAGGTCGTCGTCTCGCTGATCAAGGCGACCTGGACCAAGCGCGAGCTCGACGACGGCCGGGTCATCCGCGAGGGTTCGGCCGAGATCGAGATCCGCAAGGGCGAAGAGCGCACCAGCCGCATCCTCGACCAGGACGAGTCGGTCGTGCTCTTCGGCGTCCGCGTCACCGTCACCGGCGCCGGCGAGGACTACGACAAGTCGCGGCTGGACTATATCCCCTGGGTCGAGCTGAAGGTCGAAGCCGCGCAATAGCGCCCGCCCGCTCGCAGAAGGATCCCGACATGACCAAGCTCCGCGCCCTCTCGGGCATCAAGCCCACCGGCTCGCCGCATTGGGGCAACTATTTCGGCATGATCCAGCCGGCGGTCGCGCTCTCGAAGAGCTACGAGAGCTTCTATTTCATCGCCGACTTCCACGCCCTGACCACCGTCCGCGACGCCGAGGCCCTGCGCGCCGACAGCTACCAGGTCGCCGCGACGCTGATCGCTGCCGGCCTCGATCCGGAGAGCTGCGTGCTGTGGCGGCAGAGCGACGTGCCGGAGGTCTGCGAGCTGGCCTGGCTGCTCGGCTGCGTCACCGGCTATGGCTTGGTCGAGCGCGCGCACGCCTTCAAGGACGCCCGCGCCAACGAGCGCGAGGTCAACTTCGGCGTGGTCTCGTACCCGGTGCTGATGGCGGCGGACATCCTGCTCTACGACGCCGACGCGGTGCCGGTGGGCAAGGATCAGGTCCAGCACCTCGAGATGACCCGCGACATGGTCGGCTATTTCAACCAGCAATTCCTCGGCTCGATCGGCTACGACGACGACGATCGTTGGGACGGCAAGGGGCTCAAGCGGCCCGAGCCGATCGTCGCCGAGCGGGCCGCCGTCGTGCCTGGGCTCGATGGCCGCAAGATGAGCAAATCGTACGACAACTACGTGCCCGTCTTCGCCTCGCCGAAGCAGATGAAAAAAAGGATCATGCAGATCGTCACCGATAGCACGCCGCTGGAAGAGCCCAAGGATCCGACGACCTGCAACGTCTTCGCGATGTATCGCCTGCTGGCGACCGAGGCCGAGGTCGAAGCGCTGGCCGCCAAATACCGTGGCGGCAACTTCGGCTACGGCCACGCCAAGCTCGAGCTGCTCGCCGTCGCCGAGCGGACCTTCGGCCCGATGCGCGAGCGCTACGAGGCCCTGCTGGCCGATCGCGACGGCCTCGAGGCGATCTTGCAGCGCGGCGCGCTGCAGGCCCGCGCCGTCGCAGAGCCGGTGCTCGAGCGTGTGCGCGCCGCGGTCGGCTTGCCGTTGCGCCCGGTTCGGTAGCTCGTGGCGCCGATCGATCCCGAGGATCCGGGCGCCGAGGCGCCACAGCAGGCCGAGATCCTGCCGCCGAGCCGGCCGCACCTCGGTGGCCCACCCAGCGGCCGGACCTTCGATCCCGACGGCCGCACCATCGACTCCGGGCCGCGCCGCAGCCGCAGTGGCGGTGGCAGCGCCTCCTCGAACGTCGGTTGCTCCGCCGGCTGCGCGCCCGGCTTGTTTCGCCTGGTGGCCATCGGCGTCGCCTTGTTCGGCGCCGGGGCGCTCTTCCTGGCGCTGAAGCCGGCCGGCGGGCCGACCGAGATCGCGCGCTGGCTGCACGACGCGGGGCCTGCGGGGATGGCCGTGGTGGTGGCTGGCGTGGCGCTCTCGACGCCGCTCTTCGTCCCCTCCGGCATCCTCGCGATCATCCCCGGCTATGTCTGGGGCACCGCGCTCGGCACCGGCCTGACGGTCCTCGGTGCGGCGCTCGGCGGCGCCATCAACATCCTCCTGGCGCGACGCCTGCTCGGCGATTGGGTCGGCCGCATGGTGGCGGGGAATCCGATGCTGGCGGCGCTGCGACAGAGCATCGCGACCCGCGGCTTCCGCATCGCCCTCGGATTGCGCCTCTCGCCCGTCGCGCCCTACGCGCTGCTCGCCTATTTGGCCGGCATCGCGGGGCTGCGGGTCCGGGTCTTCGCCCTGGCGTCGATCCTCGGCGGCATCCCGTGGACCTCGGTCTACGCCGCGTTCGGCGCCTTGTTGGCCACGCAGCGGAAGGTCGTCGCCCTGGACGCGCCGCCCGAATCACCCGGGATGACGGCGCTCCGCGTGGCTGGTGTGCTGTTCACCATCGGTATCGCGTGGTGGATCGGCCGGGTGGCGCGGCGCGACCTCGATCGGATCCGACGCGGCGGATGAGCGCTCAGAACGGGCGCAGCTCGTCCGGACCGTAGGCGCGCAGGTAGGCCTCTTCGATCCCCGGACAGCGGCGGAACGCGGCGCAACTCCGGCAGCGCTCGGGATAGACGTGCAACGCCGCCTCGATCGCGGCCATGCTGTAGACGGTCACGCCGTCTTTGTCGTCGAGGTAGTGGCTCTCGCCGAAGCCGCTGCGCGAGAGGTCGTCGGCCTCGGCGTCGCCGTGGACGCAATGCGGCAGCGCTTCCCAGCAGATGGCGAGGCCGCGCTGCTCGGCACGGCTGCGGGCGTCGGCGATGACGGCGCGGACCTCGTCGTAGCGCAGCTCGATGCCTTCCCAGCGCCCGCCCTTGCCGCCGTGGTAGGGGAAGCAGACTTTCAGCGTGACGTCGTCGCCCCATCGGTCGGCGCAGAAGTCGACCCATTCGCCGACGTGGTCGAGGTTCTGCCGGTTCAGCACGAGGTTGAGCATCAACCGCGCGCCGACCTCGCGCAGGTGGTCGATGCCGGCCAGTGTTTGTCCGAAGCCTTGCGCCGAGATGCCCGAGATCACGCAGCTCGCCGCCTCGCGATGGCTGTGGAAGCTGACGATCGCGCGATCGAGGCCCAGCGCCGCGGCGCGCTCGGCGACGTCGCGATCGGCGAACGAACGCCCGTGGGTGTTGATGTCCCAGGGGATGCCCAGGCTCTGCAGCTTGGCCGCGACGTCCCAGAACGCCGGATGGATCGTCGGCTCGCCGCCGGTGACGATGACGCGGCGGAAGCCCTGGCGGACGAGGTGGTCGGCGCGGGCGAGCAGCGTCTCTCGGCGCAGCTGCCAGATCTCCGGATCGCCGCTGTTGCTGCACATCGGGCAGCGGTTGTTGCAGAGCTCGCCGAGGCGGAACAAGACCAGCGAACGGGAGGTCACCGGCGTGTGCTCGGGCCTGCGCTTGCGCATCCATCGTTCGGCCGTTCGTTCCTGCACCAGACCTCCGCGCGTGCGCGCCGCTGCACAGCGTCGCAGGTCGCCGAGGTCGGAGGCAAGGCGCCGACTTGCTTCCGACCCGCCGGCTCGGCACCTTCGGCGCCTGCCGCGTTCGGTGCGGCGATGGAGGCAGCGCGTGGCCGAAGGACGCAAGGGCAGGGGGGGCAAGCGCCCGCAGGGCAAGGTCGGCGCTCGGCCGAGCCGGCCGCGCAAGATCGGCAACGCGCTCAGTGGCGCCGAGCGCAAGATGCGGCGGGGCGAGGCGGAGGTCGGACCGAAGGTCGTCGAGCGCAAGCCCGAAGCGCCGCCCGAAGCCCTCGACGCCCGCCACACCGGCGACGCGCGGGTCGCGTGGCTGCTCGATCTGCTCGCCTTCGGGCGCACCGGGCGGGTCGCCGAGCGCGTCGACCTGCGGGCGCAGCGGGCGACGATGCCGCCGGTGGTCCTCGCTGGCCGTGCGGGCGAGCCAGAGGATCCGATCATCGCCTTCGACGACGCCGCCGCCATCGGCCGGCTCGCCTCGCGCAACCGCGCCTTCTCGCAGATCGCCGCGCGCTACGCGCCGCTCGCCATGGTCGCCAAAGAGCAGGGGCGGCCGCTCCGCATCGAGCTCTGGGACGTCGCCGCCCTGGTCGACGGCGCCGAGCCCGTGCCGCGCCTCGTCGATACCGCCGACGCCTTGGCGCGCTACCTCGAGGCGAGCTTCACCCTGCCCGACGCCGAGGCGCTGCGACACGGCGTCGCAGCGGCGCGCGCGAGCTTGCCCGGTCACGCCGAGGCCGACCGCCTCCGCGCCCGCAACCCGCTGGCGTGGATGCCGTGAAGATCGCGATCTTCGGCTGTGGCGGCCTCGGCGTCCCCGCCGCGTGGACGCTCGCCGCTGCCGGCGCCTCCGAGCTGCTCCTGGTCGACCCCGACCACGTCGAGCGCTCGAACCTGCATCGACAGGTGCTCTACCGCGAGGCCGACCTCGGCCGGCCGAAGGCGCAGGCGCTGGCCGAAGCCCTGCAGCGGCGGTTCCCCACGCTGCGGGTCCAGACCCTCCAGGCGCAGATGGACGCAGATTCGGTCCGCAGCGCGCTGCGGGGCTACGACGCCGGCTTCGAGGGCACCGACGACGCGGCGATGAAATTCCACGTCAGCGACGCGGTCATCGCGGCCCGCACCGATACCGCTGGCCGTGACGCCGGCGCCCGGCTGGCCTGTATCGCGGCGGCGATCGGCCGGCGCGGGCAGCATTTCGTCGTCGGCCCGCAGACGGCCTGCTACCGCTGCCTCTTCGAGGCGCCACCGCCGCCCGAGTCGGTCGCCAGCTGTCGCATCGCTGGGGTGATCGGGCCGGTCGTCGGCGAGGTCGGCGCCCGCGCCGCCCGCGCGCTCTGGCGTGCGTTGCACGGTCGGGCCGAGCCGGCGCGTTCCGCGCTCGTTCGTCTCGACGCTGGTCGCTACGACCGAATCGCCGTGGACGTGGCGCAGGACTGCAGCTGCCGCGGCGGCCCGGGGGAATAGCCGCTGGCCGTCGCGGGCTTGTCTGCTCCCCGGCTTGCAAAGCAGGGCGGAAGGCCGCATATCAGCCCTCCCCGGCCCAGCCGCCGGGCGCTGGAGGAAGAGCATGTCGATTCGCATCAAGATCCCGACCCCGCTGCGCAAGTTCACCGCGAACAAGGACGTCGTCGAGGTCGAGGGCAGCAACGTCGGTGAGGCGCTCCGCGCGCTCGACGCCGCGCACCCCGGGATGTGGGCGAAGATCTGCGACGACAACGGCAAGGTTCGTCGCTTCATCAACGTGTACGCCGGCGACGACGATATCCGCTTCCTCGAGGGCATGGCGACGCCGGTCGACGCCAAGACCGAGATCAGCATCATCCCGGCGATCGCCGGCGGCTGCTGATCGCGCCGTGACGACGCGCGATCCGATCGCGCTGCTCGAGCGCTACGGGCGGCAGCTGCTGGTCGAGGGGGTCGAACCTGCGCGGCAGGTTGCGCTCGGCGATTGGTGCCTCGCCGTCGCGACCGATGGCAGCGACGTGGCGCGGCTGGCGGCGGACGTGGCGCTGCGCTACGCCGTCGGCGCGGGCATCGGCCGCTATTGTCTGGCCGACGCGGCGCTTGCCGATTCCAACCCGGAAGACCTCGATCCTGCGGTCGAGCGGATCGGCGGGGCCGATCCGTCTGCCGCGGGCTTGGCCCGGCCGCCGGTTGCGCACCTCTACTTCGCGCGCCGACGCTATGGCGCCAGCGTCGACCTGCTGCTGACCGAGCACGACGACGGCTGGGAGCAGGGCGCCGGTCACGACGCCGTCGTCTCGACCGTGGTGCTCGAGCTCGGGGATCCGCAGGACGGCGCGCAAGCCGGCCCAGAAGACGCGCCGGGCCTCGGCACCCTGGCCGCGCGGCTGCTCGTCTGCCATCTGCTCGGCCTCGAGCCGTTGCCCGCCGTGCTGCACCTGCGCTGGCCCGACGACGACGCCGACCCCGAGGTTCACGTCCGCGCGCCGTCCGAATCCGGCGCCGAGGTCGCAGATCTGGCCGACGGCGCTGCGCCGCCCGGGCTGCTCGCCGAGCTGCAGCGCACGCCCGCCGCGCTCGACGCGATCCTCGCCCACGCCAGCGCCGACTATCCGAACGAGGCCTGTGGTTTCGTGGTCCGCGACGCCGACGGCAGCCTGCGCGCGGTGCCGACCCGCAACCTGCAGGACCGCTACCACGCGATCGATCCGGAGACCTACCCGCGGACCTCGCGGACCGCCTTCAAGCTCGACGAGCGGGTCATCGTCCGTGAGGAAGAGGCGGGTCACCCGCTGCAGATCATCTTCCACACCCACTGCGAGGCCGGCGCCTATTTCTCCGCCGAGGACGCGCGCGCCGCCGCGCCGGGTGGCGAGCCGATCTTCCCCGACGCCGGGCACCTGGTGCTCTCGGTGATGGGCGGTGTGGTCCGGGCTTTGGCGCTGTTCCGCTTCGACGCGGTGAGTGGTCGCTTCGTGCCCGAGCTCGGCGGGGGACCGCTGCCACGATGAACGCCCCGCCGCCGATGGCGCTGCGGATTTGGGTCGACTGCGACGACGACGCAGTGCGCCTCCGGCTGGACGACGTCCTGCTCGCGTTGCCACAGACCCAGGTCCAGGTGCAGGAGCAGATGCGGCCGCAAGACGCCGATCTGGTGCTCGCATGCCGGGAAGTGTCGTCGGCGCAGCAGATCCGCGACGCGGTCGGCCGCGCCGGCAGCGACGCGCTGGTGGTGCGCTGCGTCGCTGGCGACGCCCCGGACCTCGACGCAGCGCTCGCCGACGGCTTCGACGAAGTCCTCGGCCTCGACGAGCCGCCACAGCGTTGGTCGCGGCAGCTGCGCCTGATCGCCCTGTGGCGCAGCGAGCGCCGCCGCGCCGCCGCGCTCGCCGGCACCTACCGCGACGCCGTGCGTGGCGGCAGCCTCGGCCGCTGGCGCTGGGATCTCGGCACCGGCGTGCTGTGGCTCGACCCGGCCTGGAAGGCGATGATCGGCTACACCGCCGACGAAGTGCAGAACGACACCGAGAGCTGGTTCTCCCGCGTCGGCCCGAGCGACCGCGACCGGCTGCGCGCCAGCCTCGACGGCGTGATCGAGGGCGGCGCACGCCGCTTCGAGGTCGAGCACCGGATCCAGCATCGCGATCGCACCTACCTCTGGGTCCGCACCGCCGGTGAGCTCCGCAGCGACGACCACGGCCTGCGCATCGAGGGCACCCAGACCGAGATCACCGCCGAGAAGCTCGCCGCGCTGCGCCTGGCCGACGCCGATCGGCGCGATCGCCTCACCGGCACGCTCAGCCGCGACGCCTTCCTCGCTCAGCTGGGGTCGCGGCTGGAGCAGGAACCCCGGCAGTTCGCGCTCGGGCTCTGCGACGTCGATCTGCTCAAGCACGTCAACCGGCGCCACGGTCGGCGGATCGGCGACGAGGTGCTGGTCTGGATCGGTGGCCTGCTCGAAGACCGCCTCGGTGACGGCGGCATCTTCGGCCGCACCAGCGGTGACGCCTTCGCCTTCGTACTCGAGGGCGAGGATTTCGTCCGCTACGCTCAGGCCGCCGCCGAGATGCGCGAGGAGCTGCTGAACGAAACGTTCTACGCCTCCACCGGCGACGAGGTCCGGGTCACCGCGACGCTGGCCGTGGTCGAGCGGCCGCAGGATGCGATCAGCGCCGCCGACCTGCTGCGGCGGGCGGGCCGGGCGCTGGAGAAAGCGCGCGCGACGCAAGAGGGGCTGCTCCTGGTCCGCAGCGACGCTGCGCTCGAGACGCAGGACACCCTGCGGCTGCCGATCCAGCCCGACCTCGAGGGCTGAGAGCGCCGAATTCCTCGCATCCTCGCGCCGCCGGTCTATCGTCCCGGCGATGCAGCGCCGCCCCCCGAGAACACACCGTCTGCGCTCCGGACCGAGCCGGGCCGGGGCGCTGCGGTCGACGCCCGGCTGCGCCCTCGTCGCGGTCACGATCGCGCTCTGCGTCGCCTCACCGGCCGCTGCCGAGCCTGCGTCGACCCCGCTGCTGCCGCCCGTGCCGCTGCCGGCCGCGTTCACCGTCGGTGACGCCGAGCGCGTGCTGCAGCCGCCGCCTGGGCCGCGCAGCGTCGGCGCCACCTCGGCCGGTCGCCTGCTCCATGGCCGCGCGATCCGTCCGAGGCGCGCCGCTGGCTGGGCCTTCATGCCGCATATCCCGGCGCGCAATACGACCTGGGGCACGCGCGGGATGCAGGACCTGCTCGACCACCTCGGCGCCCGCGTCCACGGCTGCCGCAAGGGGGCCGAACTCCGGGTCGGCAATATCAGCCTGCGCGGCGGCGGGCCCTCGCCGTGGCACCGCAGCCACCAGGCCGGCCGCGACGTCGACCTCGCGCCGATGCTGCTGGGGCCGGACGGCAAGGCCGCGCCGACCGACGACTTCGTCCGCCTCGACCGCTACGGGCGGGCCCGCGACGGCAGCGGTCGGCGCCTCGACGTGCGCTGCACGCTGCGCCTGGTCGTCGCGCTGACCGAGGACGACGCGCCGCCGGTGCAGTGGGCATTCTTCGCGCGCTGGCTGCGCAAGCTGCTGCTGGCAGAGGCCGAACGCGAGAAGCTGCCGGCGGAGGTCGTCGCGCGGGTGGCCGACGTGCTGCGGCAGCCTTCGGATTCGGCGCCGCACGACGACCACCTCCACGTCCGGCTCTTCTGCTCCGAGGCGGCGCGGCGCCACGGCTGCCTCGATCGCGGGCCCGAGCGGAGCTGGGCGCCGCGCGACGAGGCCGGCTTCGTCGCCCATGTGCAGAACGTCGGCCGGATCGCCGCCGCCGCGCCGCAGCCGGGCCTGCGCTTGCGTGCCACGCGCCTGCTCGGCGCGCTGCGCACGCCCCATGCCGCGGGCCCACTCGGCGGGCGGTTGCTCGACGCCGACGCCGCGGTCCGCAGCGCCGCGCTTGCCGGCTTGGTCGCGCTCGGCGACGAGGCGGCCGTCCAGGAGCTGCTGCAAGGCCTCGGTCGCACCGAGGACGACGTGCTGGCGCTGCGCCTCTTCGACGCGGCACGCAAGCTGCGGGTGGTGGCCGTCGTCGCCGCGGCACAGGGCTTGCTGATCGATCCGGACCGTGTGGTGCAGCCCGTCGTCGGTCGCAAGGTCGGTGAGAAGTTGGCGCTCGCGGCCACCGCGGTGCTTGGTGAGGCTGGAGATCGCGCGGCGGTGCCGGCATTGCTCGAGGCGCTCGGCCGGAAGGGGCAGGCGGTGCGGCAAGCGGCCCACCGGGCGCTGCTGCGCTTGACCAACCAGCGCGTCACCGGCGACCCCGGTGCGGCCAGCGGCGCCGACAAGGTGCGCGCGGCGTGGCGCGCGTTCTGGCAACGCGCGCGGCAGCAGCCCGAGCAGGCGTGGCTGGCCAGCGGCTTCCGTGCCCACGGCGTCCGGGTGCGCAGCAAGACCACGCTCTCGCGCGCCGACGTGCCGCGCCTGATCGCCGCGATGCGGCATCGGAACCCGGACGTGGCCGCAAACGCAGAGCGCGCGCTCGAGCTGCTCAGCGGGCGCCGCATGACGCAGCGTTCCTCCTCGGCCCGAGCGCGCGCCTGGCGTCGCTGGTATCGCGCTACTTCGCGCTGATCGAAGCGGACTTGATGTAGTCGAGCTGCGGGAACTCGGCCTTGAGGTAGGTATTGCCGACCATCTGGACCTTCGTCTGGTCCGGGCCGCGGCCGCGCGGGGCGCCCTCGCCGTAGCCCTTGTAGAGGCTATCGACGATCTTCATGCCCTCGTCGTCGACCTGCCCGACCGGCGAGAAGCCCATACCGTCGAGGTTTCCGTTGTCGCGGAAGTTGATGAACATCTGCGTGGTGCGGGTATTCGGGCCGCGCGTGGCGAAGGAGAGCGTGCCGCGGCGGTTGCTCTGCGTCACCGGGTCGTCGCCGAACTCGGCCGGGCGCCAGGCCGCGGCGACCTTCGGATCGCCGTGGATGCCGAACTGCACCATAAAGCCCTCGATCGCGCGGAAAAACGCGATATCGGTGAAGAAGCCGGCCTTGACCAGGTTGTAGAGGCGGTCGGCACCCTTGGGCGCCCAGGCGCGGGTGACGTGCAGGGTGAACGCGCCCTTGGTCGTCTCGAAGACGACGTCGAAGGTCTCCGGCGCGGTCTCGGTGGCCTTGCTCGGGTCCATCAGCGCCGAGGCAGCGTCACCGGCGGCGGCGGCCGCGCCGGCGGCGGGCTCGGCGGCGGCGGCGGCGGCGGCACTGGCCTCCTCGGCGGCGGCGGCGCCAGCCTGTGCGGCGGCCTCACCGGCCTTGGCAGCGGCGGCGCCGGCGGCCAACGCAGCAGCCTCGCCGGCCTTGGCAGCGGCCTCGCCGGCCTTGGCAGCGGCCTCACCGGCCTTGACCGCGGCGAGTTCGCCGGCCTTGGCGGCGGCCTCACCGGCCTTGGCGGCGCTCTCGCCGGCCTTCTCGGCTGCGGCCGTGGCCTGCTGCGCGGCGGCGTTGGCGCTCGCTGCGGGGTTTTCGGACGACTTGCCGCAGCCGGCAACAAGGGCCACCAGGGCGACGGCGGTCAGCAACGGTCGGACGGTGCGATTCATCGGATACCTCTCGAAATTCTCGGTTCGGTTGGGCGCGCTCGTCGCGCCAGGGGCGCCGGTGTAGCGCGCCACGCGCACGGCTTCAAGCCGCTGAGATGTGGTCGCTGCTTGCGCGGTGCACGGCGCCTCCCTACCCTCGCGCTGGGGACGTAGGAAGAAGAGCCGCGGAGGCACAATGGCGTCGGAATCGAATTCCTGGAAGCTGGTGGTCGCAGCAGGCGCGAGCGCCGCGGTCACCGCCGTCGCGATGTGGGCGACACGCTCCCCGCCACCGCCGCCGCCGCCGGTCGCGCCGACCGCGCCTGCCGCGGCCGAACCGAAGGAGCGTCCAGCACCTGCGCCAGAGGCGGCCGAGCAAGAGCCCGTCGCTGCGCCAGAGGCTGCGAGCCCAGCGGTAGGGGGCGAGCTCCCCGTCGCACCAGAGGTGGGTCAGGCCGCGCCGGACGTGGCGCCTGCTGTGAAGGTGCCCAAGTCCGACGAGGAGATCCGTGCCTATCTCGGCGCCGCCGTGGACGCTGTGGGGCCGGTCGAAGCGCAATTGGCGCTCCGCTCGGCGCGTTGGACGTTGGACGTACGCCGCGGCGTCTTGGCTGGCCGGGTCGTCGCCGAGATCGGGCCCGACCGGATCGTCCTCGAGCACGCTGCCTCCGGCGTTCGCATCGAGCGCGACGGCGACCGGTGCCGCGCGCTGGCGTCGGGTGTCACGATGCCGTGCCAGCACCACGAGCAGATCCTCGTGACCTTCCTCGCGGAAGCCCAACGTGGCGCCCTCCCCGCGATCTGGCGCGCCGGCGTCGCAGGCGGGTACCGCGTCGTCCTCGAGGGCGAGGCGAATACGCTGCGCCTCTGGAATTCCGGGTTCGCCGGGCGCAACGGGGCCTGCGACCGCAAGGCGATGAGCGTGGCGTTGCAATTCGACGCGGTGCGCGAACGGCTGATCTCCCTGGAGCCCGCGTGCTTGGAGTGCGCGCCGATCGCGTACTCCGATGTCGAGCGCTTCGGCGCAGTCACGTTCCCGCGGCGCTGGTACGTGCCGCGTGGCGATCGGAGAACCGAGCCCGACGCCGAGCCCAAGCCCGGGCAGCGGAAGGCCGAGCTCGCCGCCGAGTGCGCCGAGCTCGACGTGACCATCGTCGAGGTCGAGGCGGCTCCGGTCGGCCCCTCGCAGATGGCGGACGCCAAGGCCGAGAGCGCGCCCCGCATCGAGACCCGGCCGGCGCAGACGCTGCTCGTCGCTCCGGCGCCGGCGCTGGCTTCGATGGTCGAGACGCTCGAAGAGCTCGCGCCGTCGTCGAACGACGTCGATCGGAGCGGCAAGATGGTCGCGCTCCTGCCCGGCGAGGGCCTGCGCATCGGGCTGACCGCGCGTCGCACGCCGGCCGACGCGGCGAAGGTCCTGCTCCCGGCGGGCAAGGTCGCGCGGCAGCGCTCTGTCATCGCTCCTTCCGACCTCGCGATCCGACTGCGCGAATTCCGCGAGGCGATCGGCAGCAAGCACAAGCTCGCCGACGTGCCTGCCGTTGCGTGGCCGCTGCGCCTGGACAAGGGCTTCGGCATCGGCGACGAGCGGCCGCGTCCATTCGAGTTCGAGGTCGCGATCGCCGAGTAGCGCGGGCCCTGCCCGGCGCCTCGACCGCGGCCGAGACGCTCGGCGGCCAGCCAAGCTGCCGCCGGGTGCCGCACAGCCTCGGGCCGGACCGCGTTGTCGGTCTCGCCGGCGAAGGTGCGCAGCGGCAGGTGCAGCCGCTTTCGGCTCATGATGCTGACTCCGGGGCGAAGAATCGCGTGAGCTCGTCGATCGCCACGATGGGGTTGCGGGCCGCTGCCAGGGCCCGGTCGGCGCGCGCGATCTCGCGCACCACCAGGGTCCGGTCGGGTCGCAGATCGATGCCGATCAGGAGCCGGGCCACGCGGTCCCGGCGCGGGTCGCCGAGCTGGCTGCACAGCGCGGCGAAGCTGCCGTCGAGGGTCGCCTCGTCCGGTGGCGGCGCGGCGGCGACCAGCGCGGCAGCCGGGCCTGCCGCCGTCTGCGGCAACCCGCGCGCGTTCCAATCGTCGATGGCCTCCATCCCGGCGCCCAGGACGAGGTGGGGCGGTGCGTCGGCAGCGACCTCGGCCTGCTCCAGGGCCTGCCGTGCTTCGCGCAGCGCGCGCGTGCCCGGCAACCACAAGACGGTCGGCATCCGCCGCGCCAGGCGCAGCGCCGCGTGGGCCAGGGCCTCGTAGCGTCCGCGCAGGCTCGGCGCGCCATCGGCCCGCGGCGGCGGGACCAGCCAGTTGGCGTTCACCGTATCGTGGTCGTCGTCCCAGGAGAGGCGGACCCGGGCGCCGTTCCACACCGCGCGGCCGCAGAGCAACGGCGGTCGGTCCTCGGGCGGTGCGGGGGGCGCGCGCAGATCGTCCTCGCGCAGCCGCAGCGTGCGCCGGGGTGTGGTCGCTGCGTTGTGCCGAGAGGCCTCGGCTGCCGGCGCATGCGCATGGGACGCCGCGGCCTTCGATGCTGCGCTGCCGAGGCTCGCCAACCGTGCCGCGATCGGCAGCCCGGCGACGGCGCCCTGGGCCGCGGCGAGCTCCGTGTCGGCCTGGTGGTCGTGGCTGCGCGGGTCGCAGTGGATCAGCTCCAGCAATGCCGCAGCGCCCATCGCGTCGCCTGCACGCTGCCGTCGCGCGACCTCACCGAGCGCACGTCGATCGAGATCCTGCGCATGCCACGGGATCAGCCGCAGCTCTTCACCGACCTCGACGTGGTGCGCCCGCACCTGCAGGCGGGCGAGGTCGTCAGCGTCGAAGGGGCCTCCGAGCGGTGCGCTGCGGTCGATGGGGTAGGCATCGGGGCCGACGCGGGCTGGGCCGAAGCGAGCGGGAGCCGGGGGGGGCAGGGCGTCCATGGTCGAGCCGTCCTCCTTGCGCACGCGCGGCGCTCCTGCCACAACGGCGGCGCGGACGGGGGATCTCCCCGCCAGCCGGCAGGATCACCACGATGGATGCAGCAAAGCAACGCAAGCGTGCGCGGCGATCGGTCGCCGCGGCAGAGGTCGAGGCCGAGCTGGGCCCCGGCCAGAGCATCGCCCTGCTGCAAGCGCTGCACCTGCTGACCCGCGACGGCCAGATGAACGCCGACGCCCGGCGCAAGCTCAAGCAGGTCAACCACCTGATGGGCCTGCTCCGGCCCGCGCTCGACGAGCTGCTGGCTCGCTACGAGGACCCGCTCTGGATCGACGCCGGCGCCGGCAACGGCTACCTCGACTTCATGGTCCACGAGGCCTTCCTCCGGCCCGCCGGGCGGGGGCGTCTGCTCGGTGTCGAGCGCCGCGCCGACCTCTGCGCCCGCGCCAGCGAGCGCGCCGCGGCGCTCGGGATGGATCGGCTCGCCTTCGAGCAGGCCGAGGTTGCCGCGCTGGCGACCGACGCCGGGACGCGCTTCGCCGACGATCCGCTGCGCGCGGTGCTCGCGCTGCACGCCTGCGACAGAGCCACGGACGAGGCGATCGTGCTCGGCATCCGCCAGCAAGCCGATGTGATCGCGGTGGTCCCGTGCTGTCAGGCCGAAGTTGCGGCGCTGCTGCAGGGGCACGGCGCGGACGGCGCGATCGCGCCGCTCTGGCGCCACGGCATCCACCGCCGCGAGCTCGGCGCCCACCTGACCAACGTGATCCGGGCGCTGGCCCTCGAAGCACACGGCTACAAGGTGCGGGTCACCGAATTGGTCGGCTGGGAGCACTCGCTGAAGAACGAGTTGATCCTGGCGACGCGACACCAACGCGGCAACGCCGCGGCACGGCGCCAGCTGCAGGCGCTGCTCGGTGAGCTCCCGCCGCTGCCGATGTGGCTGCTGCAACAATTGCCGACTGCCGATGGAGGAGAGGATGGCGACGCTGAATGAGACCGCGCTGACGAAGGCCCTCGGCATCGAGGTGCCGCTGATCTGTGGCGCGATGTACCCGTGCACCAACCCGGAGCTGGTCGCCGCGGTGAGCGCCGCCGGTGGCATCGGCGTGGTGCAGCCGATGTCGTTCGCCTTCGTCCACGGTCGCGACCTGCGCACCGGATTGCGCAAAGTGCGCGCGCTCACCGACCGCCCGATCGGGCTGAACCTGATCATCGAGAAATCCGCCAAGGCCTACGAAGATCGGGCTCGGCAGTGGCTGGACGTCGCGCTCGAAGAGGGCGTGCGCTTCTTCGTCACCGCGCTGGGCAAGCCGGATTGGGTCGTGAAGAAGGTCCACGCGGCCGGCGGCGTGGTCTACCACGACGTCACCGAGCGGAAGTGGGCCGTCCGCGCCCTCGACCACGGCGTCGACGGGCTGATCGCGGTCAACCGCAAGGCGGGTGGCCACGCCGGGCAGCAGGACCCGCGCGTGCTCTACGAGAGCCTCGCCGACCTCGGCGTGCCGGTGGTCGGAGCCGGTGGCGTCGGCGACGAAGCCGCCTTCGTCGACATGTTGCAGATGGGCTACGCCGGCGTGCAGCTCGGCACGCGCTTCATCGCCAGCGCCGAATGCGCCGTTCACGCCGACTACAAGGCCGCGATCCTGCGCGCCCGTGCCGCCGATATCGTGCTCACCGAGAAGCTCTCCGGCGTGCCGGTCGCGGTCATCCGCACGCCCTATATCGACAAGGTCGGCACCAAGGCCGGGCCCATCGCGCGCCGCTTGCTGCGCCATCCGAAGGGCAAGCATTGGATGCGCACCTTCTACGCCGTGCAGTCGATCTGGCAGCTTCGGCAGTCGGTGAAGAAGGGCAACGCCTACAAGGACTATTGGCAGGCCGGGCAGAGCGTCGAGGGCATCGACGCGGTGCTGCCGGCGGGCGATATCGTGCGGCGTTTCGCCGCGGCCGCAGCCGCCGCCGAGGCCGCCTGAGCCCACGCTATCCGAGCAAACGCGGCTCGCGATGCAATGAAATGCCGGTCTGCCGCGCCACCTGTGCGGTGATCGTGTCCGCGAGCGCGAGCAGATCGGCGGCGCTGCCACCGCCGCGGTGGACCAACGCCAGCACGTGCCGGCGCGAGAGGCCGACCCGCGGGTTCGGCCCGTCTTGGCCCTTGCGAAAGCCGCTGCGCTCGATCAGGAACGCGGCCGAGAGCTTCCGTCGTTCGCTGCCGTCCGCGAGCGCCGGCGCTGGCCAGCTCGGCATCGTCTCGTCCGGGCCGAGGCGCCCCGCGGCACGTAGACGCGACTCCGCATCGCGGGCAGCGTCGAGCGGGACCTCCGGGTTGACGAAGAACGAGCCGGCCGAGCGGCTATCGGCGATCTCGGGGTCGCAGACCATGCCCTTGCGCCGTCGCACCGTGAGCACCGCCCGCCGAAGGGCCGCGAGCGGCGCTCGGTCGGGATCCGCGCCACCGTCGAGGAGCTCTTGCCGCAGGTCCGGGTAGCGAGCAGCGGCAAAGGCGCTGGGCTGTAGCTTCAGCGTGATCGCCAAGATCAACCATCGACCCTCTTCGCCCCGCTTCCAGGCGCTGTCGCGGTAGGCGAACGCGGCGCGTTCGGCGTCCCAACACTCGAGCTTTCCGGTGACGCAATCGAGGACGTCGGCGCTGACGAAGACGTCGGCGAGCTGCTCGCCGTAGGCGCCGATATTCTGCACCGGCGCGGCCCCGACCTGGCCCGGGATCCCGGAGAGCGCGGCGATCCCGGCGAGTTCGCGGCGTACGGCGAAGGCGACCAGCTCGTCCCATGGCAAGCCCGATTCGGCGCGGACCCAGACGGAGTCGGCGCGCTCGGTCGCCTCGATCCGCCGCCCGGTCGGATGCAGCAGCACACCGGCGTAGCCGACGTCGGCGGCGATCGTATTGCTGCCCCCGCCGAGGATCGCCCACGGCAGGCCGCTCTGGTGGGCGAAGCGGACGGCGGCGCGCGCGTCGTCGGCGTCCGCGACCTCGGCCAACCAGCGCGCGGGCCCACCCAGGCGCAGCGTCGTGCGCGCGTCGAGCGGCGCGTCCGGCAGCAGGCGCATCACCGTTGCAGCTCCGCCAGTAGCTCGTCGCCGTAGCGCTCGACCGAGCGTGGGCCCATGCCCGGGATCGCGAGTAGCTCTGCGCGGTCGCGTGGCAGGGCGGTCGCCAGCGCGTCGAGGGTCGCGTTGGTCAGCACGCGGAAAGCCGGGACGCCCTCGGCGCGCGCCGTCGCCAGGCGCCAGGCGCGCAGCTCTTCGACCAGGTTTGGATCCGGGCCGCCGGTCGCCGTACGGGCCACCACCTTCGGCGCCGTTGTTCCGCCCTTTGCGGCGCGCTTTGCCTTGCTGCGGCTGCCCTTGGGCTGGGTCGCGCTCGTCATCGCGTCGGCGTCGATCCGGACCGCCTCGATCCAGCGGCCGCCGCGGGCGAATGCGCCACGACAGCGTTGGGCTTCGCGGTAGTGGATGACCTGCCCCTCGCGCTCGAAGCTGGCGTCGCGGACTTCGACCACGCCGCTGGCCGCCAGACCGTCGATCAGCAGCTCGAAGGCGCGGCGCTCGCGACCGTAGGGGCCTCCGACGGCGCCGCCGATCTCCTTGTGCAGGCGACCGACCGAGACCCATCGATTCTCCGGCACGGCTTCGACCAGGACCGCCAGCGCACGCCTCTCCTCCGGCTCTGGCGCGCGAAAGCTGCGTCCGACCGCCTCCTCCGGCGCGCAGACGTCGCAATGTCCGCACGGCCGCCGCGCGGCCGCCTCGTCGCCGAAGTAGCGGACCAGCGTCGACATCCGGCAATCGCCGCCGCGGACATAGCGAAAGACCTCGTCGAGCTGCGCCTCGCGGAACGACCGCTGACGGGCATACGGCGCCTGCCAGCTTCGGCCCTCGTTCTGATCGGCGAGCTTGGTGCGCACCACCTGGTCGTCGACGGTGAGCTCCACGGCGCCATGCACCCAGAGCTTGTCGAGCGCCGCTTCGGCGACGTCGGCGTCGATCGGCGAGGTCTCGAGCAGGCGCTCACGCTCGATCCCGCCGGGCGGGACGTAGCGGAGCAGGCGGTCGAGGTCGCGCAGCTCGGGATACGATCGGTCGCGGAGAAAGTCGTGCAGCCGCCGGTCGGCCCACGAGGAGAGCGCGATGACCCGCGAGGGCTTGCCGTCGCGGCCGGCGCGGCCGATCTCTTGGTAGTAACCCTCGATCGTGCCCGGCATCCCCGCGTGCAGGACGGCGCGGACGTCGGCCTTGTCGATGCCCATGCCGAACGCGACGGTCGCGACCACGATCTCGAGCGCGCCGGCTTGGAAGCGCTCGGCGACGTCGGCGCGGGCGTCGTTGGGCATCCCGGCGTGGTAGGCGGCGACCCGTGCGCCGATGCGATCCGCGAGCGCGGTCGCGATCTCCTCGACGTTGCGGCGCGAGAGGCCGTAGACCACAGCCGGTCTCATCTCGGGGGCCGACAGCAGCGTGGTGATCCGGTCGATCCGCTCGGACGGGTTGCAGTCGACCACCTCGATCGAGAGGTTCTCCCGCGCGAAGCCGCGGATGAAGCGGCGCGCCTGCGGGATGCCGAGCTGGGTCAGGATATCCTCCTGCACACGCACGGTCGCAGTCGCCGTCAGCGCCAGCACCGGCACTCCGGCCGCGCGCAGCCCCGGCAGGCGCTCGCCGAGCAGCCGGTAGTCGGGGCGGAAGTCGTGGCCCCATTGCGAGATACAATGCGCCTCGTCGACCGCGATCAGGCCGGGCGGATGGCGCTCCAACCACTCGGCGAAGCGGGGCACGCGCAGCCGCTCGGGGGCGACGTAGAGGAATTCCAATCGACCGTCGCGCCATCGGCGCAGCGCCTCGCGGGCCTCTTCCCGCGGGCGACCGCTGTGCACGCGCTCGGCGTCGATCCCGCGCTCCTGCAGCTTGGCGACCTGATCGTCCATCAGCGCGATCAGCGGCGAGATCACCAGCGTCGGGCGGCCGAGGACCAAGCCGGGGAGTTGGTAGCAGAGCGATTTGCCGCCACCGGTCGGCATCACCAAGAGCGCGTCTTCGCCGCGGACGACGGCGGCGCAGACCTCTTCCTGGTGCGCGCGGAAGCCGGGAAAGCCCAGGCGGTCGCGCAGGATCGCGTGCATCCCCGCGCTCTCGCTGCCGGGACCGGGGCCCGCGTTGGAAGGGGATTGCAGCACGTCTCCGCTTCTCCGTGATGAGCTGCCCGGCAGCAGATCGAGCAGCCGGCCGAGGGGCGACCGGGGCGCGGCTGTGGGTTTGGCAGATGCGCTGCGAGGTGACAAGGCGAGGGCGTGTTTCGATCGCACGGGCGGCTCCTCGGCCGCTCCGGTGCGAGCGGCTCTACTCCATCTCTTCCGCTTCTGGCGGATTTTGCGTCGCCTCGGACGCAAATCGGTGTGGCTCGACCGCCGCGAGCAACGCCGCGAGCTCCTCGTCGCGCAGCGGGCGCACGCCACCCAACGCCAACGCCGGATCCAGCTGCAGCGGCCCGATCGCTTCGCGATGCAGCGCGACGACGTGGCCGCCGCAATGGCCCAGCATCCGCTTGACTTGGTGGAAGCGGCCTTCGGTCAGGGTCACGCGGACCTCGTCGCCGGCGAGCCGCTCCAGACCTGCCGGGCGGCACGGCGTCCCGTCCGAGAGGGTCATCCCCGCGGCGAAGCGCGCCTCGGCGTCGGCGTCGAGCAGGCCTTCGCGCAGCCTCGCGCGGTAGACCTTGGCCAGCTTGCGGCGCGGGTGGGTCACCAGGTGCTGCAGGCCGCCGTCGGTACAGAGCAGGAGCAGGCCCGTGGTGTCCTTGTCGAGTCGGCCGGCCGGGGCGAGGCGCGGGTGGCGGAACTCCGCCGGCACGCGGTCGATGACCGTCTCGTGCTCCTCGCTGCTCGTCGCGCTGATCACGCCCGGGGGCTTGTGCATCATCAGCACCAGCTCGCGGGGCTGCCGCACCGGCTCGCCGTCGAGCGTCACCTCGTCGCCGCTGGTCGCGACGTGGACGCTCGGGTCGCGGATCTGCACGCCGTTGACGTGGACCCGCCCGGCACGGATCACGCTGGTGACCTGGCGCCGCGGGATGCCGCAATGCTGGCTGATCAGGCGATCGAGGCGCACCGTTCAGAAGCTCCAGGCCCAGCTGAAGGTGCGGCCCGTGGCGCCGGCGAGGCTCGGTCGCTCGCGGGTCGTCGCGTCCCAGGCCGCCCATGCCCCAAGCCCGCCGCCCAGGGTCAGCCAGCCGACGCGCGCCCACGGATCGTCCGCCCCCACAGCGGTCAAGCCGCACGCGGCGGCGAGGACGGCGCGCACCCAGGGGAACGAGCGCGGCGGATCGACCGACATACGGCGAAATGCGGACTTTGGTGGGCCCGGCGTCGGCGCCTTCGGCGCTTCGGGTGCGCTTTCGACCGCCATCGTGGTCGGCGTGTCGGCGTCACACGGCCGCGCCCCGGTCAACGTCGCGAGGGCGAACAACAAGGCGAGTGCCGCCGCTGCCGCCGATCGCGAAGGGGGGCGCCGGCGGTCAGCCGTCGTCACGGCGGCGCCGCACCGACTCGACCGCGTCGATCACCCGGCTCGCGATGGTGAAGCGGCCGCGCCAACCGGGGTTGTCCTGGCCCCAGCCCTGCGCGGTCGAGGGGCGCTGCAGCGAAGTGTCGTGGCCATCGTCCTTGCCGTGATGCGCCTCCGACGCGGCCTTGGCGGCCTCGGCGGCCTCGGCTTCCTTCTCGAGCTCGGGGCGACGGATCGGCAGCTTCACCCGCTCGGGCGAGGTGCCACGCAACGAGGGCGGCACCGGCTGGGCGATATCCTCGCGCAGCGCGTCCTCGATTGTCGTCGCGAGGTGACCGAGGTTGTCGAGCGCGTCTTTGCCCAGCGGCGCGAGCAGGGCGCCGATGCGGCGGTTGGCGTGGCGCAGGGCGTCGACCAGGTGTGCCGCGCCGGGCTGCAGCACGATCATCTGTTGCCGCGCGTCGCCGGGCACCGGGTTGCGCACGATCGCGCCGCGCTGCTCGAGTTGATCGAGCATTCCGGTCAGCGAACCCGGCCGGATCGCCAAGGCGTCCGCGACCTGCCGGGCAGTGAGGCCCGACTGGCTGCGCGCCACGGCGGCGACGACCTGCAGCTGCCCGGGCGTCGCGTCGACTTCGCGGGCGACCTCACCGATGGCGCGGGTCACGATCTTGCTGATGTGGTCGAGGCAATTCGCGACGTCGAGGTCATAGAGATCGGGCAGCTCGAATTGCGCAGGCTCGGCGATCGTTCGGCGTCCTGACGAACGGCCCCTTCCGCCCCTTCGCGAGGCCCCTCTGCGGGACGTTTTCTTGGCAGCCGGCATGGCAGCACTCCCTAATGGTTCGGCGCCGTAGCAACGCCATTTCGACACCCGCAGCAAAACCGTAGGAGCGGGCCACCAGCTTGTCAACGTCCACCTTCGCCGCATCGCGATCTGACGAGACGGCGCGGCGGCAGTTCGGTGGCGAACCAGGGAGGCTGTCGAAAGGGCGTTACGTCGGCAATTCTGCGTCGCTGACGGATCGCCACGTGGCCCCGTCCTTCAACGCGCGAAGTTCGGTGAAGGCGACGACGTCCGGTTCGCCCAAGGCGCGTACGGTATGGGCCTGAAAACCGGCGCGCACGCTCGGACTCATGCCACGAAGGAAGGGATTGGTGGCCCGCTCCTCGGCCATGGTCGAGGGGACACAGCTGCCGCCCTCGGCCAGGACCGCGCGGGATCGCCGGATCCGCTCGGCCAGCGCAGGGTTGGCGGCGTCGACGACCCAGGCAAAGCGGAGGTTGCTCCAGGTATATTCGTGCGCGCAGCAGACCAGCGTCGCATCGGGCAGCGAGGCGAGGCGGCGCAGGCTCTGGTGCATCGCTGCCGGCGGGCCATCGAAGAGGTAGCCACAGCCCGCGGTGAACATCGTATCGCCGCAGAAGACCGCGCCCGGCACGACGAAGCTGACGTGGCCGTCGAGGTGGCCGTCGGTGCGCCAGACTTCGGCGCTCAGGCGACCCACTGTGGCCCGATCCCCTTCGTCCACCGGATCGGTGCAGCCGGGCGTGGCGAGCGCCGCACCGGCGGGGGCAAAGACGCGCAGCGACGACAAGCGCCCGCGCCGCGCCAGATCGCGATTGCAGCCGATGTGATCGCCGTGGGTGTGGGTATTCCAGATGGTCGTCAGGCGCACGCCGAGCCGTTCACAAAGCGCGAGGTAGGGCCCCGCCTCGGGGCCGTCCACGGCGGCGGCTTCACCGGTCTCGCGGCAGACGACGAGCCAGCCCAGGTTGTCCTCGCCGAGCGGAACCTGGTGCAACTCTCCCGCGCCGTCGGCGATGACGAAGGGACCGGCGGGTCGACGGACGACGTGTGTCATTCGTTCTCTCCTGCGTCGGCGAGGATCCGCAGCTCGTCGCGCAACGCCACGATCTCCGCTTGCAGTGCCTCTGGGGCGCGCCTGCCGAGCTGCCTCGCTTGGGTCAGCCGCAAACCGAGGCGGACGCCGACCTCGACGGTCTGCTTGCGGTGCGCGAGCGCGCGCGGCGGCCGCCCGGTCGCGCGTTGCAGCCACGAGCCGATATAGCGCGCCAGGGCCCGGTCGAGGGTGCCGCGCTCGACTTCGGCGGAGAGGCCACAGCGAATCGCGACCGCCTCGCCGAGGATGCAGAGCTGATAGATGGCGAAGAGGCCGAAGAACGCGAGCGGCAGCAGCAGCATCATGCTGCCGATCAGCGAGCCCTCGGCGTGCAGCGGCGCGTCGAAGCTCGCCGCCGCATTCCAGCTCATGTGCAGCACCATCGCGCCAGCGAGTCCCGCGCCGGCGATCACCGCGCGCATACCGGGCGGGCGAAAGCGCGACGCGCCGATGGCGGCGCCGACGAGGCTGGTCGCGACGCCGTGCATCATCCCGGACCAGAGCGTGCGGATCACCACCAGCGCCAGCCAGCCGCCAACGGCACCCTCGAGCGCCTGCCCGGCGAAGTAGAGGAAATTCTCGGTCGCGGCGAAGCCGAAGCCGGCCGCCGCGCCGTAGACGAAGCCGTCCACCGGGCCGTCGTAGTGCCGTCGACCTTGCCGCGAGGCGAGCAAGATCAGCAGGCCCAGGGCCTTGGCCGGCTCTTCGACCAGTGGAGCGACCAGGACCGGGCCGGCGAGCGCGGCGCTCCCCGGCAACGCGAATTCGATCGGCAGCCCGACCAGGGTCGAGAATACCATCGCCAGCATCACAGCGCCGGTGCCGCCGTAGAAGAAGAGCGACGCGACCAGCGCAGGGGGCTCGCGCTCGTAGCGGTCGAGCAGCCAGACCACCACCAGGAACGCGATCATCGGCACCGCTGCGGCGAAGATCGACAGGCCGAGCAGCAGCAACTGGATCACGGCGTCGCCCCGCACTGCAGCCGGCCGTCGTCGGCGGCGCGCTGGAGCAAGAGATCGCTGCTTCCATCGTCGCTCACCGCTTGGCTTGAACCGGCCGCGAGCAGGCGCTTCCCGTCGAGCGCGACCGCGCGGAGCTCGGCTTTCCAATGGCCGTCCAGCGTCGCCTGCCAGCGCAGCGCGCCCTCTGCGTCCAGCCCAGCCAGCCACGCGCCGCCGGGGTCGAGGTCGGTCGAGTGGCGTCGGCCGACCAGGACGAACTGCGCGCCATCGGCGATCAAGCCGTAGGCCGCGTCTTCGCTCTCGCCACCGTGGAAGCGCTGCCAGAGCGTGTTGCCTTCCGCGTCCAGGCGCAGCAGCCATGCGTCGGCGCCGCCGAAGCCCTGGGCGCCGCCGCTGCGGCTGGTGCCGGCCGCGAGCATGCCGGCGCCGCTCGCCACGATCGCCTCCAGCTCGTCGTCGAGCGGGCCGCCGACGACCTGCCGCCAGCGCTCGATGCCCTTGTCGTCCAGAGCCAGGATCAGGCCTTGGCGGCCGTCGTCGGCGATGACGGCCTCGCGCCAGCCGGCGAGCACCCAGCCCTCACCGTCGGCCAGCAGCGCACGGGCCTCGGACCGCGCGTCGATGGCGAAGGTTTCGGCGTGCTGCCGGATGCCGGCGCCGTCGGTCGCGACGAAGGCGACGTATTGCGCCTTGTTGCCCTTGCTCTCGACGATCAGGCTGCCCGTCAGGCCCAAGCCGCCGTGCCCAGCTGCGAGGCCGAGGACGGTCGCTTGGCCACTGCCCAGCTGCGCCCCGTGTTGCAGCCGAGCGGTCTCGTTCAGGTTTGCGTCGAGCAGCACGATCGTGAAGCCGCCGTAGGTCGCCGCGACGCCGCCGGCGTGGGCCAGCAGCAAGGGACCGGTCGCGCTCTCGCCGAGCTTGGCGCGGGTGCCCGTGCTGCCGTCGACGCCGAATTGCTGCACGAACGCCTCGCCGCTTCCCGCAGCGAGTCGGACGCCGCCGACGGCGACGCCCTTGCCGAGCGGGAGCACCGCCGTGCCGCGTTCGTCGGCACCTTCGTCGCTGCGAACGGTCCACAAGCTGGTCGGCTGGTCACAGACGTCCGCTTCGGGCGCGTCGCTGCCGCAGCCCGTCGCGAGGGTGAGCAGCGCCGCCGCCGCGACCTCCGCCCACCGCCTCACGGCTGCAGTCACGGTGCTGTTCGGTGTGCTGCTCACGGTGCCTCCTCACGCACCAGGGCACGGCTCGTCGTCGCAGACGTCGACGATCGTGCCGGTGGCGAAGAAGTGCATCATCTGCTCGATGTATTTCGGGTTGCCGCGGGGCTTGCCGTGCGGATCGCCAACGGTGTCGTAGGGCGGCTTCGGCCCGGGCGCCGGCCACGGGTTGCCGAAATCCCAGTTGATCAGCGCCGAGCCCTGGATCGGGTAGGGCGTCGGCGTGACGAGGTCCACCGTCTTGCCGTAGTGCGGCGCGAGCGCGACACCGAGACCGCTGCGGGCCGTGATCTCGTTGGTCACCAGCGCCACCTGCCAATCGCCCTTGGCGCTGGCGAAGATGGCATGGTGCGCCGGCGTATCCGGGAAGGGCTCCGCCGAGAGGTGGCGGGCGTAGCTGACCGGGTCGGCCTGGTCCCAGAGCACCTGCCCGCCGGCGAGCAGCACGGCGCGGTCGATGACGCCCTCGTAGCGCGCCCGCATGATGAAGAAATACGGGATGAAGTCGGTCGAGCGGCGGAGCAGGATCGAGTAGTTCTGGCCGGGAACGCCGAGCACGGCGCGGGTGACCTCCTGGCTCAGCGCGACGTAGGTCGTGCCGTAGATGCCGCCCTGCGAATCGCCGGTGTAGAACTGCCGGGTCTTGTCGATCGCGACGCCGCGCTGGGCCAACTCGGGCAGCTCGGCGAGCTGCTCGCGCATCGCCCGCGCCAGCAGCAGGAATTCCGCCATGCCCTGGTGCAGCCGCTCCGGGATCATCGCGAAGTTGCTGAAGTCGAAGATCATCGCGGTGATCGGCTGGTAATCCGGGTTCGCCATGCCGGTCCAGTTGCAGGCGAAGTTGATCAGCTTGTGGTCCCGCCCGGCCCGGTCGAGGTGGCCGGCCTTGACCTGGCTGCCGGTGCCGAGCAGGCCGTGGCCGTATTGCAGCAGGCCGTGCGGCGAGCCGTCGCGCGCCGATTGCGGCACCCGCAGCCAGAACGGCATCGACGTCGTGCCGTTCTGCTTCGGCTTGCCCGCCGCGTCGCGGTTGAGCACGTAGCCCTGCTGCGGCTTGCCGCCCGCGCCGTCGCCGAGATCGAGCGGCGTGGTGAAGTTCGGGACCTCGAAGGTGCCCTCGATCGCCAGCCAGAGCGCCGGGTCCTGCTCCTTGCTGCGCTCCTCGAGCTTGGTGATCGTCAGCTTCGGTCCCTTCACCCCGGCGGCGGCCATCGCGGCGTCGCGCACCGCCAGCATGTCGCCGTGGAGGAATTCGTGGCTCGAGGTGTGGATCTCCCACGCCAGCTGCAGCTCGCTGCGCTTCCAGCCGGCGGCCTCGATCTTGGCGAAGACGGCGTCGAACCGTGCTTGCCGGGCGGCGAGGTAGGAGCCGGCGGTGCTGCCGTCGCGCAGGGCAGCGAAGGCCTCGGACGCCGGAAAGACGGTGCCCTTGGTATCCTTCAGGCCGCGAAAGGCGACGATGTAGCGGCTGCCCTCGTGTGGGATCACCGCCGGCCGCAGCATCAAGACCCGCTCTTCCGCCGTCTTCGCGTCGACGTCGTCGTCGAGCTCGAGCCAATAGGGCACGCGCTCCATCTTCTCGCCGTCGACCCGCCACAGCGCGGCCTTGGCGTCGTCGGCCAGTGAGGCCGCGATCGACGACTCGGACGGCAAGCCCTGCAGGTCGATCTCGGGCCACAGCGTCAGCACGGTGAAGCCGACGCCCCAGCCGTCGGAGCGGTTCCAGCGGGTCGGGTCGACGTGCTTGCCGTCGACGTTCTTCGGCAGCGTCTTGGCGCCGAGCGCGAGGCGGTGGCCGGTCGGGCTGGTGCTGTCCGGGACCAGGAATTTCGGCGGAGGCCAGGGTAGGGCGCAATGCCGCGGGTCGAGCTCTTCGCAGTCCGGGTCGGGATCGACGCTGGCGTTGGCGTCGGCGCTGCCGTCGGCGTTGGCGGCGTCGCTGCCGTCGGCGGTGCTGCTGTCCTTGGCGCCGTCGTCGGCGTCGTTGCCGCAACCGGCGAGGGGGGCTGCCAGCGCGAGCAGCAGGAGCGCGCGGAACGACGCCGGAATCCGGGAGCAGGGGCGCATCGTCACCTCCTCGAGGCGAGTCGCCTCGGCGTGGGTCGGCGGACGTTAGCCGAAGCTGGCACCGGGTGACAGATGATTCGCCCCGATCGCCTCCACGTCGGCGATGGCCCGCTCCAACAAGCCTGCGTCGGCGCCGGGCTGGTGGTGCCCCTCGGAGAGGATGCGACGGAAGCGACGCCCGCCCGGCTGGCCGAGGAAGAGGTTGAGCATCGGCCGCAGCAGGTGATGCAGGCGGTCGCCTGCGGTCAGCCGGCGCTCGATGTGCGGCAGCATCGCGCGGGCCGCTTCGATCCGCGTCGCGGCCGGATTCTCGGCCTCGCCGTAGAGGCGACGGTCGGCGTCGGCGAGGATCCAGGGATCGTCCCAAGCTGCGCGGCCGATCATCACGCCGTCGACGTGCGCCAGGTGCGCGCTGGTCGCGTCGAGGTCGCGGATGCCGCCGTTGATCTCGATCAGCAGCTCGGGTCGTTCGTGCTTGAGCCGCCATACGTCGTCGTGCCGCAGCGGCGGGATCTCGCGGTTCTCGCGCGGCGAGAGGCCCTGGGTCCAGGCCTTGCGGGCGTGGACCGTCAACCTATCGCAGCCCGCTGCGGCGACCCGATCGACGAAATCCAGCATATCTTCGTAGCGGTCGAGCTCGTCGAAGCCGATCCGGTGCTTCACCCCGACCGGCAGGGGCGACGCCAGCCGCATCGCCTCGACGCAGCGGGCGACGTGGTCCGGACGGCCCATCAGGACCACGCCGAAGCTGCCGGATTGCACGCGCTCGGACGGGCAGCCGCAATTCAGGTTGACCTCGTCGTAGCCGTAGTCGGCGGCGATCCGGGTCGCTTCGGCGAGGAGCGTCGGGTCGTCGCCGCCGAGCTGCAGCACCACGGGGTTGTCGCCCTCGTCCTTGCCGAGCAGGTGGTCGCGGTCGCCGTGGACGATCGCCGCGGCGGTGATCATCTCGCTGTAGAGCAGCGTCCGCCGCGTCAGCCGCCGGGCGAAGAGGCGGTAGAAGCGGTCGGTGCGATCCATCATCGGCGCCACCGAGAGTGGATGGCGCGCTGCGCGTGTCGTGGTCGTCACCGCCAGCCTTCCGAGGGTCGGTCCTGTGCCGCTAGAACGGCGTGCAGGCGTCGCCGCCGCAGACGTCCTTGACCTCGCCCGTGTCGAGGAAGTGGACCATCTGCTCGTTGTGGTGGTCGAGGCGGCGCGGCTTGCTGTGCGGATCCTCGACGGTGCAGGTCGCGTAGGTGCCCTTCGGGTCGCAGAGCGCGGTGGCGAAGCACATCGCTCCGGGGCCGCACTGCTGGCCGTCGAGCTTGGTGTCGTCGGGGCGGTTGCCGGGCTTGGGCCACGGGTTGCCGAAGTCGTAGTTGACCAGCGCCGAGCCCTTGTGCGGGTACTTCACCGGCGTCACGCCAGCGACTTCCTTGCCGTAGTTCTCCATCAGTGCGACGCCGACGTCGCTGCGGGCGGTGATCTCGTTGGTGATCAGCGCGACCTGCCAATCGCCCTTGGCGGAGGCGAGCAGCACCTGGTGCGCCGGGGTGTTCGGGTAGGGCGCCTTCTCGATGTGGCGGTAGTGGCTCGACGGGTCGACGGGATCCCAGAGCGTCTGCGCCGAGAGCAGCAGGATGCCGCGGTCGATGCTGTTGCCGTAGGCGGCGATCATCGCGGCGAAGAAGGGGTTGAAGTCGACCGAACGGTGCAGCAGGACCGAGTAGTTCTGCCCGGGCACGCCGAGGTGGCCGCGCGTCACGTCCTGGCTCAGCGCCATATAGGTGCCGCCGTAGATGCCGCCCTGGCTGATGCCCGTGTAGTAGAAGCGCTTCTTGTCGATCTGGATCTTCTTCGCCTTGATCTGCGGCAGCTCGGTGAAGCGCTCGCGCATGCCGCGGCCGAGCGCCAGCGCCTCGGCCATGCCCTGATGCAGGCCCTCGGGGATCATGTAGAAGTCGGAGAACTCGAAGATCATGAACTGCACGGCCGCCTCGTCGGGCTCGGCCATGCCGGTCCAATCGCAGGCGAAGTAGATCAGCTTGTGATCGTTGGCGACCTTGCGGTGGTAGCCGCTCTTGACCTGATCACCCTTGCCGAGCAGGCCGTGGCCGTATTGCACGATGCCGTGGGGCGTGCCGTCCATCGCCGAATGCGGCACGACGGCCCAGAACTCGGCCTTGCGGGTGCCCTCGTGCTTCGGCTTGCCGTTGGCGTCGCGACGCAGGCGGTAGCCGGTGGCGTCACCCGGGCTCTCGTCGCCCAGCCGCTCGACGACCTTGAAGGGCTCGCGGAACTCCGGGACGGTGAACTCGCCCTTGATCCACATCGCCATATTCGGGTCTTGCTCTTCGGTGAAGGTCTCGACGCTGGTGATCGTCAGCTCGGCGCCGAGGCTGCCGACCGTCTGCATCATCTGGTCGCGGACGTCGAGCAGATCGCCGTGCAGCGATTTGTCGCTCGCGGTCACGAAATCCCAAGCCAGCACCAGCTCCTCGCGCTTCCAGCCGGCGGCGGTGACGGCGGCGAAGACCTCGTCGAAGCCGGCGACGCGGGGCTCGAGGAAGGTGCCGGCGGCCTTGCCGTCACGCAGCGCGGCGAAGGCGGGGCTCGACGCGATCTCGGCGCCGCTGGTGTCCTTCAAGCCGCGCAGGGCGACCACGTAGCGGTGCGCCTCTTCCAAGATCACCGCCGGGCGGATGAACAGGCCCTGTTTCTCGGGCTTGGCCTCGGTGCCGTCGAGCTCGGCCCACCACGGCAGCGCCACCGGCTTGGCGAAGGGCGCCTTGACCGGGCCCAGGTCGAGCAGCGCGATCTTGGCGTCGGCCTTCTGCGAGTCGGCGATCGCGGTCTCGTCCGGGATGCCGCTGGCGTCGAGGTTCGGGAAGTGGACGAGGATGCCCGAGCCCACGCCGTAGCCGTCGAAGCGGTTGAGGTGGTCCGGCAGCACGTGCACGCCGATCCAGTTCGCCGGCAGCGTGGTCTTGCCGAGCGCGAGGCGCTTGCCCGTATCCGTGCCCGCGTCGTCCTTCAGGAAGCGGCTGCTCGGCCAGGGCAGCGAGCAGACGGTCGGCTGCAGCGGATCGCAATCCGGCGCCGGATCCGTGGCTGGCAGCGTCGCACCGGCGTCGCCACCTGTTCCGTCCGCGCCGCTGGCGTCCGCACCGCCCGCCGTATCCGTCTTCTTGTCGTCGTCCGTATCGCCGCCGCAGCCGCCGACGCTGGTGGCAAACAAGGTGGCGGTCAGCAGCGCGGCCAACCGTACCGGAGCGCCGCGGCGTGAGGATGAAAAGGGCGTGGGCAATCGCATGAGGTCCTCCGGATCCTGCAAATTCGCGCCGTCTCCTACCATGCTCGGCGTCCTTCGCGCTAGCGTCGTGGTGTGGTGGGCATCGAACCGGGATCGCAGGCGTGGGGCTGGGCGCTGACCCTCGGCGCCGCGCTCTGCTGGTCGGCGTTCGACGTCGCGCGCAAGCGTTTGGTCGCCGAGATCGCGCCGCTGCCGCTGACGGTGGCGCTGGCCATTGCGCAGATCCCGCTCTTTCTGCTCTGGGCCCTGCTCGACGGCGCCGTTCTGCCGGACCCTGCGGCCTACCTCGTCCCCGGCCTCGTCGTACTCGCGGCCAATTCCGGCGCCTCGGTGCTCTTCTTCTGGTCCTTGGCGCGCGCCGACCTCGGCAGGGCCGTGCCGATGCTCTCGCTGACCCCGGCGTGGTCGGCGCTGCTCGCCGCGTTCTGGCTCGGCGAGCAGCCCCCGCTGACGGCCTGGGTCGGCATCGCGTTGGTCGTCGTCGCCGCGGTGCTGCTCGCCTTGCGCCGCGGTGGCTCCGGCCGCAGCTGGGATCTCGGCACCTTGGCGATGGGCTTGGTCGCGCTCTTCTGGGCGATCACCTCGGTCGGCGACAAGGCCGCGCTCGCCGTCTGCCCCGGCGCTTGGCACGCCACCGTACAGACCGCGGCCTTGGCCGTGTTGCTCGGTGGCTTCACCGTGGCGCGCGGCCAGGCGAAGGCGATGCTCGCGCCGCGTCGGCTTTGGCCCACCTTCGCTTCCGGCACGGTGGTCAGCGTCGCGGCGCTCGGCCTGCAGCTCGGGGCGCTGCTGCACCTGCACGTCGGCGTGATGGAGGCCGGCAAGCGCGCCTTCGGCATGGTCGCGGCGGTGTTGCTCGGTCGCTTGCTCTTCGGTGAGCGGCCGGGCTGGCGGGAAGCCGTCGCGGTCGGCCTGATGATCCCGGGGGTTTGGCTGCTCGGCGCTTGATCCTGCCGCCAGCGCAGGCTAACTCGGCGGTCCGATGCGCGCAGACGACCCAGCTTCGGCACGCCCCGAGATCGCCCCTGCGCTGCTGCAGGCGCATCGGCTGCACCGCGCGGCCTGCGCCCGCGGCGAGCGGACGTACGTCGATCCGGTCACGGGATTCTCGGTGATGACCGAGGTCGTCCACCGGCGTCGCGGCTTCTGCTGCGGCTCGGCGTGCCGGCATTGTCCCTACGATTGGCAAGACGTGACCGACGACCGCTTCGACGACGCCGACGCGGCGCGGCAACGAAGACGTGAACAGTTGCGAGAGATCGCGCGCCTGGTCGCGGATGACGATGACGCGGGGCGAGGCCTTTGCTAGTCTCCGCCCGCGCGACGCGCACGCACCAGCACGGAGGTTGCAGAATGCGAATGGTATCGGGATTCGGGGCACGGGCCCTGCTGATGTTGATCGCGCTCGCTTGGGCGGGAGCCGGCTGCGGCTCGGACGAGATCGTCGCGGGCGCGGACAGCGGCGTGGTCGATGGCGCCGGCTCCGACGGCACGATCGGCGGCACCGACGGCACGATCGGCGGCACCGACGGCACGGTCGCGGATACCGGCACCGATAGCGGCACCGCCGACGCCGGCGGCAAGGACGATACCGGTGGTAGCACCGATGCCACCGCCACGGGCAAGGCCGACGGCGAGCCCTGCACGGCCGACAACGACTGCCAGAGCGGCGTCTGTGCCTGGGGCGCCGAAGGCAAGGTCTGCACCAACGGCTGTGAGAAGGACGACGCCTGCAAGGCGGGCCAGCAGTGCAAGCCGGCCGACCCGACCGCCGATTCCGCCAACGCCTGCGTCGCCAAGACCCGCGCCTCCTGCCGCCCGTGCAAGGCCGACGCCGATTGCGAAGGTGGCTCGTGCGTCGCCTTCCCCGAGGGCGCCGGCTCGTTCTGCGCGATGCCCTGCGCCGAGAGCGCCGATTGCGGCAGCGGCTACACCTGCGCCGACCTGCCGGACGTGGGCAAGCGCTGCTGGCCGATCGAAGGCAAATGCTCCTGCTCGGCGCTCTCGAACGCGCTCGGCTCCGAGACCACCTGCCTGATCACCAACGCTGCCGGCGCCTGCCCCGGCCTGCGCGCCTGCGTCGAGGGCGTGCTCTCTGCCTGCGGCGGCACCCCGCCCACCGCCGAGATGTGCAACGGCGCCGACGACGATTGCGACGGCTCGACCGACGAGGCTGTGCCGGAGGATGCCTGCACCAAGCAGAACGAGTTCGGTGTCTGCAAGGGCACCGAGACCTGCAGCGAGGGCAAGATCGGCTGCAACGCGGCCGAGCCCAAGGGCGAGAGCTGCAACGGCAAGGACGACGACTGCGACGGCGAGACCGACGAGAGCTTCGACGATAGCGACAAGGATGGCAGCGCCGATTGCGTCGATCCCGACGACGACAACGACACCGTCGCCGACCTCGCCGACAACTGCACGTTGGTGCAGAACCCGGGCCAGGACGACACCGACGTCGACGGCCTCGGCGACGCTTGTGACGACGACGACGACGGCGATACGGTGGCCGACCTCGCCGACAACTGCACCCTGGTCGCCAACGCCGACCAGCTCGACACCGACAACGACGGCAAGGGCGACGCCTGCGACGACGATGACGACGGTGACGGGCTCGCGGACGCAGCCGACAACTGCCCGACCGTGCAGAACCAGGATCAGCTCGACACCGACAAGGACGGCCAGGGCGACGCCTGTGACGCCGACGACGACAACGACGAGGTTCCCGACCTCTCGGACAACTGCACCCTGACCAGCAACAAGGATCAGGCCGATAACGACAAAGACGGCTTCGGCGACCTCTGCGACGAGGACGACGACAACGACTCCTACGCCGACCTGGTCGACAACTGCCCGCTGATCGCCAACAACGACCAGCTCAACACCGACAAGGACGGCCAGGGCGACGTCTGCGACGAGGATGACGACAACGACGGCGTCCTCGACCTCGCGGACAACTGCACGCTGACTTCGAACAAGGACCAGCTCGACACCGACGACGACAAGCTCGGCGACGCCTGCGACGACGACGACGACGGCGACACGGTCCCGGACGAGAAGGACAACTGCCCGCTTTTCGCCAACACCGACCAGAAGAACAGCGACAACGACGGCAAGGGCGACGTCTGCGACGAAGACGACGACAACGACCAAATCCTCGACGAGAAGGACAACTGCCCCCTCGCCGCCAACGCCGACCAGAAAGACAACGACAAGGACGGCACCGGCGACGCCTGCGACGACGACGACGACAACGACAAGGTCGCGGACGACAAGGACAACTGCCCTGGCCTCGCGAACCCGGAGCAGAAGGACAACGACAAAGACGGCAAGGGCGACGCCTGCGACGACGACGACGACAACGACAAGGTCCTCGACGACAAGGATTGCGCGCCCTTCGACGGCAAGGTCTTCCCGGGCAACAAGGAGTCCTGCAACGGCGTCGACGACGACTGCAGCGGCGACACCGACGAGGAGAACGCCGAGGGCTGCAAGGACTATTGGTTCGACTTCGACAAGGACGGCTTCTCGGCGAAGAAGCAGAAGAAGTGCCTATGCAAGGCCGACGGCTTCTTCACCGTCCCCGCCAGCGCGAACAAGGCCGCGGACTGCAACGACAACGACGGCAAGATCAACCCGGACGCGAAGGAGATCTGCGACGGCAAGGTCGACGAGAACTGCAACGACGCGGTCGACGAGGTCAACGCCCAGGGCTGCACGAAATACTACAACGACGGCGACAAGGACGGCTTCGGCGCCGGCGCGGTGGTCGTTTGCTCGTGCAAGGCGCTGAGTTCGGATCTCGTCAGCAAGTCGGGCGATTGCAACGACAACGTGAAGGACGCCTACCCCGGCCAGTCGAAGTGGTTCACCTCGGCGATGGCCGGTGGCTCGTGGGATTACAACTGCAACGGCAAGAACGACGGCCAGTATTCCGGCAGCGGCAAGTGCTCGGGCGCGCTGTGGATCTGCAGCACCGACAACGGCTGGGACGGTGGGGCTCCGTCGTGCGGCGGGGCAAAGAACTGGATCAACAGCTGCTCCGGCATCGCTTGCAGCAAGAATACCTCCAGCCGAACGCAAGGCTGCCATTAGTCAGGCGCGGCCGGTCGTCGGGCGGCTGGCGCCGAGCCCGACCGGAGTCCTGCACGTCGGCAACGCGCGAAGCCTGGTCTGGGCTTGGCTCTCTGCGCGTGCGCAGGGAGGTCGCGTGCTGCTGCGGATCGAAGACCTGCTGCCGGGGGAGTCGGAGCACGTCGCCTCGGTGCTCGCCGACCTGCGCTGGCTCGGGCTCGATTGGGATCCGGTCGAAGAGCACGCCGCAGGTCGCGTCATGCCGGGCGATTACGGCCCGGAGTTCGCCGGCCTGCCTGGTTTCGTGCTGCAGAGCGCGCGGGCCGAGCTGCATCGCGCCGTGCTCGAGCGCCTGGTCGCGGTCGGGCTCTGCTACCCCTGCGTCTGCACCCGCAAGGATATCGAGGCGGCGGTGCGCGCCCCCCACGCCGAGGACAAGGCGACGCGCTACCCGGGCACCTGTCGCGGCCGCTTCCCGGACGTCGCCGCCGCCGTCCGCTGGGAGGCGGCGCAGGCGAGTCGACGCGGCACGCTGGCGATCGGCGTCGCGCTGCGGATGAAGGCCGCACGCGGTGAGGTCGTCTTCGAGGACGCCAGGCAGGGGCGGTGCAGCGGCGACGTCGCGGCGGAGTTCGGCGACTTCGTGGTCCGCCGCAAGGACGGCACGCCAGCCTATATGCTCGCGGTCTGCGTCGACGACGCCGAGATGGGCGTCACCGAGGTGGTCCGCGGCGACGATTTGCTCGAAGTGACCGGCCAGCAGGTCTTGCTGCACGCCGCGTTGGCCGAGCACGCGACGGCACTGGTGCCTCGGTCGCGGACGCCGCGCTGGATTCACGTCCCCTTGGTCTACGGTGACGACGATCGCCGGCTGGCCAAGCGCAACCGCAGCCTGCACGTGCGGACACTGGCGGAGCGGGGCGTCGACGCATCGGCCTTGCGCGCCTGGATCGCGGCCTCGTTGGGCCTGCCGCAGGACGGCGATCTCGACGCGATGGTCGACGCCTTCCGCGCCCGCGGCGACGCCGGCGCAGTCGCGGTGCGCTTCGATCAGCCCGAGCTCGAGGCGCTCGCGCGTGGCGAGCACCCCGAGCTGCGGGCCTTCGTACCGAAAGGCTAGTAGTCGGAGAGGGCGTAGCGGCCGGCGTCGATGGTCGGCGCGGCGATCGCCCGCTTCAGCGCGACGATATTCAGCGGCAGGTGCGCCGAGAGCATCCCGAGCCGCTCGGCCCAGGGGTTCAGGTCGTCACCCTCGAACATCGACTCGATCGCGCGCCACGCGGCGACCACGCCGCGGTCGAGCGCCTCGGCGGCGGCGACCTTGCAGACCGCAGCGGCGACGCCGTCGGCGCTGTCGCTGTGGCTCGCGATCCGCTGCTCGGTGCGCGCGATCCCGGAATCGACCGCGAAGGCGTCGATGATCAGGTTGGCCAGCGTGACCAGCGACTCCTGCTCCTTGTCGAGCGAGAGGCCGTAGCGCGTCGTCGCGGCCTGGAAGACCGTCATCGCGATCCACTTCAGCCGCTCGAGCGCCCATTTCGCGCGATCGAGGCCCTGGTCCGCCGGCATCGGCGCGATCGCGCCCTTGCGCAGCGCGCCCTCGAGGTTGGCCATGGCCTCGTCCACCGAGAGGCGGCCGGTCATGATGCGCTTGACCAGCGTCCCCGGGACCAACAGGCGGTTGATCTCGTTGGTGCCCTCGAAGATGCGGTTGACGCGGGCGTCGCGGTAGAACTTCTCGACGATATAGTCCTCGGTGAAGCCGTAGCCGCCGTGCCATTGGAAGCCGCGGTCGATGATCCGGTCGAGCGCTTCGGAGCTGTAGACCTTCGAGATCGAGGCCTCGATCACGTATTCCTCGACGGCCGCCATCAGCGCCTTCGGATCGTCGTGGTCCTTGCCCTCCATGCGGGCGTCGACCATGCCGGCGATGCGGTAGTTCAGCGCCTCACCCAGATAGATCTGCACCACCGAGTCGGCGACCATCTCGCCGATGGCGCCGAAGTCGACCACGCGGGTGCGGAATTGCTGCCGGTCCTTGGCGTAGGCGAGCGACTCGGCGAGCACGCGCTTGGCGCCGCCGATTACGCTGGCGCCGAGCTTGAAGCGGCCCAGGTTGAGCGTGTTGAACGCGACGTGGTGGCCCTTGCCGACTTCGCCGAGGACGTTCTCGACCGGGATCTTCGCGTTGTCGAAGATCAGCTGGCAGGTCGAGCTGCCGCGCAGGCCGAGCTTGTGCTCCTCGTTGCCGTGGGTGAAGCCGGGCGTATCGCGCTCGACGATGAAGGCGGTGAATTTGTCGCCGTCGACCTTGGCGAAGACGATGCCGACGTCCATCCAGGCAGCGTTGGTGATCCACTGCTTGGTGCCGTTGAAGACGTAGTGGGTGCCGTCCTCGCTGAGCACTGCGGTGGTGCGCGCGGCCAGGGCGTCACTGCCCGAGCCCGGCTCCGAGAGCGCGTAGCAGCTGACGAACTCGCCGGTGCCGATCTTCTCGGCGAATTTCTTCTTCTGCGCGGCGTCGCCGAAGAGCAGCAGGGGCGCGAGGCCGATGCCGGAGTGGGCGCCGTAGGTCACGGAGAAGTCACCGTTGGCGCCGAGCTTCTCGCACAGCAGCAGGGCGGTGCGCTTGTCGGAGCCGAGGCCGCCGTAGGCCTCGGGAACCTCGACCAAACAGAAGCCGAGCTCGCAGGCCTTGCGGAGGACGTCGACCATCTCCTTGGCGGCCTTGCCCTCTTTCGACTCGAGGCGGCGCTCGCGCGGCACGATCTCCTTGTCGATGAAGCGCTGCGCCTCCTTTGCGATGGAGCGCTGCTCCTCGTCGAAATCTTCCGGCGCGAAGATGGGCCGGCTGCCGGCGGGCTCGAGGAGGAAGGCGCCACCTGCGGCGGCGAGCTGCTGTGCTTCGGACATCGTGAGCCTCCGGCTTGCATGGGTTGTGCCGCGGCCTTCGTTCCGGCCGGGGCGCGTAAGCTATCCAGACGACGGCCGGCTTTCAACCGGCGCGACGCGGCGCGTCAAGAAGATGCGTTATCGGTCCTTCGGGTGCGCCGGCCGCCATGCGCAGCGGCCAGCGCCAAGCCGAAGACGAATACGCCCAGCAGCCCGGCAGCGCGCCGCCGCGGCAGCGTGTCGCCCGGCAAGACCTGTTCTCGCCAGACGCATACCTTTCCACGGCGGAGTGCGGTCCTCGCCGCCTCGAAGGCCGCCTCGTCGGACTCCGGTCTGGGGCAAGGACCTGGATCGCGCCAGCGCGTCAGGACGCAACCCAGCGCGTGCGTCGCCGCGAGTGCCTCAGGTCGATCCGGGAGCGGCAACTCGAAGCGAAAGATGCGCCCGTGGGCGAACTTCCGTCCGTGGCCGTCCGTTCGCATGAACGGGATCGGAGGATCGGCGCGGCGCAGCGCATCCTCGAATACCTCTGCCCACCGCTGATGGTTGCGAAAGTCGGGCAGGATTCCAGCCCAGCCGCGGGGGGAGATCGGCGGTTCGCCGCAGCGGCCGGCCAGCACCTCGATGCGCTGATCCGTCTTCAGCACGTCTGCCGCAAGGATCGGAGCTGCCGCCGCGAGCGCAAGCGCCCCGGCAATCACCGGCGGTAGGAGGTTCTGCACGAGCGCGCGCCGGTCCGGCCACGCAGCCGGGAACGGCCGGCCGTCGGCAGGGGCTGGATCCAGCGCGAGACAGGGCAGCAGGGCGAGGACTCGCCAATGTGCGACGTCGACCAACACGAGCGGCACCAGCAGACCGGCGCCGACGCCGACCAGCCGACCGCCGCGCAGGGTCCCGCCCGCGGTGCGGTGCAGTGTCCACGCCAGCAGCACCCAGCGGAGCAGTCCGTGCTCACTGAAGAGCCGCACCACCGACGAGTGCGGCGCGATCCAGCCAGCCGCGCGCTCTGCCGAGAGCAGGCCGTGACCAAAGAGCATCGAAACGGGGTCGATGCTTTGCAGGCCCCGGCGCAACAGTTCGATGCGTCCGAAGTCCGCGCGGCGAAAGACCGCGTTGAGGTCCGCGGCGGCCAGCCACACGACGAGTGCGGCGAATGTCGCCACTCCGAGCGCTTGACCGACGACGCGGAAACGACGGGAGGCGGTCGGCGCACGGACCAGGGCGATCGCATGAACGACCGACGCTCCGACGAGTCCGACTTGCGCGGCGCGGGAGCCGGACGCGAAGGCCCACACCACCGCCAGCAGAGCGGCACCCATCTCCAGTCGCATCGCGACAACAGCGGCGACGGAGTCGGTCCCAGCAGGGGCGACGCCGCGGGCTGCGGTCGTGTGTCGACGGAGGATGCCGTCGAGGAGTACGCCGAACACCACCGCATGCGTGCCGCCGAAGATATTGGGATCTCGGAACGCTCCGACGATGCGTGGCAGCCTCGAGAGCGACGGATGGAGGTTGAAGACAGGGCTTTCGTTGCCAGACGCCAGCATCCCGCAGAGCATCGCGCTTTCGAGCAGCACGCCGATGGCCAGCGTCGTGCGCAGCCCGCCAGCCGAGAGCACGCCGCGTCGCCGCAGCCCGACCAACGCAATGGCGAGCAGAGGGAGCTCGAGTTCCGCTGCCAAGTAGCTCCAGAACGTCGGGTCCTCCGGCCGCGGGATTGCCTCGACCAGCGCCACGCCGCTGGCGGCCACCCAGGCGCACCACAGCCCGAACCCCAGCCATGCGCGTCTTGGAATTGCGCCAGACACGAGGGCAAACGCCGCGATCAGCAGCGCGAGAACGTCGAAGGGAGCGGGCCGCAGCTGGACGTGGAAGAGCGCGATCGCGAGCGTGGCCAGCAGCACCCCCGCGAGTCCGGGACCGGAGCGGACGAGCTGCAGCAGCGCGCGTGGCGATGCGCCGGCCGCAGCGAGCGTCGCAGCCACAAGGAGCAGCCCAGCGGCGGCGAACCAGCGCAGGAGGGCGCGTACCTCGCTGACTTCGACGTTTGCCTGCCTCAGCATGGCACGTAGCGCGACGAGGTCGTCGCCTCGCGGCCACGCGGCCTTGTCCGGGAGCGGGTGGCCCGCTTCGATGGTCCGCTCGAAAGCTGGCAACGAATTCTTCTGCCAGGTCATCATGCCACGTCTGCGCAGCGACTGCCTCTGGCTGGCATGGCGCAGTGGGCTCGCGAAATCGTGGTACGGCGACCACCAGTCGGGTAGAGGCCCGCGCTTGCCCGTGGTTTGCCATGCGCGCTCGAGGGGCTCACGGGCGATGCCGAACGCTACGAGTTCGCGAACGGTCGGCCCGATCGACCTGTGACACCCCGAGCATTGCGTGAGGTAGATCTCGAGCCCGTGGTTCAGCGTCGCGGCGTCCGGAAGTGGGCTTGCGGCATGGGCCGGGGTGCTGCACGCCAGAAGGGTCGGCAGCAAGAGCAGCACGGCAAGCGCGACCAACGGCGACCCCAGCGGCCCGTGACCGCGGCCCGCCTCGGCTTTGCTGGATCCGCGTACCCCCATCGCGGAGGCTTGTATCTGCGTTGTCCCGCGCGAAGCAAGGGCGCTCGGTCGCGTTGCGTTTTTCCAGGGGCCTCTCTAGTTTCCGTTCGCCGCCGGCGGGCAGGAGGCCATTCGGCAACAGGGAGCGAGCTTGAGCCAGCAGCCCATCGACCTCGCGGCCTCGCTCGCAGGACCGCTCGCGACCACCGCCGTCGCAGCGGTCGTGCTCGCCGAGATCGTGCGTCGCTTGGCTTGGCGTTTCGGTGTCGTCGATGTGCCCGGGGGGCGCCGGTTGCACGCCCGCCCGACCCCTCGTGGAGGCGGGCTCGCGGTCGCCTTGGCGTGGGCGGTCGGGTCCGTCGCGATGCACGCCACTGGGCCGACTGCAGCCGAGAACGCGCCAATGCTCGCTGTCCTCGGCTTCGCCGGCCTCGGCTTGGCTGACGACATCCGTCCGCTGCCGGCCTGGTCGCGGCTCGCTGCCCAGGTCGCGATTGTCTGTGTGGCGGCGGCATTCGGGATGCCGGATGACCCGTCGTGGTCGGCGGCCTCGCTGGTCGTTGTCGCGCTGGTCGGGCTCTTCGTGATCAACGCGTTCAATTTCGTCGACGGAGCGGACGGCCTGGTGCCGCTGCAGGTGCTGGCCATCACCGGAGGCTTGCTCATCCTGGTCCGGCCGGAATCGGCTGCGTCGCCGTGGCTGCACGCCTGGCAGGTCCGTCAATGGCTGCTCGCCGCGGCGCTGCTCGGGTTCTTGCCGTTCAACGTTCCGAAGGCGCGCCTCTTCCTCGGAGACGTCGGCTCCTTGATGCTCGGCAGTGCCTGTGTCGCCGCCGCTCTCGAGCCGGTCCTCCGCGGCGCATTGCACCCCGCCGCGGCGCTCGCGCTCTTCTCGGTGATCTGCGTCGACCCGGCATGGACGCTGCTGCGTCGCACGCTGCGGCGCGCACCGATCCTGCAGGCGCACCTCGAACACGGCTACCACCGTTGGCTGCGAGCCGGCGTCTCTCATCTGCGCATCAGCCTCGGTGCTGCCGCGGTGAATGCGTTGCTCGCCGTGCCCGCCGCGTGGGCCATCCAGCGTGGCGTCCTCGACCCGGCCCTCGGCCTCGGCCTGGTCGTTCTGCCCATCCTGGTCGTCGCCATTCGCGCCGGTGCCGGTGCTCCGGCCCAGTGAAGTTGCACCGACCGATGCGGATCGCCCTCGCCATCACCCACTTCGACGATCTGGGTGGCGCCCAGGCGCACGTCGCCGCGCTCGCGCGGGCGTTCGCCGCCCAGGGCGACCAGGTCTTGGTCTTGCACGGTGGGGCGGGCGCCGCGTCGCCACTGCGCGGCGCGCCGGGGGTGGAGGTTCAAGCGGTGCCCGCGCTGCTGCGCCCGGTCGCGCCGGTAGCGGATCTGCGGGCGATCTGGGCGCTCCGGAGCGCCATCCGCGCGTTTCGGCCCGACGTCGTCCACGCCCACTCCACCAAAGCGATCTTCTACGCCGGGGCCGCGGCACGCAGCCTCGGTGTGCCGACCATCGCGACTGCGCACGGCTGGGTGGCACTCCTGACCCCACCGTTCTCGCCAGCGGCGCGGCCGGCGGTTGCTGCGGCGTTCCGCATTGGCATGGCTGCGAGCGATCGCGTCGTCTGCTTGTCGGACCACGATCTGCGCGTCGCCCGCGACAGCCGCGTCGCTCCCGGCAGGCTCGTGCACGTCCCGATCGGGATCGCCGATTGCGCGGCGCAGTCACGGCCGGACGCGGTGGGGCCCCGCCTCGTCACGGTCGCGCGCCACTATCCGCAGAAAGACGCGACGACATTGGTTCAAGCGCTCGATGCGATGCGCGCGTTGCCATGGCAGCTCGATTGGTTCGGGGGGGGACCCGAGCTCGAGCGAACGCGCCGCCACCTCACCGCACTCGGGCTGCACGACCGCGTCCGTCTCCGTGGCGACGACCCGTCCGTGGCCGAGGTTCTCGCCGAGTCGGCCGTCTTCGTCCTCGCCACGCACGCAGAAGGCCTGCCGATCGCCATCTTGGAGGCGATGCGCGCGGGCTTGCCGATCGTCGCCAGCGACGTCGGCGCCGTCGGTGAGGCCATCGCCGGCGTGGGTACGCTCGTTCCCGCTGCCGCGCCGGCGCCGCTCGCCAACGCGCTGCGCACGCTCTTGCTCGATCCCGCGCTGCGCGCCGAACGCGGCGCCGCTGCACGCTCACGCTACGTGGCGCGCTACCGAGAGGGACCGATGCTCGATGCGCTGCGTCAGGTCTACCGGTCCGCGGCGCGTAGCGCGTAGTCGAGCAGCGAACGCGCCGCAAAGAAGGTGGCCGCCGCGCCATAGCGCGCGGTGCTGTCGGTATGTGCCCAACCGGCGGCGAGGCGGCCCAACGCACCAGTGCGTGGCGTCGTCGCCAGTGCTTCGATTGCCCAGCGTCGTGGCGTCGACGGTCGCAGCAGCATCGCCACCTCTGCGACTGCAGGCGCGGCCTCGTCGAGCGTCAGCAGACGTGTCCACAGCGTCGCCGCGCAGCCCGCGACGTGCGCACACTCCGCGGCGTGCTGCCAGTCGCGATGCGACGCTGCCGCCGCAAGCGCCCGCAGATCGAGGTCCGCTGTGGGCTTGCAACGGCCGTCGTCCTTTGCGACATCGAGCGAGTGCAGCCAGATCAGATCGGCGAGGCATGGCCGTCGCGCCGTCCCCCCGACGGCCTCGGCCGGAACCGATCGCGCGAGGATGCCGGCGACGTCGACCTGGAAGCGCGGCCAAGCCCCGACGCCGACATGGAGGTCCAACAACGCGCCATTCGGTGCACTGAAGTCGAGGGTCGGATGCCAGCGCATCCCCGTCGGGCTGTGCGGCCGCGGCACACGGAGGTAGCCAGCGTCTCGCAAAGCACGCGCCGCGCGGTCGCGGTCACGCCGCGCGACCAGGACATCGCAGTCCGCCATCGGCCGCGCTCCCGGCCGGTGCAACCAACCGGCCAGGGCACAGCCCTTGATCAGGACGCTGGCGACGCCTGCAGCTGCCAGCGCGTCGCTGGCGCGGCGGCCGGTGTCGAGCAGCCACGTCTCCTTGGCGATGGCCTCGAATCTGGCTCGTGACGGGGGTCGTTGCATCTCGCCGGCAGCCTAGGGACCCGATCGCGAAATGCAAGGCCGCCCGGCTCCGGTCGCGGTTGCCGACCGCGCCCTGCGCGGCCATGCTCGGCCAATGGAGGTTCTGATGCGTTCCGACTTCACCCTGGTGCTCGCGTTGCTGCTCGCCTCGTCGCTCTGCCTCGGCGCGTGCGGCAAGAGCCCGCAGCGTGCGACGACGACCCCGGCGCAAGCCCCGCCGCAAGCCGCTGTGCCGCAAGACGCGCGAGGCGCCCCGTCGGCCGCAGTGCCCTCCGCTGACGCGCCCGCTGCGGCGACCACGACCACTGCCGAGCCGGCGAAGGCGCCGCCGGGACCGCCGCTGCGCACCTTCGCGTTGCCGCAGCGCGCCGAGAGTGGCCGTACTGCCGCTGCCACCGCCCATCCGCTCGCCACTCGCGCCGCGATGCGGGCGATCCACGCCGGCGGCACGGCGGTCGACGCGCTGGTCTCGGCGACGCTGGTCCTCAGCGTCGTCACGCCGCAATCCACCGGCATCGGAGGCGGCGGCTTCGCCATCGTCCGCACCCCGGACGGCAAGGCGACCGCGTGGGATTTCCGCGAAGCCGCGCCCGCGGCCGGCAAGCGCGAGGACTACCTCGGCGACGACGGCAAGCCGGTCGCGCAGCGCAGCCAGCGCCACGGTCTGGCGGTCGGCGTTCCCGGCACCGTCGCCGGGCTCTGGGCCCTGCACCAACGCTACGGCAAGCGTCCGTGGGCCGAGCTCTGCGAGCCGGCGATCGAGGCTGCCGAGCGCGGCTTTGCGATCGGCACGCAGCTGGTCGAGGCGGCGGATTGGGTCTGGGACAAGCTCGACCCCAGCGCCCACGCGATCCTCGCGCCGGGTGGTGTGCGGCTGAAAGCGGGCGAGGTCCTGCGGCAGCCGGCGCTCGGCGCGACGATGCGGGCGATCGCGGAGAAAGGCCCGGAGGGCTTCTACGCCGGCGCCGTCGCTGCAGATATCGTCGCCACCGTGCAGCGCAAGGGCGGCAAGCTGCGCGCCTCCGACCTGAAGGAGTACGCGGTTCGGGAGGTCGAGCCGCTGCGTGGCGAGGCATTCGGTACCAAGGTGCTGACCATGCCGCAGCCATCGGCCGGCGGCGCGCAATTCCTCGCCATGGCCGAGATGTTGCCGATCTTCCTCGCCGCCGCGCGCGGTCACCACAAGCGTTTGACCGGCGAGAAGCCGCTGCCCACCGGCCAGCAACCAGGGCCGATCGAGGCGCACGCGTTGCTCGAGGCGATGCGCGATTCCTTCCACCTCCGCCTGGGCTTTTCGGGTGATCCTGGCAAGCCGGCGCGGACCCTCGACGACGTCTACCCGAAGAAGGCCCGCAAGCGCCTGCGCAGCCTCTTCTCCGGCGAGCGCGCAACGCCCTCCGGCAAGGGCGAACTGCGCGCCGAACGGCACGACAACACCAGCCACGTCAGCATTGTCGACGCAGACGGGATGGCGGTGAGCTCGACCCACACCGTGAACCTGCTCTTCGGTGCCGGCATCGTCGGCGCGACCAGCGGTGTCTGGCTCAACAACGAGCTCGACGATTTCGCCTTCGACCGCGATACCAGCAACGCATTCGGCTTGGCCGGCAGCGAGGCCAACCTGTTCCGCCCCGGCGCGCGCCCGGTCAGCTCGATGACGCCGGTCATTGCTTCCGACAAGGCGGGCGTTCGCCTCGTCGTCGGCTCGCCGGGTGGGACGCGCATCCCGACCACCGTCCTGCTGGTCGCCTGGCGAGCGCTCGACCTGCAGCAGCCGCTGGAGCAGGCCGTGGCGGCGCCGCGGCTGCACCACCAGGCGTTCCCGGACGAGGCGTGGATCGAGCCGGATGGCGCGCCGATCTGGCAGCGGACGTTGGAGGCGATGGGGCACAAGGTGGTTGTGAAGCGGGCGTGGTGTAACGTGCAAGCCGTTTCGGTGAAGACCGAGGGCGGCGGCCGACGTCGACTCGAGGCGGTCAGCGACCCGCGTGGGGAAGGCGGTGCAATGGGGCTGTAGCGCCGCCGCTCCCTTGGCAGGTCGAGCGGTCGACGTTCACGTCCCGTGTCGTCGGGGCTTCGGGTGACGGGCGTGCTTGGCACGGGCCGGGTGTAACGTGCAAGCCGTTTCGGTGAAGACCGAGGGCGGCGGCCGACGTCGACTCGAGGCGGTCAGCGACCCGCGCGGGGAAGGCGGGGCGATGGGCCTGTAGCGCCGCGGCTCTCTCTCGCGCTACTCGATGCCGGCTGCGGTCTCGAGCATCTTCACCGTCACCGACTTCGGCCGCTCGAGCGGCATGCCCATCGCGCGGGACCAGACCAGCTGCGAGGCGATACCCATCGCGCGGGAGACGCCGAAGAGCACGGTGTAGAAGTCGGCCTCGGTGACGCCGTAGTAGACCTGCAGCGCGCCGGAGTGGGCGTCGACGTTCGGCCACGGGCTCTTCGCCTTGCCGTGCTCCTTGAGCACGCCCGGGATCACGTCGAAGAGGCGGTGGACCGTCTGCACGACCGGGTGCTCGCCCATGCCCTGCTTGAGCGAGTACTCACGTTGGGCGGTGTAGCGCGGGTCGGTGTTGCGCAACACGGCGTGGCCGAAGCCCGGGATGACGCGGCCGCTGTTGAGCGTATCCCACGCGTATTGCTCGACCTGCTCGGCGGTCGGCGCGCCACCGAAGTGCGCCATGACCTCGTTGATCCACTTCAGGCACTCCTGGTTGGCGAGGCCGTGCAGCGGGCCGGCGAGGCCGTTGATGCCGGCGGCGACCGAGAGGTAGACGTCCGAGAGCGCCGAGCCGACGACGTGGCTGGCGTGCGCGCTGACGTTGCCGCCCTCGTGGTCGATGTGCAGCAGCAGGTAGAGCCGCATCAGGTCCTGATAGCCGGCGTCGCTGACACCCATCATGTGGGCGAAGTTGGCGCCCCAATCGAGGTTCGGATCCGCGGCGACGTGGATATCGTCCTTGAAGACGCGGCGGTAGATGTAGGCCGCGACCACCGGCAGGCGCGCGATGAGGTCGAGCGCGTCGTCGAGCGTCGGCTCCCAATAATCGCCCTTGCCGAGCGTCCCCGCCGAGTATTCGCGGGCGAAGCGCGAGAGCGGCTGCATGGCGGCAATCGCGATCGAGAACTGCGTCATCGGGTGCATCGTCACCGGCAGCGCGCGCAGCGTGTCGAAGACGTATTGCGGCACGGCGGAGCGGGCGCGCAGATCGGCCTCGAGCTCGGCGACCTCGGCTTCGGTCGGCAACTCGCCGGTCAGCAGCAGCCAGAACAACCCGGTCGGGTAGGCCTCGAGGCCTGCGCCCGGCTTCGGCAGCTTCTCGCGGACCTGCGGGATGGTGTAGCCGCGGAAGCGGATGCCCTCCATCGGGTCGAGGTAGCTGGTATCGCAGACCAACGCCTTGAGCCCGCGCATGCCGCCCATCGCGGCGCCGATGGTGTTGGTGCCGAGGGCGACGTCACCGTGCTCCTTGGCCAGGGTGCGCACGCGCGCCTGCCAAGAGGGGATCCGCTCTGCCATACGACGCTTCAGGCTGCTCATCGGCGACTCCATTTCGTCTGCAGGTTCATCTGCAACGGGTCGCGGTCGGCGACCCGATCGTGTCCGGGCGTGTCTACTCCGCTGCCCTGGCAGGGTCAACCGCAGCGGGTGCGGCGTTGCCCGTTTCGGCCTTGTCGGCGGGCGCTTCGTCCTTGCTCGGCGGCGCAGGCGCGGCGGCGCAGGGACGGCTGCTCAGGGCGCAATCGGCCACGCCGAATTCCGGCGCGCGGCGGGCCCGAACCGCGCGCAGCTTCTCCAGCCGCGCGGCGAGCCGCTTGCGTTCGGCCGCAGGACCGCTGGGGCCGTCGCGCTCGAGCCGCTCGGCCGCGCCTTCGAGGTCGCCCTGCTCGAGCAGGATCTCGGTGTGCCGTAGCGCGCCTGCGCCGACCGCGAGGCTGCGCACCCCCGGCCGGATCTGCGGCCAATGCGCGCTGCTGCCGGCGATGACGGCGACCTTGCCGCGGAAGCGCGGGGCGGGCTCGACCAGGACGATCTTGCCGTCTTGCACGCCGACCATCCGCATGCCGTCCGGTGCCCAATCCGGACCGGCTCCCTGTAGATCCCCGCGCACCAGACGGACGTCCGAGGGCACGTCCCAGGCGTCCCAGCCGCGACCGCGCCCCTCCGGCTGGCGGTAGAAGCGGCCACCGAGGCGCTCGTCACAGGCGCCCTGGGCCGAGCGTCGCACGCCGACGAAGACGCCCTTGCTGTCGCGCATCCAGGCCAGCCCCACGGCGTGTTTCGGCACCGGGTCGCGGTCCAGGCGCAGCTGTTCGGTGCTGCCGAAGCGGCCATGGGCGATAAGCCCGCTGCCCAACTCCAGGCGAATCCGGGTATTCGGCGAGACCGATTTGCGCCGCAGGCCGTCGCGCAGCTGCAGCGGCTGCTCGAGCGTCTCCTGCCGCGGCTCGGCGCCGTTCTTCTGCCGCAGCCGCAGCCGGCGGACCTTGCTCCAACGCGCGCAGCCGGTGCTCGCCTCGCTGCCCTTGCCGACGCCGAAGCTGACGATCACCCGCAGCTCCGATTCGTCGCCGCCGCCCTCGACGTGGACCAGCGACTCCCCGCTCGCCAGCGTGATCCGGCCGAGGCGCCGCTGCTGCGCCGTCTGCACCTCGATCGCCAGCACCTCGACGACATGGGCCTTGCCCGTGGCCTTGGCGGCGACCACCGCGTAGAGCCAGGCGCCGTCGCCCGAGAAGGCGTAGCCGTGCACGTTGTCGCCCGCGTAGATGCGCGACCGCTCGAGGGTGTAGGCGTCGGTGATCCGGATCGAGGTCGCGTCGCTGGTCGCGACCTGTACCCGGTAGGGCGCGTTCTGCACCAAGCGCTCGACCGGCGACGCCTCCGGCTTGTCCTTGCGGATCGTCTTGCCGGTCTCGTCCATCCGTTCGAGGCCGCGCCAATCGACCTCGCCGCCATCGGGTTCGGGAGGCGGCTCGGCTCCGACCGGGATCGCCAGCGTGATGCTGCAACCGAGCAGAATCGCTGCGACGCGGTGGCTCGACAGCGAGCTCACGGAGCGTCGGGCAGCCCGGGTGGGGCAGGGCTCGGCGTCGAGGGGATGGCCGCCGGCGGCAAGCCGTCCGGCAGCGGACCCACCGATTGCGGCAGGTTCACCAGGATCGTGTTGAAGGCGTAGGAGACCCATTTCCACACACTCAGCTCTTTGTGGTTGAAGTGGTCGATCTCCAGCCCGGGGGCGTAGATCCGCCACAAGCGCAGGCGCAATTTCCCCGGCGGAACCGGGTTGAATCCGCCGAGCGCCTGGAAGTCCGGCAGGTCGACCTTCTGCACCGCGCCGCGGAGGAAGATCTCCCACCGCGTCGTGTAGTCATAGCTCGCGATTCGCAACATATTCAAGGTCGGGGTCTGGCCGCCGGCCGTGCTCCACTCCACGACCTTGCCCAGCGCGTCGCCCCACAGCGGCGCGGTGAAGTAGGGAAGCTCGAGGTACGGACCCATGCGCAGGATCGGCTGCCCCAGGGCGAGCCAGCCGTCGCCCTGGCCGACCGCGATCGCGGGCGCCACCGCGCGCAGGTCGAGCGCGACGTCTTCGGGTTGGTTCGTCTGCACGGCGCCGTCGAGGCCGACGCGGACCCAGACCCCACCACCGCCGACGGCGTGCACACCGTCCGGGCCGCCAGCGACCGCGAAGAGCGCCTCTTCGGTCCCAGCGTTGGCCCAGGTCACGGCGCCCTTGCTGAAGCGGCCGAGCGCGCCGCGGTCGCCGACCACCCAGAAATCGTCGCCGCTGCTGCCCCAGGCGCCGTGCAGCGTCTCGTTGCGCGCGTTGAACAGCGACTCCCAGATGACCGCCGCGCCGGGCGCCGAGGGCGCAGCGCGGGCGACATAGCCGCTGTCGCCGACGACCACCACGGTCCCGTCCGGCATCACCTGCAGGTCGCGCAGGCGGGTGCTGGTCGGCTTCGGCGGCCAGCTCCAATCGTCCGGCGCCGGCACGCCGAGCGGCGACTTCACCTGCGCGAAACCCGCGGCGCCGCCACGCCAGATGCGGTTGCCGGCGTCGAGGACCCACACGTCGGTGGGCTTGTTGCCGCCGATCGCCAGCACGCGATCGACGTCGGGTGCCTGTCCGACCATCGGCGCCGGGATCGGCGAGACGGCCGGGCCCCAGCCGGTGACCGGGTCGCGGACGAGGATCGTGCCGGCGGCGCCACCGGCGAAGCCAACGCCACTGCCGAGCGGATCCAGCCAGACGGCGAAGAGGTCGCGCCCGGTCGGGCTCTGCTGCTGCGTCATGCTGGCGCCGGACCAGACCGCGATATACCCACCCGGACCCACTGCGACGGTCTGCAGGCCGTCGGATGCGGCGTCTTGTACGTGCGGCGCGAACGCTTCCGCGAAGCCCGGCTTGGCGACGCCCGCCGGCCAGCGCACCAGGCGATCGGCGTCGGTCGGGAGCAGCTTCTCGCGGATCGCGACCGCCACCGGTGAGCCGCCCGAGAGCGGCGCCAGCGAGCCGTAGAAGGTCCACGGGATCGAAGCCTTCTCGCCGCTGAAGTGCGGCTGGCCGGTCAGCGTCAGCCGATCGGTGATGGCGGTGGTGCGCAGCTCGCTGACGTGGATATAGCCCTCCGGGTCGAGGTCCAACGCGCTGGTCAGGGCCCGCTCCATGCCGATCGTGTCCGGGCCCATCGGCAGCTTCTGCAGCTCGACCGTCATCCGCCGGGTCATCGGCGTGTCGAGCGCGATCTTGACGTTCTTCGTGGTCGCGCCGGGGTAGACCGAGATCGCGCGGCGCAGGCCCATGGCGAGGCGGACGAAGGGGCCGCCGTCCTTCGGCACGTAGCCGAAGAAGCAGGCGACGGCGAGGTCGCCCAGGCGCGACTCGATCCGGAAGGTGCCGTCGGCTTTGGCCTTGGCCAACGGACCAGGGGCCGGGTTGCCGCCGAACATCGAGGGACTCGAGGTTTCGCAGCGGATCTGTGCTTCTCCGATGGTCGGCATGCAGCGATAGCGGACCTCTCCCGGCGCCCAGGCCGCGGCACGGCAATCGTAGCCAGAGGGGCAATGCGCGTCTTCGGTGCAGGGCGCGGCGCAGACCCGTGGCGCGCCGCTGGCCACCGCGGCGGCAGCATCTTCGGGCGCCAAGGAGAAGCCGGAGAGCGGATCCAGCAACGTCTCGCAGGTCAGCGCTCCGGGACAGTCGAGGTCGCTCTCGCAGCCCTTGCAGTTGCCACCGACCTGCGGCGTATCGGCGCAGGAGCCGAGCGGCAGCGTCTGGTACTTCGCCGCGTTGGTGACCACGCCCTCGATCGCGCCGTCGGGGAAGGGATCCGGCTCGTCTTCGCCGCCGCCACCGCCGCTGCCGTCCGAGGGCGGCGGGCTGACGTATTGCCGCAGCCGCAGCGTGACGTGCCGCGAGTCGACGGCGACCAGCGACGCGGCGCTGTAGCCGGCCGCGCCGGCCGAGACCATGAGCGGTCCGTTCAGGTCGAGTTCGCTGATCGTGACCTGGCCGCGCGCGTCGGTGGTGCCGAGGCGTCGCGGCTTCCCGGGCTGATCGACCACCACCAGCGCGTTCTCGACCGGAGCGACGCCGAGGTTGCTGCGCAGCACGGTGACGTCGAGCGCGCCGTCGATCGGACCACCCCAGGTGCCGTAGTTGCCGGCCAGCGGGTCGAAGTAGGTATAGGCCGAGAGCAGGGTGGCGATCGCTTTGCCGCCGCCAGGCGCGGTGAACCAGGCCTCCACGGCGACGGTGCCTGGATCGCCGGCAGGGGTTCGGACAAGGGCCAGACCGGCGTGGACCTTCTCGATCTCGAAGGCCTCGCTCTGCCCGAAGAAGACGCGGTCGAGCCGGTCCATGCCGGTACCGACCAGGCGCACCAGCGTGCCGCCCGCCTGTGCGCCGCGGCTCGGCAGCAGCGCCGCGAGGCTCGGCTCGCCGGCGTATTGTACCGCGTCCGGCAGATGCGCCTCGGCCTTGGCGAAGATCACGCTCACGTCGGCGGGGCCTGGGCTGCCTTGCGGCGCCGTCGCTTGGATCGTCCCTGGGCCGCTCTCGAGCACGCCGCTGGCCCACAGCGCGCCGACCCGGACGCCGAGCACCTTGCCGACGTCCGCCGTGGTCGGGCTCCACGTCACCGTGATCTTGGTCCCGCCGCTCGGCAGCAGCAGCCCCGGCGTCACCGTCTCGATCACCGGCACCGCCGCCGTGCGTTGCAACGCGCCCGATTTCCAGGCGCTCGAGCTGCCGACCTCGACCAGCACCGTATCCCACGATTCCTCGGCGACCGCGGGCACCTCGACCTGGATCGTCGCGCCGGGCTGGCCTTCGACCGCGGCGCCGATGTCGTGGTCGAGCACCGGCACGTCGACCGAGCCGATCCGCACGTTCAGAGCGCCCGTCTTCGCGGCGGCGATCGGCCCGGCGATGTGGATCGTCACCTGGCCGGAGACGTTGGCCGGCAGCTCGTTCGGCACCACCGCGAGCACGGCGTTCTGTTGCGGCGTACCGGTGGTCGGGTCGATGAAGCTGACGTAGGAGAGGGCGTCGTCGAGTTGGCTGCTGGCGCCCGGCCGTGCATAGCGCACGCCGCGTGGGCCGGCGGCCGTCACCGCAGGCATCTCCGCGTCGAGCCAGGAGCCGTCCGCCGCCGAGGCCGTGATCTTCGCCAGCGTGACCGACGCGCCCTGGTAGATCGAGACCACGCCGCCGGCTCCGAGCAGCCCCTTGCCGTGCAGGCGGACGGTGCCGCCCTGCAGGCCGAGGGTGCCCGGCCAGACACTGTCGAGCTGCGGCGCGCTGCGGTATTCGAAGCCATCCTCCAACGTCGCGACGCTCTCGCTCGTCGTCACCACGACGTCGACCCGGCCGACCACGCCGGGCGGGGTGTGCATCGTCGCGGTGTGCTCGTCGAGGATCAGCGGCGCGACCGCCAGCCGGTCGCCGAAGACGAAGCGCGTCTGGTTGTCGAAGCCCTCGCCCTGCACCGTGACCAGCGTGCCGCCGGCGATATCGCCGAGCGCCGGATCGACCTTGTGCACGCCCACCGTCGCGACGTAGCGGAAGGCCAAAGGCAGGACGGCGTCGTAGGCGTTGCCCTCGGCGTCGAGCGTGCGGACCGTGACGTCCACCCAGCCGGCGGGCCGCGGCGGCGCCGTCGCGCGGACGGTCCATGGGTCGACGGCGAAGAAGTCCAGCCCGGGCGATTCTCCGAAGAAGACCGCGACCGCGCCGCCGAGGTTCTCACCGTGGATCTCGACCTCGACCATGCCGCCGATCGTGCCTTCGGCGGGCACGACCCCGGTCAAAGTGGGCAGCGACGGGGCGGTCGGCGTGACCTCGGCAGCAGCATCGGCCGGGCCGAGATCGGTCGCAGCGCCACCGTCGACTGCCGCGTCCGCGTCGCCGTCCGGATCGACGATATCGATTGGCGTGGCATCGAGGCCGACGTCGGCCGCGGCGGTGTCGTCGGTCGGCGAAGCGGGCGGATCGGAGGAGCAGGCCGCGGCGAATGCGACGAGACAGGCGATCGCCATGCGGCCCCGCAGTTGCCCCGATTCGCTCGTTCGCATTGCCATCTCGGCCACAGTCGCGCTCCTTCCCTCCCGAGCCCGCTACGATAGCAGATGCCAGGGGGCAGCAGGAAGGTGCAGTGCGTCTTGCACATCTTCACGGAAGCAGCGGATCGTGGACCGGCCCGGGGGTTCCGTGGCGGCGCGGCTTGCGCTAGTTTTCGTCCGTTCCCGTCCCGCGCGCAGCCCTCACGCCTGAAGGCAGACCGGAGCGCGGCCGACCGAGAGGAAGGATCGTCATGAAGCATACTGCTGCCGCTTTTTCGTTCGCCCGCTTGCGCCGCATCGCCGGCCTCGCCGTCACCGCTGCGCTGATCGCCGCCGTGCCCGCCGCCGCCTCCGCCGAAGGGAAGATCGCGCGCGCCGGTCGCGTCAGCATCGGAGGCTTCCTGGGTGGCTTCCTGATGCCCGACAATTCCGGCCTCGGCAACGCGTTCTTCAGCGACGACGTGCCGCAGAGTGGGCTCGGATTGGGCGTTCGGCTCGGCTACGCGATCGTCGACAACCTCGACGTCGAAGGTGAGTTCCACCTGACCCCGACGACGCTGCCGCACCCGCCCGAGGCCAGCGCGCTGGTCATGTCGGCCCGGCTGCTGGCCCGCTATACGCTGGTCGACGATATCGTGGTGAAGCCCTTCGTCACCGCCGGCATCGGCCAGTTGATGATGTCGACGTCGAAGGAGTTCGTGAAATCCTTCGACGTCGACAACGCCTATCTCTTCGGCGCCGGCTTCCTCTACGACGCCAGCTACCGCCTCGCGCTGCGCCTGGACGCGCGCTGGATCGGCTCGGACGTCCGCCCCAACGATGACGGCACATTGGCGCACAACTTCGAGTTCACCGTCGGTGTGCAATACGCGTTTGGCGGCGCGCCCGAGGACACCGACGGCGATGGCATCCCCAACGACGCCGACAAATGCCCGGACAAGGCCGAGGACAAGGACGGCTTCGAGGACGACGACGGCTGCCCCGAGATCGACAACGACGGCGACGGCGTGGTCGACAGCGCCGACCGCTGCCCCGCCGAGTCCGAGGACAAGGACGGCTTCGAGGACGACGACGGCTGCCCCGACCTCGACAATGACAAGGACGGCATCCCCGACGCCAAGGACAAGTGCCCGAACGAGGCCGAGGACAAGGACGGCTTCCAGGACGACGACGGCTGCCCCGACGCCGATAACGACAACGACGGCATCCCGGACGCCAAGGACAAATGCCCGAACAAGGCCGAGGACAAGGACGGCTTCCAGGATGACGACGGCTGCCCCGACCTCGACAACGACGGTGACGGCATCCCCGACGCGAAGGACAAATGCCCGAACGAGGCCGAGACGCCCAACGGCTTCCAGGACGACGACGGCTGCGCCGACCAGATGGCGCCGCATATCGCGCCGCTCTTCCAGGCGCCGGTCTACTTGAAGTTCCGCGGCGCGAAGCTGGACAAGAAGGCGGCCGCGACGCTGGAGAAGCTGCTCGAGCTGCTGCTGGAGTTCGAGGCCATCAAGCTCGAGATCCACGTCCACACCGGCGGCAGCAACGCCGAGAAGGAAAAGGCGCTGGCGCAGACGCGTGGCGAGGCGATTCGCCAGTTCTTCACCGACGCCGGCATCGACGGTGGCCGCTTCATCATCATGGCCCACGGCAACGAGAAGCCGATCTCGAGCAAGAAGGGCAAGAAGGGTGCTGCGGAGAACGAGCGCGTGGAGTTCCGCGTCCACACGCCGCCGCCGCGTCCGAACCGCTGACCGTCGCGGCGCGTCAATCGCGTCGTGAGATCGACCGCCGCCGCTGCATTCGCAGCGGCGGCGCGTCTTTTGGCGCTTGACACGGTGCGTCATAAGCGGCCAGATCAGCGCCCCTACGAGGAGGCCACCATGCCCAGCAAGCCCAAGTCGACCGCTCCCGAGACCGCTCCCACCCCGACCGGCACCACCGAGAAGGCCGCGACGAAGCCGCGGACCCGCAAGCCCGCCGCCAGCAAGGCTGCAGCTGCCAAGACGGGCCCCGCCAAGACGGCAGCTGCCAAGGCGCCGGCGCGCAAGGCCCCAGCCGCCCCGGCCGCGAGCGAGAAGGCCGCGCCCAAGGTCCGCGTCGCCAAGGACCGCGTCGCGATCGTCGCCGGCCTGCGCTCGCCCTTCGTCCGCAGCTGGTCGACCCTCAACGAAGTCGATCCGGTCGCGCTCTCGACCGCCGTCGCGCGCGAGCTGCTCTTCGGCGCCGAGGTTCCGCTCGATGTCATCGACGAGATCGTCTGGGGCACCGTGATCGCGGTGCCGACCGCGCCCAATGTCGCCCGCGAGATCGCGCTCGACCTCGGCCTCTACCGCCTGCCCGGCTACACCGTGACCCGCGCCTGCGCGACGGGCTTCCAAGCGGTCGCGTCGGCGGCGCGGCTGATCCAGGCCGGCGAGGCCGATGTCGTCCTCGCTGGCGGCGTCGACGTGACCAGCCACGCCCCGGTCGTGCACAAGAAGCACGTCATCGACCTGCTGCAGAAGGCGCAGAAGAAGAAGGGCATGGCGATGATCCAGACCCTCGCCGGTCTGAACCCGCTCGACCTGCTGCCCGCGCCGCCGGCCATCGCCGAGCGCTACACGGGCAAGACGATGGGACAGCACGCCGAGATCATGGCGCAGAACTTCGACATCTCGCGCGCCTCGCAAGAAGAGCTGGCGCTGCGCAGCCACCGCCGCGCCGCCGAGGCGGTCCGCGACGGCAAGATCGCGCCGCTCGTCACCACCATCCAGACCCCGAAGGGCCCGGCCGGTGAGGACAACCTGATCCGCTCGGATATGGATCCGGCCAAGATCGCCAAGCTCCGCCCCGCCTTCGACAAGAAGAACGGCACCATCACCGCGGCCACCTCGTCGGCGCTGACCGACGGCGCCTCGGCCGTGCTGCTGATGCGCGAGTCGAAGGCGAAGGAGCTCGGCTTCACCCCGCTCGGCTTCGTCCGCAGCTGGGAGTTCGCCGCGCTCGATCCGCGGGTCAACTTGCTGCTCGGCAACGCCTACTCGGTCCCGGGCGCGCTCGCCAAGGCCGGAGCCAAGCTCGCAGATATCGATGTCGTCGAGGTCCACGAGGCGTTCGCGGCGCAGGTGCTCTCGAACCTGAAGTGCATGGCGGACGCCACCTGGTGTGCCAGCGAGCTCGGCCTCTCCGGCGCCGTCGGCGAGGTCGACCCCGACAAGCTCAACATCTGGGGCGGTTCGCTCGCCTACGGACACCCCTTCGCCGCGACCGGCGGTCGGATGATCGCGCAGATGCTCGGCATCATGGCCGAGCGGGACGCCAGCCTCGGCCTCGCCACGGCCTGCGCCGCCGGCGGCCTCGGCGTCTCGATGATCCTCGAGCGCGACTAGGCCTCGGCCGGCGGCGCCCTCGCCAGCAGCCAGCACCCACGCATCGCACGTCGACCCACAGGAGCCCACATGACTGCTCGCCAGATGTCCCTCGGAGAGTCCGCCAACGACGCCGCGCAAGCCGCGATCCGCTACGAGGCCGCCGACGCGCGCGGTGTCGGCGTGGTCTGGATCGACGTGCCGGAGAAGAAGGTCAACACGCTCTCGGTGGCGTTGATGCCGCAGCTCGAGGCGGTCTTCGCCGAGGCCGCTGGCGACGGCAAATTGCGGGCCCTGGTCATCGCGTCCGGCAAGCCCTCGGGCTTCATCGCCGGTGCCGATATCGACGATCTCAACGACGTCACCACCGCGGCCCGTGGCACCGAGCTCTCGCAGGCCGGCCAGCAGGCGATGGATCGCCTCGAGGGCTTCGGCAAACCCACCGTCGCGGCGATCCACGGTGATTGCCTCGGCGGCGGCCTGGAGCTGGCGTTGGCCTGCACCGCGCGGGTCGCCACCGCATCGGAGAAGACCAAGCTCGCGCTGCCCGAGGTGATGCTCGGCCTGCTCCCCGGCGCCGGCGGGACCGTGCGTCTGCCGCGCTTGGTCGGCCTGCAGGCGGCACTCGACATGATGCTCACCGGCAAGAATATCCGCGCCGAGAAGGCCCTGAAGATGGGCCTGGTCGACCAGGTCGTGCCCGAGCGCAGCCTGCTCACCGCCGCCCGCGACCTCGCCGCGGCGCTCGCCGATGGCCAGCCCGCGCGGAAGAAGAAGAAGAAGGACATCAAGACGATGGCCATGGAGGCGGCGCTCGAAGGCAATATCGTCGGGCGCAAGGTCGTGCTCAAGCAGGCGCGCAAGATGGTCATGAAGCAGAGCAAGGGGCTCTACCCGGCTCCGCTGAAGATTCTCGACGTGGTCGAGGCCGGCACCTTCGCCGCCGAGTCCGAGGCCTTCGGTGGCCTGCTGATGACCGCCGAGAGCAAGGGCCTGCGCCACCTCTTCCACTGCATCACCGCGCTGAAGAAGAACGACGGCCCCGACACCGCAGACGTCGCCAGCCGTGATGTCGCGCGGGTCGGCATGCTCGGCGCCGGCCTGATGGGCGCCGGCATCGCCACGGTCCTCGCCGACAAGGGCGTCACCGTGCGGCTGAAGGATATCCGCCACGAGGCGATCGGCGGCGCGCTCGATTACGCCCGCAAGGTCTATGGCAAGTCGGTCAAGCGCAAGCGCTACAACAAGGCCGGCATGGTGCAGCGCATGGGCCTGCTCTCGGGCGGCGTCGACTACGCTGGCTTCACCGATTGTGATGTCGTCATCGAGGCGGTGCTCGAGAAGCTGCCGCTGAAGCGCGCGATGGTCGCCGAGATCGAGAATCGCACGCGGAAAGAAGCGATCTTCGCCACCAATACCTCGGCCATCCCGATCACCGATATCGCTGCCGAGGCCAAGCACCCCGAGCGCGTCATCGGCATGCACTTCTTCAGCCCGGTCGAGAAGATGCCGCTCGTCGAGATCATCGTCACCGACAAGACCTCGCCCGAGGTCACCAAGACGATCTCGCAGCTCTCGCGGACCATGGGCAAGCACGTCATCGTCGTCCGCGACTGCCCCGGCTTCTACACCACCCGCGTGCTGGCGCCGTACATGATCGAGGCGACCTTCGCCGCGATCGAGGGCAACCCGGTCGACGCGATCGACGACGCCGCCACCCGCATCGGCTTCCCGGTCGGCCCGATCACGCTGATGGACGAGGTCGGCATCGACGTCGGGCAGAAGGTGCTCGAGACGATGAAGGCGGCCTACTCGGCGCACATGGACTTCCCGCCCGACGATATCGACAAGTTCGTCGCCGAGGGTCGCCTGGGCCGCAAGGCGAGCCGTGGCTTCTACGTCTACGAAGGCGGCAAGAGCAAAACCGAGAAGGGCCGCAAGATCGTCGACGAGGCGATCTACGACCACCTGCCGCAGGGGCGGAACCTGCTCGCGCCGAACCACGACGAGCTCGGCGAGCGCCTGGTCCTCGCGCTGGTCAACGAGGCCGTGCGTTGCTTCGGCGAGGGCATCCTGCTCGACCCCGAGTCCGGGGACCTCGGCGCGGTGATGGGCATCGGCTTCCCGCCCTTCCAGGGGGGCCCGTTCCGCTACGTCGATCGCTTCGGCGCGCGCAATATCGTCGCCCGCCTGCGCGCCCTCGAGCTGCGCTACGGTCGTCGCTTCGCGCCGTGCCCGACCCTCTGCGAGATGGCCGAGAGCGGCGCGCGGTTCTACGGCTGAGCGAGCCCGTCGCCATCGAATCCGTCGCCACCGAGGCCGACGCCATCGCCCGCGCCGCGGCACTCTGCGCAGCGCTAATCCCTGAACCCCAGCGACGCGAAGACCTGCCCGCGGGGGGCGTCCTGCTGATCGGCGGTGACCCGGCGCGGGTCGTGGTCCGCATCACCGCCGCCGGCGTCCGCGTCGGCGCGGCGCGGCTCCGCTTCTGGGGCAAGCGCCCGGTCTTGGTCGAAGAGCGGATCGGCGGCCTCGGCCACGGCCTGCTGCCGGCGGACGACACGGCCGCATCGGCGGTGCTCGCCGGTCTGGTCGCCGCCGCCGACGCGCTGCGCCGCAGCGAGCTCCGCCCCTGCGGTCGTTGTGGCGATCTGCGTGCGCCGGAAGAGGGCGCGATCGTCGCGAAGACCAGCGGCGCCTGCCCGTTCTGCGCCCGCGACGGCCTTTCGGTGCCGGGTGACGCGACACGTCTCGACGCGCAAGCCCAGGAATCCTAACCTCCGCGCAGGAGGGCCCGATGGATATCAAGGCGGCGATGCTCGACGCCGAAGAGCAGCGTCGACAGCAACGCTGGCATCGACTCGGCTTGGTCGCCGCGCCGCTGCTCGCCGCTGCCGCGCTCCTGCTCGCGCCCGACAATATGAGCCCGCGCGCCGCGAGGCTGATGGCCGTGCTCGCGGCGACCTTCCCACTCTGGCTGACCGAGGCGTTGCCGGTCGGCGTCACGGCGCTCGCGGCGGCCTCTGCCGCGGTCGTCCTCGGCATCGCGGACACGCAGACGATCTTCGCGCCGTTCTCACATCCGACGATCTGGCTGCTGCTCGCCGCCTTCCTCTTCGGCGCGATCGCGCAGTGGCGTCAGCTCGACCGGGTCTTCATCCTCGGCTTCTTCACCGCGCGGCGGACCCGGCTGCACGACCTCGGCACCGCGATCGCCGTTGCCGCTTTCGCGCTCTCGACCTGGCTGCCGAACCGCGCCTCGGTGGCCTTGCTCTCCTACGTCGTGACCGCGCAGGACGAACGTTTCGGCAAGAGCTTCCAGCGCTTGGGCCTCTCCAGCGTGGCCTTCGCCTCTGCCCTCGGCGGGCTGGTGCTGCCGATCGGTGCGCCGGCGAACCTCATCGCGATCGCGGCGTTGAGCCAATACGACGGCCGCGAGTTCCCCTTGCTCTATTGGACCCTCGTCGCGGCGCCGCTGGCGGCACTGCTCCTCGCGGCTTGGCTGGTCGTGGTCCGTGTCATTCTGGGGGCGGACGGCGCGCAGCTCGTCCACGGCGATCTCCGCGTCACCGAGCTGCCGCTCGGCGGCCACCGGAGGGTTCGCCCACCGACCACGAAGATGCTGCGCACCGCCGATTTGCCCGCCTTCGCGCTGGGCCTGGACCGCAGCCAATTCGCCCTCGCCGTGGTCCTCTGCGCGACGTTGCTGCTCTGGTCGGTGCCGGGCGTCATGCGGCTGCTCGGCCTGCAGTCTGCGGGGCTCGAAGCGGCCCTGGCGCCCGCTCCGGTGGCGTTGTTGTTGGTCGCGGTGCTCTTCGCCTTGCCCGCCGCGCGACGCAAGGACAGCGAAGCCAAGGCCGATCCGGTCGCCTCCTGGCAGGTCGCCGAGCGGATCGATTGGGACGTGATCCTGCTGGTCGGCTCGGCGCTGGCGCTCGGCCACCAGACGATCGACACCGGCCTCTCGCATTGGCTCGGCGACCTCGCGACCCGCGGCCTGCGTGTGCAGAGCGTCACCGGTCTGACCTGGCTGCTCACCGGCCTCGCCCTGGTGATGACGCAGATCACCAGCGCCGCGGTGACGGCCGCCATCTGCGCGCCGCTGGCGGTCGTCATGGCGCAACAGACCGGGGCTTCGCCCGTCGCACCGTGCCTGGCGGTGGGGATGGCGGCGAGCTTCGGCCTGATGTTGCCGATGTCGGACGAATGCAACCTGATCGTCTGGAAGACGGGGCGCTTCCACCGGATGCAGCTCTTCAAGCGCGGCTTGGTCGGTCTGACCGCGGCGATCCTGACGATCCCGCCGTTGACCCTGCTGGCTGCCCGAATTCTCGGCGTCTGAGCGGCTGCGCCGCCCTGCGAGGGCCGGCTACTTGGCGCCGCCGCCGCCAACCACGAGGCGGGTCACGCCGACGTTGCCGGCTTCGTCGGTGGCCTGGATCAGCAGGGTGTGCGTGCCCTTGAGCAGATCCGGCGGCAGGCGCAGCTCGAAGGCCTCCTGCCCGCCGTCGAAGACGCCGTCCGCGGCGCCACAGAGCACCGTCGGCTCGCCGTCGAAGCTGACTTCGACCCGCACGATCCGGCTGCTGGCGTCGGTCGCGACGCCGGCGAGCGTGCCGTCCTTGACCTCGGCGACGACGGTCGGGCGGCCCTGGTCGACCAAGAATGGCTTGGAGATGCGCGCCACCACGTGCGATTCGGGCGGGGTATTGCTCTGTGCGTCGCTGGCCTCGACCCGGATCTCGTACCAGCCGTCGGGCATATCCTTCGGCGAGAGGCCGAGCGAGGTCTTGGCGTAGAAGCGATCGTGCAGCATCAGCCACTGCGCGCTGCCGCGGCGGCGGTAGGTGACGACGTAGCCGAGCTTGTCGCCGTCCGGATCGCGGGCGCCCCAGTTGACCCGGAAGACCTTGCCCTTCTCCTCGTATTTGACCTCGAGGCGCTCGATCTGCGGCTGCCGGTTGAGCAGCCGGCGATGCACGTGCAGCTCGCGCAGGCGGGCGTCCGGCGAAGCGAGCGTGACGCGGACCTGCAGCATCGTCGCCGCCGGCGATTGGATGCGATCGTTCTTCAGCGGCTGCCACGCGCTCCAGGTGTCGTTGGCCGGGTTGGAGAAGCCCGAGCGGGTCTCGACCAGGAGCTTGCCCTCACCGAGCGTCTCCAGCCGACCCCAACGCGCGACGCCCGAGGCGAGCAAGACCTCGCTGGTGAACGCCGCCCGCGCCGAGGGCCCGCCGACGCGATAGACCGCGGCGCTGCGGCCGGTGAAGAGCGTGGTCGGGCCCTTCGGACCCATCTCGACGCCGAGAACCGCGCCTTCGTCGAGGTCGAAGAGGGTCGTCACGTCGCCGTGCAGATCGCCGACCAGGACGCGACCACCGCGCGCCGCGCCGACCACCACGCCCTGACCGGACGCGCCGATCTGGCTGAGCAGGCCGACCGGTGAGCCGAAGAGTTGATAGAGCTGGCCATCGTCGTGCCGCGCCCAGACGGCGCCCTTGCCGCCACCTCCGCTGGCCTTCTTCGCGCGGGCCTTGGTGGCGCGCTTCTCTTTGTCTTTGCCCGGCCGGTCCGGCGTGGCGCGCAGCTGCTGCAGCTTGACCACATCCGGGTTGCCGTTGATCGCGACGAAGAGGCGGTCGCCCAGCCGCGCGATGCTGCGGACCTCGGCGCCGGGGAACGAGGCGATGGCCTGCGCTTTGCCCTCGGCTTGCACCCGGATCAGCATCGGGCTGCCGGCGGTGCCGACCAGGACCGCGCCCTTGTCCTCGAACAGGACCAGCGCGTGCTCGGTGTCGGTCTCGGCCCAGACGCGGGCCTTCTTGCTGCCGGTGTCGATGGCGAAGACCTTGCCGCCAGGGCCGGTCGCCGCGAGCAGCTCGCCGCCGTGACGGAGCAGCGCCCAGACGTGCTGCACGTCCGGCAGGGTGACCAAGGTCTCGGTCTTGCCGCCGGCGTCGACGTGCAGGATCTCGCCCTTGCCGACCAAGCCGGCGTAGATGCCGCCGCGGCCGTCGCTGACCATCGAGCCGACCAACGCGGCCGGGACCTGCGCGACCTCGCGGGCCTTGTCGCCCTCGACCACGAAGATCCGGCCTTCGACGCCGGTGCCGAGCCAGAGCCGCTTGCCGTCGCGGACCCAGCAGTGGATCAGCTCGGCGTCGACCTCGGTGCGGGTCAGCCCAGGCGCGACGGTCAGGCCGTCGTGCGGGTGCAGGGCGAGGCCATCGAGGTCGCCCTTGGCGAAGTCGTCGCCACTGACGAAGGACCAAGCCTTCGGCTCACTGGCGGAGGCGTGCAGCGGCGCCGCGCAGAGGGCGAGCGCCAGCAGGAGCAGGGGGAATCGGTGCGGATTGCGCGTCATGTCGACCTTCTCGGCGTTAGGGTTCGCGGACCTCGACCTTCATCGTCCCGGAGCCGTTGATCGCCCAGGGCAGGTCTTTGGTGATGCGGATGGTTTCGTGGCCACGGCGAACCTTGCGGCCGTGTCCGGAGAGCTCGTCGAGCACGCCCATGGGCAGCTCGGTCAGGCGGGCGCCGCGGATCATCCAGCTGCGATCCGGCAGCTTGATCACGATGGCGAGGCGGTCGTGCGGCTGGTAGTCGCGGACCGAGCGGAGGATATCGTCGACGTCGTGTGGCTCGGGCCGCTCCGGCGGGCGGTCGGCGGCGGGGCCGAACCAGATGTCGATCTTCTCGCCGGCAAGCTCGCGGGGCAGGGCGGGGATCTCGACGTCGACCGTCTTGTGGCCCTCGTTCGGCTTGACGAAGCCGAGGCGGAGCTTGATCGGGCGGCCGACCACGGCCTTCTCGCCGGGAATCCGGGCCGACTCGAGGAAGACGAGATCGCGGGCCTCGTCGACCTCGAGCTCGCATTGCACCGCCTTCGGGCGCAAACGCTCGAAGCCGTTCCAGACCAGCGCCTTGAGCAGGCCCATCGCCAGGCCGCGGACTTCCATCAGCCGGGCGGTGCCGTCGAGGCTGACGAAGCGGTCCTCGATCACGACCGGATCGCGGCCCTCGAGCTCGACCGTCAGCTTCATTTTCACGCTGGCGGCGTCGGCGGTCGGCTCGCTGACCTTGAGCGCGTTGGCCAGGACCATCGCCCCGGCGAGCGGCAGGAAGCGCGGCTGATCGGTGACCTCGACGTTCCAAGTCTTTTCGGTGCCGATCCCCTTGCCGCGAACCCGGATCTGCATCGGCACCCAGGTCGCCTTCGGGCCCATCCGGCCGGCGACGGCGGCCTGACGGTCGATGTCGAGGACGCCGATATCGGAGGTCGGCACGGCCATTTTGAACGAGTTGACCTGGCTTGCGAGGATCCACATCACGTGCGCGCCGCCCACCGGCAGGTGGATCTGGCCGACGCCCTGGAAGGGGTGGCCGAAGGCGATGAAGCGATCGTCACGGACCCAGGTCACCGTGCCGACGCCGGCGAGGCTCATGTCGCCGCGCGCGATGACCAGCGAGATCGCCGAGCCCGGCTCGAAGGGGCGCGGCTTCATGTCGACGAAACCCGAGCCGCCGCCGGCGACCGAGACCGGGCCGAGCCCCGCGCCTTCGAATTCGGCCGAGAACTCCTTCACCACCTCGGGGTGAAAGCCCGACGCCGAGATCGGCACGGCCAGCGGGCGCAGGCCGGCGACGTCGACCCCGGCGACGGCTCGGGGCGCCCCCGGTCGAGCGGCAACTGCGGCGCCGGCGTCGGCGCGCCGAACGCCAGCCGCCTTCTTGCCCGGGGCCGGCAGGATCCGCTGGTTTTCCGGGCCTGGACGCAGCGGCCGGTCGAGCTCGGGCAGCATATCCGCGATCGGGGTGACGCCGGCGATCGGATCCTTGTTGAAGGGGAAGGCATAGGCGATGGCGCCGATCATCAGGTCGCCGCGCTTCGGATCGGTGACGTAGACCGGGCTGCCGCTCATGCCGGCGACCACGCCCGAATGCTCCAGCCCCAGGCCGGCGCAGCGGACGAGGATCATGTCTTGATCGGGCAGCTTGTTGTGCAGCACGCCGATGACCTCGATCTCGAAACGCTCGATCTTCTGGCCGCGCACGACCGTCAGGCCGTAGCCCTTCATGCCGGGCAGCAAGTCGCGGCTGCCGAGCATCGGCGGGGCCTTGCCCTTGCTCGGACGCGCCACCGCTTCGGGGCTCGTGGCCCAGGCGGCGGCGAGCAGGAGCAGCGGCAGTGAGAGCCGCCGCACGTGCCGGCCGAGGTCGTTGGTTCGTCGCATCAGGGGCTCCGTCTTCCGAGCCGCGGGGGCGCGGGTCGTCGGAGTGTGCAACAGCAGAGGCGGCTTTGAAATGCCCGGTCGAGCGGGCATCATGCGCGCCGGCGTCGGTCGGCGACGCGACAGGACCAGCCGTGCGCCCCACCGTCCATCGTCCCTTCCTATTGTTGCAGGCGCGTGATCACGACGATCCGATGCTCGAGCACGAGCGCTTGTGCTTTCGCGACACCATGGGATTGCGCGACGAAGATCTCTTCGCGGTCAACGCCACCGAGCGGCTGCCGACGCGACACGAGCTGGCGACCTCCTGCGCCGTGTTGGTCGGCGGCTCGGGCGATTATTCGGTGCTCGACGCACACGATTGGATTCGCGATCTCGTCACCTTCACCCGCGACGAGCTCGTGCTGCGCGGCAAGCCGACCTTCGCCAGCTGCTTCGGGTTCCAGATCTTGGTGCTGGCGATCGGCGGCGACATGATCCGCGACCCCGAGAAGATGGAGATGGGGACCTACGGCGTCGCGCTGACGCCGGCCGCGGCGAGCGATCCGCTCTTCGCCGCGCTGCCCGCGGCGTTCGATACCCAGGTCGGCCACAAGGATCGCGCCTCGCGGCTTCCGGACGGGGTCCACGTCTTCGCCGGCTCGACGCTGTGCCCGATGCACGCGTTTCGCGTCGGCGCCTTGCCGATCTGGGCGACGCAATTTCATCCCGAACTCGATCATCGCACCCTGCGCGCGCGCTATCTGCGCTACCGTGCGCTCTACGAGCCCGAGGCTCACCGCGGCGATCCCGAAGGTGCCGAGGACGCGTTCCTGCGCGCGCTGCGCCCGAGCGAAGAGGCTTCGGCCCTGCTCGAGCTCTTCGCCCGCTGGGTGGCCCACCACGAGGAGGAGCTCGCCGCGCGCGGGCTGTGAGCAGAGCGATGAGCGAGACGCGCACCTGCCCCTCCTGTGGCCGCGAGACCGACGCGCCGTATTGCGCCCACGACGGCACCGCGACGATCGTCCGCGGCGCTGCTGGAGCCGCGGCGATCGGGCCGGGCACGGTGCTCGGCGGGCGCTACCGGGTCACCCGTGAGCTCGGCCGCGGCGGCTATGGCGCCGTCTACGCCGCCGAACACACAGGGACCGGCCAGCCCGTCGCGCTGAAGGTGCTCAAGGCCGGCGACGGCGTCGGCATCGAGGGGATCCGTCGCTTTCACAAGGAGGCGTCGGTCACCGCCGCGCTGCGTCACCCCAACACCGTGCGGGTCTTCGACGTCGGGCAGGCCGAAGGTGGCGCGCTCTACCTCGCGATGGAGCATCTGCACGGCAGCACACTCGAGGAAGAGCTACGCGCGTTGGCCGAGCAGGGCGAAGTCTACGGTGAGAAGGCGGCGCTTCGGGTCGCCGAGGGCGTGCTGCGCAGCCTGCAGGAGGCGCACGGCGCGGGCCTGGTCCACCGCGATCTGAAGCCCGGCAATATCATGTTGGCCGACGTCGGCGAGGACGAGCCGCAGGTCAAGGTGCTCGACTTCGGCATCGCGCGGACCCGCGACTCTTCCCTCACCGACGAGGGCACCGCGCTCGGAACGCCGGCGTATATGAGCCCCGAGCAATGCATGGGTGCCGCGCTCGACGGCCGCTCGGACCTCTACAGCTTGGGCGTCATCCTCTATCGCGCGGTGGCCGGGCGCTGCCCCTTCGAGGACGGCAACCCGCTGACGGTGATGTATCAGGCGACGCACGTCCCGGCGCCGTCCCTCGCAGAGCTTTCGCGTTGCGACGTCTCGCCCGGCTATGTGCAATTGACCCACCGCGCGCTGGAAAAGAAGGCCGATGATCGCTTCGCCGACGCGCGCGCCATGCGTGAGGCCGTCCTCGCGGTGGCGCAGGGTCTGCCGCTGCCCGAGCCGCCGGCCCCCGAGCCGCCGCCCCCCGAGACGGAGGTCCTCGAAGCGATCGAGTCCGATCCCAGCCTCACCGCGCCGTACCACGTCGCTGTGGCGCAGACGCCGGCGCCGCAGCCGATCGCCGACGCCGCCGACGCGGAGGCCGGTGGGCCGCCCTCGGAGACGTCGGTCGTGCCGCGGCAGGTCAACGCCAGCTACGAGCCGGGCGTGGCGCCGAAGCGCGGCCCGCCGGTGGTCGGCCTGGCGGTGGGCTTGGTGTTGCTGATCGCGATCGGCATCGGCCTCGCCCTGCGCGGCGGCGACGACGGCGCTGCGGCGGAGCCCACAGCCCTGGCCGAGGGCGACGCCGCGGAGGCGATCGCGGTTCCCGCGGCCGAAGATGCCGGCACGGGGGCGGAAGCCAACGTGGCCGCCGATGCAGGAACAGAGGCGCCCACCGTGGACGCCGCCACCAACGAAGAGACGGCCAAGGCCGCGCCAGAGGTCGCCACAGACGCGGCGGCGGTAGCTACGCCGCCATCGGCCGATGCCGGTGCGACGGCGCCTCCTGCGGCGGCTGGTCCGGCGGCTGGTGCGGCGCAGAAGGCCGGGCAGGGCGGCACGGCCGGCGCTGGCGGCAAGACCGGTGGCAGCCGTCCATCTGGCACGGCCGGCGGCGGCAAGGCCGAACCGCCGCGCCCCGGCAGTGACCGCAAGCGCAAGGGCGGCGCAGGCCCGCGCCCCGCAGCCAAGCCCGGCACCGGCTTCGAACTCGAAGGCGAGGCGCCGCCGGGGCCGAAACCTCCGGTCGCGGCACCGGCCAAGCCTGCCGAGCCCAAGCCGACCGAGCCCAAGCCGAAGCCCGAACGACCCAAGCTCCTCGATTGAACGCGGCGTTGCTGCGCCGGATCAGCGGACGAAGATCTCGACGCCCTTCTGGCTGCCCTGGCCGGTGCCGCCGTTGCTGCGGTACCGATTGAGCGACTCCGAGCCGTAGCTGTCCTGCCACTGCCGACCGCTCTCGAGCGTGCCGCCGACGCCGCTGTAGGAGAGGTTGCCCTTGGCGGTGTCGTAGCAGGGCCAGGACGACGGATCGTCGGTCGTCTGGTTGTTGGTCGCGACGTCGTTGCCGATGCGGGCGCCGCTGTGGCTGGAGAGGTAGTTCATCCGCCACTTGGCCGGGAATTGGCTGCACATCTTGGTCGGCGCGGCGTAGCCCATCAGCTCTTGCGGCGAGCCCGCGCCCGAGAGGACCTTCAACTGCACGCCCTGATTCTGGTTGTACGCCGCGCCGCCACCGAGCTTCTGGAAGCGATCGAGCAAGGTTGTGCCGGCCATCGACGGAACCTCGAGGACCACCGTCTTGCCGGTCGATTTGTCGCGCAGCATCAGCTGACCGTCGGCGGTCTTGAACGAGTTGAAGGGCTCGTACTTGGCGGAGGTCGAGGAGAGCTGCGACGGCGGAACGTCGGAGGTGACGGTGCTGCTGGTCCAATGGCTCGATCCGTAGCCGAAGGTCGTCGTGTGGCCCGGCTGAAGCTGCATCACCAGCACCCAGCCACCACCCTCTGCCTTGTGTTCGCAATAAACCGGAGACTTGCCTCCAGGGCCGGCGCCATCGGGGTCGAGCCAATAGATCCCGCTCTTCGCACCCGGATCCAGGGTCAAGATCTCCTTGCAGCTCTTCGCCGGCTGGCCCTTGCTGCCGACCCCGCCGGGCAGGGTCTCGACCAGGTCGAAGTCCACGCCGTTGCAGATCATCAGCAGGCGTTGTTTGGCGTCGTAGTAGATGTAGCCGAGCGTCGCGGCGCTGCACGTGACGGGGGCCTTGTCCGCCACCTGCAGCTGCAGGCCGTTGGTCGCTTGGAAGATGCCCTTGGCGGCGACCTTCTTGTTGCTCAACGTCTGAATCTTGATGCTCCAGTTGATGATGCTGCCGTCGGTCTTCTTCTCCGTGTCGCAGAGCGCCGCGTTGCCCGGCGCCTGCACGATGCAATAGCTGGTGTCGAGCACCTTCAGCGTCCAGAGGCCCTTGGGGTTCTGTCCGATCCAATCGCCGGGATTGCCGCTCTTCGGCATCGCGTCGACGCTGAACGTCTTCTCGAAGGTCTTCGCGTCTTTGGCGCCACAGGGATCGCAGAGCGTCCAGCCGGTCTTCTTGTCGTCCGGCGGCAGGACCTTGATCGAGACGGTCGAGAGATCCGTATTCGCGACGTTGACCGCGAGCTCGAAGGTCTGCGCCGTGCCGATATCGGGGAAGTCGAGGTTGGCGACGGCGTCATTGCCCGTGTTGTCGGGGATCGCCATGGCCTTGTCGGAGGTCTCCACGGTGTCGACGAACTGGTTGGCGAGCAGTCCGTTGCTGATCTCGTCGAGCCCGTCGGCCGGCAGCGCACCGGCGATATCCTGGCAGAGCAACGTGCCGTCCGCCGCGATCCCTTTCATCGCCTGACCCTTGGGGCAACTGCCCGTGGGCGTGGGGATCCCGGTGAGCTTGCTGCCGTCGCCGAGGAAGCTCGTCGCCGTCACCGACTTCGCCACCACGTCGCCGGAGAAGGTGCCGTTCTTGGCCTTGAACGAATTGCCGCCGAGGTCGATGTCGCCGTCGAAGAGCATCTCGCTGGCCGAGACGCAGCCGGTGCAGGCCAAGTCGAGCGCAGGGCCGCCCTTGGTTGTGCTGCCGGCGAAGTTGAAGCCGAGCTTGGCGGCAGCGATGGCGCCGTTGCCGATCTGGTCCGCGGTGATGCAGCCGGTGCAGTTGACCGCGCTCGCCGTCGCTGCCGCGAGCGCGTAGGGCGTGGCGGTCAGCGCCGAACGCGGCAGCTCCGGATCGCTGCCGACCTGGATGCCGAGCCAACGCTCGCCGGCCGCAGCGAGGGTCGCGCCGGAGAGCGGCGTCTTGTTGCCGAGCACGACGTGAAAGCGGCCGCTCGCGACCTTGACCGAGAGGGGACCCTCGGACCACAGCGCCGTCCCACCGCTCGCCGCGGCGTAGAGGGCGAAGGTGAATTCGTAGGTGCCGTCGCTCGCCGGCACGCCACCGGAGGCGGTCAGGACGCCCTCGACCGCGGTGGTGGTCGGGACCGCCGCGGCGACAGGCGCCGCGAGCGCGGTCGGCAGCATCAGCAGCAAGAAGGTGATCATTCGGAACGACGGTCGCATAGAGCCTCCTGGCGCCCACGGACGGTGAACGCCCCTGCAGGGTCGCACCTGCCGCGAGAAGATCAATGCCCGCGTTCTTGCCCGCGAAGGGAGCCGAACGGCGCGACGAAACGAGAGATCTGCGCCGCAATCGATTGCTCCGCCGCTGGCGCGCTGCTAGAATCATGGGCATCGACTCCCCGCGGCCGAGGCCGCTTCCGAGGCTTCCATGACTTCGATCCGCCTTCGCTTGGCGCGCACTGCGACGCTCGCGCTCGTCCTCACCAGCCTCGCCGCGTGCTCCGGCACGACCGGCAAGAAGGTCGTCTCCGGCGGCAGCGGCGACGCCGGCGCGGATGGGACCGAGTCCGACGGCACCGAGGCTGACGGCGCCGGCGTCGACAGCGTCGGCAACGATACCGCCACCAGCGTCGGTGATGCGGTCGCAGGCGACGTGACGACGGATATCAGCGTCGGCGTCGACAGCGGCAAGACCGAAGACGCAGCGACGAGCGATACCGCGACCGCCGATGCCGCCGTCACGGACACGGTAGCGACCGACACCGCGACGACCGACACCGCGACGACGGACACGGTGACGACCGACACCGCGACGACCGACACCGCGACGACCGACACCGCGACGACGGACACCGCGACGACGGACACCGCGACGACGGACACGGTGACGACCGACACCGCGACGACGGACACCGCGACGACCGACACCGCGACGACGGACACGGCGACGACCGACACGGCGACCACCGACGCCGGCGGTGGCCTCGACAATTCGCTCTGCAAGGGCAGCGCCGGGCCCTCGGGGGTCAACGTCGGCGGCTATTGCATCGACAGCACCGAGGTGACCAACGGCCATTACGCCGCCTTCCTCGCGGCGAAGAACGGCGACGTCAGTGGCCAGCCGGCGACCATTTGCGACTTCAATACCTCGTACACGCCGCAGGTCTGGCCGGCCGCGGGTGCCGACGATCTGCCCGTCGGCGGCGTCGATTGGTGCGATGCCGCTGCGTATTGCGCCTGGGCCGGCAAGCGCCTCTGCGGCAAGATCGGCGGCGGCATGATCGATCTCTCGGTCGACCAGCAGGTCGCGACGACGGCCGCGAACAACGCCTCGCAGAGCGAGTGGTACAACGCCTGCAGCAAGGGCGGTGTGCAGAAATACCCCTACGGCGACACCTTCGGCCTGACGACCTGCAACGGCCGCGGCAGCGACGGCTCCGGCAACGCCGACGGCACCTCCGGCAAGGTCCTCGGCCTGCAGCCCGTGAAGTCCTACGCCAGCTGCGTCGGCGGCTACCCCGGCCTCTACGACATGGCCGGCAATACCCACGAGTGGACCAACGAGTGCAAGGCGACCAAGGGCAAGTTCGACAACTGCGCCACCCGCGGCGGCAACTCCTACGGCAGCGCCGAGAATACGCTCTGCACGTGGAACTACGCCTACGCCTATTCGCAGCGGCTCTACCAATACCTGCACGTCGGCTTCCGCTGCTGCGCGGATCTCAAGGCTGCGGGCGAATAGCGCCGGCGCCCTTCGGGTCAATCCGGCAGCGACCAATCGATCGGCGCGTCGCCTCGCTCTTGCAGGAAGGCGTTGACGCGCGAGAAGTGCTTGCAGCCGAAAAAGCCACGATGCGCCGAGAGTGGCGACGGATGCGGGGCACGGAGCACCAAGTGGCGCCGGCGATCGATGAACGCCGCCTTGCGCTGCGCGTGGCTGCCCCAGAGCAGGAAGGCGACGCCCTGCCGGCCGCTGTCGATCTCGCGCAGCACACGGTCGGTAAAGGGATGCCAGCCGCGGTCCGCGTGGCTGCCGGCTTGGTGCGCACGCACGGTCAACGAGGCGTTGAGCAGCAGCACGCCTTGGTCGGCCCAATGCAGCAGCTCGCCGTGGCGCGGCATCGCGACGCCGAGGTCGGTGCCCAGCTCCTTGAAGATATTGACCAACGACGGTGGCATCGGGACGCCACGACGGACCGAGAACGAGAGGCCGTGGGCCTGGCCTGGGCCGTGGTAGGGGTCTTGCCCGAGGATGACGACGCGGACCTGGTCGAAGGGGACGCGGTCGAGCGCGGCGAAGATCTCCGGCCCCGGCGGGAAGACGTGCTGTCCGGCGCGCTTCTCCTCGAGCAAGAAGGCCCGGAGATCCGCCATTCCCTGCGTCTCGAAGACGTCGCCGAGTCGCTCCAACCAACTCGGATGCAGGCGAACGGTGCGCTCCGCCGCGCTCATGGCTTGCTCCACGGCTTGTCCCCGGGTGGCGGCAGCGCGCGGGCGGCGTCTTCGAAGGCGAGGCGGACAGCGTCGTGGCCGTGCCGCTTCTCCAGCAGGCGCAGGCCGAAGTGATAGCGCGCGACCTGGTGGTAGTGGTCGAGGAAGGCGACGTTCATCCCCGCCGCCGTGGCCGCGCCGATGACGGGCAGCAGCTGCAGCGCCGTCTTCTGCCCGACGACGGTGCCGAAGCGCGGCACCAGCTTGGCCAGCAGCTCGCCGACCATGCCGCCCTTGCCGCGCAGCACTGCCTTGGCGACCTCGTCGGCACTGGAGCTCGCGGCCCAGCGCGCGACCGTCTGCAGGCCACGCTGCAGGCCGACGCGCGAGGCGTAATAGCTGGTCTGGTGGCCGGCGACGTCGGCGGCTTCGTCCCCGCGGCGACCGTCGCCCATGGCGAAGACCGCGACGCAGGCCAGCCGCTCGGCCGGATCGTCGAGATCGACGCCCATCTGCGCCGCGATATCGGCGATCGCGCGCAACATCACGATGGTCGTCGCCGGTAGCTCCAGCGGGAGCGCCGCGGCGCCCCACATCCCGCCGGCGAAGCCCGCCGCGCCGACGGCCATCGTATGCGCGCTACCGCGGTGGAAGGTGGCCGCCACGAGTTCACGAATCGGCGCGTTGGGATCGATCGGGCCCCGGCGGGGCAGGCGAACCAGCGCCATTTCCATCGCGCGGCGCAGCGCCGCTTCGGTGGCGCGGTCGACCAACTTGCCGGCGGGCCCGGGCAGCCGCCGCAACAAGGCCTCGGCTGGCTTGCCGATCGTGTTGCTGGCGCGGATCAGGAAGCCCGGCCGTTCGAGGTAGGCGGCGGCCTCGCGGACGAATTCCTGCGCCTCGGCGTCCAGCGCCCGGTGGGGGGCCGACGCGGCGTCACTCGGTCCCTCACCGACCAACTCTGCGTCGATGATCCCGTCGTCGCCGAAACCGTCGTCGTGCCCCATCCTCTCCCTCCGGCGGAGGCGTCAGCCTGCGGTCGCGGCGCGGACGAATGCGGCCACGATCTCGGGCGAACGCGCCCCCGGTCCGAAGATGTCGACAACCCCCTCGGCGCGCAACGCCGGGTGATCTTCGGCGGGGATGATGCCGCCCATCAGCACGGGCAGCTCTGGCGCGCCGAGGTCCTGCAGGGCGCTGCGGACCGCGCCGGCGATCCAGCCGTGCGCTCCCGAGAGGCTGGAGAGGCCGATCGCGTCGACGCCTTCGCTGACCGCCGCGTGGGCGATCGCTTCGGGGGCGTGGCCCGGGCCGAGCCAGACCACCTCGGCGCCGGCGTCGCGCAGCGTCATCGCGAGCAAGCGAAGGGCGTTGGTATGACCGTCGAGGCCGGCCTTGGCGAGCAGGACGCGGAGCTTGCGGCCGCCGGGCAGGGCGATCGGCGCGACCTCGTCGCGGGCTTTGGCCGCCATGTCCACGCCGAGGGGCGCCGACCAACGCGCGCCGAAGACCTCGGTCAGCGCCAGGGTCCACTCGCCGGTCGTGCCGCCGGCGCGGGCGAACGCGACCGACGCCTCGATCACGTCGCCATCCTCGCGAGCGGCGGCGATGAGGGCTTCTCGCGCCGTGCGCCACGCCTCTGGGTCGCGCGACGCACGCCAGCCGGCCAACGCCGCGGTCCGCGCGTCGCCGATCGCCATCGCGTCGGGCTGCTCTTCCGGTGCGGCGTCCTTCGCCACGGCCACCGCCTCCTCGAAGGCGTTGACCCCCACCAGCACGCGCTCGCCGGATTCGACCGCGGCGATATAGCCGGCCATGCGGCGGCCCAGCAGGGCGGAGAGGTCGAGAATCGTCGCGCCGTAGCCGCGCTGCAGCCCGGCGTCGATGATCGCCCGGGCGGCGGCGATGGTCTCCGCCGTCGCCTTCTCGATGACGTGCGAGCCGGCGAAGATGTCGGGGAAATCGGCGATCCCCGTCTCGTGCATCCAGACCTGTTGGGTGCGCAGGGCGAGGGTCTGCTCGCCGACGTCGGGCAGGCCGAGCGCCTCGCGGAAGCCGGGAAGCTGCAGCGCGCCGACCCGCGCGTCCGCCGAGCCCAGGACCGGCAGGCAGGAGAGCGCGATGCGGACGATGTTCACCTCGGGCTGCTGCGCCGTCAGGGTCAGCGAGCGCACCTGGCAGCCGGCGCGGAACCGCGGCCGCACGCCGTAGCGTTCTTCGCACAGATCCGGCCAGAGCTGGCTGTAGGCCCGGACCTTGGCGATCTCGGGCACCAACTCGATGCCGGAGTTGATGAAGAACGAGATCGCCGAGACCGCTTGCTCGAAGGCCGCGCGCGGCATCGCGCCCTGCACCGCGTCGAGCAGGAAGATGGCACCGAGCAGGGCGAAGCCAACCTCCTCTTCTGCCGTCGCGCCCGACTCCATCAGGTGGTAGCCGCAGCAGTTCGTCGGGTTCCAGCGCGGCGTGTGGCGCACCGAGGCGAGGATCAGCGCGCGGCTGAGGCGGAAGCTCGCCTCGGGCTCGAAGACGTAGGTGCCGCGGGCGACGAACTCCTTCAGCATATCGTTCTGCGTCGTGCCACGGAGCAGCGCGCGGTCGACGCCGCGCTCGTCGGCGAGCGCCAGGTAGAGCGCGTAGAGCCACGGCGCGGTCGCGTTGATCGTCATGCTCGTATTGGCGGTCGCGAGATCGATGCCCTCGAAGAGCTCCCGCATATCACCGAGGTGGCTGACGCTGACGCCGGTCCGGCCGACCTCGCCGCGGGCCATGGCGGCGTCGGCGTCGTAGCCGCATTGGGTCGGCAAATCGAAGGCGACCGAGAGGCCACGCTGGCCGCGCGCCAGGTTGTCGCGGAAGCGCAGGTTGGTGCTCGCCGCGTCGCCGAAGCCGGCGTAGGTGCGGATGATCCAGGGCGGTCGGCGGGAGGAACCCGCGGCGGCGCTCACGAAGCGGCCTTGGCGGCGAGGGCGTCACGCAGCAGCGCGCGCGCGATGACCAGGATCGCCAGGACCTCTTCGGCACCTTCGAAGATCGAGAGCACGCGGGCGTCCTGCCAATAGCGGCTGACCGCGTATTCCTCGGAGTAGCCCATGCCGCCGTGCAGCTGCATCGCCTCGCGCGAGACGGCCTCGGCGTCCTTGCAGGCGAGCAGCTTGACCAGGCTGGCGTCGACGTCGCCCTGGTGGTCGTCCATCGCGTCGCAGACCTGCAGCGTCATCTGCCGCGAGAGCGCGATCGCGGCGGCCATATCGACCAATTTGCGGCGGACCAGCGGCAGGCTGCCGAGGTCGCGGCCGAAGACGCGGCGCTCGTTGCAATAGGCGACGGCGCTGCGCAGGGCGGCCTCCATCACGCCGACGGCGCGCGCCGCGGTCTGGATGCGACCACCGGCGAAGCCCTTCATCTGCAGGACGAATCCGCCGCCCAGCTCGCCGACCCGCAGGTCGTCGGGGACGAACCAATTCTCGAAGAAGCAGGTGAAGCTGTGCATGCCGCGGTAGCCGACGGTCGGGATCGCGCGGCCGGAGAGCGTGCCGCCACGGCCGTCCTCGTGCGCGAAGCTGCGGTCGTCCGCCGGCGCCTTGGTCGGCGGCTTCGGCACCAGGAAGAGCGTCAAGCCCTTGGCACCCGAATCCGCGGCGCCGGTGCGGGCGAGGACGAGCAGCACGCTGGCGCGGCCGGCGAAGGTGCACCAGGTCTTCTCGCCGTTGAGCAGCCAGCCACCCTCGGTCGGCTCGGCGGCGAGGCGCAGGCTGGCGACGTCGGAGCCGGCGCCGGGCTCGGTCACGGCGATGCCGACGATCTCCTCACCCGAGGCGATGCGTGGCAGCCAATGCTTCTTCTGCTCCTTCGTGCCGCCGGCGAGCAGCGCCTTGCTGGCGATCTCGGGGCGGGTGATCACCGAGCCGCCGGCGCCGAGGCTGGCCCGCGAGAGCTCCTCGGTGGCGAGCGCCATCGCGCGGTGATCGATGAAGTGACCACCCCAATCCGGCGGGATGGTGATGCCGAGCGCGCCGATCTCGGCGTAGGCCGAGAGCAGCTCCTCGGGCAGCAGCGCGTCCTCGCGGTGGATATGCTCCGCCAGCGGGGCGACCTTCTCATCGGCGAAGTCACGGAACAGGCTGCGGATATCCTCGTGGTCGCCGGAGAGCGCGTAGCTCGCCGCGGTCGAGGCGCCGCCGCCCAAGATCCAGCCAGCGAGGGCGTCGGTCGCCTCCGACCCCACCGCCTCGGCCAGCGCCGCCCGCGTCGCGGCGTCGAGCTCGACCTCGACGTCGACGCCGCCAGCGAAGAGATCCGCCGCCGCCGCGATCGCCGAGCGCACCGAGCGAATCCGCTGCGCGACGGCGTAGCGGGCCAGCGCGCGCTGCCGGCTCGACTCGGGCAGCCCCGAGAACGCCGCGAGCAACGCGCGGCTGGCGCGCAGCTCGGCGACCCAACGCGCCAGTTCGAACGCCGCCTCGCCGTGGGCGTGCAGCCGGCTGGTCGAGAGCGAAAAGGGTCGCTTCGGATCTTCGGTCGCTGCTGCGAGGGCGTCGGTGAGCGCGGCGGTCGCCGCCTCTGCAGCCGAAAGTCCGGATTGCAGGGCGGCGTCGAGGGCGGCGGCTTCGATCATGGCTTGTTGACCTCGTAGATCGGGAAGTAGCTGTAGGACTTGCCGGTATTGTAGTCCTCGTGGAGCTGCATGATCTCTTCGAAGCCGTAGACGTCCATCTCGGCCACGTCTTCCGGCATCCAGCCGGTGTTCTCGGCGAACTGCACCGCGGCGCGACCCTGCGGGTAGCGGGCGTAGTGGGTGTGGACGTGGGTGTGCCGCTCGATGCACTCGATGGCGCGGATCAGCTCGATCCGCATGCCTTCCTTCCAGCCCGCGGTGGCGACCAGGCCCTGTCGCGAGAGCGCCTTGATGGTGGCGCGGGTCACCGGCGAGCCGACGTAGTCGAGGAAGATCGAGACGCCGATGCCGTCGGTATTCTCCTGCACCGTGCGGAGGAATTTCTCCTCCGAGGCGAGGTAGCGCGCCTTGTATTCCTTGTCGCTGCGGTATTTGCCCGAGTCGTAGTCGAGATCACTGAAGTTGCGGCGGTCGATCGCGGTCATGCCGGCGCGGCGGATCGCGCGCAGGCGTCGCGCCGACGAGCTGATCATCGCGACCCGGGCACCGGAGAACTTGGCCAGCGTCAGCTCGGCCCAGGTCACGCCGCCGCCCCAACCCCAGACGTAGGGCGAGGGGCAATCCTCGACGCCCATCTGGATGCGCCAGCAGCCGTAGGCCTGCTGCCAGTTCGACCACGCGGTGATGTAGCGGAGCGAGAACGCCGCCCACTGCTTGAGCGAGTAGCGCGAATTCTCGGGCACCGGGATGACCTGGTACTGATGCAGCACGGTCCGCTTCGCGAGCAAACCGATGGTGCCGGGCGCGTCGTAGCCGAAGATCTTGATCGGGTAGCCCCATTTGTCCCAGACGCCGTTGCAGAAGAGGATCGCGAGATCGCCTTCCTTCACCGTCTTGACCCGCTCGCCGACCTTGAGGATCCGCACCACGCCGGCGTTGCCGAGGACGACGAAGGGCTCGCCACGCTGCCGCGCCGGGTCGACCGGCTTGCGCTCGATGGCGTGGCTCATATTGCCTTCCCAGCAACCGTAGAGGGATTCGACCAGGCAGTGCTCGTCATCGAGGGCTGGGAGCTCGATCTCTTGCTGCTTCAATTCGCCCACACCAGCACCGGGCTCGCCGGCTTCGAGGATCCATGCAGTCGTCCGCTCGGTGGTCTTCATCGTCGCTCCTGATTGTGGTTGGCAGGACACAGGGCCCCATCGGCCGCCGCACGCTAGCGTTCGATGACACAGTGCGTCAACACGCACCGCGCGGTCTGCCAACAGGGTCGGAGCGTTGCGTTGACGTCTTAACGCTTTGCAGTCCCGTTGACAGCAGACGGGCCGCGCCGGACGATCGCGCGGCGCGCCCGTGGCGCGTGTTCCCCTGGAGCCCGTGATGCCCTCGACCCCGATTCGACACCCTTCTCTCGTTGCGCTGCGCGATCGCGCCGCGCACCTCTCTCCGGCCGCGCTGGCCTCCCTCGCCGCGCTGGTCATGCTCGCTGGCTGCGGCAAGAGCGAGCCTGCGCCTGCATCGGCGGCCCCGCCGACCGAGCCCACCGCCGAGGCGGCCGCTGCAGCCGAGCCGGGCGCCGAGAAGGCCGCGCCGCCGACCGAGGCGCCCGCAGAGGGGCCCTCCGGCATCCGGGTCGAGGTCGGCAAGCTGATCGCCAAGCCGGCGTCTGCGGCCGAGAAGCTGGCGTGGCCGGATGTCGGTAAGGCGCCCGACGATTTCGTCGGCCGCGTCGGGCGGTGCGAGCTGCTCCTGGCGCCCACCCCCGTCGCCGTCTCCAGCCACGAGGCCGAGGTGGCCGCCGAACAGACCAGCGAGAAGCTGGAGGACCGCCGCGCCGTCTTCTTCTGCCAGAACAGCAGCGAGGGGCTGCAGAGCACGCCGGTCGTGGTCTGGTTCCCCGAAGGCGAGAAGGGAGCGCTCCTCGACCTGGACCGTGGCTCGATCGCGGCGGTGCAGCTCGCGGGCACGCTGGCCGGTCAGCCCAGCGCGGTCTTCCGCGGGATGCTCGGCGGCGCCCGTCGCGCGGCCCCCGCCGAGGGCGGGACCGACCTGCTGAGCGCCTTGATCTGGCCCGAGAAACTGCTCGGCCAAACCATCACCTGCCGGTCGACCGGATTGGCGACGCCAGTGCGCAGCGGCGCCGACGATGCGGCGGTGCGCGAACGAATCGGTGGTGAGCTCGCCGACCGCCGCGCCCAGCTGCGCTGCGAGGACGCACGCGGCGGCTCGGTCGGTGTCGCGGCCTACCTGAAGAGGGGCAGCACTGGTGAACTGCTGCGCATCGCCAAGGGCACCGAGATCGCGCTGAAGCTGCAAGGCTTCGCGATGAACCAGCTCGTCGCGCGCTTCGAGAAGATCACCGCGAACGCGGTCGAGATCGGCGGCGAGGCGGCGGAGCTGCGTCGCTTCCTCGTCGATCAGGCGCCGCTTCTGGGCAAACCCTTGCCGTGCCGGGTGCTGATCGCGCCGACGCCGACCCGTGGCGGGCACCTGCTGCAGACCGCGCGTGCCGCGATCCGCGGCGAACTCGCCGAGGCCCATACCTCCATCGCATGTGCGGCCGCCGACGGCAGCGTCCCGGTCCTGCTCTTCTTCGCCGCCGCTGCGGAGGAGTCGATGCTGACCATCAGTGGAGACACGGCGATCACGCTCACGCCCTGGTCGGTCGAAGGTGGCCGGATCATCGCCCGCTTCGAGTCGGTGACCAAGGGCGCGGTTGCTGCGCCTGGCGCGATGGATTGGCGACGCCTCGCGCTCGATCCGAGCCGCGCCATCGGCAAGAAGGCGCAGTGCGAGGTGCTGATCCCGCCCTTCATCGGCAGCAGCCGGAACCTGGTCAGCGAGAAGCGCACGCTCCTGGGCGATGGCGAACTCGACGACGCCGTCGCCGTCTGCGGCTGCAAGGACGCCACCGGGGCGGTCGGCGGCAGCCGGGTCGAGATCTACTTCGGCAAGGGGCAGGGCGAAGCCGCCCGCGCGCTCGCTGCCGGGCAGTCGGTTCCGGTCGAGGTCCGCGGCAGCGTCGCCGGCGCGGTCGTCACCCGCTGGGCGGGCAAGGCGCCCTAGGAGGGGGGAGGTTCGCGAGAACCACGCTTCTCGCGACCTGGGGGCGCCCAGCCCCCCAGAGAACAGATGACGGAGGGGGAAGGTTCGCGAGAACCACGCTTCTCGCGACCTGGGGGCGCCCAGCCCCCCAGAGAACAGAACAGAGACTCGGCCAGAACATGCGACACTGCATGTTCTGGTCGCTCTAGGAGGGGCGATGGCGTTCGAAGGTGGGACCGAGCCGCGTGTCGGAAGGGCGCAATTGGCGGTCGTGAGCGTGCTGCTGGTTGCTGTCGGAGCGACCGTGGCCTTCGGTTGGCCGCGCGTCCTCGACCGCGAACACGGCATCGACGCGATGACCACGCTCGGTCGCATCGCCCGCGGCGCCGCCGTCTACTACGTCAAGCCGCGCGGCGACAAAGACGGCGTCCGCATGCGCTGCCAATTCCCGCAGGGGCTGACCCGCAGCACGCCGGCGAAGAGCTGCTGCGATCCGCAGGTCAACTTGCCCGGCACGCCCTATTGCGATCCGGCCAAGACGATGTGGGACACCACCATCTGGAAGACCGTCGGCGTCGAGGTGCAGGATCCGCAGCCCTTCGTCTTCGAATACCAGGCCAAGGGCGAGCTCGGCGAGGCGCGCTACGTCGTGCGCGCCTACGGCGATTTGGACTGCGACGGCACGATGTCGACGTTCGAGTTCGTCGGCACCGGCGATCCCGACGCCACGCCAGAGAATTGCGTCCTGCGCACGACGCCCGTATTCCGATCGGATGCGGTCGGCGAATAGCGCCGGCCGTCCGCGCAAAGGTGGCTATTCGGCAGGCGGTTTCGCCTCGTCCGGCGTCTTGCTGCGACCGTAGACCAAGGCCAGCCGCGTCAGCGCTGCCGTCTCGGGCGTCAGCGGGCGGAAGCAGACCTCCGAGAGCACCGCCCCACCGACCGGCAACGGGTCAGGCAGGGTGAACCGGCAGCAGCGGGCCTCGCATCGCGGCGAGCCGGGGACCTGCAGCGGGATGCCTCCCATCAGCGGATTGCGGCCGTCGAAGCGGCTGGCCACCTTCGCCAGGAGCGGGAAGCCCTGCAGCGTGCGCTCTTCCGGCACGCGTCGCTCCGGGTTCGGACAATCCGGGCAGACGCGGCTGAGCGTGTAGGGCACCGCCGGGTGGGTGTAGCGCTCGAGCAGGCCGGGCTTCGGCGTGGCGAACGCCATCGCCGCCTCAGCGCCCCAGCGCTCCCAGGGCAGGCCCTTGCCCGCCACCGCGGCGACCAACGCGGCGCCGCGCTCGTGGTCACGGAGCTTGGCGAACTCCGGATCTGCGGCGAAGACGAGTAGGCCCTCGAGGCAGGGGCCACAGCGATCCGCGGCGTCGCGCCAGGCTTCGAAGAGCTCCAGCGCGACCGAGCCCAACCCGGCGCGGACGTAGACCCGGGCCAACCCGACGCGCGCGGCGGTCATGCTCGGATCGAGGTGGCAGGCTTCGGTGAAGGCGGCCAACGCCTCTTTCAGGTCATTGCGCTCCAGCGCGCCCCGGCCGCCCTCTTCCCGCTGCACGGCGCGACCGGCGACCGACGGCACGACGGGCTCTTCCCCGACCGCAGGAAGACTCTGCGGCCGGGGAAGGCTCGGATCCGAACGGTCCAATGGCTCGCCGCAGCCGAATAGCGCCAGACCGACGAGTAGCAGGCAGGTGCGCACGACGATTCTCAGAAGGCCTCGTCGAAGGCGACGTCACCGGTGATGCCGACCTGGTAGGCGGAGACGCGGCGCTCGAAGAAGTTGGTCAGCTCCTGCACGTCCTGCTGCTGCATGAACGGGAAGGGGTTGCGCGCGTTGTACATCGGCTGCAGGCCGAGGTTGGCGAGGCGCTGGTCGGCGACGAACTTCAGGTAGGTGTGCATATCCTCGAGCGAGAGGCCGGGCACGCCGTCCGAGAGCAGATCTTCGGCGAATTGCAGCTCGCAGGCGACCGCGTCTTGCAGCATCTCGCGGACCCGCAGTTGCATGTCGAGGTCGAAGAGATCGGGCTCCTCCTCACGCACGGTGCGGACCACCTCGAAGGCGAAGCTCATATGGCAGGACTCGTCACGGAAGACCCAGTTGGTCCCCGCCGCCAAGCCGTTGAGCAGCCCCTTGCTGCGCAGGTAGTAGACGTAGGCGAAGGCGCCGAAGAAGAAGAGACCCTCGATGCACGCCGCGAAGCAGATCAGGTTCATCAAGAAGGCGCGCCGCTCTGCCGGGCTGCGCAGCACTTTGACGTTCTCGATCGAGTCCATCCACTTGAAGCAGAAATCCGCCTTCTTCTTGATCGAGGGGATGTTGTGGATGGCAGCGAAGGCCGCTTCGCGCTCTTTGATATCGGGCAGGTAGACGTCGAGCAGCGTCAGGTAGAACTGAACGTGCAACGCCTCTTCGTAGAGCTGCCGGGAGAGGTACATCCGCGCCTCGGGGGCGTTGATGTGCTGGTAGAGGTTGAGCACGAGGTTGTTCGCGACGATCGAGTCGCCGGTGGCGAAGAACGCGACCAAGCGGCCCAGCATATGCCGCTCCGAGGGCAGCAGCTTGCTGTTGATGTCGTTGACGTCGGTCGAGAAGTCGACCTCGTCGACCGTCCAGGTGTTCTTGATGGCGTCCTTGTACATCTCATAATACGCCGGGTACTTCATCGGCCGCAGCGTGAGATTCAGGCCGGGATCGAGCAGCATCGTAGGATCTCCTTGGGATTGCAGCCTATTGGCAGGCTTCGCAGTACTCGGGGTTCTCGAGCGAGCAGGCGATGACCTGCGCGTCGCTGAAGGTTTTGCCACCGGTCGCCTTGGGCGAGGTCGTGGTCTGTGCGATGCGGGTCGCCGGGCGGGAGCGCAGGTAGTAGGTCGTCTTCAATCCACGCTTCCAGGCGTACATGTACATCGACGAGACCTTGCCGATGGTCGGCGTCTCCATGAAGAGGTTCAGCGAAGCGCTCTGGTCGATGTAGGGGCCGCGGTCGGCCGCCATGTCGATCAGCTCCTTCTGCGAGAGCTCCCACGCGGTGCGGTAGAGGTGGCGCACCTTGGCCGGGATGGCGTCGATGTGCTGGATCGAGCCGTGGCTGCGCTTGATCTCGTCGCGGATCTCGTCGGTCCACAGCCCCATCGCCTGCAACTCCGCCACCAGGTAGGTGTTGATCTGCAGGAAGTCGCCCGAGAGGGTCTCGCGCTTGAAGAGGTTGCTGACCATCGGCTCGATGCACTCGTAGCAGCCGGCGATGCTGGCGATCGTCGCGGTCGGCGCGATCGCGATCAGCAGCGAGTTGCGCAGGCCGACCCGCTGGATGCGGCTCCGCAGGGCGTCCCAACGCTGCGTATCGGTCGGGGTCACCCCCCAGCTGTCGAACTGCAGCTCGCCAGTCGCCGCGCGGGTCTCGTCGAAAGCGGTGTGGGCGCCCTCGCGCTCGGCGAGGTCGCACGAAGTGGTCAGCGCCTGGAAGTAGATCTCCTCCTGGATCCGAGCGGAGACGTGGCGCGCCTCGGCCGAATCGAAGGGCAGCCGAAGCTGGAAGAAGACGTCCTGCAGGCCCATCACGCCGAGGCCGACCGGGCGCCAACGCATATTCGAGGAGCGCGCTTCCTTGGTCGGGTAGTAGTTCAGGTCGATCACGCGATCGAGGAACTTCACCGCCACCGCGACGCGGCTGCGCAGGCGGTCGTAGTCGATCTCGCCGTCTTCGGTGACGAAGCGCGAGAGGTTGACCGAACCGAGGTTGCAGACGGCCGTCTCACCCTGGTTGGTGACCTCGACGATCTCGGTGCAGAGGTTGCTGCTGTGCACCACGCGGCCGGGCAGGGCGGTCTGGTTGCTGGTGCGGTTGCAGGCGTCCTTGAAGGTCATCCAGCCGTTGCCGGTCTGCGCCAGCGTCCGCATCATCCGGGCGTAGAGGTCGCGCGCCTTGACGGTGCGCGTCGCCAGACCTTGCTGCTCCAACTCGCGGTAGCGGGCGTCGAACGCCTCGCCCCACAGGTCGCAGAGCTCGGGCGCCACCTTCGGATCGAAGAGCGACCAATCGGCGTCCCCCTCGACCCGCTGCATGAACAGGTCCGGCACCCAGTTGGCGAGGTTGAGGTTGTGCGTGCGACGGGCCTCGTCGCCGGTATTGTCGCGCAGCTCGAGGAATTCCTCGATGTCGGCGTGCCAGGTGTCGAGGTAGACGCAGCAGGCGCCCTTGCGGCGGCCACCCTGGTTCACCGCGGCGACCGAGGAATCCAGCGTCTTCAGCCACGGCACGATGCCGTTGCTCTTGCCGTTGGTGCCGCGGATCAGCGAGCCGCGCGAGCGGACGCGCGACCAGGAGACGCCGATGCCGCCGCTGAACTTGGAGAGCCGGGCCACATCCATGTAGCGGTTGTAGATGGCGTCCAGCTCGTCCTGCGGCGAGTCCACCAAATAGCAGCTCGACATCTGCATGTGGCGGGTGCCGGCGTTGAAGAGCGTCGGACTCGAGGGCAGGTAGTCGAGCTGGCTGATCAGGTCGTACATCTCGCGCGCTTCGTCGACGGTACGCGAGAGGCCCGCCGCGACGCGCATGAAGAAGTACTGCGGCATCTCGACCACCTTGCGGGTGGTGGGGTGCTTGAGCAGGTAGCGATCGTAGACGGTCTGCAGGCCGAAGTAGCCGAAGAGGCGGCCACGGGTCGGGACCAACGCGGCGTCGAGCGCCTCGGCGTTCTCGGCGACGAAACGGGCGGTCGTGTCGGCGACGAGGCCCAGCTCGTGACCGCGGCGCACGCTGTCGCCGAAGGTGCGGATGCCCTGATCGAGGACCTCGCCGACGATGATCTGGTCGAGCAAACGGGCGGCCGCGTAGCTCCACGCCGGGTCGACCGGGACCATGTCCGCTGCGTTCTTGATCAGCAGCTCGTCGAGGTGGTCCTTGTCGACGCCGTCATAGAGGCCGCGGAGCGTGGTGCGGACCAGCTCCTCGGCGTCGAGCTGCTCGAGGCCCTCGAGCAACACGCGCACGCGGCGCAGCAACTCGGCGCCCTGCAACATCACCGACTCGCCACCGGCAAGGGTGACGCGAAGGTTGCGCAGGTTCGGCCGGGGCATCGGCGGGAAGACGGGCTCATCGGCCGTCGCGACCGCTGGGATCACGGGCGTCGGAGCGGGGGTGTTGGTCTGCTGCTGGGGGATCGTGAAGGTGCCGTCCATCGTCTCTCTCCGGGCCTCGCCCGTGGTGAAGCGTCCAAGTCTCGAAGCGACAACTCCCTGGACCCTCCCTCACAGGAGGCCAACCGACGGCCGAAGCCGACGGCGGAGCGCGCTGGTCTGTTGGTCGTCGAAGCACGGCGAAGAGGGCTTCCCCCCTCCAAACGATGCACCCGTCCATGCGGACCAGCGCTTCGGTGCCTTCCGACAAGACCACCAGATATCGGGGTGCCTGGGGGGTGTCAACGCCATCTGTTGTGGTTTGTGGCGCCGAGGGTCGCGTCCCTGGCGTCGCAAAAACAGCCGCATTCCCGCTTGGTTCTTCGGCCCTTCGCGGGCTTGGCACCGGCCTCGGGAGGGCGCGCAAGTTGTCGAGAATACGCGCATTATCTGTAAACTCATCGATCGCCTCGACGGCCTTCGCGCGACCACGAAACTCTCACCTGGACGGTCGGGAGAGCGCCCAGGTCACTCCCCGGATCGATCGCGTAGTGCGCTGGAAATAAGCGATTTTGACGCCGTTGCGCGATGCCGCCACGCGATCGTCACATGGTGATCAAACGCGTCGCACGATCGTCGATCGCGCTCCGCAAGGTCAAATGATCACGACGGAAGTTGCGTCGTTTTCGCCGCCGAGGCGCCCGTTTCCACGCGATGTTCGGGCCGACGGCCGAGCAGCTGGCCGAGTCCGATCACGAGCAGTGAACCGAATAGCAGGCCCTGCCACGGCGCGAGGTCGAGGTAGGCGGTGCAGGCGTAGCCAGACCCTGCAGCGACGACCATGACCAACAACGCGTAGGGGATCTGCGTCCACACGTGCGCGTCGTGCGGCACCCCCGCGGCGGCGGAGCTCATCACGGTCGTATCGGAGAGCGGCGAGCAATGGTCGCCGAAGATCGCGCCGTCCAGCACCGCGGCCGTGGCTGCCAGCAGCCAGCCGGGATGCTCGGCCCCGAATGGCGCCATCAGAGGCACCACGACCGGCAGCAGGATGCCCATCGTCGCCCACGACGAGCCGGTGAGGAACGCCACCAGCGCCGCGACTCCGAACGACGCCAGCGGCAGCGCCGCGCCGCTCGCCTGACCGAGGGTCGCCGCGATCCAACCGGGTGCCCCAGCGTCACTGGTCACCGAGCGCATCGCCATCGCGGCGACCAAGATGACCAGGATCGGAGCCATGCCTGCAACACCGGCCCACCAACTGCGCGCGACGGCACGCCAGCCCATACCACCGGCGCGCGCCAGCAGGACCGCCAGCGCGCTGCCGAGGATGCCGCCCAACGCCAGCGCCTTCAGGCCCACCGCGTCGGCGCCGGCGACGAAGACCTCGACCCAGCCGCCCGCGGCTGCGCGTCCCGCCCACAGGTCCCAGCCGACGACCACGGCCAGCACCAGCGCGACCGGCAGCACGGCGTCGCGCAGCTTGCCCAGCGGGCGTCCCGTCGCCGCGGTCGCGGGCAGCTCACGCCGCCGCGCCTTCGCCTCGGCCGCCAGCATCGGCCCGAAGGCGCGCCCAGACCACGCGAAATACAGCGCCGCGACGATCGTGAAGAGGCAATAGAAGCGGTAGGGCAGCAGGGCGAGGAAGGTTCCGTAGCCCGAGCCCGAGATGCCGGCGAACGCGCCGCCGAAATCCGCGAGCAGGCCGACCTCGAAGCCGACCCAGGTCGAGACGAGCGCCACCCCCGCGACCGAGGCGCTGGTCGCGTCGACCAAATAGGCGAGCTTCTCTCGGCTCACCCCGGCGCGATCGCACGTTTCGCGCATGCTGCCGCCGACGACCAAGCTGTTCGCGTAGTCATCGAAGAAGACCAGCAGACCGAGCAGGACTGTCGCCATCCGGGCCCGGCGAGGGCTCGGATGCGCGCTTCCACCGGCCATGCGCGCCGCCAGCGCCGCGTAGGCGCCCGAATCGATGCCGACGTGCACCATACCCAGCATCGCCACGGTGAAGAGCAGCACGAGCTGGTTGTCGCCGCCGATCAGGGTGTCCTTGGCGACGGAGGCAAGGGCGATCGCGCCGTCGACCGGCGGGCGACCGACCAGCGTCGCCGCGCAGACCGCCACGATCAGTGCGAGGGCCGGGCGGCGCAGCAGGAGCACCAAGACCACGGCCAGGATCGGGCCGAGCAGCGACATCGCGTCGGCGGGGCGCGAGGCGGCCAATTCCGCACCGTCCTCTGCGAGCAGCCGCAGTTGCCCGCCACTCTCTTCGCAGCGCAGGCCGCCGCGGGCAGGCGCATCGCCGCGCGCCAGGGCGGCCGCGGCCTCGGGGCAACGCTCGGCACCGTGATCGACCGTGCGCGGCTGCCAGTCTGCACCAGCCTTGGCCTGCAGTGTCGCGATCGGGCCGAGCAGCCCGCGGTCGGCGACCGTGGCGGGGGATGGGCCGATCGCGTCCAGCCCCGCGATCGCGGCGACGGCGATGGCGCTGCCGAGCAACATCCGCACCGCGAGTGATTCCGGCAACGCGACGCGAGCCATCCTTCCTCCGAGCCCGGGCCGCGGCCCGAGACGTGCAACCCCGCGACGATGCCAGCGAGTCGCCGCCTCGGCTAGCCGTGCATCCGCTGCGGCGCTAGCCTCCCGCCCGAGCGCCACCGTCGCGCCCGAGAGGAGTGCCGATGTCCACCGCGACCACCCGCGGCGTGCGGGTCGAAGTCCGTTCCCGCTACGTCCCCGAGCACAGCGATCCGCCACGCCGCTGGGTCTTCGCCTACGAGGTCACGATCCAGAACGAGTCCGAGATCCCGGTCCAGCTCCTCGCCCGTCATTGGGTGATCGAGGACGGCGAAGGCCAGGTCGAGGAGGTGCGCGGCCCCGGCGTCGTCGGTCAGCAGCCGCGGCTCGAGCCCGGTGAGGGCTTTCGCTACGTCTCGGCGGCGCCGCTGACCACGCCGGTCGGCGCGATGCACGGCAGCTACCGCATGGTCCCGGACGAAGGTGAACCCTTCGAGGCCGCCATCGCGCCCTTCACGCTCGCCGACCCGGACTACCTGAACTAGCGAATTACTTCGGCGCCGGCCGAAAGCTCTTCAGCATGCCGTCGATCTCGGCGTCGAGCGGGTGCATCTGGGCCCACGGGCCGCCGGCCTCGATCAGCAGGACGCGCTCGCCCTCGACCATCAGCGCGACGGTGAAGAGCCAATCCTCCCCGCCACGGGGGACGAGGAAGTCGAGCCGCTTGCCGGCCGTTCCGGCTGCCGATTGGAAGTCGCGCTCCTTCTGCAGCTTGTAGCCCTTGCGCTCGAGGTGGTGGCGGGTCGCCTCGGCCCAGAACGGCAGCTCGGCGCGCGGCTCGTTCTTCACCTCACGACCGCGCAGGACCACGCCCTCCGGCGTAATCCAGCGGAAGTCGGCGCTCTGCTCGTAGCGTCGGAAGCTCTTCGGCGTCTCGACCTGGTAGGCCGGTCCACAGCCCGCGGCGAGCGCGAGGAGCGCGGTGCACGCTGCGGCACCCAGCAGCGGCGATCGGGGATGGCGTTTCATCGTCCGAACCCTCCCAGGAGCTGGTCCAGACCCACGCTCTCGATCCAGGGGAAGGGCGAGCGGACGTAGCGCATCGGCGCGCTCTGCCGCCAGGTGAAGGAGACGGTCACGCGGGCGAAGGCGACGGCGTCTTCGGCCACGCGGAGCTGTCCGGCGAGTCGCTCTGCTTCGACGACCAGGCCGAGCATCTGCGACTCGATCCGCACCGTCGCGTTGACGTCGGCCTCGTCGAGGAACAGGCGCAGCCGCGAGAGCAGGTCCCGGCGGCCGTCGAGTCGGGCGACCAGGCGCTTGATCTCCTCGGTGTGGTCGGCGCGGGTGCGGGCCTTGTCGAGCACCACGCCGGTGGCGGTGATCGCCTCCAGCAAGGCGTCGAGGCCCTTGGGCGGGACCTTGAGCTCGAGCTTGTCCTCGGTGACCAGCATCGGGTAGCCGCCGTGGGTCGCCAGAGCCGCCAGGATCGTCTTTCGGGCTTCTTCGGGTCGCGCGACTTTGACGACGATCATCGCCTTGTGCGCGGTGGCCCGGCCGGTCGCTGCCGGCGCGCCCTTCTTCCCCGCGCAGAGGGCCACGCTCGCCTGCGCGGCCACCAGCAGCGCAGCGGTCCCGAGCACGATCGCCAATCGCTTGTGCCAGACTTGCGCCATCATGGCTTCACCTCGAATGAACGGGCAGCGCCGAGCAGCGTCGATTTGTGCCGCTCCCACGCCGCGGGATCGGGCAGGAAGGCGTCGAAGACCCAGACCTCGTCGCCGACCACGCGGACCGCCAGGATCCACGTCCAGGGCTTCGGATCGCGGGCGCGCCAGACCTGCCACGCCACGGCCCCGGTCTGGCCCGATTCGAGCGCCTCGTCGCCGCGACCTTGCAGCTCCCAGGCCAGCGCTCGGGCCCAGAAGGCGGCGTCGCCGGCCGGCTCGTTCGGCACGGCGTAGATCGAGAGCGCGCTGCTGTCGGCGGCGCGGGCGGTGAAGGGCTCGGCGTCCTCGAAGGCGACGAATCCGGCGATCTTGCCGACCTGCACGCGGCCAGGGGCCGATTTCGGGCCCGGACGACCCGGCATCAAGGCGCGGACCCACGGGAAGGGCGAACGGCGCCAGACGCCCTTGCCGTTGGCGTCGCGCGGCACCAACTCGATGGTGATGGTCTGGAAGGCGACGAGGTCGCGTAGGCTGGAGAGGGTCGACTCGATCTCCTCGATCACCGCGGAGAGTCGCTTGATCTCCTGGATCAGGCGCAGCCGCTCGTCGACCTGGGTGGTCCGCGCGAGGAGCTGCAGCATCCGCTCGCGGGCCTGTTGGCTGACCACGAGGCGGCCCTCGAGATCCTGGAATTGCGCCGTCACGTCGAGCGCCTGAATCCGCCGGTGGATGACCTTGCCGATCGCCGCGAAGGCGTTCATCGCGGCCTCGAAATCGCCTGCCGGGACGCGGACGACGATCACGTTGCCGGCCATCCGCTCGATGAAGCCCTTGCGCTCGGCGAGCAGCTTCTCCACCTCGGCCATCGCCTCGACCCGTCGCGCCACCTCCAGTCGCAGGTAGCCGAGGTAGACGACCGAGCGCGCGCCGGTGTCCTTCTCGTCCTCCGCGTCTGCCGGTTTGGCGTCGGGTGTCTTCGCGCGGTCGGCGGATTTGCCCGCTCCACCGGCCGCGCTTCCGTCGTCGCCGTTGCCCCGACGGACCTCTCCGTTGACCCGCTCCGCGTCGAACTCCGCGCGCCGCGGGGGCTCGGATGCAGGTCTGGAGGAGGTCGGCGCCGGCGCCGGCTCTGGCGCCCGCGTCCGCATCGCCTTGCTGACCGGCGACGGTCGTGGCCGCGGGCGGCTCGACTCGGCCCGCTCTCGCTGCGCCCAGGCGGCACCCGGCTGCGGCGGTGGAGGCTGATAGGGCCGCCACGCGCCGTCGCTCTTGCTCGCGTAGCCGCCACCGCAGCCGACCGCGGCGAGCAACACCAGCAGCGGGCCCCATGCCGCCCGGTCCCTCGGGGTGATCATCGCTTGCCTCCAGGGCGAGGGGCGGTGCCCGCACGCTTGCCTCCGCCACCCTTGCTCTCGGCGAATTGCCCGTCGAGCGAGAGGCGACCGGGCCCGCAGCCTAGCACGACCAAGGCCAGGACGAAGAGCAGCAACGCCGGTTCGGTGAGGAACGATCCACTCGCTTCGAAGGTGTCGACATGCGCCGTCGCCATCGCCACGGCCATGACGAATGCCAACGGAATCGCGGCCAAGCGTGCCAACAGCCCGAGCAACACCAAGGCGCCTCCGACCAGCTCGGCGAGCCCCGCTGCCCAGAGCATCAATCCGCCCCCGGACGGAAAGGGCATCGCCGGGTCGCCGAGCCACCGCAGCCCGGCGAAGTAGCGCTTCGCCGATTCCGCCTTTTCCCGACAGGCGGCGCGCCGTTCGTCGCTGCAGCGTGCCGGAATCAAGCCTTCGCAGACGGCGTCGCCGCCGCACGCCTCGCGCTGTTCGCGTTCGCAGTCGGCGATCAGCGCCGGCGGGCAGAAGCCGAGTTGCGGCCCCACCTTGCCCCAGCCGGCAAGCATCATCGCTGCGCCCAGCACGATGCGGACCAGCAGAACGGCCGCGCCGACCCCGCCCTGCTGGCGCGGTGCCAGCCAGGAGCCGAGTCCACCACTCACGGTGCCTCCTCGAGCGAGATCTCACGCGGTCGGAGCCAGCGAACCAGCTGCCATGCGTCCTCCAGCGCCTCCGGCCAAGTCGCGCCGTGGCCGCGGAAGATCGCGATATTCGAGGTTGTCATCTCTTGCCAGCGACCAGCGAGCCGCGCAGCCATCTCCTCCCAGCCCGGATTGTGCCCCAGGACCAGGACGCGCTTCGCGTCGTCTGGCCATTCCGAAGCCCAGTCAAGGACTTCCGGCATCCCGGCGAGGTAGAGGCGGCGGTCGAAATGCACGGGACGATCCGGACCGACGGCGGCCATCTTCGCCCACGTCTCGCGTGTCCGCAGCGCATCACTGCTGTAAACCCGGTCCGGCCAGAGGTCGGCCTGCAGCAATGCTGCGGCGACGACCGGCGCGTCGCGCTGGCCACGCGCGTTGAGCGGCCGGCTGTGGTCATCGATGGCGTTGGATTTCCAAGAGCTCTTGGCGTGGCGAGCGATGAGGAGTTCGCGTTGCATGTGGCCTCCTGCCGCGCCATCGTAGCGAAGGTGGCGCGCGACGCGACTTTTGTCGGCGGAGGCGAAGATGGTGGCGATCGGCGATACAATCCGGGCTGCTTTCCCGTGGTTGCTCCTCTGTGGCGGCTTGCTGACCTGCACGGCGTGCGCGTCCGACGCCTGCACGAAAGGGCAGAAGGTCGATTGCGACTGCGGCGGTCAAGACGCGACACAAGGCACGTGCAGTGATGACGGCACGCCGATCTGCCTCTGCGGTGGCGGAGGCGCGGGCGGCACCGGCGGCTCGACCAGCAGCGGAGACTTCGATTGGTCGAAGGACCAGGGCGTCGTCACCGACGGCAAGACGGGCTGGATGTGGCAGCGCACGATCGAGGCCAAGACGGTGACCTGGGAGGGGGCCAAGCAATATTGCGCCGACCTCGCGCTCGCCGGCTACGACGATTGGCAGCTCCCCCACAAGGACGACCTGCTCGGCTTGGTGCTGAACACCACCACCACGCCTGCCATCGACACGACGGCGTTCCCGGGCACGCCGGCGAAGCCATTCTGGACCCGCACGCTCTACGCTCCGCGCCAGACCACACACGCCTGGGGCGTCGATTTCGAGGATGGTGGCGAAGGCTACGCTGCCTTCGAGGAGCTGCACCACGTGCGTTGTTACCGCGGCGCGCCATAGCGTGGGCGGCTATTCGAGGTGGTACTGGCGAATCTTGCGCAGCAGCGTGTTGCGGCCGACCCCGAGCTTGGTCGCGACCAGGGTGCGATTGCCGTCGAAGCGGTCGAGCAGGTAGCCGATATAGCGCGCCTCGAGCTCCGCCAAGCTGGGCTCGGCAGAGAAGGGGTCGCCGGGTCGATCGCGCTCGGGCTCGGCAGGTGCCGCCAGGGGCAGCGGCAGGTGCTCGACCATGATCATGTCCTGCGCCAGGACCACGGCCGACTCGATGCCGTTCTCCAACTCTCGGATATTGCCGGGCCAATGGTGCGCCTGTAGAGCCCGCATGGCATCGGGGTGGACCCGCGGTACGCGCTTGCGATGCCGTCGGGCGAACATTGCGAGGAAATGGTCGATGAGCAAGCGCAGGTCGCGGAGGCCGCGTCGCTGCAGGGCCGGAAGCTCGATGCGCACGCCACGCACCCGGTAGTAGAGGTCCTCGCGCAGGCGGCCTTCGCGGACCAACGCTTCGAGGCTGCGTCGCGACGAGACGATCACGCGGACGTCGCAGGCCACCGGCTCGTGGCCACCGACCCGATCGACTTGCTTGCGCTCGAGCAGCGTCATCAGCCGCCCCTGTGCCGAGGCCGAGAGGGCGCCGATCTCTCCGAGGTAGAGCGTGCCGCCGGCCGCGTCTTCGCAGCGACCGGGGCGGGCGATGCGCCCGGTGGGCCAGCTCTCGCGCTCCACGCCGAAGAGCTCGGTTTCGATCAGGGTCTCGTTCTGGGCCGTGCAGTTGACGGCGACCAGCGGGCTGTCGGCGCGCCGGGAGTTGTGGTGCAGCGCGCGCGCGACCATCGACTTGCCGGTGCCGGCGTCGCCGGTCAGCAGGACCACCGCCTCGCTCGGTGCAGCCTTGCGGATATCGGCGAAGACGCGTTGCATCCGCGTACCTTGGCCGACGATTCGGTTGAAGCTCGCCTCGAGGCCGAATTCCGGGCGCTCGTCGGCGACCAGCCCAATCTCGCCGTGCTCCGGCTCCGGCAGCCGCGACGGGAAGAAGCCGGTGACGACCGTCGTCTCTTCCAGCAGCTGGCCGACCTGCTCGGCGAGCACGGACATGACGTCGGCATCCTCGGCGGTAAACGTGCCGTCGCGCTTGTTGAGGACCTGGGCGACACCGAGCAGCCGGCCATGCGCGCCGTGGACCGGCGCGGTGAGCATGTTGCGGGTAATATAGCCGGTCTTCTCGTCGACCTGGCTCCAGAACCGCGAGTCGGTGGCGCAGGAGTCGATCCGGATCAGGCGCTGCGTGCGGGCGACCTCACCGGCGACGCCTTGGCTCAGCGGCACGCGGATCGTCTTCAACTCCGGCAGGTGGGCTGCGACGCTCACCAACTGTTCGCGGGCCTCGTCGAGCATGTAGAGCGTGCCGCGGTCCGCGCCGAGCAGCTCGGTCAGCACGTCGACGATGCGGCGCAAGAGCTCCGAAGTGCTGATCTCGGTGCAGATCGTCTTGCCCAGCGAGTAGAGCAGGGCATCGGCGACGTGGGGGCGTGCGCGGTCGCCCGCCGCCGAATCGTCGACAAGCTTGAGGTGCGTGTCGTTGTCCGTCTTCTTCGACACCATCGATCACCCTCCCTCGAACCAGCCACGCGAGAGGGAGAGCTTCGCGCAGGCGGAATCGGATTGCCACAACTTCTGCGCGAAGTCGGGCTGTTGGCGTGGAGATGTTGCAACGTGGCAGATCCCGTTGCGCCGTTTTGGCACGCTATCCGATCGTGGTGATCCAAAATCGACCGAAGCGCCGATCCAAAATGGATCAGTGGGCGGCGCGGTGCCGGAATCGCAAGCTGCCTTGGCGTGATCGTGCCACGATCGCGGCAGCCCGGGCAGCGGATCTGGGCAACGGCGATGCCTTGCGGCACTCTGCGGGCCACGCGGCGGGTCCCGTTGCGATGGAGGGGGTATGACCGGGTTGTTGGTACTGGACTTCGACGGAACGATGACCGACGCGGAGCGAGAAGGCGCCCCGTATCGCACCGGGGTGCTCGAGGACGTCGCCCTGTTGACGGGCTGGCCGCAGCAGCGGGTCTTCGACCGTGCCGCCGAGGTCGAGGCCGAGATCGCAGCGAATCCGCACGCCCATGGCTGGCAGTTCGGCGGGCAGATCGTCGCGCCCGCGAGCGTCGATCCCTACCTCCGCATCATGCCGGTGGCGCGCCAGATCTTCGACGAAGCCGGCGTCTACCGCGACGAGGCCGACCGCGCCCGCCTGCTCGAGGGGCTGCTCTACAAATACAACTACCGCAAGACGGCGATCGCCTTCCGCGACGGCGCGCGCGAGACGCTGCTGGCGATGACCGGCAAGCCCGTCTACGTCGTGACCAACTCCCATACCGACGCGGTGCAGGACAAGATCCGTCACCTCGGCGGCGGCGGAGACGGCGGGCCGCTCTCGTGGTTGGTGCCGCGCGTCTTCGGTTCGGCGCGGAAATTCGTGCTCGACGACAGCTTCGACGCCGTCCCGTCGGAGATGCGTCTACCCGGCTTGGACCGACCGGTGCTGCTGCGCCGGCGCGACTACCACGACGCCCTGTTTCGCCTGCTGCGCGAGCAGGGCTGCGATTGGTCGGATCTGGTCGTCTGCGGCGATATCTTCGAGCTCGACCTTGCGCTGCCGATGGCCATGGGCGCGCGCGTCGGTCTGGTGGTCAACCCCTTCACGCCGCCGTGGGAGAAGGCCTTCCTCGCCGATCACCCGCGCGGCGCCTTGCTCACCGACGTGCCCTCGATCCGGGCCTTCTGCGGTTGGGACGACTGAGTCGATCGGCGCCGCCCGTCAGGCGTCGGCGCCACCGCGGAAGTCGTGGCCGCGCCGTGGTCCGCGCTCAGTCAAGGTGAGGATCTCGGGGCCGTCCTCGGTCATCAACACGGTGTGCTCGAATTGCGCCGAGAGGCTGCGGTCCTTGGTGTAGACCGTCCAGCCGTCCTTGCGGTCGAGCTCGGTGCGGTAGTCGCCGACGTTGATCATCGGCTCGACCGTGAAGCAGATGCCGGGCAGCAGCACGAATTGCCCGAGCTCGTAGTCCGGGAAGTGCGGAATGCCGGGCTCCTGGTGGAAGACGCGGCCGATGCCGTGGCCCTGGTAGTCGCGGACCACGGAGTAGCCCTTCTCGTGCGCAAACTTCGAGATGGCGCGGCCAATCTCGACCACCCGTCCGGCGGGCTTGGCGGCGTCGATGCCGAGCCACATCGACTCGAAGGTCGCCTCCACCAGCGCGCGCGCCTTCTCGTCCACCGCGCCGACCAAGAAGGTCTCGCTCTGGTCGCCATACCAGCCGTCGACGATCGAGGTGAGGTCGATGTTGACGATGTCGCCGTCGCGGAGCTCGGCGTCATTCGGGATCCCGTGGCAGACGATCTCGTTGCGGCTGATGCAGCAGCTCTTCGGGTAGCCGTTGTAGCCCAGGGTGGCCGGGATGGCGCCGTGCTCGAGCGTATAGTCGTGCACGAGTTGGTCGAGCGCGTCGGTGCGGATGCCGGCCCGCACGTGGTCGCGGATGAAGTCCATCACCTGCGCGTTGAACTTGCCGGCGCGGCGCATCCCTTCGCGGCCTTCTTCGTCGAGCTGCAGCGGTGAGGGTGCGAGCCGTCGCTGCTGCGGCGGCGCCGACTTGCCCGCCTCGTCTGCCCGCATATGGCACTTCTTGTACTTCTTGCCGCTGCCACACCAGCAGAGATCGTTGCGTCCGAGCTCGTTCATCGTCACCTTCCTGCCGCCGGCCGCGACCGACCCCACTGCGGGGGGCGGCGTTGTGGCACGGCGGCCGGCCCGTGGGCAAGCCGAGGGAGTCTAGCGTGGCGCACGAACGACGAAACGAGACGACGCAGCTCGCGTTGGTGATGGTCGGTCTGCCCGCGCGCGGCAAGAGCTTCATGGCGCATCGGCTGCGGCGCTACCTCGGCTGGCTCGGCTACCGCACACGCGTCTTCAACGTCGGCGCCTACCGTCGGGCGCAGGCCGGCGCGCAGCACCGTGAGGATTTCTTCGCTCCGGACAACGCCGTCGGTCGGCGCACCCGCGAAGCGCTGGCGGACGACGCGCTCGGCGATCTGCTCGATTGGATGCGGGCGGGCGGCGAGGTCGGCATCTACGACGCCACGAACACCACGCGCGCCCGCCGCGACCGGGTCCGGCAGCGCCTGGACGCGGCCGGGATCCGCGTCGTCTTCATCGAGTCGGTGTGTCGCGACCCGGCGATCATCGAGGCGAATATCCGCGCGACCAAGCTCAAGGGTCCGGACTATGCCGGGGTCGATCCGGACGAGGCGCTGGCCGACTTCCGTGCCCGACTGGCGCACTACGAGGCGATGGTCGAGCCGATGACGGAGGACGAGACGAGCGCGATCCGTGTCGTCGACGCCGGGCGACGCATCGAGATCAACGAGGTCCGCGGCTATTTGCCCGGCAAGATCCTCTTCTTCTTGACCAACAGCCACGCCGAGCGACGGCCGATCTTCCTCTCCCGGCACGGTGAGAGCGAGGCGAACGTTGCCGGCCGCATCGGCCTCGATCCCGAACTCTCGTCCGCAGGGCTCGAATATGCCGACGCACTCGCCACCTTCATGCGCTACCGCATCGGTGAGACGACGCCCACGGTCTTCACCAGCACGCTGCGGCGAACGATACGGACCGCCGCGCCGCTACCGTGGCCGGCGACCGCGTGGCGCGCCCTGGACGAACTCGACGCCGGCATCTGCGATGGCAAGACCTACGCCGAGATCGCGGCGGAATTCCCTGATGACTACGCGGCGCGACAGGCGGACAAATTCCACTACCGCTATCCTGGTGGGGAGAGCTACCGCGACGTGATCGGCCGGGTGGAGCCGATGATCCTCGAGATCGAGCGTCAGCGCAGGCCCGTCCTGGTCATCGCCCACCAAGCCATCATCCGGGTGCTCTACGCTTATTTCCGCGAGCTGCCGGCCGAGGAATGCCCCTACCTGCCGGTGCCGCTGCACTGCGTCATCGAGCTCCGTCAGGGCACCGCCGGCCTGGAGGAAGAGCGCCACATGCTCGGGCCGGATGCCGAGTAGTTGATCTCCAAACGAGCGAAAACCATCCTACTCGCCCTCGTCGCCGGACGCGGGAAGAGGTCGCCGTGAATTTCAAGCTCGAGATGGTCCCGCTCGCCGTGTTCGCGTACTGCTTCATCCGCGGCCTGCGTGACGCGCGTTGGCTGTTCTTGCTGGTCCTCGCAGCGTCGAGTTTTCCGGTCTCGATCGGCTCGACCATCGCAACGCCGTACAAAGTCGCTTTGTTGGTCGCGCTCACCGGCTACGGAGTCCGCGCTCTGACCTCTGGCCGGCTCGCTGCCCCGCACCCGACGCTGACGGCCGTCATCCTGCTGACCCTCCTGTCCCGCGTGCTGTTTCTCGCCGCCTGGGAAGAATCGCTGTTCAGCCTGGCCGGCCCGATCGGAGCGCTGCTCTGCATCCTGATCTGTTCGCAGGCCGTCAAGTCCGCAGAGGACTTGGTCCCATTCGGCCACGTTCTCGTGATTCTGACGCTCACCGCGCTCGGAATGGTGGTCCAGGAGCTCTCCCACGTGAGCCTGTCGGGCAAGTCGATCGTCCGCGCGGACGGACCCCACGGCGATCCGAATAGCTCTGCGGTCTACGCTACGTGCAACGCCGTCTTGGCGCTGCCGTGGATCTCGCAGCTGGGAGCGTTGTGGCGCTGGACTCTCGGCATCCTGCTCGCTGGAGCGGTGGTCGGCATCATCTTCTATACCAACTCGCGCGGCGCGACCGTGGCGATCGCGGTTGCCGGCTTGTCGTTGGCGGTGGTCGCCGCGGCGGGTTGGCGCGCACGGTTCCTGCTCGTCGGCGGATTCGCGGTCCTGACACTGGTCGCGGCGATGTTGGCGCCGGCATCCTATGTCAACCGGCAGCTCGGAACTTTCAGCACCGATGTCTCGGGCCGCGAGGTCATCGAAGACTCGATGCGCGGCGACTTGAACCGCATCGGCCTCCGCATGATGACCGAGGCGCCGGTGGTCGGTCACGGGACGCCAGCGTTTCGCGCCACTGCCGCTCGTGAGCTAGGAACTGCCACCGACCTGCACAACGCCTGGCTCTACGCAGTCGTGGCGCAGGGACTCCCGATCGGATCGCTGTACTTGCTGATCCATCTGCTCGCGATGGCGTGGTCCCTGCGCGTCGCGGCCCGCTCGAAGGGGCTGGAACGCGTCGCGGCTGCTGCTGTCTTCGCTAACTTGCTGATGTTGTTGATCTTTTATTCGACCAATCCGAGCAGTTGGCATCCGGCTCACTTCATCTGCCTCGGCATCGCGGCGCAGCTCTACCGCGCCCACCGGCGGCCGACGTCCGACGCCGCCAGCAAGGCTGACGCGACGGCCCCGCAGCCGATGGCGGCGCGGAGCCTGGCCTACGGTGCGGGGACGCGATCCACCGGGGTCCAGCCCGAGGTGTCTTGAAAGAGGCGCTTGCACGTGATGGTGCGGGCCTCGTCCAGCGTAAAGCGGTGGTATTTGTCCTTCGGCACGATGATCAGGTCGCCGGGGACGACGTGCACGCGCATCCAGACGTCGTCCTTGTCGCGGAGATCGAAGATGCCGCTGCCGCCGACGACAAAGCGGATCTCCTCGTCGGTGTGCAGGTGCTCGCGGAAGAACATGGTGCAGAGGCCCTCGAGGTTCTCGGTCGCCGGGCCGAGGTGGATCTCGTCCATCTCGACATAGCCGCGCTCGGCCCGGATCGTGTCGAGCGGCGCTGCGTAGTCGGCCGGGTCGGTCGGCAGCTGCCAGGAGAGGATGCCTTCGGCGGCGAGTTCTTCCGGGCTGAGGCTGCGGTCGGGCTTGTCGAGGTAATAGGCGCGCATCGGGAGGCTCCTCTAGGACGCATGCGAATCAAGCGTTCGCGGCCGCGTCCGGCTGGCTGCGGTCGTGCAGCAGGTGGTCGATGCCGGCCGCGTGCATACGGACGACGGCGCGGCAGAGGTAGTCCAGGCACTCGGCCTGGGTCTTGGCGTGGGCCGGGCTTCGGCCCCAGATGTAGACGCCGTGGTTGCGCACGATGACGGCGTTGCTCTTCGGCCAGTCGATCACGGCCTGCTCCAGCCGCGCCTCGAGCTCGTGCTCCAACGCCGTGTTGTCGATGACGGGGACCTCGTGGACGTCGAAATAGCCGACGCCTTCGAGCCCCTTCATCATCTCGAGGCGGGTCAGCCGCAGTGGCTCTCCGGGCGGCACCAGGGCCGAGGCCAGCACAACGTCGAGGCTGTGGCTGTGCAATACGGCACCTGCGTCGCGGTGCTTGTAGGCAGCCATGAAGAGCGGCGCGCAGGCGGTGAGCTTTTTCCCGGCGCTCTCAGGCTCACGGCGGACGCAGCCGGCGCGGTCGAGCTCGAAGATATCGGCCGGGACCAAGCGCTCCTTCTCGACGCCCGAGGGGGCCATGAAGATGCGGTCGCCTTCGCGCACCGAGATGCCGCCGCCAGTGCCGCTCGCCCAGCCCAGCCGCCAGAACAGGCGGCAGAGCTCGCAGATCGTCTCGCGCGCTCGCTGACTCGCCTCGTCGAAGGTCGATCCGTCCATTGCTTCTGCCTCTCCCGCGCCGTCTGGGTTGCGGCGCCGCTGGTCGCTCGGCCGTGCCCGCGCTACACTGGGCGCGGACGATGCCAGAACCCACCACCGATGCGAAGCACTCCCCCGCCCGAGACCTCGGGATCGTTCCGGAAGCGTTGCCCTTGTTGCGTCGCTTCCACGTTCGATTGACCGCGCTCTACGCGATCGCAGTCTTCGGCGTGTTGGTCCCGATGGGCGCGATCTTCTACTCGCTCGGCGTCAACCAGGAGATCGAGGCGCTGCAGCAGCGCCTGCTGACGACAGCGTCGGTGCTCTCCACCGCCATCGATCCGGCCGACGTCCTCGCCCTCGCGAGCCGCGACGACCGCGGCTCCCCGGCCTATCGCCGGATCGAGCGCCTGCTGGCGCGGGTCGCTGCCGTCGACCCGGAGATGCACAATATCTACGTCATGCGAACCACCGAGACGCCCGGCAGGCTCGTCTTCGCCATCGACTACGACCGTGACCGGCCCGACGATTCCGCAACGATCGGTGAGCCCTACGACGCATCTGCGGTGCCGGTGATGATGCGCGGCCTGAAAGCGCCATCGGTCGAGGACGAGGTCACGGTGGATGCCTGGGGGCCGTCCCTGGCGGGCTGCGTGCCGCTGCGAGACGACAACGGCAAGACCATCGGCCTGGTGGGCATCGACGTCTTGGGCAGGCGCGTCGACGCAGCGCGGGCGCGTGTGCTGCAGGTCGCGGTCGGGGTCAGTTTGCTCGCGTTGCTCCTGCTCAGCCTCGCGGCGATGGCCGTGGGTCGCAACGTGCGGGAGCCGCTGGAGCGGATGATCCGCGCCACCGGACGCATCGCCGGCGGCGACCTCGACGCCCGTTTGGGCCTGGAGCGCGCCGATGAATTCGGCGTCGTCGGTCGACACTTCGACACGATGGCGAGTGGCTTGGAGGAGCGCGAGTACATCCGTGACACCTTTGGTCGCTACGTCAGCGAAGAGGTCGCACGCTCGCTGCTCGCCGATAAGAAGCAGACCCGGCTTGGCGGAGAAGTGCGTGACGTCACTGTGCTCTTCTCGGATCTGCGTGGCTATTCCACGATCTCGGAGCAGCTCGCGCCAGCCGAGGTCGTCGATTTGCTCAACCGCTACCTCGGCGCGATGAACGAGGTGATCGACGCGCACGACGGCGTCGTCATCGAGTTCTTGGGTGACGCGATCCTCGCGGTCTTTGGCGCGCCCAGTGATTTGCCGGACCATCCGGAGCGCGCGGTGCGATGTGCGGACGCGATGGCGAGGCGGCTCTCCGAGCTCAACCACGAGTGGGACGCGGAGGGCCTCTCGCTTCGTTGGCAGCAGGTCGGCCTTGAGCGGCTGTCGCAGCGGATCGGGATCCACAGCGGCGAGGTCGTGGCTGGCAACCTCGGCAGCCGCAAGCGCGCGAAATACGCCATTATCGGCGATACCGTGAACGTCGCAGCGCGGCTCGAGCAGCTCAACAAGGAGCTTGGCGACGATCCCAACGGCACCAGCGCGTTGCTCTTCTCTGACGCGACGCAGCAACGCCTCGGCGCCGAGCTCGCCGCGCGCGCCCGCCGTCGCGGCGAATTCGTGGTCAAGGGCCGCGCTGCCGCGGTTGGCGCTTGGACGCTCGCGCCCGCGCCTGCCGGCTAATTCCCGATCGGCGCGGTCGGGATGATGAACATCGCCGACTTCTTCTTCCCCGGGCTCTGGCTGTCCTCGACCTCGGCCGCGAAGAAGAAGCCTTCGAGCGTGATCTGGGTCAACGGCACCTGCACCTTCACCGCAAGCTTCGGTTCGGTGACCGAGCCGCTGATCTTGCCGTCTTTGCCGAGCGAGAGGCCTTTGGGCAAACCCGCGTTGGGGATGAACGACTTGACCGCGCCCGGTAGCGGAACCTCGGACCACGCATAGGGCTTCTTGCCGCCCGTGGCCTCGAGCGCCGTGCTGTAGGGCACCGGGACGCCGCTGACCACGACGATCAGCGGCAAGACGATGATCTTGGTGATGAAGAGGTTGACCTCCTGCTTGCCGACGATGGCCAGCGGCGCGAGGCCGACCGGCAACTCGAAGCTGCGCACCGTTGTGGCCGGCGGGTTGCCGTTGTCGAGAGCCTTGAGGTCGAACGAGAACGTGCCGTCTTCGGTCGGCGTACCGCTGATGCTGCCGTCGGCGCCGAGGTTCAGACCCTTCGGCAGGCCACCCGCGGTGAGCCCGAAGAAATAGGGCTTCTCGCCGCCCGACGCTTCGACCAGCACGTTGTAGGGCTTGCCCTCGGTCGCCTTCGGCAGCGGGCTGGTGGTCGTGATGATCAGCCCACCGGCCTTGACCTCGATGACCAAGATGCCGACCGCGGTCGCGCCGGCGGTGTCTTCGACCTTGACCGCGAAGCTCTGCTTTCCGCCGGCGGTGGCCACGCCGCCGATCGCACCATCCGGGGCCAGGAGCAAGCCGTCCGGCAAAAGGCCCTGATCCAGGCTGAAGCTATAGGGCGGCTTGCCACCCGCAGCCTCGAGTTGCTGGGCGTAGGTGGTGCCGAGCAGGGCAGGCGGCAGCGATTGCGTGACCATGCTCAGCGGCTCGGCGATGCAGCTGCCGGCGTCGGTGCAGACCGCCCCCGGCTCGCAATCGGCGTCCTCGACGCAGGCAACACACATGCCGCCCTGGCAGCGCAGGCCGTCGCCACACGCTTCGAGTGCGAATCCCGTGCCGGCCTCGTTGCAGACGACCCGATCGTCGTCGATGCAGCCGGCGAGTCCAGGTGGGCACGACGTCACGCCGTTCTCGACCTCGGCGCTTGCGTCGCTGCTCTCGTTGAGCGCGAGGCCGTCCTGTGCGCCGGTCGCGTCGGCGGCGAGCGCATCATCGCCGGGACCTTCGGCTTGCTCGTCGCTGCAGCCGAGCATGCCGAGAAGCAGCAGCGCCGGCAGGAACGTTGCGCCGGCGCGGGTTCGGGTGGCCGGGGCAACGCGCGGCAGGGTCGGGTCGAGATGGTGCATGGCAACCTCGTGGCAGCGCCCCATCGGGGGCAGGCGCCAGGGTATGGTCTCGCTCGGCGGCTCCGCAAGCGTGCTGCACAGACCTTGAAATTTCGGGTCTTGCGCCCCGAGCGAAGTTTTTTCTCACCGCGATAGATCCGAAGCCGGAGCCGGGCGTCCTTGCTCTCATCGGGGGAGAAACCCCGCCGCCCGGCCCCGGAGAGGCCGACCAAAGTCCAGGGAGGAAACCATGTTCGACATCATCCGCAGCCTCCGCAGCACCCTCGCCGCGGCCCTCGTTCTCACCACCCTCAGCCCGGCGCTCGCCATCGCGTCCGAGCCGACCTTCCCCTCGAACGGCCCGAATCCGTTCACCGCCGCCGAGGGCTACGTCGACAGCAAGGGCGATATCGTCGTCCTCGACGACGGCGTCTTCGCCCAGGCCGAGACCGTCGCGGTCCAGCCGGTCTACCTCAGCCAGAACGGTGGTGATGCGGCGTGGTACGACCTCGCCATGGGCCTCGCCGGTGACAAGGGCGACGCCGCCGGCGCCGGCGCCATCGCGGCCTCGCGCTTCGACCTGAGCGCTCCCGCCGAGACCGGCTTCGGCTTCGCTGGCCACGCCACGGACGCCGACCTCGCCGTTCTGCGCGTGGCCGTCGGCCTCGGCCACGTCATCGCCCTGCGCGGTGTCGGTGACGAAGCCGGCGCGAACAAGTTGGCCGCCGAGCTGCGCCAGCACGGCAGCGACCTCGACGTGCTGACGCCCGACGCCCGCGGCGCGGCCATCGCCATCCTGCAGGGCGGCGAGCGCGGCGGCCTACACGGCCTGCAGATCGGTCGGGCGCTCGAGGCCGGTGTCCGCGGCATCGCGGTGAAGGAGCGCGCCCACGGCTACTTCGCCGCGGGAATCTGGGCCAGCTCGGCCATGCTGGTCGCGGCGCGCGGCGGCAATACGCACTTCGCCGCGATGGCCGAGCCGCTGGCGGTGATGCTCGACAAGGACGCCGTGATGAAGGGCCATGACCGCAAGATCGCCAGCGAGCTGCGGGCCATCGCGACCGAGCTCGGCCAGGCCAAGCCGGACGTGCAGAAGGTCCGCGGCCATGTCGCCAACGTCCTGAAGATCGCTCGCG
>JACKFC010000050.1 GCA_020632665.1 Deltaproteobacteria bacterium
GATCGGAATGTCTCGATAGGAAACGACTTTGTACCGATCCACATCACGTGGGCGTCGTGCGCCCGAGCCGCCGATCGCGGCCGTGGCGACGATGTTGAACACGACGACACCGCACCGCTTGACGCCCAGGGCTTCGATGAGGCAACGCGTTGCATACGGCGACGCGGACGGAGTCGACCGGCAATCCCGCTGCGTCGATGCACGACCCTGGCCCCGCACCCGGAGGACCCGATGGCCATCACCCCCCAACAAATGCTCGCCAAGATGGTGGAGAATATCGCGCCTCGCACCGGCCGCTCGTGGACCGACTGGGTGGAGGTCGCCAAGGCCGCGGGGATCGAGACCCACCGCGCGCTCACCGACCACCTCAAGTCCGAGCACGGGCTCAAGCACAACGAGGCGCAGTGGCTCGCCTGGGAGGTCACCGATCCGGGCCGCTTGGAGAGCTACAACAAGCCCACGGACCTGGTCAGCGAGCTGTACGCGGGCAAGAAGGCGGGGCTCCGACCACTCTACGACGCCCTGCTGGCCGCCGGGCTCGGCGTCGGCGACGACGTGACGCCCAACGTCTGCAAGACCTACACGAGCCTCGCCACCGGTCGCCAGTTCGCGATGCTCAACCCGCGGACGCAGACCGCGGTGGACGTGGACCTGTCGCTGCCCGAAGGCGTTTGGTCCGACCGGCTCGCGCCGCAGAAGAACTCCAACCCGCACTTCAGCCAGAAGGTCCGCGTCACCGACGCGTCGGAGGTGGACGACGAGCTGGTGCGCCTGCTGGCGTTGGCAGCGGAGCACAGCCGTGGCTGACGCCACCGCTGAGTGGCCTCGGAGCCGGCGAGCGCAGCTCGAGCGGACGTTGGTAGGCCGGACAGGTATCCGAAACGGCGGGCCTCGGGCGTCTCGCTGCGGGTTGGATGAGGCTTCTGCGCTGGAGTTCTGACAGCGGCGGCACGTGATGTAGAGCCCGGCTTCGGCGGGCCGCCCTGCCACTGAAGTGGCGGGCTATCATTGCGCCGTCCGCCTTCGCGGACGGCAGGATCCGGCTCAACGTCACAGCGGCGGCACGAGATGTTGAGCCCGGTTTCGGCGGGCCGCCCGGCCACTGAAGTGGCGGGCTATCATTGCGCCGTCCGCCTTCGCGGACGGCAGGATCCGGCTCAACGTCAGTTGTCTGCGCTGTGACGACTGTCTCATGGCAAGTCGCCAACTCTCGAACGGAAAGTGTAAAGGATAAGCACCTGGAACCAGTTTCTCGTAGCGATCAAGGTGGGGCCGGTTGTAGTTGACACACCCACGACTTCGACCTGGAGCGCAACATCGTCGTCAACAACTGCTATGTGCTCGACAATTTGCTGCGGGCGGCATAAGTGGTCGCGTCTCTAGCCTACTTGATTGCCAACTCACACAAACAGCCGGGTGCGCACGCACCCACCTCAGACAGGGGCGTCAGACAGATGGCCCCTAGAAAGCCGACGGTATTGGCGGTGGACCTAGCGTCGTACCTCGCAATTTCATCGGGAAACGCGCTCCAATGTCTCGGGCAACATGTGTTCGTCTCACTGCACTGGGTGCAGTTCTTGATAGTCTCGCGCCAAGAAGCATCTCTACTTCGCTTTCCATCCACTGACCCATACCGCTTGAAGATGCCGAGAGCCGATACGCTGCAACCGTGTCCGCTAAACGCAATCTGCCCGATATCGATGGTGCCAACTTCATGCATCGCATCTTCCGTCTCTACGAATCTCTTGATCTGACTCAAAGCATTGTCTATTCCTTCAAAGCAGTCGTCAACCGAGCCCGTCGCCTCGAACCGAGCTGCTGGTACAGTCACATGTTTGGTATCAAAGCGACGAATCATGTCGTGAGGCAACGACCGAGAAGCCGCAGCTAGACATTGCCGCTGGTAGGGTTTGTCGAATCCCACGAATGGACTCTCCCGAACAACCAAAGTCTCGTTCTCCGTCGACTGGCTGCTCCACGGGGCGGAAGAAAGAATCTCCTGCCAAAACAGCGCTTTACGACCCGTGTTCCCTTCCGGGAACTCCTGGTTCCAGTTGCCAAAATGCTTCACGATACGGCGGTACGCAACCTTGGGTCCCGGCATGAACACACTGTACGCTCCAAAGGGGCCGGGGTGCCGCTCGCCTACCACTGCTCCGTCCGTCACCCGAATTCGAAGCAATACTCCGGACGGTTGCAGCTGAGCGACGAGCTCATTCATCGTCAAACGCTTGAACCATGCGACCCCGAGCGTTGGCGTATTCCATGTCTCCCCTCCAAAAAACTCGCCAAGTTCGCGCTGCAAAAGAACTACGCCACCAGCCGTAAACAGCGAAAACGTCAGACCCCAACCACCAGGCCCCCTCTTGCCAGTACTCCACCACACAGCCGTCGGCGTCAGCGCTGCGTATAGGTCATGGTCAACCCGTACGACCCTTCCGCCTTGAGCGACGTACTGAACGTGATGTTCTCTGTCCAAAACATCACTGCTCGAAAGATCCATTGCCAGCCCTTCAGCGGCGTGCACCTTCAGGACAACTGGCTTGCGAACGACCTTGCTTGAGGAGTCGAGCACGGCAAACCAATCACTCGCCACAAGCTTCTTGCCATACTCTGGTGCTGAAGCATCCGAGTGGCCGTGCCCAAGCACAACCAGACCGCCGGACGGTGCAGGAGCTGCATCGGACAAGTACGTGACTCGATACAAAAGCGAGTTCTTATTGCTGATGTAGGACTCAACTGAGTACTCTTTGGGATCGGCCCCGATGATGTCCGGTGTTGTTCTGATGCGAACTTGGACGCCACCACGATCGAGTCGGGACGGGCCGTATACAGTTGCCAGAACGAATCCGCCATCCGTATCGCGCATCTTCCGAACTGTAGCCGACGATGTCATGACAAAAGGGATGGTCAGCATTTCCCCAAATCCACCTTGCACCGCACCCCAACCCGATTCGGACGGGTCGAACCACTTCTCGATCCCAGCGCCCGAGCAAACCGCATCAAAGGGATCGGGATCGCAATCAAACTCCGACTCAACGGGTACATGCGTACAACTCCCGTCCAAACAGTAATCGGCGGTACATGCGTCACCGTCAAAGCAAGTCGGGAAGGTTCCGACGCACTTCCCCTCCCTGCACGTTGAAGTCGCTGTGCATGGATCGCCGTCGTCACACGAAGAGTCCGGCGATGCTTGCGCGCACCCGACACTTGGCGTGTCCGGCGGCTCCACTACAAGGAGATCTTCCATGCCATCGCCGTCCTGTTGGTATAGCCCCGCATCTGCGGCCGCCGGGCGGGTCCCTTCTGAAGGCCGGCCGCATCCAGCAGCCAAGATCAAAGCAGTGGTCAAGAGCGAGTGTCGTGTCATGGATCAGCCTCCTCCCCCCCCCAGCAGTTGCGACCAATCGGAAGGCATGTCGCAGTGGCAACTCTGTTGCCACACTCCGAGATCAACGGTCTTCGGCGGAGGCTCTAGAGGGAGCGTAGTAACATCCGGGCAGAAGGAGCAATCAGCGACTACGAATTTGAGACACTCTCTTCACCGTCACCCCCCTGACGCATAAACCACCCCCCTGGCGAGCGCATCGCCACCGTCAGCATGCCACCGTGCTCGACCCACGGATAGGCGACAGCGATTGCGGTTCCAGGTGCTTATACTTTATGCTTTCGAGCAAGCGCAGCGCACAGCCTGCTGGAATTTCGATCGATTTCCCGACATGCCGAGAAAGGCCGAGCTGCCGGTCTGCAACGTCGAGCGGAGAATGGCGGACGTCGGTCGGACGAACCTGCTTGGGTGATCGAGGTGAATGGCGGGAAGGAGTCGGAGGCACCGCATATCCGAAACGGCGAACCGCGGGCGTCCCGATGCAAGCAAGCTCTCTCTCCGCTACGGCGGGGAGAGAGCCTCGAAACGCTCGGAATGTCTCGATAGGAAATGACCTCGTGGCGCTCCGCATCACGTGAACCCAGGCACAAGGCGAGCCACTACGGCTTGGTCCCACCAACCACCACCCGCGCCACACCATCCGCCGCCACGACCCCAACCCGCCCCGCCAACACCGCCTCGCCCGCAGCGGCCGCGCCCCGCACCACGTCCACCGCGACGAACGAATCCAACGCCGGCTCGGTCCGGACCCAGACGACCCCCTCGGCCTCGCCCACCAGCCGACCCGGCAGCGGCGCCTCGATCCTGCGCTTGCCCTCGTAGCGATAGACCCGCACCGGCTCGTCGAGCGCCTCGGTCGGCGCATCCGCGAGCGCGGGCAGCTGCCACCAGCGGCCTTCGCCATCCCGCACCGCGCGCACGTCGTAGACGTCGAGCACGCCGCTGCCCTTGACCTCGGTCTGCATCGGTCCGCGGACGTCGACGTCGTCGCCGAGGGCCTCGCGCAGCGCCGCGCTGATCAGCACCTGGCCGCGGCCGGTGAGCCCCTCGATCCGCGCCGCGCGGTTGACCACCTCGCCGACCGCGCCGTATTTGCGCCGCTTGCCGCCGCCGAGCGAGCCGACGATGGCTTCGCCGACGTCGAGGCCGACGCCCATCCCGAGCGGCGCCGGCAGCCGCCCGACCATCGCGACCGCGGTGACGACCGCGCGCCGGGGGTCGTCGGGGCGTTGCACCGGGGCGCCGAAGAAGGCCAGGACCGCGTCGCCGAGGAGCTCGGCCACCGTGCCGTCGCGGGCGAGGACCTCGTCGGTCAGGGCGCCGAGCGCCTCGTTCAGCGCCGCGATGGTGCGCTCCGGCCCGAGCTGCCGCGACCAGGTCGAGAAGCCGCGCAGATCGGCCATCAGCACCGTGATCGTCCGCAGCTCGCCCGGGAGATCCAGCCCCTCCGGCCGCGCCGCCAACTCCCGCGCGACCTCGGGCGAGAGGTAGGCGTCGAGCGCGTCGCGCAGGCGTTCCCGCTGCCGTAGGCCCTGCACCATCGCGTTCATCGCCGCACCGAGCCGCGCCACCTCGTCCTTGCCGCGCTCGGCGAAGCCCGTGTCGAGCTCGCCCTGACCCACCCGCCGCGCAGCGTCGGCGAGCTGCTCCAACGGTCTGCCGATGCGCCGCCCCAGCGCCCGCGCCAGCAACGCCGCCAGGACCACGAGCAGCAGCAAGGCGGTGAGCGAGAGCCGCAGCGTGCTCGTCACCGCGGCCTGCTGCGCCGTCCGCTCGCGCGCCAGCCGGGCCGCTTCGGCGCGACCGCTGACCTGCACCCGGAGGCCGCCGACCAGCCGGCCCTCGCGGAAGATCGGCAGCACCAAATCGGCCGTCGGCGCGTCGCCCTGCCAACGCAGCTGCACATCCGCCCGACGCAGCCCGATCCGCGCCGCGACGCCCGGTTCGGCAGGGCGCTGCGGCCGCTCGTCGACAAACAGCGCGTCCTCGGCCGAGAGCACCAGCGAACCGTCGCGGTCGCGGACCTCCAACGCGACGACGTCATCGTGAAAACGCCCCGCGAGCAGCAGCTGCCGCATCGAAGCGGCGGCAGGCTTGTCGTGACCGAGCGTAACACCGAGCGGCAGCGTGCTGTCGACGCCCTCGATGTCGAGCAGCAGCGCCGAGGAGAGGCCGAGGCCCTTGCCGAGCGCCTCGGCCCGACCGCGCAGCTGCGCCCGCAGCTCGGCCTGCCGCGCCGCGAACGCCTGGTCGATGGCGGCCAGCTGCGCCGTGGTCCCGAGCCCCGCCGCCGCGACCAACAACGCCGCGGCGACCAAGCCCGCGCCCAGGGCCAGGCGCCGGGCCAGGCTGCGGTGGGCACGGCGCTCGCTCCAGAGCAAGAGCAGCATCAGCGCCAGCGCGAGCAACAACGCCGCGACGGCGAAGAGCCGGCCCCAGGGCCGCTGGCCGGAGCTCGGCGGCGGCTCGGGGGCGGCTTCCGGCAGGCCGGCGAGGGCGCGGCGTTCGGCCGCTTCGTCGGCGAGCAGCGCGGCGATCTGGGTCGCGGCATCGGCCAAAGCGACGGCCGGCTCGGCGCCACCATCGAGGACGCGGAAGAGCGCCCGCTCGAAGGCCACGCCGACGTCGCGCTCGGCCATGACCCGGGCGCGGTTGCGGCCCAGGCGCAGGGTCGCGAGCGCTTCGGCGAGGAGCGGATCGGCGTCGAGGACGGCGGGATCTTCGGCCACGGCGGTGAGCGCCGGCAGCTCGCCCTTCATCCCTAGGCGGGCCCGCGCCGCGTCGACGCCGGTGAGCGCCCGCACCACGGCGACCGCAGCCTCGGGGTTGCGGCTCGCGGCGCTGACGGCGAAATACCAGATGCCGAGGTTGCTGCTGCCCGGACGCTCGGCCGCGAGGCCGGGGATCGGCGCGACCCCGATCTTGCCGCGCACCCGGCTGCCCTCGTCCTCGAGCACGCCGAGGCGACCGGTCCACAAGATCGCGAAGGCCGCCTCACCATCACGGAACTGCTGCTCGGAGAAGCCGTAGGAGCGGCTCGCCGGGCCGCGCATCAGGTCGCCGGCGATCGGCGCGTGCGGCCCTTGCTGCATCGCGGCGAGCGCGGCGACGACCTCGGCGCATCGTGGCGCGGTGAGTCCCGGTCCGCCCTGCCACGGCGGCGCGTCGCCCGGCAGCAGCTCGCAACCGGAGGCCCACAGCATCGGGTAGATATCGTTGCGCAGGAACATCCCGTGCAGCGCCAGCCCGACCTTGGCGTGACCGCCGGCGACCAAAGTCCGGGCGGCGCGGTCGAGCTCGGCCAACGACTTCGGCACGGCGATCCCGGCGCGCTGCAGCAGATCGCGTCGATAGAAGAGCGCGTTGCCCTTGAGCGAGCGCGGCAGCCCCCAGAGGTGGCCGTCGTGGCGGGCGCCCTCGAGCGCGGCAGGGAGGAACGCGGCCTGCTCCTGCGGCGAGAGGTAGCGGTCGAGCGGCAGCAGCCAGCCGGGCGCGGCGAAGGCCGGAATCCAGGGCGTATCGAGGAGGTAGACGTCGACCGATGGGTCTTGCAGCGAGAGGAAGCGGACGTAGGAATCCTGGATATCGTAGCCGAGCCAGAGCCGCGGCAGAGCCTCGACCCGGATCGCGTTTTGGGACGCGTGGAAGCGGTCGAGCAGGGCGGCGGTCTCGGCCCGGTCGCGGGCGTCGGCGGCGGACCAGACCAGGCGGACGCGGATGGGCTCGGCCGATGGGGCGGCTTGGGCCGGCGTCGGCGTCAGCGTCAGGGCCAGCGACAGCGACAGGGTCAGCAGCAGGCCCGGTCGCATCACCTTCGGTATCGCCAACAACGTCGCCACCGGGCGTGAGTACGTCGCAACCATTGCCGCAATCCGAAAGAGAAACGGCGGCAACAGCGCCAGTGGCAGCGGCAGTGGCAGCGACAGCTTCACCATCGGCTGGCCGCCTCGGCTTCGAACGCGAAGTGGATCGACACCGGCGCCGGGACCACGCCAAAGGGGGCGCGGGGGTCGACGTCGCGACGGTCGTAGACGGGCTCGTCGTCGACGTGGAAGACGTCTTCGTGGTGGGTCGGCAGGCCTTGCAGGCGTGCTTGCACCTCTTGCCGGGTGATGCCCCATTCGCTCACCAAGCGGGTGACGCTGGGCTCGAGGAAGCCGGCGTAGAGCAGCTCGCCCTGCGAGTGCTCGTCTCGGACTTCGGGGTGGATGGCGCGGGGATCGCTGTGCCAGAGGCCGCGGAGCCAGGCGTTGTCGAGGTCGACGCGGGCCTGCACCGCGGCAGCATCCATCGCCCCGGCCAAGGCGAAGGGCGGATTCGGTAGGATGAGCGGGGTCACCAGCCCCTCGTGGCACCACAGGCAGCGTGACGGCTTGCCGGCGGTGCTCTCGTCCGGATCGGCCATCGCCGCGAGGCCGCCGTCCGGACCGTAGATGCCGTAGCGCAGCGCCCCGTTCGGCAGCGTGTCGAAGGCCTCCCACTCGGCCTCGGCGCCGGCGTGCCACGGCGGGTCGTGGACGCCAGCGGCGAGCCACGCCGGACCGTCAACCGGCGTCGCCGCGGAGGTCTCCAGCCGGCGCGGCCCGAGCGAGACCAACGAGGCCGAGAGCACCGCGAAGCGCTCGCCGAGCGCGGGGTGCAGGGCGCGGAAGGCGGCGAAGGTCGTCGGCATCCCGACCGCGGCGTAATAATGCGCCGGTTCGCCGATCAGCAGCGCGACGAAGCGGCCGACGTCGACCGCGCCGCGCACGGCCGCCTCCTCGCTGCCGAGCAAGGCCTCGCCGAGGTGCTGCATCACGCAACGGGCCCGCGGCGGCAAGCCGGCGGTGCGCGTATCGAGGATCAACGTCCGCTCGTCGGTCCAGCGCACGACCTCGGCCTCGCAGCCGGCTGGCAGGGTCGCGCCGAGCCAGTGCAAGACCCAGAGCAGCCCGCGCGACACGCGCGCTGGGGTCTCGCCGGCGTAGAAGCGGTTCCAGCGTAGCGGCAAGACGACCGCGTCGGGCGGGTCGGCGGCGCAGCTCTGCAACCACGACGGCGGCAGCAGGCCGGCAGAGGCCGGGGCAGCGGCGTCGGCGTCGGTCGGGATCGCGTCGGCCGCAGTTGTGTCGACCCATGCCGAATCGGCCCATGCCGCATCGGCCCATGCCGTGTCGACCGCATGGGCGTCGACCGCGGCCGCTTCGCGATCGCTGCACGCGCCCGCAGCGATCGGCAGGCAGGCGACGAGGAGCAGCGCGGGTGCGGACGTGCGGCGACGCATCGCTGCATCCTGACAGGGCCCGGGGCCGCGGCCAACCTGCGCGCTCGACGGCGACGCGGCGCTTGCCTACCCTCGCCGCAGGTCACGTTCTCCAGCCCAGCCGTCGCGGAGGCGCAGGATGTCGACATCCCGGGAGCCCCGCCGCCCCGCCCTGCTCGTGCCGTGGCCGCTGCTGCTGCCGCTGGTGGTCGGCCTCGCCGCGCTGCTCGGGGCGATCGAGGCCTCGGTGGCCGGTCCCGATGGGGCGACCGGGCTCGGTTGGCTCGCCGGCGCGACGACCGCGACCGGGCTGCTGGCGCTCGCCGGCCTGGCGCTGCTGCCGCTCTCGCCGCGTGGGCAACGACGCGCGGGTGCGGTCGTGGCGGCCCTGCTACTCGCGCTGATCACGCTCGGAGCGCTGGATTTGCTGGCCTGGAGCCGCGCGAACCAGGGCGTCTCGACGCTGTGGCAGATCGCGCGCGCCGAGGGCTGGGCCGGGCTGCAGGCGACGCTGACCGCGTCCGGCGTCGGCGTCGAGCTCGTCGGCGCCCTGCTCGCCGGCGTCGGCCTCTGCGGCGCGGCCTACGGCATCGGCTGGTCGGCGATGGTCGCGCGCCACGCCGCCCTGCTGCGGCTGCGGCCGCGCGGACTCGCGATCGCCCTCGGGCTCGGCCTGCTGGGCATGGTCCTCCCCGGCGGCGGCGGCCACCTCGCCCGCAGCGCGGCGCGGCTCTATGGCCCGATGCGCCGCGCCGCGCAGACCATCCCGGCCGAGGTCGAGCCCCCCTCGCTGCGCCTCGCCCCACCGCTGCCGGGGGGCTCGTTCGCGCCCCGACGGATCGAGCGCCGCACGCCCGACGGCGGCGCGCCGCGCCTGTTGCTCTTCGTCGTGGTCGAGAGCCTGCGCCACGACGCCATCGATCCGCGGGTGACGCCATCGCTCGCCGCCGCCGCCGCCGACGCGACCACCGTCGAAGCGACCTATTCCGCGGCGAACGCCACGCACCCGGGCTGGTACACGCTCTTCTTCGCCCGCTCGCCGCACCTCTGGCATCGCCTGCGCCGCGGCGCCGAGCCCGGTGGCGCCGTGCCGCTGCGCCTGCTCCGTTCCGCCGGCTACCGGGTCGAGTTCTACAGCGGTGCCGGGCTGGACTATTACGATTTCGAGCCGATGGTCTGCGGCCCGGGCGGCGTCAATTGCGACCACCGCTTCGACGCCCGCGACGGCGACGCCCTCGGCGAGAAGACGCGCGCTGGCCTCGACCACCTCGCCATCGACCGCGCGACCGCCGCGATGGCCGCGATGGCCGACGACGGCCCACCACGGGCGCTCTTCGTCTTCCTCGACGGGACGCACTTCCCTTGGACTTGGCTGCCGGGGGCCGAGCCGGCGTTCGCGCCCGTCGCGTCGGAATCTGCCCTGCGCACCGGCCAACTCGACGCGACCGGCGTGCAAGGCGTGCGCAACCGCTACCGCAGCTCGCTCGCGGCCGTCGACGCCCAGCTCGGCCGGCTCTTTCGTGCCGCCGCGGCCGCAGATCCGAACTTCGCGCTGGTCGTCACCGGCGACCACGGCGAGGAGCTGCTCGAGCACGGCCGCATCTCACACGACTCCGAGCTCTGCGACGTGCAGGTCCGCGTCCCCCTGCTGCTGCGCCTGCCCGGCCTGCCGCGCGGCCCCTGGGCGGTCTCGGCCTCGCACGCCGACGTGATGCCGACCGTGCTGCAGGCCTTCGGTCTGTGGCCCAGCGGCCCGGACGACGCCAGCCTCCTCGCCGCGCTCGACGGGAGGCCGCTGCAGCGCGGCAGCCGCCGCTTCGCCCTGGTCGTCGACACCACCGCCGGCTCACCCGGCCGCGCCGCCATCGTCGACACCCGCCCAGGCGGCGCCGGCGAGCGGCTCGAAGTGGTCTTCTCCGACCGCGAGGACGTCCTCGCCTCGGACCGCCTGCACCTGCTCCGCATCGCCGGTCCGGACGGCCGGACCCGCAGCTTCGACCTCGCCGCCGTCCTCGCCGACCCTGTGCGCCGCGACGCCTTCATCCGCCGCTGGCAGCCCGCCCTGGCGCAATTCTTCGCGATGCCGGCGCTGGCGGCAGAAGAATCCGACCCGCGGCAATTCCCGCGTGCGGGCCCGCAAGAGCCGCCCTATCGGGTCCGCTACACCTTGCTCGCGGCGCACGGCGCGCCGGCGAACGACGCCCTGGCGCCGCTGCCCGAGCCGGTCACCGCCGAGGTCGCGCTGCTGCTGCACAACGTCGGCGGCCGCGGCTGGCTGCACGACGTCTACATCGGCCACCGCTGGCTGCACCCGGACGGATTCGCGTTGCGCGACTTCGACGACAACCCGCGGCAACAGCTCGACCGCTCGGTGGAGCCGGGCGAACGCACTGCCGTCCTGTTGCGCCTCTCGCCGCCGCCCTCGGACGCCGGCAGCCTGGAGATCGATCTGGTGCGGGACGGGGTGACGTGGTTCCGCAACGCGGGCAATCGCTCGCTGCGGATCCGCTGGCCACCAGCCGAGGCGGACGGTGCCGGGTCCGGAGCCGCCGAGGCCGAAGCCGACGACGCCGCGTTCGAGGACGAGGGCGCCGACCCTTGAGCGCTACTTCGTCGCTTTGAGCAGCGCCGCCAGCACGTTCTGGAAGCCCTTCTCGTTCTGCAGGACGGTGTCGATCTCACCGCTGATCGGCAGGTAGGCGATGAGCTTGCCCTCCTTGTCGTAGATCAGGAAATCGTCCTTGCCGACGCCGTGCAGCGTCCAGGCGTCCACCGCCTGCACATCCTGAAAGACCGGGACCGCGGTCACATCGGTCAGGTTGGTGACGTTCTGTTCCGCCGAGATCGCGTTGATCACGACGATGTGCACGTCCTTGCCCAGCTTCTTCACTTCCGCCATCAACGCATCGAGTTTCCCAGCCTGGGAAACGCAGAAGCTTCACCACCCTGCGAGGAAGACGAGCATCGTCGGCTTGCCCTTGTGGGCGTCCAGGCCGAACGTGGTGCCGAATCCGGTCGCGGCCTTGTTCTTCTGCTCGAGCTTCCACTGCGGCCACGGCGCGCCCGGGCAGAGCTGCGCCGGCTTGGTGCAGCCGATGCCTGCGTCGGTCGAGGCGTCTTGCGCACCGGCATCGGCCTCAGTCACGTCGGTGACGGCGGCGTCGGCCTCGGTCACGTCGGCGTCTGCGGCGTCGGCCTCGGTCACGTCGGCGACGGCGGCGTCGGCCTCGGTCACGTCGGTGACGGCGGCGTCGGCCTCCGCCACGTCGGCGCTGCCATCGGTCGCGGCATCGTCAGCGGCGGCATCGTCGGCGGCGGCATCGTCGGCGGCGGCATCGTCAGTGGCAGCTGTATCCGTCGCAGCCGTGTCGGTCGCAGCGGTGTCGGTCGCGGCCGTGTCGGCACCCGTCGCCGAATCCTCACCCGCACCGGCGTCGGCCTCGGCCGTGTCGCTGGCATCGAGCAGCGCGACGGCGTCCTCAGCGCTGGTCGCGGCGTCCTGTGCGGCGTCGAGCTGAGCGCCGGCCGTGGCGTCGCTGCCCTTGCTGCCGCTGCTGCCGCCGTCGCTGCCGCATGCGACCGCGAGCGAGAGCCCGACGAGCAAGGCGACGAGGGGCAACGCGTGCCATCTCCAATGGGCCTTCATCTGCACCTCCGTTTCGCCCCGCTGGGCGCGCGCCGTCACCATGCCGCTCTCAGCGAGAGAAGACCAGAAGGCGCGGGAACTCTGGATGGTCCTGTGGATGCGGGAAGCCACCGGGGAGCGCAAGCGGCCGCGAGACGCCGTCGCTCTCGTGCAGCGTGACGCCGCCGGGACCGGCGGGTGGGTAGGAGGAGGCCAACTGGCGCACGCCGCTCAGCACCGGGAGGACGCGCTCGACCAGCGCTTGCCAATGTGGTGCCCAGGTGCGCCGGCCGAGGAGCGGCGTGGGGTCGTACAGCGCACCGGCCTCGACGCGGCCACGAAGCGGGAGCGCCGCGCCGGTCGCGAAGATCAAGGTCGCGTCGGCACGGGCGTCCGCGTCGCGGAGCCGGCGGCCCGGGTCGCGTCGCCACGCCTCGGCGTCGATGGCGGCGGCTAGGGCCAGCGAGGCCGGACAATCGAGGCGGCACGGATAGTGGCGGATGGTGGTCGCGCCAGCGAGCGGGCTGACGAAGTCGAGGCGGCGATCGGGCTCGCCGCCCTCACGATCCGTCGCACGCAGCGCCCGCAGGGCGAAATAGGCCGACTCGGCGAGCGCGGCCGCGTCGACCGTGGTCCACGTCCGGTGGCCTTCGATGAAGGCGTCGCGGCAACAGTCCGGATAACCGAGCAGGCGCGCCATGGCGCGGTCGTTCTCTGCGGCGCGGTCGATCTCGTGCGCCTGTGGACCGACGCCCCCATCCGCGGAAGGCCGCGACGCCAAGGCGAGGGTATCGCGCTCGAGCGCGTCTGCCGTGCGGAGCTCGGACGGGTCCGGGCCGACGTAGGCGATCCGACGCTCGCTACCGGCGGCGTCCCACAGCCCGGCCGCGTCGATGTCGACCGCGACGCCGACGTGGAAGGCGAAGCCGGCTTGTCGCGCTGCCCGCTCGAGCGAGTCGAGCAGCGCGGCGGGGAGATCGATGCGCCAGACCCGCCGCAGCTCCAATTCCAGGGCGATCCACTCTGCCGCGTCGCGCCAACGCGGCGCCCGCAGGGCACCGCCAGCGCCCGCAGACTCCGCCGACTCGCCATCCGCCGTGAACGTCGCTGCCTGCAAGGGCCGCGACGCGCGCTCCTCCGCCAACGCCGCGATCCAAGGTGGGCGCGGGCCGGGACGCTCTGCCCCACGCCCGGGCACCAACGCTGCGAAGCCCTCGCCCAAGGCCACCGCGGCGGGCAGGCCGGCGAGCGCAGCGGTCCAGCCATCGAGCGTCGTGCCGGAAGCCGCAGCGCCGTCGTCGTCCGCGGCCCTCGTCGTGGCGGCCGCCGCGGGTTGCAGCGTGATGTCGAGATCTGCGGCCAGCAGCGCCGACCACGGCGCCGACGCCAACGCCGCCGCGTCGTCGGGCCCGAGCAGGAGCTCCAGCCCCAGTGCCAGCCCTGGCGTTGCGCCGACGCCCTCGGTCCGCGCCCGTAACGCGCGCGCCGCCGCCGCGGCGTGACCGACGGGAGCGCGCACCACGACGGCAGCAGCGCCGCAGACGGCGGCCAAACGACCGAGCGCGAGCCGGCGCAGCGCAGCGACGTCGACCGAGAGGACCAGCGGATGGCCAGCGGCGGCGCGGCCGAGCTCGAGCGCCGCGCGGGCGTCGAGCCCCTCGGCATGCTCGACCCAGAGCACGGCGTCAGGGCCGGCGCGGGCGACGGCGGCCTGCCACGCCGCGCCACGCAGGCGAGGGGAGAGGAGCCAACGTTCCGCGGCGGCGAAGAGCGCCATCTAGGGCTCCTGCGCGCCGAGCCAGCGCTCGACGATGGCGCGGGTCGCGCCGTCCTCGCCGGCGCCGAGCAAGGCGCGGTCGAGGGCGTCACGCAGGGTCGCGGCACGACCGCCGCTGCGGCCGGTAGCGACGGCGAAGGCATAGCCGACCGGTTCGTAGCCGTGCGGCGAGAGGCCGAGCGTGAGGTCCGCCCGCTGCCCCAGGCGCCAGCGCAGCGCCGGGCGGTCGAAGACGACGGCGTCGGCCGCGCCCGAGCGGGTCGCGTCGAGCGCGGCGTCGAGGTCGGGGCGCACGACGAGCTGCGCGCCGTGGCGGCGGGCGAAGTCCAGGCCGGTCGTGCCCTGCACCACGGCGACCGGGCGACCGCGGAGGTCTGCTGCCGTCTGCAGCGCCGTCCGCTCCAGCCCGGCGAGGGTGGCCGCCGTCGCCAGGAAGGCCGTCAACGACGAGACCGAGATCATCGAGACGAGCATCCAGATGCCGGCGATCACGCGACCGCGGGGCGTCTTCGGCACCTTGTCGCCGTAGCCGACGGTGGTCATCGTCACCAGGGCGAGCCAGACGCCGACGCCGACGCCCGCGACCGGCTCGGCCGGGAAGTCCTCGCCGACGCCATCGGTGCGCTCGACCCACCACAGCGCCGCGCCGACGCCGACCAGGACCAACAACAACACGGCGAGCCCGCCGAGGAAGCCGCCGCTGACGAAGGGCCGCAGCCGCGCCGCCAGGCCGGGCGCGACCTCGGGCGCGGCGATCCCCAACCGGGCCTGGAAATAGGGCTGGGTGAAGGAGACGCGCGCCGCCCGCTCGGCCGTCGCCGAGAGTGGACCGACCGCGACGTCGGCCCGCCCGGCCTGCACCGCGTCGAGCGCCGCCTCCGCGTTCGCGGCCCGTTCCACGTGAAACGGACGCCCGAGCCGACGCGCCACGCGCTGCCAGAGGTCGACGGCGATGCCGGCGGGCGCCCCCTCGCGGTCGAGGACGAAAGGCGGGCTGCCGGCGAGCGCGACCCGCAGTGGGGTGACCTCTTCGGCGAGCGCCACGGGCTCGCTCGCGAGCCCGCCGATCGGCAGCAGAAGCGCCAAGATGACGGTGCCGTAGAAGGCCGAAATCGGGCTCCGTCGCTGCACGCACCCTCCCGCGGTTCGGCGGCATCCGTTGCCGCGTCGCCGCGTAGACCGTAGCGTAGGGCCGAGGAGGAGACCATGCACACCCCCAAGACGTTGATCTTTGCCCTGCTGCTCGCGTTGGCCACGGCCGCCTGTGCCGGCACCGACGAAGCGGTGATCGGCCCGGCGAATGGCGGCGACGGACAGGCCCAAGCCGATGGCGGGGTGCTCGCCGATGGCAGCGGTGGGGGTGGGGGAGACGCCGAAGCCGACGCCGAAGCTGACGCCGAGGCCGACGCTGTTGCTGACGCTGACGCTGACGCTGACTCTGACGCGGACGCTGACGCCGCAACGGACACCGAAACGGACACCGAAACGAACACCGAAATGGACACCGAAACGGATGCCTACACGGATGCCGACACCGACACCGAAGTCGAAACCGACGCCGACGGCAGCGCCGTCGACGTCACCCCACCGGAATGCGTCGTCGACGCCGATTGCGCCGACAAGATCACGAGCGAGCCGTGCCACAAGCCGGTCTGCGCCGTGGGCGTCTGCACGCTCGGCGCCGGCCCGGTCGGCGAGGCCTGCGACGACGACAACGCCTGCACCACCGGCGACGCCTGCGAGGGTGGGCTCTGCATCCTCGGCAGCAACGTCGACTGCGACGACGGACAAATCTGCACCGACGACAGCTGCGATCCGAAATCCGGCTGCCTCCACACCGAGAAGCCGCAGGCCTGCGACGACGGCAACGCCTGCACCGAGGGCGACGCCTGCGCCGGCCCGGTCTGCAAGCTCGGCGCGCCGAAGGATTGCAACGACGGCAAAGCCTGCACCACCGACGCCTGCGATCCGAAGAGCGGCTGCACCCACCAAGACAACACCCAGCCCTGCGACGATGGCGACGCCTGCACCACCGGCGACGCCTGCGCCGCGGGCACTTGCGTCTCCGGCGCGGCCCAAGGCTGCGACGACGGCAACCCCTGCACAGACGACGGCTGCGACCCGAAGAGCGGCTGCAGCAACCTGCCGAACGCCGCCACCTGCACCGACGGCAACGCCTGCACCGACGGCGACGGCTGCCAGGACGGCACCTGCAAGCCCGGCGCGGCGCTCGGCTGCGACGACGGCAATGCCTGCACCCTCGGCGCTTGCGACGCCGGCACGGGCTGCGTCCAGGCCCCGCTCGACGGCAAGCCCTGCGACGACGGTGACGCCTGCACCGGCGCCGGTGGCCAGCCCGACGCGTGCCAAGGCGGCAGCTGCAAGCCGGGTCCTGTGAGCAACTGCGACGACGGCAACCCCTGCACCATCGACGCGTGCGACAAGGCCAAGGGCTGCACCAACCTCGCGGACGACGGCAAGCCCTGCGACGACGGCAGCGCCTGCACCGGCAGCAAGGAGCAGCCCGACGCCTGCAAGGACGGCGCTTGTCAGCCCGGGACCAAGGCCGCCTGCGACGACGGCAACGCCTGCACCACCTCGCAATGCGATCCGAAGACCGGCTGCAGCAACGCGCCGAATGCGCAGCCCTGCGACGACGGCGACGCCTGCACCAACGGCGACACCTGCACCGGCGGCGCCTGCAAGGGCAAGGCGCTCGGCACCGGCAAGGGCGAAGCCTGCGACGACGGCAAGCCCTGCACGACCGATGGCTGCGATCCGAAGACGGGCTGCACGCACCAGAGCGCCGACGGCGCGCCTTGCGACGACGGCAACGCCTGCACCACCGGCGACGCCTGCGCCGCGGGCGGCTGCAAGGGTGGCGCGGCGAAGGGTTGCGACGACGCCAACGCCTGCACCCTCGACACCTGCGACGCGCAGAAGGGTTGCAACAACGCGGCGGCGGCGCTGGCCTGCGACGACGGCTCGGTCTGCACCCTCGGCGACGTCTGCCAGGACGGCGCGTGCACGGCGGGGCAAGCCAAGCCCTGTGGCGACGGCAACCCCTGCACCGACGATAGCTGCGACGCCAAGGCGGGCTGCGCCAACCTGCCCAACGCCGCGACCTGCACCGACGGCAACGCCTGCACCGGCGCTGGCGGCGACGGCTGCGGCGGCGGCATCTGCAAGGGCGGCGCGGCGGTGACCTGCGACGACGGCAACCCCTGCACCGTCGACTATTGCGACGCCAGCGCGGGCTGCAAGGCGGTGCCGGTGCCGGTGCCCTGCGACGACGGCGACGCCTGCACCGCCGGCGATACCTGCGCCGACGCGAACTGCGCCGGCAAGGCCATCGCCTGTGACGACGGCAACGTCTGCACCAGCAATACCTGCGACAAAGCCAAGGGCTGCCAATACCCCGCGGTGGCCGACAAGACGGCCTGTGGCGATATCGGCGCCTGCTACGGCGGGACCTGCTCGCTCGGCAGCGACCTCTCGCCGGCGCCCTCGTGCCTGGCCATCCGCGACGCTTTCAGCAAGATCGGCGCCAAGGCGAATTCGGCCGTCTACACGCTCGATCCGGACGGCCCGGGCGGCGCCGCGGCGTTCAAGGCCTATTGCGAGATGGTCGCCGACGGCGGTGGCTGGACGCTGGTGCTGAAGGTCGACGGCGGCAAGTCGACGTTCCTCTACGACGCGGCGTATTGGGTCAACAAGCAGGCGCTGGCGGCGGACAAACCCGGCCTCGACAAGACCGAAGCCAAGCTGCCGAGCTATTGGAGCGTGCCCTTCAGCGAGCTGCGGGTCGGGATGGAATACCAGGGCGTGACGAACTGGCTCACGGTCGGCGCGAAGGCGGCTTCGCTCCACGCGGTGATGGCGCCGGGCAGCTACAAGGCCTTCGACAAAGCGGCGGGCCGCGTCGCCTGGAAGAGCCTGATCGCCGGGACCTCGATGCAGAACAACTGCAACCGCGAGGGCTTCAACAACCGCGTCAACGATACCCACGCCGCGGTGCGGATCGGCATCTTGGCCAACGAGCAGAACGATTGCGGTTCACCGGATAGCCGCGTCGGCTTCGGTGGTCGGAGCAACGTCTGCAGCATCGACCCGAATATGTCGGTCGGCGCGGCCGCGGGTTGCGGCGGCGACCTCGGCACCAAGTCGCTGAAGGCGAGCTTCGGTTGGGTCTTCGTGCGGTAGCGGGAGCGGAAATTGGTTCCAGGTGCTTAGAGGGTGTTTATGTTTGACTGCTACGCCGCGCCGGCGCTCAACCGCCGATGCAGCATGTGGCCTTGGAGCAGCCAAATCCAGGCTTCCGACACCGAGAGTAGGCGGTCGTGGTCGCGATTCATGCGTCGCGGCCGTTCGTTCCACGCGTTGTTGCGCTCGACCACCCAACGCTTGGGAAGCACGCTAAATGGCTGGGACATCTCGGGTGTAAACGGTAGTTCCGGTCCGGACCAGGAGCCGTGTCGTTGGCTGGGTCGGCGAATCAGGCGCAGATCGACGCCGAGTTCCTTCGCGGCCGCGCTGGCCTTGGCGCCGCTGTAGCCGCTGTCGACGTACATCTTGTTCAGGCTCGGGTATTTCGTCTTGCCGACCGCGAGCAACGGTCCCATTGCGTTGCGGTCCGAGACGTTGGCGGCGGTGACCGCGACTGCCAGCAGCAGGCCCAGCGTGTCCACCAGCAGATGACGCTTGCGGCCCTTGACCTTCTTGCCGCCGTCGTAGCCTTTGACGCCGCCCTGCGGTGAGGTCCGCGTCGACTGCGCGTCCATGATCCCGGCTGTCGGCTCGACCGGTCGACCTGCTCGCTCGCGCATCATCTCTCGCAGCACATCGTAGTACTGCACGAACACGCCATCGCGGCTCCAGCGGCGAAACGTCGCGTACACGTTCTGCCAGGGGGGAAACTCCTTCGGCAACATGCGCCAGGAGACCCCTCCACGCACCACATACAGGATCGCGTCGAGAAGAACTCGGCGATCGTACGAGGGCTTTCTGCCGCGGCCCTGGTTGGTGAACAGGTGCTCGACCATCGCCCACTCCGCGTCGGTCACGCTCGACGGGTACCCGGTGGCCGTCTCGGCGCCGGTCATCCGATGGTGGTCGGCGTAGCCGTAGCACTTCTTTGCCTCAGGCGCCGAAGCTACGTCTTCACCCGCGGCGTTCAGGTCCTGCGATGCCCTGCGCTTGTCGATCCCATGACGCTTCAACGCGTTGCGGACTCCAGTCGTACTGACCGTCACCCCAAAGGTCTCCTTGACCCACTCGCAGAGCTCGCGGGTCGTTGCCTGGCGGTTGTTCGAGACGTGCTCGACGAGCTGCCTGGCTTGCTCCTCCGACAGAGCTGGACGCCGGCCTGACCGTCGAGACCCCTTGAACTCTTCTGGCTTTTCGACTGACATGGGACCTCCTCGCGAATCCGTGGCGAGGATCTCATGTTTGGGCGAAAAGGTAAACACCCTCTTATACTTTATACTTTCGGCGAAAGTATAAAGTATAAGCACCTGGAACCCCGCCCCTACCCCGGATGCACATGAAACGCCACGCCCCTGCAATCGTCCTCATCATCAGCCTCGCCGGTTGCGGCCCTGCGACACCGCAGGCGACGCCAACGCCGAAGCCGGAGGTCTCCGTGTCGAATCCTCTGCTCACCGCGAGCGCGCTGCCGCTGCACTACCCTCCGTTCGACGCGATCCGCGACGAACATTTCGGCCCGGCCTTCGATCGCGGCATGGCCGAGCATCGCCGTGAGATCGCCGCCATCGCGGGCAGTCCCGAGCCGCCGACCTTCGAGAATACGATGGTCGCGTTGGAGCGCTCGGGGCAGCTGCTGACGCGGGCGACCACGATCTTCTTCTCCTTGCTGGGCGCCGACCAGAACGACGCGCGCAAGGCGCTGCAGACCGCGTACGCGGCGAAGTTCGCCGCCCACCGCGACGCGATCGTCCTCGACGCGGCGCTTTTTGCCCGGATCGACAAGCTCCATGCCCAGCGCGCGAGCCTCGGCCTGGACGCGGAGTCGCTGCGCCTGGTCGAGCGGACCCACCTCTCGTTCGTCCGCGCCGGCGCCAAGCTGGCCGAGGCCGACAAGCGCCGGTTGGAGGCGATGAACGCAGAGCTGGCCAAGCTCTCGACCGCCTTCGGCCAGAAGGTGCTCGCCGAGGTCAACGACTCCGCGGTGGTGGTCGACGACGTCAAGCAGCTCGAAGGGCTCTCGCCGGCGCAGATCGCCACCGCCGCCGAAGCGGCCAAAGCGCGCGGTCTGAAGGACAAATGGGTGCTGGCGTTGACCAATACCAGCGGCCAGCCGCCGAACGGATCGCTGCGTGACCGGGCGCTGCGCGAGCGGATCTACCGCGCCTCGATGGCCCGCGGCAGCCACGGCGGTCCGCACGATACGACCGCCATCGTCGCCCGCGTCGTCCGCCTGCGCGCGGAGCGGGCCCGGCTGCTCGGCTACCCCTCGCACGCCGCCTACGTGCTCGCCGACGAGACGGCGCAGACGCCCGAAGCGGCCCTCGGCCTGCTGACCAAGCTGGCGCCCGTCGCGGTGGCCAACGCACGCCGCGAGGCCGCCGATATCGCGAAGGTCATCCGCAAGGAGGGCGGCAGCTTCGAGCCGCAAGCGTGGGATTGGGAATTCTACGCGGGAAAAGTCCGCCGCGAGCGCTTCGCCTTCGACGAATCCGAGCTGCGCCCCTACCTCGAGCTCGACCGTGTGCTGCGCGACGGCGTCTTCTTCGCCGCGACCCGGCTCTACGGCATCACCTTCAAGGAGCGGAAGGACCTACCGGTCTACCACCCCGACGTGCGGGTCTTCGACGTCTTCGAGGCCGACGGCAGCCAACTCGCCATCTTCATCTTCGACCCCTACGCCCGCCCCTCCAAGCGCGGCGGGGCGTGGATGAACGCCTACGTGCCGCAATCGCACTTGCTCGGCACCAAGCCGGTGGTCGCCAACCACCTCAACATCCCCAAGCCACCGGCCGGCCAGCCGACGCTGATGACCTGGGACGAGGTCGAGACGGCCTTCCACGAATTCGGCCACGCGCTGCACGGGATGTTCTCCAACGTCCGCTATCCGCGCTTCGCCGGGACCAGCGTGCCCCGGGACTTCGTCGAGTTCCCCTCGCAGGTCAACGAGATGTGGGCGGTGTGGCCGGAGGTGCTGGCGAGCTACGCCCGCCACTTCGAGAGCGGCGAGGCGATCCCGAAAGCCCTGCTCGACAAGGTGCTGGCGGCGCAGCAGTTCAACCAGGGCTTCATGACCACCGAATACCTCGCCGCCGCGCTGATCGACCAGCGCTGGCACGCGCTTTCGCCCGATGAGGTGCCGGAGCCGGCCGGCGTGATGGCCTTCGAGGCGGCGGCGCTGGCCAAGGACGGCCTCGACTTCGCCCCGGTGCCGCCACGCTACCGGACGCCCTACTTCAGCCACATCATGGGTGGCTACGCGGCGGCTTACTACGCCTACCTGTGGAGCGAGGTGCTCGACGCCGACACGGTCGAGTGGTTCAAGCGCCAAGGCGGGCTGACCCGCAAGAACGGCGACCGCTTCCGCGCCGCGCTGCTGAGCCGCGGCGGCAGCGTCGAGCCGATGAAGTTGGTGCGGGACCTGCTCGGGCGGGAGCCGCAGCTGCAGCCGCTGCTCGAGCGGCGCGGGTTGGCTGGGGCGAACTAGCCAAAGCCGTGAGGGTGCGTGCGGCTGCGAACGGCTGAACGAGGTTCGGCCCTGCGAGGTCGTTGTTGCCGGTGGGTCGGGGGGGCGGCATCCTGACGGCCGGCGCCGCGTCGCCACGTGAGGGAACAGATCATGGAGCCACTCGATCACATCGACATCGATCCGGCCATCATGGGCGGCCGCCCCCGAATTCGCGGCACGCGCGTGACCGTCGGGACGGTTCTCGGACTCTTCGCAGCCGGCAAGCGTGAGGAGGATGTCCTCGAACTCTACCCGTATTTGACGGCCGAGGGCGTCCGGGCCGCGCTCGCCTATGCGGCATGGCGGGTCGAAGAGACCGACGTCGACCTGATGCGGGCGAGTTGAGTTGCGTCTGCTCATCGACATGAACCTGTCGCCGACGTTGTGTTCGATGCTCGCCGCGGCGGGATTCGACGCGACCCACTGGAGCGATGCTGGCGAGCCCGATGCCGCCGATACCGTGCTCATGGAGTGGGCGCGTACCAACGAGGCGGTGGTCGTCACCCATGATCTCGATTTCGGGATCTTGCTCGCATTGACCCGTGCAGTGGGCCCGAGCGTCGTCCAGGTTCGCGGTCTCGATGCTTCGCCTGAAAGTGTCTTGCCGCTGCTCGTCGGGGCCCTGCGGCAGTTCTCGGACGAACTACGGCAGGGCGCTCTGGTGACCATTCAGCCTGAGCGGATGCGGGCGCGCGTGCTACCGATTCGGTAGAGGCGCGGTCGGAACGTCGGCCTTGGCGACCTTCCAGCGCGGCCTAGAGACGCGATCAAAAAGTCGCCGCAGGCGACTTTTTGACGCGGCTCGTGGAGGGGGAAGGTTCGCGAGAACCACGCTTCTCGCGACCTGGGGGCGCCTAGCCCCCCAGAGAACAGAAGAGAGACTCGGCCAGAAAATGCGAAACTGCATTTTCTGGTCGCGTCTCTAGAAATTGACCTCGCCAGTGGCGCCGTTCTTGCCGGCCGAGCCGTCCTGGCCGATCGACTTGCCCCCCTGGCCGCCCTTTCCGCCCTTGCCGTAGAGCGTGACCTTGTTGCCGCTCTTGTAGCTGGCGACGGTGCTGCCACCGGCGCCGTGGACGAAGACGCCGTAGCTGGCGCCGCCGCAGCCACCGCCGCCGCCGCCGCCGTGGCCACCGTCGCCGCCCTGGCCGCCGCGGCCACCGGTGCCGGCGCACCAGGCGAGCTTCTTCGGATCGTCGCCGCCGCCGTCTTTGCCGTCCCCGCCGAGGCCGCCGACGCCGCCCTGGCCGCCCTGGCCGCCTTCGCCGCCGTTGCCGGTGACGAATTGATTGGCCGCGAGCTTGGGCACGCCGGCCGGCGCCTTGGTGAAGAGGACGAAGGCCGCGAAGCTGCCGCCGCCGCTGCTGCCGGCCAAGCCGCCGTTGCCGCCGCAGCCGCCCGAGCCACCGCCGCCACCGGAGCCGCCGACGTCCGGGTAGCGGAAGCCCGAGCTGCCGTTGTTCTTGGTGCAGGTCGCGGTCACGTCCACGCCACCGCCGGCGCCACCGCCGCCGCCGCCGCCGCCATGGCCGCCCGAGCCGCCCGCAGTGGCCGGCGCGGGCTTCCACAGCCCGGCAACGACGCTGCCCTGCGCGACGTTGCAGCCGCCGCCGGCGCTGCCCGTCGGGCCGTTGTTGCCGTCGGCGCCGGAGAGGCCGCCCGAGCTCAGGAACGCGCCCTTGCTGTCCTTCGGCGGGGTGCAGACGGTGCAGCTGCCGGTGCCGCCGATGGTGCCGTCCAGGCCCGCGGTGCCGCCGCCGCCGCCGCCGCCGTTGCCCGAGCCCGCGGTGGTGCCGGTGGTGCCGTTCTCGGCCGAGAGGGGCGGCGTGGCCGGGTTGTTGTAGGCCGGGCAGATCGCCGTGCCGCCCTTGCCGCCGCTGACGTCCTTGCCGCCGCAGGCCTTGCTGCCGCCCTTGCCGCCGGTGGTCTGGTCGGTCGAGGGCGCGCAGGCGGTCTTGCCCGTGAGGTCCTTGGCGGCGGTGCCGGGGCTGCCGGGGGTGCCGCCGGTGCCGTTGCTGCCGGGGTCGCCGCTCTCGCCGTTGCCCGCGTCGCCGGCGATGATCCGGCTGTTGCGGACCTCGAGCTTGGCGTCGCAGTCGCGCAGGTAGAGGCCGTAGGTCGAGGCGCCGGTGGCTTTGACGTTGGCGGCGTAGACGACCAGGCCGTCGACGATGGTCGATTTGCCGGTGATCTCGATGGCGTTGACCGCGCCGGGGGCGATCGCCGTCGGATCGGCGGCGACCAGAACCGTCTCGTAGGCCTCGGCGTCGTGGAATTGGAAGTTGGCGCTATAGCCGCCGTAGACCGAGACGCCGGCGGAGAGGGTGATCGACTCGTCGTAGACGCCGGTGGCCACGTAGACGTCGCGCTTGCCCTTGCTCTTCGCGAGGCCGATGCCTTGCTGCACCGAGGCGACCGGATCGTCCCAGGTGCCGGTGGCGCCGGCCTTGCCGACCTTGGCGACGAAGATGGCGTTCTCCTTCTCGCCGTCGACGCCGTCGCAGTTGTGGTCCTTGCCGTCGGGCAGGTCGGTGGCGGAGTCGTAGACGCACTCGCAGCCGGTCTTGGGGTTGTCGTCGACGTCGTAGGTGCCCTTGTCGCAGAGCATCGCGCAGCTCGCCGGCGGGGCGGAGGTGTCGCAGATGGTCGTGGCGTTGGGGAAGCTCTGGAACGTGCAGTCGTTGCCGCATTGGCCGCAGGCCTTGACCGTGGTGTAGCCACCGGCCGAGTCGACAAAACCCTCGTCGACGGTGCCGTTGCAGTTGTTGTCCTTGCCGTCGCAGACCTCGGGCGGCAGCTGGCAGCTCGACCAGCCGGCGGCTTCGCAGATCTCGACGCCGTAGCAGGTCAGCGGCCCGGCGCTCTGGGCGCAGGCGCGGTAGAGGCCTTGGGTCTTGGCGCTGCAGTTGCAGGAGCCCGATTTCGGCATGCAGAGCAGCTCGGGCGCCTCGCCGGCGGTCGTGGTCACGCTCTCGCATTCGTGGCTGTCGGGGCAGCCGGGCAAGCCGAAGCCGCAGCCGGGGGCGCAGAACTTCTCGCCGCCCTGCTCGACGCAGCGCCCGCCGGAGCAATCGATATCGCCCTGGCAGGGGTGGCAGAGCTTGGAGACCTGCGCCAGGCAGAGGAAGGCGAAGCTGCCGTCGCCGAGCTTGACCTTGCTGCAGGCATGACCAGCCGGGCAGGCGGCGCCACCGTCGCAGGTCTGGGTGCAGACAAAGCCGTTGTAGCCCTGGACGCAATAGCCGCTCTGGCAATCCGCGTCGGCCTTGCACGGCTTGCCGAAGTCAT
>JACKFC010000051.1 GCA_020632665.1 Deltaproteobacteria bacterium
GTCGCTTCGGAGCGGGCTTCTCTGGGACCTTCGCCGGCGCCGCCGCGGCTGGTGCTGGCGCAGCGACCGGCGGAGCCTTCGGCGCGTGGCGATTGCCGTTGGCGTCGACGTAGGCGCAGGGCTCCTCGCCCTTGCGCTCCCAGAGTTGGATCACCTCGTCGCGCCAATGCTTCAGCGTCGGATCGCGGAACTCTCGCGCCAGCTTGAAGTAGCGCTGGACCGTCGGCATCCGCTGGATCGAGGCGGGCGTGAAATAGCTGTGTGGCGCCGCCACGATGAAGCGCAGCCGATCAGCGCAGACGCGCTCCCAGAAGTCCTCGACGCTGACGACGCCGGTCTTGAAGGTCTTGCTGTTGGTGTCGACGTGGTCACCAGCCATGCGCCGCTCGGCAAGCAGCGCAACCAAGGGGGCAAACGTGCTCGCACCGGTGACGGTGTCGCGCGGCTCGCCTCGCTCGCGGATCGCGAGCGCGATCTCCTCGGCGGTCGAGAACCAACGCTTCTTGCTCCAGAGGAAGTGGTGCACGCCGGATTCGAGGTTGCCGCGGATCCGCCAGGGCTTCCACAGCGCGAAGCGGGTGAAATCCGAGAGCAGCTTCGGCCCCGGCGCGTCCAACCACTCGAAGCGCAGCAGCTCGCCCGCGCCCTTCGATCCGGCGCGGGCCGTGATCTCGCTGGGGAAGGCGGCGCGGTTGGCGTGGCCGTCCAGCGGTACCCACGCGGCCGCCACGACCATGCCCGCGACCAACGCCGGCCGGACCCAATTCGGCGCTGGCAGCACGGCTCCCTGTAGGTCCCGCGCCGCAGTGCGCTCGATCGGCTGGCAGCCCGCACCTGCGGAGGCCTTCGCCATCGCCAACAACCCAGCGAGGGTCGCCGCCGAGAGCAGCGCCAGGCCCGGCATGACCAGCACGAAGTAGAAATCGTAGCGCTCGCGGAACTGGGCCAGCTCGCCGACCATCGCGAAGGTGAAGAGGAAGAGGATGAGCGTCGCGCCGCCCTCGCCGAGGTGCAGCCACCAGCGCCGGGGATTCCACAACAACGCCCAGCGGTCGGGATCGGCGAGGCTCGCAGGACCCCGGACCCGCGCCCGCGCCTCGGCGTCGCCACCGAAGCGGCGCAGCGCAATCTGCACCACGACCGCCAGCGGCGAGAGCGCGGCGAGCCACCAATGCGCGCCGTGGTAGTAGAACGAGACCTGGAAGTCGCGGCCCTGCAGCATCGCCAGCAGGTTGGCGAAGAGCGCCATCGGGCCCTCGGAGAGCTCGACGTAGCCGGGCGTCTTGGCCCGCTTCTGCATATGGTACTCGTAGACGCCGCGGGTGAAGTCCTCGCCCCCGACCAGCGTGCCGATGATGTGGATCGAGCCGAAGATCAGCGCCACACCGATGCCGAAGATCACCGCCGGCTGCGAGAGCATCCGGGCCAGCAGACCACGGCCGCGCGCGTCGCCCTCACCCGGCGCAAAAGCGAGCAAGACCGCGAGCGTCGCCGCGCCACCAGCAGCGTAGATGCCCGTCCCGGTGGCCAGCCCTGCGGCGACGCCGGCGAGGAAGTAGCGTCGGCCCATCGCGCCCCAGAGCGCGAGCGCCAGCCACATCGTGGTCAGGTTCACACCGGTGAGGTTCGTGCTCGCCTTGAGCACCTCGGCGCCGAAGAGGAAGAAGCAGATCGCCAGCACACCGCCGACCGGTCCGATGTGGCGCCGACCGATGCGCCAGACGAGCAGACCGGTGAGGCCCGTCGCCAGCGCGCTCATCGCCTTGGCGACGAAGAACGAGAAGCCCGTCGCGCCGAAGACCAGGGTCAGCGGCATGATGTGCAGCGGCGGGTGGGAGAAGAAGAAGTCGTGGTAGGGCCAGATGCCCTCGGACCACGCCCAGGCGGCGTAGTAGTAGATGCCTTCGTCGGTGGCCGAATAGCGCCCGCCGTTGACCTTGAGCAGGATGTAGAGGCCGAAGATCAGCACGATCGCGACGCCCTCGAGCATCGTGCTGGTGTCGCCGTCGAAGCGCTCCTGCAGCCGAATCAGCAGCGAGAGCGCGGCCGCCGCGGCGAGGCAGGCCGCCGAGAGCGTCGCCGCGCCGGCGCCGATCGCCGCCATGCCGCCCGTTCCGGCGCCGAGCGCCGCGGCCAGCGCCGGCGTCAGCAGCAAGATCGCGGCGGTACCGTCGGCCGCGCCACGGGCCGGAGAGCGGGGCAGGGCGAGCAGCGCGAGGGTCGCGGGACCGACGCAGGCCAGCAGCACCACGCCGAGCGGCGACGCCATCATCGGGCCTTCGATCATCGGTGTATTGGGCTCGACGGCGGCCGAACCGGCCAGCGCGGCGACGATCGGCAACCAGGTCTTGCCGAGCCAGACGATCGGCTGCCAATAGGCGATGGTCAGCGCCAAGCCGGCCAGGGCGCCGACGACGCGCGCCGGACGCTCGCTGGCGTTGCGTCCCAGGGTCAGCAACGCCGCTGCGGCCGCGCCGGCCCAGAGCGCCGACGGCAGGCCGAGTAGGTCGCCGCGCATCGGCGCGGTCGCCGCTGCGAGTGAGCCGGGAATCGAAGCCTCACGCAGCAAGAGCGCGACCAAAGCGACGACGGCGGCGAAGACGCCCCCGCCTTCGGGTGCCGCATCGGCGTCGTTCGAGGCGCGGAGGCTTCCGCCCGCGAGCGCGACCAACAACAGGCCGGCCGAGAGCACGGTCGCAGCTGCGGCCAGGGTGGCGCCCAGGGGCCACGCCGCGAAGCCGCCGTCGATCAGCGCACGCCACAAAGGTGGGGCGTCCGGCGCGGCCGGCAAGAGCAGCGAGAGCACCGCCATCACGCCGCCCACGGCGCCGACGACGCGACCGTCGAGGCCGATACGGGTTGCGCGGTCCTTTGCCTCGGCGACCAGCGACGCGCGCGCGGCGTCGCGCGCGGCCTCTGCTGCTTCCGAGCCTCCGACGACGGTCGAGGCGACGTCGGCTTGGATCGCGGACGGCCGGGTGGCCGGCGTGGCGATGCCCCGCGAGCGGCGCCGTGCCGAATTGGTCAATGGGTCGCCGACGTTCTTCGAGAGCTGCGGTTTGCGGAAATCACCGCTGGCGAAGCGCTTGCGGCGCTCACTGGACGGATCGTGCGAACCGTGGCGCGGCGGCGGTCGGGAGGGCAAAGAGAGTTGCTCTTCCAACGCCGATGCGTCTTCGGGTGGCATCGCGCCGGATTGCCGCAGCCAGGGCAGCACCGACGGGGCGTGCCGATGGCCCGAGGCGGTGGTGGTCGGTGTGGCGACACCGTCCGGGACGGTACCCTCGGCCGTCGCGCCGTGCTCCCCCGCGGTCGTGCCACCCTCGCGGGCCCACGGCAGCATCGACGGCGCGTGGCGATGTGAGCCAGCGCCAGCGGTGGGATTCGGTCCACCCGCGGCGCCATCCGTCGACGGAGGGCCCGGTTGCCGTGAGCGTGCGTCGTGTTCGTTCGAGGACATGGACTGCGGGATCCGCCAGGTCGGAGGGGTACGGCCGCGGAGAATAGCAGCGCGCCGCTCGGGGCGCTACTGGCCGCCAGGGTCGGCGAGTGCGGCCCGCGCCTCGGCCAGCAGCGCCGCGTGGTCGAGCCCCGCTGCCGGCGGTGTGTCGTGCCAGCGCCTGCGCAGGCGCTGTTCGAGCAGTCGGCTCACCCTGCGCAACAAGCGGCGCTGCAGCGCCTCGGGGTCCTCTCGCCGGCGGCCGACCTTGGACACGGCTGCCCAGACCTCGGCCACGCCGATACCGCGCTGGGCGACGGTCTGCAGGACGTCGGTGGGGCCGCCGGTGGTCCAGCGCCGCAGCGCGCCGAGCTCTGCCGCCGCGCGCGCCGCGCCTTCGCGGTCGGCCTTGTTGACCACCAGCACGTCGGCGATCTCCAGCAGCCCCGCCTTCATCGCCTGGATATCGTCGCCGAGGCCGGGCGCTTGGCAGACCACGACGACGTCGACCACATCGGCGACTTCGACCTCGTCCTGGCCGACACCGACGGTCTCGATGAGCACGACGTCGTAGCCGGCGACCTCGAGCGCGCGGCAGGAAGCCTCGACCGCCGCGGCAAGGCCACCGGTCTCACCACGGGTCGCGAGCGAGCGCAGGTAGAGGCCGTCTTGGTGCGCGTGCGCGCCGAAGCGGAGGCGGTCGCCCAACACCGCCCCACCGGTGCGCGGGCTGCTGGGGTCGATCGCGAGGACCCCGATCCGGTGGCTTTGCTCACGCAGGGTACGGGCCAGGGCGGCACAGAGCGTCGACTTGCCGACGCCGGCCGGACCGGTGACGCCGACCCGCAGACCACGGGCGGGATGGCCCTGCAGCGCGGCGAGCAGATCGTCGGCGAAGTCGGGATCGTCTTCGACGCGGCGGAGGATGCGGCCGAGCGTGACCACGGGCGCCGCGCTCAATGCGGCGGCCGCTTGCGTGACCTCGGGCGACGGCATCGGGCGCGCGGGTGCGGCTAGAAGTCCAGCCCGATCTTGCCGGTGAAGACGCTGAGGTCGTCGGTGAACGAGCGCATGAATTCGCCGCCGATCGAGACGCGCGTCACCACCAGGCGGACGCCGAACGCAGCGCGGTGGGCGACGTTGTTCACCGCCTTGAGCAGCATCAGGTCCGGCTGCAGCGTCGTATCGTTCGGGTAGACCTCGATCTGCCGGGTGGTGACGTTCTGGTAGGTGAACGAATAGGCCCCCCAGGGCTGCAGCGAGACCACGCCGCCGATGCCGAAGGTCTTCGACAAGACCAGGTCCGCACCCGCGAGGAGCATCGAGATGTCCTGGTGTCCGATCATCGTGTGGGCGTTGAGCCGCAGCGCCAGGTCCGGAACGCTGACGAAGCCGTCGATCAGCGAGAAGTTCAACTCGGCACCGATGGCCCACATATTCGAGTCGAAGATATGGGTGAGGACGCAGCCAGCTTGCAGGGCGTAGGGCAGGCCCTTGCGGACCCGGAGTTGGCCCGTGGTCAGGGTGCTGGTCGGCGACGCGACCGCGCTCTTCCACACATTGTCGGGGTCGCCGGCATCGTAGCTGGTGCCGGCGAACGAGAGCTCGTAGGCCGCCTCGACGCCCAGCGCGCCGAGTGATTGGCCGGGCCCGACCATCTTGTTGCCGAGCGCGAGGCCGATCTGGCTCATGAGCGAGCCGTAGGCTGCGTCGTCGATGCGCTCGTCGGGCTGGCGGTTCGGATTGTAGAAGCCGCGCAGCGACAGGTCGAGCGGCGCCGAGAAGGCGGGCACAGCCGGGGTCGAGAAGACCAACAGGCCGAGGGTCGCCACCAGGAACTTCGCCTTCATCGCCTTCGCCTCCACTCGGTGTCCACGTCGGGACGCCGCGCCATCATGCAAGGGCGCGCGCGGACCTGTCCAGATCCTCGGCCGCACCGTCGACCAATCGGGTCGAGAGGTCGCGCAGCTCGCCCAGCGTGTGGATATCGTGTTCGAACTGCGGCACGACCGTGAGGAAGCGCTTCGAGCCGCCCATCCGCCGCAGCCGCTCGATGTGCGCCGCGTCGGCACGGTCGAGGTGGTGCAGCCGCGAGGCGCCCTCGAGCAGGCGAGCCGAGAGGTGTGCCGCCTCGACCTCCGCCATGCCGGTGCTGATCAGGCGGGCCCGCAGCGCCGCCGCGCTCTGCTGCACGCGCTGCTGGTCGGCCAGCACCGTCGGCGCCTGCAGGACGCGATTGACCACGAATCCGGCGAAGGGCAGGCCTTCCTGCTGCAGCAGCGCGAGCATGTGTTCGGCCTCGCGCAACGAGGTCTCGCCCGGCGCGGTGACGGCGACGAAGCGGGTGACGTCGCTGCGCAGCAGCGCATCGGTCGCCTCGGAGCGGGCTCGCATGGCCGGCATCACGTCGCGGAAGCTGCGGAAGAATTGTGCGATATCGGGCAGGATCTCCGCGCCGAAGAGGCGTCCGAGCACGCCCATCGCGGCCGAGCTGCCGCGCGACCATAGGCTCGGCTTCTTGTTCTCGCCCGGCGCCGGGACCTTGGCGAACCACTTCAGCACGCCTTCGTTGATGAAATTCGCGAAGGTCTGGCCAGCGGCGAGGAAGTCCGCGGTGTTGTGGGTCGGCGGGGTGTCGAGCACGATCAGGTCGTAGCGCTTGCTGCGGTGCAGATCGGCGAGGAGCTCGAGCGCGACGAGATCTGGCGAGGCGCCGAGCGCGGGCAGCAGCGCGCGGTAGATGCGGTTGCCCATCACCTCTTCGCGCAGCGCCGGATCCGGCAGCAGCCGCTCGACCATCTGCTCGGCGCCGATCTCCGGGTCGAGCATCATCGCGTCGAGCGATCCGAGGACGGCGTGCTGGTGCGGCGAGTGGCCGACCCCGAGGGCGTCGCTCATCCGCGGCAGGACCTCGACCGGCTCGTTCGGCGGCAGCGTTCGATCGTGCAGGCCGAGCGCCTGCAGCAGCCGCCGCGCCGGGTCGATGGTCAGCACCAAGGTCCGTCGGCCTCGCATCGCGCCGAGCAAGCCGAGCGCGGCGGAGGTCGTGGTCTTGCCGACACCGCCGGCACCGACCGCGACCAATAGGTCGCAGCTGTCGACCGCGGCGAGCAGGCCGTTGGCAGACGAGAGGACGCTCTTGCTCACGTGCGCTCCCGGGTGGCAGCGCGAACCCGGCCGGCGAGCTCGTCGATGCCGCCGAGCGGGATCTGCCGCTGGAAAAGGTGCGGCAGCTCGATCAGCCGGCCGCCCACCGCCTCGCGCAGCTCGGGCATCAGCCGCGCCGCGCGATCGGCCCGTCCCCGGAGTACGTCGGCGGCCCAGAGCACGCCGGAGAGGGCGTCGTCTTGCTCCAGCGGCGCGTGCCCGTCGACCGCGCCGGCCAGGGCCGAGAGCTCATCGTGGTCGAGCAACTCGGGATAGACGCCGTTGACCACGATCGCCGAGGTGTCGATGCCGTGGCGCTCGCGCAGGGCGTTGCGCAACTCGAGCGTCTCGAGCACCGGCATCTCTTCGGGCAACGTCACCAGGACCAAGCCCGTGCGCAGCGGATCGAAGAGCAGGGCGCCCATATCGTTGGCGACGGTGGCCAGGGGACCGACCCGGAAGATCTGCCGCACCATCGTCGGCACGCCGTAGAGCCCCGCGACGAAGCCGGAGGTCGGCATGTCGCAGACGATGAGATCCCAGCGCTTGTCGCCGCGCGGCCCGTGCACGGCCTCGAGTCGATGCAGGTGATAGAGAAAGAGGATCGACTTGATCGCCGGCATCGCCAGGAAGAAGCCGCGCACGTGGCGATTCGCCAGCGCGAGCCGCGCCAACGCCTTGACCTTGAGCTGGTCGCCGGCGAATCCGTGCAGCGAATAGAGCAGGTCGAAGCCCATCAGGTCGAGGCCGGGCTCGAGCTGCACCGGCTCGGTCGGGGCTTCTTTGCGACCGAAGAGGGGCGCGACGCGACTGACCGACTCGAACTCGACCAAGAGGACCCGTTTGCCCTCGGCACGCGCACCACGGGCCAGCGCCGCGGCGACGGTCGACTTGCCGACGCCGCCCTTGCCGGTCACCAAGAGCACGGTTCGTTCGAAGAGTGCCTGCATCGCTCCACCTGCCCCGACCCGATCCGGGGCCCGTATGCTATGCCGCGCGCGGCGTCCTGCTCAAGGCGCGGCCCGCGCGATTTCTGTCCGCCGCAGGGGCAGGGCGACGTGGCCGCTGCGCTCGAGTCGGAAACACAGCACGCTGCCCGCGACCACGAGGACCGGTGCGGCGAAGGGCAGCCAGGCGAAAAGCTGTCCGACCAAGCCAAAGCCAAGCATCAACGCGAAGCTGCGCGGCACCAGGCCGAGCTGCGCGCCGACGCCGACGTAGTGGTTCTCCAGCGCGTGGCTCATCGCGATCTGGGCGAACCACAGCGCCGACCAACCGCCGCCGAGGACCGAGCCGATCACCGTGCCGGCCGGGGGGAAGACCAAGCCGACCAGGAATCCGGTGCCGGCGAAGAGCAACGAGCCGCCGATCTGCAGTACGGCGAGGATCGCCGCTCGTAACGCGCCGTGCGCCATCTCGCGCAGCTTCTGCGGCCAGTCGATGGCCACCGGATCGGTGCCGTAGAAGGCCGTCTCGGCGGCCTCGGCGAGCATCCCGAAGAGCGGCGACAGCAGCGGACCCGAGACGGCGAAGACGCTCACCACGGCGAAGAGCCACCACGCGATCAGCGCCAGGAAATGGCCGACTTCCCAAAGCGCAGCCTCCCACCAGGCCGCGCCCTTCGGCCCGAGCAGCGCGCCGAGGACGCGTTCCTGCCAACTCGCGGCCTCCCAGATCACCAGGCCCCAGACGATCGAGTAGGCGACCATGCAGAGCAGCAGCCAACGACCGACCCGTGGGTGGCGCGCGATGAACGAGAGCGTCCGCAGCACCGTCCGGGCTCCTTCGAAGAGCCGTTGCAGCGCGTGACCGGCGAGTGGGTCGCGCGCCTCGTGCAGCTGATCTGGTGCCGACTGCATCAACGGCCCGCGCGCAGGTCGGCGGCCGACGCGTCGAAGCGACCGTCGTCTTTCGGCTTGGGCAGGCGGAAGCCGTGGCGGGCATCCGCGAGCATCGGGCCGTCCCAGACCGAGTCACCGACCGCGACCGCAGGCGCGGCGAGCCCGGCGGCGCGGCAGGCGTGGACCTTGCCGAAGCCGATCGACCAGGGCGCGATCGGCCCGCGATCATCGACCTCGACCGCGATGACGCCGAAGCGATCGGCCACGCCCAGCAGGTCCAGACCGACGTCCACCGGGATGCGCCCCGATGCGGACACCGCCCAGAGCTTCACGCCGCGATCGGCGGCTTGCAGCATCGCGTCGAGCAGCCACCGGCGCGGTCGCAGCTCCGCCGCGAGGGTGGAGCGCAGCGCCGCGAACACCGCGACGCGATCGACGCCCTGCGAGAGCAGCGCGCTCTGCAGGCAGGCGCCTTCGTAGTCGTGGTCGACGCGGCGGAGGTAGGTCTCGACGTCGCGCTCCGCCGCGGTGCTGCGCGGGAAGAGCTCCGGCCGTGCGGCGGCCAAGCGGACATAGTCGTCGCCGACGTCTCCAGCCCACAGCGTGCCGTCGCAGTCGGCGAAGATCGCTTCCCCGGCGGAGACGGCGTCGATCGCGGCGACGACCTCGCTCGGATCGGCGATCTCGAAGGCTGGCAGCGCGTTCTCGGACATCCTTCCCTCCGTCGGCTCGTCGGCGCGTGGTCGGCGGAGTATCCTCGCAGGCGCGGTCGGCAGCAACCGGCACCGGGAGTGGACGTGGCGAAGATCGTCGGCTGGTCGGCGAAAACGGGGGTCGCCTTCGCGGCCTCGCCCTATCTCGTCGTCGGCACCTCTGGTCCCGACGGGCCGCGGACCTGGCTCGGTCGCAGCCAGAGCCCCTGGGCGATGATCGTCCGGGCGCCGGCAGCGCTCGCGGCCCTGCGGCGGGGCGATGATGCGCCGCGCCGCACCGATCTCCTCATTGCTGCGCTGCAGGTCGGCGTCGGCTGGTCGCTCTGGCTCCTTGGCCCGTGGTTGCTGTGGTCGGGCGTCGCGCAGTCCGGACGCGATCCGCGGTGGTGGTGGGCGATTCCGGCCGCGGCGTTGCGTCTCGCGCTGCTGCGCCCAGGTGCCGCGACCCGTCGGTGGCACCTCGCCGAGCACGCAGCCCTCGGCCGCAGTCGCTGTGGAACACGCGCCGCCCGGCGGGCCGCGCTGATCGCGGCCGCGGCGGTCGCGGTCGGCTTCGGCGCAGGCGCGGCGCTGCCATCCGCCCTCTTTCTCGACGTCGTGGGCCTGCTCCTCGGCAGCCGGTTGGCGCCGGTCGAAGACGGCGCACGGGCCGACGCCGAGGCGCTCGAGGTCGCGGCCGCGGCGCTCTCCCGATTGCGTCGGGCCCGCAACACAGATACACCGCTGCCCTCGCCCAGCACGGGCGGAGTGGCCCCGATGGGCCAGGAGTGAAGGATGTTCGACAAGCTCGACAGCGTCGTGGAGCGTTTCGACGAGCTCGAAGCCGCCCTCGCCACCCCGGAGATCGCCTGCGATCCTTCGCGGTCCACGACCATGATGCGCGAGCGGGCGGGCCTCGAAGAGACCGTGACCACCTACCGCGCTTGGCGTGGCGTGCTGCAGGAAGCCGAAGCCGCCGAGCAGATGCTGCGCGAGGAGAGCGACGCCGATATGCGCGCGCTCGCCAAGGAAGAGCTGAACGAACTCGAAGACCAGCGCACGACGCTCGAAGCCAAGCTCAAGGAGTTGATGGTCCCGCGCGACCCCCGCGACGACCGCAACGTCGTCCTGGAGATCCGCGCCGGCACCGGCGGCGAAGAGGCGGCGCTCTTCTCGGGCGATCTGCTGCGCATGTATGCGCGCTACGCCGAAGCCCGCGGCTGGAAGCTGGAGGAGCTCTCGCTCTCGGAGGCCAGCCAGGGCGGGATCAAGGAGATCATCGTCCTGATCCGTGGCCACGGCGCCTACTCTCGCTTCAAGCACGAGTCCGGCACCCATCGCGTGCAGCGCGTGCCGGTCACCGAGTCGCAGGGGCGCATTCACACCTCGGCGTGCACCGTCGCCGTGCTGCCGGAAGCGGAAGAAGTGGATGTCGACATCAGCCCCGGCGACCTGCGCATCGACACCTACCGCGCCAGCGGCGCCGGCGGCCAGCACGTCAACCGGACCGACTCGGCCGTCCGCATCACCCACTTGCCGTCTGGCATCGTGGTGCAGTGCCAAGACGAGCGTTCGCAGCACAAGAACCGTGACCGCGCGATGACCCTGCTGCGGACCAAGCTCTTCGAGGTCGAGTCCGAGCGGCAACACAGCGAGCTCGCTGCCGACCGCAAGGCACAGGTCGGCTCCGGCGACCGCTCCGAGCGCATTCGGACCTACAACTTCCCGCAGAATCGCATCACCGATCACCGCATCGGCCTGACGCTCTACGCGCTCGAGCAGGTCATGATGGGTGAGCTCGACGCGGTGGTGGAGCCGCTCCTGGCAGCCGAGCGTGCGGCGCGCCTCGCTGCGGCGGGGATGGAGTAGCGCCCGCCAACGTCCGGAGCAGCGCCGCGATCGCGGCGGCCTCGGCTCGCAATGCAGCGCAGGCCGGTTCTTCGGCAGCCAGCTCGGCAGCCTGGGTGACCAGGGCGCGATGCCGCGCGAGCAGGTCGATCCAGCGTGTGCCGAGCCGTTCAGCACGGATGCGCGCCTCGATGCCGGCGTCTCGCGTCGCGCCGTTCCGTACCGGTGGTGGTGGCGCGAAGAGCGCGCGAAGGTCCCAGTCGACGCGCACGGCGTAGCCGGCCGACCGCGCGACGCTGCTGCGCTCGCTGCCGTTGCCGCTCGTGCCCAGGACCTCGCCCAGCCCCAGGGCGATCCCCTCGCTGCGGCGGACGCTGACCCGGGCCGGTAGCAGGGCACGCAGGCGCCACAGCGCCGAAGCCGGGTCTGCGGCACGGCCACGCGTCAACGTCTGCAATTGCGCAGCGAACGCGGACTCGACGCGCGGCGCGGCGGCGATCGTGCAGAGCCCGTCGGGCGGCGCAGCATGTGCAAGCGCTGGCATCATCCAGGCCAGCACGAACCACCCACGCCATCGCCCGAACGCCCCGCCTCGTTGATCCGTCATCTCGACCTCCCGCCGGTCGCACGACCCGGCCCGAGCAGACCGAGCAGTTCCCGTGCCTGCGCCGGTTGCCGACAAGAAGCCAACGTGATCTCAGCGTGTTGGCGATTGGCTCTGCGGAGCCAGCCGCGGCAGCAAAGGGTCTCGAACGCGGTCTCGGGACTGGTCTCGAGACCCGCCGTGAGACCGCTTGTCGCTATCTCGCGACGCTACGGGCAGCCCGCTGGCTTCGGCTCCAAGGCACAGAGCGGGTTGCCGGCGGGGGCATCCTTGCGGACGACAGCGCCGCGGACCAGCCAATCGACGCCGTTGCGGCCGTCACGCACGACCAGCCACAGCCGGACCGGCAGGTCGTCCTTGCAGGGCGGCAGGAAGGTATTTTCCGGCACCTCGTCGTAGGTTCGCTGCTTGACGTAGTCGCCTTCGGTCGAGAACCAGGAGAAGAGCAGGCCTTCCTTCGCCGGCTCGGTCGCGGTCGGATCGACGTTCTCGCCGATGACTTCGGCCGACTCGGGGCTCCAGGTCGGCACCATCTCGAGCGCGCCTTGCGAGAGGCCGAAGAAGGTGTCGTCGGGGTCGCCGCGATACCAGGCCAGCGTCGGGGTCACGCCCTCTGGCCAATCGACCCCCTCGATCTGCAGCCCGGTGAGGTCGGGGTTGTTGTGGACGTCCTCGGCCTTGGTCACGAATTCCAGGCGCTTGTAGCCGGCGATGCAGGCGTCGCGATCGGTGCACGGCTGCTCCAACCACGCCGCCACATCGGTCGGACAGCTGCCCCCTTCGCTCGCTGCGGTGGCGAACTTGAAGAGCACATAGGCCTCGAGCGACGGCGGCTCGTCGGTCGCGCCACCGCCGGCGCTGAGGTTGTCCGGCAGCTTCAAGCCCAGGTCCTCGAAGACCGCAGGAGCCTCCGCCAGCGCCTTGAAGAGGTGGGCCGGCGTCACGGTCGCGCCGACGGAGGTGCCCAGGTCGCTCTGCAGTCGAGGGTCGAAGCAGCGGAAGTTGCCGTCCTTCGGCCAGGCGAAGGGGCAGAACGCCCAGGCTTGGCAGAGCTGCTCGCCGGCGGGCACGCCGACGATCAGCGGCTCGAGCGTGGTCGGACCCGTCGAGCGCAGCACCGGTGGATCGGCGCGGATGGCCAAGACGCGGATCTTGTTGATCAGCGAGGGCGGATCGTAGCTCTGACCGCAGGCGGCGAGCAGCACGGTGCAGGCAAGGACTCGGGCGCTGCGGGCGCTCATGCGTCACTCCCGGGCTTGAATTCGACCACGAAGGGCACCTTGTCGATGAATGGGACGCCGTCGCGGGTGCCGGGCTCGAAGGCGCAGCGGGCGAGCGCCGCGCGGGCTGCCGAGTCGAAGGGCTCACCAGCGCTGCGCAGCACGCGCTTGGGCTTGACCTTGCCGTCCTTGCCGACGCTCAGCAACAGCGTCACCTCGACCACGCGGCGGGTGCTGGGCGCGCCTTCGGGCCAATCGACTTTGCAGCGACCCTTCGGCCGTGCGTGCGAGATCACGACCTTGCGCTCCGGCGCTTCGCCCGTGCCACCGGAGCCGGCGTCGGCGGGCTTGGCGGTGCCGTTGTCGTCGCGGCGGCGCGTGTTGCGCTCGTTGGCCGCGACGCCGGGGTCACCGTAGACGTCCTCGTCGCCGGTCTGCACCGCCACGCCGCTGCCGTCACCGGTCGCGCCGTAGGTCTTGCTCAGCACCAGCGGGGCCGGCTCGGCCGGGTCCGGTGGCGGCTTGTCCTGCTTCGGCGGGGTCTTCCGCTTCGGCTGCGGCCGCTTCTTCGGCTTGGGCTTCGGCGCCTCTGCCTGCGGCTCGGGCTTGGCCTCGGGCTTCGGCTCGGGCTTGGGTTCCGGCTTGGGTTCGGGCGGCGGCGGCGGTGGCGGCGGCGGCTCGGGCAGCTTGATGTCCTCGACGACCGCGATCGCGACCTTGCGCTCTTCCGGTGGCGTCGGAACCGGGCGCTCGATCGAGGCGGCCCAGATGCCGAAGCCGCCGTGCAGCAGGAGCGCGGCCGAAAGGCCGATGAGCAGGTCGCGTTCCATGGCGCTACTCGATCTCCTGCTCCTTGGTGTTGATCGCGACGTTCTCGACCCCGAGGACGCGCATCGTATCGATCAGACGCACGACGACGCCGTGAGATACGCGGCGATCAGCGCTGACGACCGCTTCTTTCTTCCCGTTGGTGGCGCTCATCCGGGCGCGCACGACGTCGCGCAGCTTCGCTTCGGTGATCTCCTCACCGTTGAGGAAGAGCTCGCCGTCCTTGTTGATCACCACGCTGAGCGGCTCGCCGGGCTTGTCCTGGCCCGAGGCGGCGGTCGGTAGGTCGACGTCGATGGTCGGCTTCTTGACCTTCTTGCTGACCGTCTCGCTGGTCAGCATGAAGATGATCAGCAGCACCAACATGATGTCGACCAGCGGGGTGACGTTGATATCTGTGATGGCGTCGTCGTCGCCGCCGAGCTTTGCTGCCATGGCGCCCTCCTACTGGCCCTGTTCGGACTTGAGGTGGGCGAGCAGGACCGAGGCCAGCGCCGCCGACCGCGCCTGGCAGCCCTTGATCGCGCCCTTGAACTGGTTGAACGCCCAGACCGCGGGGATCGCGACGATCAGGCCGACCGCGGTGGCGACCAGGGCTTCGGAGATGCTGCCCATGATCGCTTGGGTCCGGTTCGCGTCGGCGCTCACCTCGCCCATCGACATCTGCAGGTCGGCGAAGGCACCCATGATGCCGATGACCGTGCCGAGCAGGCCGATAAAAGGGGCGTTCGCGCCGAGGCTGCCGAGGAAGCCGAGGAAGCGGTCGTAGCGCTGCTTCTCCAGCGCTTCCTGCGCCGCCATCAGCTCCTCGACCGCCGGAGCACCGCGGTGCATCTCCCGCACGCCGGCGAGGACGACCTGGGCCTCCATGCCCTTGTGCCCTTCGAGCACGGCGACGGCTTCCTTCGGCCCCTTGTCCAAGGCGCGGAGCAGCTGCGTCTGCAGGTCCGCCGGCACCTTGTTGCGCTGCAGGAAGAGGATCCGCTCGATCACGATCGCGATCGAGAGCACGGACAGAAAGAGCAAGAGGAAGAGGATCCACTCGGCGCCCAACGTGTCGAGCACGCGCGCCAGGGTATCGATCAGCATACTTCGGACTCCCTCGCCGGCAGGCCTTGCCGCCACCCTGGCGCCTACCTGTCGGCTCATCTCTTCGCGGGCCACCACCCCCGCGAAGGGGGGCAGATCGTGACAGCCGCCCCAGAGGGATGCAAGCTGACGGCCCTGGGTGCGCCGGGCCTCACCGTGAAGTTCGGTGAGACTCGAAATTGGCCCCGAGGAGCCGCTGTTGATGGACCTTCGAGAGTTGGCTGCACGCGAGCGGATCAAGAGCGATCGGCTCGAAGCCGCGGTGGCCGACCTCGCCGCCGTCGGTGAACACGGCCCGGACCGCTTGGTCGACATCCTCCGCAGCTATTTGCCGACCGGCGATTTCGAGATGGTCCGGCGGGCTTGGCGCTTCGCCGCCGCCGCCCACCACGGCCAGCGGCGCAAGGGCGGCGGTCCCTATTTCGTCCATCCGATCGCGGTCGCCGAGTTGGTGCTGCGGCTGCGGCTGGACGAGGCGAGCGTCTGCGCCGGGTTGCTGCACGACGTGGTCGAGGATTGCGACGTCACGCTGGCCGAGATTCGTGAGCGCTTCTCCGACGATATCGCCCACATCGTCGACGGCGTGACCAAGCTCGACAAGATCCCCTTCGCCCGCAGCGAGGAGAAGCAGGCAGAGAACTTCCGCAAGATGCTCGTCGCGATGAGCAAGGATATTCGCGTCCTGCTGATCAAGCTCTGCGATCGCTTGCACAATATGTCGACGCTCGAGGCGATGTCGGCGCCGAAGCAGAAGCGCATCGCGGCCGAGACCATGGAGATCTACGCACCGTTGGCGAATCGCCTCGGTATCGGCTGGATGAAGACCGAGCTCGAAGATCTCTGCTTCCGCTACCTCGAACCCGACGACTACACCGCGCTGAAGCACGCCGTCGGCGAGCGCAAGGTGGAGCGTGAAGCCTATATCGCGAGCGTCGTCGACCTGCTGCGCAGCGAGCTTGCCGCCGCCGACCTCTCCGACGCCGCCGTCTCTGGCCGGCCGAAGCACCTGCACGGCATTTGGCGGAAGATGCAGCGCGCCGGCGTGCCCTACGAGCGCATCCACGACGCGCAGGCCTTCCGCGTGCTGACCGACAATACCGAGCAATGCTACCGCGCACTCGGCGTCGTCCACAGCCGCTTCACCCCGATCCCTGGTCGCTTCAAAGACTATATCGCGCTGCCGAAGGCGAACAACTACCAGAGTTTGCACACGACCGTCCTGGGCCCGGACAACAAGCCGATCGAGGTGCAGATCCGGACCCACGATATGCACCGGATCGCCGAGAACGGCGTCGCGGCGCATTGGCGCTACAAGGAGCGCGGCGCCGCGGTGCGGCCGCGCGACGAAGCGCGCTTCACCTGGCTCAAGCAGCTCCTCGAGCTGAGCAAGGAGGCGCCGGACTCCGACGAATTCCTCGAGAATATGCGGGTCGATCTCTTCGCCGACGAGGTCTACACCTTCACCCCGGCCGGCGACGTCAAAGTCTTCCCGCGCGGCGCCACCCCGGTCGACTTCGCCTACGCCGTGCACACCCGGGTCGGCGAGACCGCAGTCGGCGCCAAGGTCAACGGCCATATCGTCAGCCTCGACTCAGCGCTGCGCAACGGCGATATCGTCGACATCATGACCCGCAGCGACAGCCGGCCGAACAAGGGTTGGCTGAGCTTCGTTCGAACCAGCCGCGCCAAGACCAAGATCCGCAACTTCGTCCGCGCTGCCGAGCGGGCGCAGGCACAGGAGCTCGGCGCCGATCGGCTCGAAAAGGCGCTGCGCCGGCACAAGATCTCGCTCACCAGGGCCGAACGCCACGACAAGCTCGCCGCGACGCTCTCGCAGTTCCGCTGCCAGACCTGGGAAGAGCTGCTGATCGGCATCGGCTACGGCAAGATCGACGCGCGCGGCGTCGTCGAGCACCTCTACCCAGAGACCAAGCCGGCGGAGAAGCCGAAAGAGGCGGACACCGTCGCGCCCAAGCGCAGCCGCAAGCGCAGCGAAGACGACGCCGCGATCGTCATCGACGGCATCGAGGATATCCTCGTCCGCTTCGCCCGCTGCTGCTCACCGGTGCCAGGCGACGACGTGGTCGGCTTCGTCACCCGCGGCCGCGGCATCACGGTGCACCAGCGACACTGTCCGCGTGCCCTGGATTCCGATCCGATGCGCCGGCTCGACATCGCCTGGAACCGCGATCGCGGCGGCCAGGCGCGGGTCACCGTTCGGGTTCACACCGGCAACGGTCCCGGCATGCTGGAGAAGATGTCGAGCCGATTTCGTGAGGCCGGCGTCAATATCCGCAGCGTGCAGGCGAAGATGCACGGTCCGCTCAGCGCGGTCTCGACCTTCGAGGTCGAAGTCGCCAGCCGCGAGCAGCTCGACCGTGTGATCCTCGACCTGAAACGACTCGATTTCGTCCACAAGGTCGACCGCATCGGCGGCTGATTCGGCGCGCCTCAGCGCGTCATGTCGGGGACGTGCGGGCGCTCCACGATCTTCCACGGCTGCAGTCGCGCGGCGAGCTCGGCGCCGAACGCGCGGGCGATCGCGTCCTTGCGCCAGGTGACGCTCGCGGCGCGGCCCAAGCGTTCGAGGAAGGCGTCGCGCTCGGCGTTGGCCAGCGCGGCGCAGGCCTCGGCGCGCAGCACACGCTGGATCTCGGCGTCCTCTTTGCGTTGGTCGCGCGCCGGTCGATGGCCGGCCCACATCACCACCGACGCGCCCACTCCGGTCTCGATCGGGCCGACGATGGCGCCGAGCGCGTTCAGCGGCCGGACAGCTGCCTCGAGGGCAGGATCGGCCCGGCGAAAGGCCGAGGCGGGGAAGCGGCCGTCTTCGCTGTCGAAGAAGCGGTAGCGCCGCAGCGAGACCCCATCGCTCGCCGCGACGGCCGCCTCGAACGCCGGGATTCTGCCCCTTTGGCAGGGCGAGTCGTCGATCGGGACGGCGTCTCCTGGCGTCACCGCGACCGGCGGCTGCAGCGCCGGCAAGCTGGTGTCGAGCTGCGCCCGTAGCGCCCGCAGCTTCGGCAGCCCGGCCGCCAAGCACGGCGTCCGGCGCTCCGGCGGGCACGGCTCGCCCGAGCTGCAGCAGGGCACGTAGGCCTCCCACACCGACCAGCTGCGCGGGTGACGGAAGCGTCGCAGGTCGGAGAGGTAGCGCAGGCGGATCGTCTCGGCCGAGACGCGGCTGCAGTCGACGCCGGCGAACGCGCCGTGCAGCAGGCGGTCGACCGCGGCGGTCCTGGCCTCACCGGGCTTCGGCCGTAGATCGAGCACGGCGAGCTCACGCAGCGCCAAGTGGTCGAGCACGGCAGCGCCGATCGCGGCGAGGACGGCGTCGGCCCCGGCCTGCACCGTACCCGGCGCGAGGCGGGCCCGGACGTGCGAGACGCGCACGTGGCCGAGATCGACCTCGGCGATGATCGGGTCGGGATCGGCTGCGACGGGTTGCGCAATCGGTGTGTCGGCGGGTTTGGCGCCGGCGGGCGCGGCCTGTTCAGCAGCTGGCGCAGGGCTCCGGCGACAGCCGGCGAGCAGCGCGATCGCGGCGAGCAGGGCGACGACCGCTGCGTTCGGGATCGCGCCGCGATGACGCGTGGCCGTGCTCAACCCTCGCCCATCAGCCGCACCATGATCGCCTTTTGCGCGTGCAGCCGATTCTCCGCTTCGTCGAAGATCACCGAGCGCGGCCCGTCACAGACCTCGGCGCTCACTTCCTCGCCGCGGTGGGCAGGCAGGCAGTGCATGAAGAGCGCGTCGGGGCCGGCCCGGCTCATCATCGCCTCGTCGACGGTGAAGCCGGCGAAATCGCGCAGCCGCTGGGCAGCCTCTTCCTCTTGGCCCATCGAGGCCCAGACGTCGGTCACCACGACGTCGGCGCCGCGGACGCCCTCGATCGGGTCGGCGCTGCAGCGGAGGATGGCGCCTGTCTGGGCAGCGCGGGCCTCGGCCTTCTGCCAGACGCCGAGATCGGGCCAATAGCCGCGGGGCGCCACGATCGTGACGTTCATCCCCAGCACCGCGCCGGTATTGACCAGCGAATGCGCCATATTGTTGCCGTCGCCGACGTAGCAGATCGTCTTGCCGCGCAGGCAGCCGACGTCGAACGTTCCGGGCAGCGACCACTTCTCGACCAGGGTCATCGCGTCGGCCATGGTCTGGCAGGGGTGCAGCCGGTCCGAGAGCCCGTTGATGATCGGGATCGTGGCGTGGCGCGCCAACTCTTCCAGGACGTCGTGGCCGAAGACCCGCGCCATCACACCGTCGCAATAGCGGGAGAGGACGCGGGCGGTGTCGGCGATCGACTCGCCGCGGCCGATCTGGATGTCTTGCGAGGAGAGAAAGAGCGCGTGGCCGCCGAGTTGGAACATCCCGACTTCGAACGAGACCCGCGTCCGCGTGCTGCGCTTCTGGAAGATCATCCCGAGCGTTTTGCGCGGCAGGGCGTCGTGGAAGTCCGCCGGACGGGTCTTGATCTGCCAGCCGAGCTCGAGCAGGCCGCGGATCTCGTCCGTGGACCAATCGGCGATATCGAGGAAGTGCCGCAGCGCCATGAAACCCTCACAGGCCGCGCCTTGGCGGCGCGACCGCCGTTGAGCCGGAAAACGAGACGAGGGCTCAGAAGCTGTGCTTCAGCTCCGACTGCCGCGTCGCGCCTTCGTTGGCGTAGAGGCCGCTGATCGCGCGGGTCGCAGCGCCGTCGTCGGCCGCGACGCGCGGGGCCGGCGCCGGCGGGGCCTCGCGACGCGGCTGCGCCGGGGCGGCGGTGCGCTGCGGCTGGCTCGCCATCTGGCAAGCGCCCTCGAAGAAGACGCCCTTGTCGATGTGCAGGGCCGGGCTCGTGATATTGCCGCGCAGGCTGGCCGGCGCGTAGAGCTCGACGCCCTCGGTGGCGTAGATATTGCCGGTGACGTCGCCGTAGACCTCGACGCTCGCGACCCGGATCTCGGCCTGAATCTCGGCACCCTCGCCGACGATCAGCTTGCCTTCGCTCATCACCTCGCCGGTGAAGCGGCCGTCGATGCGGACCGTGCCCTCGAAGGTGAGCTTGCCCTCGAACTCGCTGCCTTTGCCGAGCAGAGCATTGATATCAGCCATGTTTCGTCTCTCCCGCCGTTCCCCTTCCGGGTCGGCGTCTGGTGTCGGGCGCGGATGGTAGCGATGGCAAGGGGGGAAGTCACGGCCAAGTTCGGCGGGCGGCGCCTTTGCGCATCAGACGCCCAGCCGCAGCCGCCAGACGTTCTTCACCGCTTCGAGGACGATGGCGCCGTGCATCTTCGAGTCGCCGCGGACGCGATCGGGGAAGACGATCGGGACCTCTTCGACCCGGAAGCCGGCCTGCACCGCGCGCCAGGTCAGCTCGATCTGGAAGACGTAGCCGCCGCCCTGGATCTCGTCGAGCGGCAGGCGCTCGAGGACCTCGCGGCGGAAGCACTTGAAGCCGCCGGTGAGGTCTCGGAAGGGCAGGCCGAGGATCATCCGGGCGTAAGTATTGCCGCCGCGCGAGAGCATGCGGCGATGCCACGCCCAGCCCTCGGTGCCGCCGCCCGAGATATAGCGCGAGCCCAGGACGAGGTCGGCCCGCTCGGCGCTGGCGAGGAAATCGTGCAGGTATTTCGGCTGGTGCGAGAAATCGCAGTCCATCTCGAAGACCAGGCCGTAGTCGCGCTCGAGCGCCCAGCGGAAGCCGGCGATATACGCGCGGCCGAGGCCCTCTTTCGCGGTGCGGTGCAGCACGTGCACGCGCGAATCCCGCTCGGCGATCGCGTCGGCGATCGCGCCCGTTCCGTCCGGGCTGCCGTCGTCGATGACGAGGATCTCCAGGGTCGGAACCTCGGCGAAGATCGCTTCCACCATCAACGGCAGGTTCTCCGCCTCGTTGTAGGTCGGCAGGCAGATCAGCGCTCTTGGATGCATCCTAGAAACCCTCTTCGTAGAACGAGCCGAGCAAACGGCCGTATTTGCGGATCAGCGCCTGCCGCCGCAGCTTCAAGGTCGGGGTGAGGTCGCCGTCCTCGACGCTGAGTTGCCGATCGAGGATCGCGAATTTCTTCACCGTCTCGTAGCTGGCGAGGCTTCGGTTGCGTTCCTCGATCACCCGCTCGATCAGGCGGTAGATCGCCGGGTGCTGACTGATCTCGGCGAAGCTCGTGTAGGCGATGTCGCGCTCGGCACAGAATCGCTTGATCGCGGACTCGTCGAGGATCAGCAGCGCCGTCAGGTAGGGCTTGCCGTCGCCGTAGACCAGGGCGGAGTCGACGAAGTCGCTCGCTTCGAGGTGGCTCTCGACGTTCTGCGGCGCGACGGCCTTGCCACTGGCGGTGAGCAGGATGTCCTTCTTCCGATCGGTGATGCGCAGGTAGCCGTGGCTGTCGAGCTCGCCGATATCGCCGCTGTGCAGCCAGCCGTCGTCATCGAGCGCGTCGCGGGTGGCCTGCTCGGCGCCGTGGTAGCCACTCATCAGGTTCGGCCCGCGGACAAGCACCTCGCCGTCCTCGGCGATCCGTAGCTCGACCCCGCGCAGCGGCTTGCCGACGGTGCCCAGGCGGGCCTCGCCGGGGCGGTTCAGCGTCGCACAGGCGCACGTCTCGGTCAGGCCGTAGCCCTCGAGCAGCTCGAAGCCGACGGCGTGATACCACTCCGCCAGATCGCGCGAGAGCGGCGCGCCGCCGGAGATCAGCATCCGCACCCGGCCGCCGACGGCGTCGTGCAGCCGGCGGTGTACCAAGCGATCTGCGACCAGGCCGCGCAGCCCGAGCAAGCCCTGCGTCTGGCCACCCTGCAGCCGCACCTGGCTCGACTCGATGCCGACGCCGACTGCCCAATCCAGCAGCCGCCGACGCACCTTGCCGAAGCCGTGGATCGAGCGCTCCAGGTCGTGCGCCAGCGCCTCGAGCTGCCGCGGAACGGCCGGGACGATGCTCGGCTGCAGCCGCTGCAATTCCCCCGCGCCGAAGAGTCCGCGCTGCGGCATCGCCAATTCGATGCCGCGGCCGACGGCGACCCAGGCGACGATCCGCGCGAAGGCGTAGGCCAGGGGCAGCCCGAGCAGGATGCAGTCGTCCGCGCGCAGTCCGAGCGCTTCGTCGAGCGCCGCGACCTGGTGCAGCAGCGCTTTGTGCGAGAGCAGGGTGCCTTTGGGCCGGCCGGTGGTGCCTGCGGTGTAGACCAACGTGGCGATCGCGTCGGACGGCAAGGTGGCGCGCCGGCGCTCGAGCTCGGCATCGGCGACGGTGCGACCCTGCTCGGCGAGCGCGGCGGGAGAGAGCACGCGGCCGCCCTCCGGGTCGACCACCTCGGCCAGAAGCAGGCGCCGCCGCCCTTTGCGGTCCGGGCGCTCGCGCTGTTGCTCGGCCTCGAAGACGATCACCTTCTCCAGGCAAGCCGCGCCATCCTCGCCGCCGCCGCGCTCGGCACAGCCAGCGAGCAGTCGCTCGAGCTCGAAAGGGCCCGCGGCGAAGGCGATCTTCACTCCGGAATCGTCGAGCATGAAGGCGATATCGGAGCGCGTGGCGAACGTATCGATCGGCACCGAGACCGCGCCGGCGAGCAGCACGGCGGCGTCCGCGACCAGCCATTCCATCCGCGTCTCGGCGATGATCGCGACCCGGTCGCCCGGCGCGACGCCCATCGCCACCAATCCACATGCCCAGCTCCGCGCGATCCGGCGCAAGCCGGCGACCGTCTCGCGGGTCTCGACACCACCACGGAGGGTCCGCAGAGCCGTCGCTGCGGGCCGCCGCGTCGCGGCGGTTTCGAGCAGATCGGCGAGGGTGGCGTGCGGCTCCATCGGACTCCAAACATCGCCGGGCGTACGCACCGGCGGGGCCGAGAGTGTGCCGCCGGTGTTGCGCTTGAAGCAAGCGCTCGCGCGACGTATGATCCCCCGGCTTTCGAGCCGAAGGAGCCATCGAATGTCCGCAAAGCCGCAACCCTGGATCCCGCTCGCCACGCTCTTGCTGGCGGTGTCGTTCAGCGCGACCGGTTGTGGCGGTGGCTCGCAGCAGGTCGACGTCCTCGCCGGCGTGCAAGAGGACGATCGCGACGCGATCCGCAATCTGGCCAGCGATCAGATGCAGATCGGCTACCGCATCGAGTCGATGGCCTCACGACCCGACGCGCTCGACCTCTGCTTCGAATTCTGCCGTCACGTCGAGATGAGCGTGCAGATGTCCGACGATATCTGCGGCTACGCTTCGAAGTACCCGCGGGTCCTGCACTTGCAGTCGAAGTGCCGCTCCAGCCGCAACCGCGCCGAAAAGCATGCCGGGTCAACGCCTCGGCAATGCATGTGCGCCAGCTAGTCGGCTCTCCCGCCGTCCTTTCTCCCCGCCCAAGCACCCATTGATGACCGCAGCGCCGGGTCGCTGCGCGCCTACGGATCCCACATGAAGCCTGTTCGCAATATCGGCATCATCGCTCACGTCGACCATGGCAAGACCACGCTCGTCGACCGCATCCTCGAAGCCTGCGCCGAAGTCGGCCGCACCGGCCTCGAGCACGAGCGGGTGATGGACAGCAACGATCTCGAGCGCGAGCGCGGGATCACGATCTTGGCCAAGAATACCGCCGTCGAGTGGAAGGGCGAGGTCATCAACATCGTCGACACGCCCGGCCACGCCGACTTCGGCGCCGAGGTCGAGCGCATCCTCCGCATGGTCGACTCGGTCGTGCTCCTGGTCGACGCCGCCGAGGGCCCGATGCCGCAGACGCGCTTCGTGCTCCGCAAATCGCTCGGGCTCGGCTTGCGCCCGATCGTGGTGATCAACAAGGCAGACCGCCCCGACGCCGACCCCGATCGCGTGCTCAACGAGATCTTCGACCTCTTCGTCGCGCTCGAGGCCGGCGACGATCAGCTCGACTTCCCGGTGCTCTACGCCTCGGGCCGCGACGGCTGGGCCGCCCGCGAGCTCGACGATCCGCGCGAGAGCCTCGATCCGCTGCTCGACCTGATCCTCGAGCGCGTTGGCCACTCCGGCTTCGATCCCAATGGTCCGCTGCAGCTGCAGGTCGCAACGCTGGACCGCGACGACTTCATGGGTCGTATCGCCATCGGCCGCATCTACCGCGGCACGATTCGGCAGGGCGATCGCCTGGTCCACATCGACCGCGACGGCGCGCGTCACCCCTTCCGCGTCAGCAAACTGATGGGCTTCCGCGGCACCCGTCGCACCGACATCACCGAGGCCGCCGCCGGCGATATCGTCGCGCTTGCCGGCGTGGGTGACGTCACGGTCGGCGAGACGCTCGCCGCCGAGGATACGCCGGAGGCGCTGCCGACGATCCCGATCGACGAGCCGACGCTGCGCATGGAATTCGCCATCAACGACTCGCCGTTCGCTGGCAAGGAAGGCAAGTTCGTCACCTCGCGCCACCTCCGTGATCGCCTCGCCCGCGAGCTCGAGCACAACGTCAGCCTGCGCGTCGAAGATACCGATCGCGCCGAGGCGCTGATGGTCTCGGGGCGCGGCACGATGAGCCTCTCGGTGCTGATCGAGACCATGCGTCGGGAGGGCTACGAGCTCTCGGTCGGGCCGCCGGAGGTCATCACCCAGCGCGACGAGAACGGCGACGTCCTCGAGCCCTACGAAGAGGTCGTGGTCGAGTGCCCGGAGGAGCACACCGGCGCGGTGATCGAGAAGCTGAGCACCCGCGGCG
>JACKFC010000052.1 GCA_020632665.1 Deltaproteobacteria bacterium
GGCGGCGCCGCGCTCTGGGGCTTCGCGGCGTTGCTCGGCCTGCAGATCGTCTACGGCGCCTTCATGGCCGGCAAACGCGCCGGCAAGATCTTCGCCACCTTCCCCGACATGAACGGCAGCTTCTTGCCGGCAGGTTGGCGATCCGGCGGTGGCGTCGTCGACGACGTGCTCTACAACCCGATCGCGATCCACGCGATCCACCGCACCCTCGCGTGGGCGGTGGCGCTCGCCGCGGTCGTCCTCGCGACCCAGGCGCTGCGGCGGGCACAGACCGCGGCACAGCGGCGCGTGGCGCAGGTCTTTGCGGCCCTGGTCGGGGTACAGGTGGCGCTCGGCGCGGCGACCGTCATGAGCAGCGTGGCCATCCCGTGGGCCGTCGCGCACCAGGGCGTGGCGTTGCTGCTGCTCTCGGCGACCACGGCGCTGGGATTTGTCGCCTGCAGCCCGGCGCGATCGACGTAGCCGTGTTGCCTGACGCCCTGGACGACATGCGGAGCGTCACCGTCGCGCGGTGATCTTCCAGCGCACCCGCTGCAGCGGGGCCCCGCGTGTTGCGTCGTTCTCCCGGCTTGGGAGCTTTCTCCACTGTCGACTTCTTGGCGTCTGTCGTTGGGATTGGATGCTCTCTCCCCGCCATGCGGGGAGAGATGCCGGAGGCAGAGAGGGGCCGTTCCTGACACGCGCCGCAGGCCCCACGACTCATTCGTCGCCGGTGGCAACGGACGAAATCCTCTCCTTGACCGCTTCCACGTCTTCGAGAACTTGGTGCACCGTGAATCGAAGGACCTTGAGTCCTTGCTCCTTCATCCATTCGTCACGCGCCCTGTCGTGCTGTACCTGTGCCGGGTCACCATGGTGGTGGCCGTCGACCTCGACGACGAGATGAGCCTCTGCGCAGAAGAAGTCGGCGACGTATTGGCCGATTGGATGCTGCCGACGAAACTTGAGGCCCCCCAAGCGCCGGGCACGTACAACCCGCCAGAGCGCGCGCTCGGCATCAGACATCTGAGCCCGTTGATCTCTTGCCACGTCTCGACGCCAGTCTTTGCCGACCATGGAACGCTTCCTGGTGGGTGGGCGCGTGGCGCACAAGTTTGCCGACCCCTCTCTGGCCCTCCGGGCCATCTCTCCCCGCCATGCGGGGAGAGAGTCTGCCCGTGTCCGGCGCTTTCTGGACCATCGGGCGGTCATCGCCTGCGTGGCGAGGGGAGAACTCCGATAGCCGCCCCCTCTCTGTCCCTCTGGGCCATTTCTGCCCGCAGGGCGGGAAAAAGGTTCCGCTCGTGTCAGTGCGCTTCGGTCAGGGAGCCATGTGCTTCGGTCAGTCGGCGTTGTCGACCACGCGCGGGGCGAAATCCTCGGCCTCCGGCGTCTTGTAGCGCCGACCACCGCCGACCTCGATGCTCTCGAGCATGGCGTCGAGCTGGGCGAAGAGCTCACGGTTGCCGTCCTGCTGATGGCTCTGCAGGTTTGCCGTCAGCTGTGACGATTGCTCCAAGAGCTGGGAGATGCCGAGCGCGTCGGCGCGTTCGCGGTACAGGCCGTAGCCGAGCCGCTGCAGCCAGAGCGCGTTGAGGGTCTGCTCGAACTGGCCTTCGAGCGGCACCGAGAGCATCGGCTTGCCGAGGTAGACGGCCTCGCTCATCAGCGAGAAGCCGCCGCCGGCGACCACGGCGCGGCTGCTGGCGAGGTCGTCGACGAAGCCTTGTTGCGAGAAGGGGCGGAAGACGAGGTTGCCGTCGACCTCGTCGGACTTCAGGTCGCGCTTCATGCCGTAGACCAGGAATTCGACGTCGCCGATGCGGCGCAGCGCCTCGAGCAGGGCGGTGTTGCTGGTGCCGGTCTGGTAGACGACGACGTGGTCGCCGGACTCGGCGCCTTCTTTCGCCGCCAAGATCTCCGGCCGCAGGATCGGCGGTACCAGCGTGGTCCGCTTCTTCCGCACCGGTGGGTAGAAGAAGGTCGTGACGAAATAGTGGTGCGCGCCCGGGATCTTCGCCTTCACGATGCCCTTGGCGAGCCGGTAGGCGCCCTTGTGCCCCCGCAGGAATTGCCCGTCGTCGAGCGACTTCAGCTCGCAGCGGTTGATGATCTGGATATTGTCGATGCTGATCAGCGGCAGCCGATGGTTCACCGCGAAGAGCCAGGACCACGACTCGAAGTCGGAGATGACCAGCTCGGGCTCGAAATCGGCGACGACGTCGAACCACGCCTTGACGTTGCCGGGCAGACCGCCGCGGAGGAAGAGGTCGCGGGCGTTCGAGAGCAGCGTCCGGCGCTTCTGCACCTCGTTGTGCTCGTAGATCATCCCGAGGCCGGTGATCCGGTGCACGTGGCTGGGGAAGATGCTGCGCAGCATATCGTGCGCCCGCCCCGAGACGACGACCTCGACCTGGTGGCCGCGGGCGAGCAAGTGCTCGATCACCACACGCGAGCGGGTGGCGTGGCCCATGCCTTCGCCGACGACGCCGTAGAGGATGCGCATCGGTTGCCTCCTAGCGGATCTCGAGCTGCTTGATCAGCCCGGTCATCTTCTCGCGCACAGCGGCGATGGCGACGTCCAGCTCGACGATGGTCTTGGCCGCCTCGGCCGCCTGCTTGGTGTTGGCGTCGAGCTGGTCGACCAGGGTCTTGCGCAGCTTGTCGGCCACCCGCTCCATCGGCAGCGAGTCGAGGTTGCGGCGGATGCGGCGGGCGTCGACCTCCAGCTCGTGGCGGCGGCGCACCGCGTCGTTGCGCTTGCTGCCCAACGCGGCGAGCTCTTCGTTGAGTGCGATCAGCTCACGCACCGGACCCTTGAGCGCGTCGGCGATCGTGGTGTCCTTGAGGTAGAGCTCGAAGGCCTCGAGCACGGCGTGATTGAGCCAGGTCGAGGTGCGCGAGGTCGTGCTGGACTCGACGATCTCGGTCTTGCCTTCGCCCTTCTTCGGCACCTCGACGCGGACGTAGACGTCGTTGCCGGCGCGGACCATGCCCTTGGGCTCCTGCTCGAGCTTCATGTGGCCGTGCAGGCCGATCTTCACGTAGCAGACCGAGGCTTCGTCGCGCTCGCTCTTGATCGTGATGGTGCGGGTCAGCCGGTGCTTGCTCTCGACCGTGATCTGGCCGCCGTGGGCGCGCATCAGGCGGACCGCCTCGGTCTTGGACTCGTTGCGCGCGGTCAGGGCGAAGCCGTCCGCGGCGGCGAAGGGAACGAAGGTCGTCGCGCCTTCGTCGATCCGGCCGAGGAAGCCCTCGCCGGCGAAGGTGCCGTCGACGTAGAGCGTGATCGGACCCGACTCCATCGCCGATCCCTTGGGGTTCTCGATCAGCAGCGAGCGATACGGCGTCTCGCCGCTCGACAGGCTGCGGAAGAGGAAGACGTCGGCGCCCTTGACCTTCTTGTCGACGATGTGGACCAGCGCCGCCTGGCCGTCGCCGACCGTGACCGGGGCCAGCGCGTCGTAGCGGTAGAGCTGGCCCATCTTGCGGCCCTCTGCCATCGCCTGGGCCGAGCGCGCCAGGGCGGCGCGGCGGGTGGCGAGGTCGACGTCGGGCTCCATCGGCGGCGTCCGCGGCGGCGCCGACGGACGCGGCATCGCGCGCTTGGCCATCGGCCGGCCGATGCGCGCTCGCCCGGAGCCACCACCGCCCGCGCCCATGCCACGCAGGCCGCCGAGCCCAGCAGCCGCGGTGCTCTTCTCCATCATCGGCGCGCCGTCGCCCTCGGCCTCTTCGACCTCGTCGTCTGCGGCGGCGTAGCCGACATCCGGCGGCGGCGGCGCGGCCGAGGTCTGCGGCAGCCGGCTCGAGAGATCCGGGCGACGCACGTGGTGCGGCCGGTGCAGCTCGTAGCGGAACGAGAGCGGCGAGCCGACCACCAGCGAGAGGCGGACGTTCTTCCAATCCTCACCGCTGACGTTGTCGACGATGGCCCAGCCCTGCAGCCGCACGCCGCGGTCTTTCTCGACCCACGCGCGGTAGGCGGGGCGCCAGATCGGCACCTCGTGGATATAGCCGACCAGCATATCGTGCGGGCCCTTACCGTCGAGGTGGACCGTCAGCGAGACGGGCTTCCACTGACCATCGGATTTGCTGATGTCGAGCGAGCGGGCGAGGCCCGAGGCCAGGGCGCGGTCGTGGATCCGCACCCGCTTGACCTTGTCGACCGCGACCGAGACCAACTTCTTCTCCGCGACCAGCAGGGTGACGCGCTTGCCGCCCTTGCCGGCGCCCTTCTCGACGCCGACGACGCGGCCGCGGTGGTCGTCGTCGCGGGTGCTGACGGTGACCTCGACGCCGCGCAGGACCTGCAGCAGCCCGACCAGGCCGCGGGCGTTGCGCACCGCAGCGGGCAGCTCGGCAGCGAGGCGATCGGCGGAGCGCTCGACCGGCAGCGTCACCGACGAGGTGCGGCCCTCGCCCAAATGTAGGATCGTCAGCGATTTCAGCACGTCGTTGACCTGATCCGGGCGGACGTGCAGGTCGAGCTTGTCGCCCTCGACCTTGCCGCGCCGCTCGAAATAGCCGACGCCGTTCTGGAAGAGCACGACCTTGCGGATCTTCAGCTCGGCCCGGCGGTCGGCGCGGTCCTGCAGCAAGCCGCCGCAGCCGGAGAGGAGCAGGCCCGCAGCAGACGCGGCGAGCAGCGCCCGCCAGAGGGGAGAGCGGGAGAGTCGGGGCATTCGCATCTTGCCCTCCATCGGGCGAGCAGACCGGCTGCGCTAGGGCGCCGGCGTGAGGGTATAGGTCGCGATCTTGCGACCGGCGGCGATGGCGTCGTTCATCGATTTGCGCAGCGCGCCCATCGCGTCGTCTGCCGCCTTGAAGTCCTTGTTCGTGCCCTTGGCGAAGCCTTCGAGCTCGGGCAGCGCCTTGTTCAGCGCGCCGTCGAAGGCGGTGACGGCGCCGTCGAGCAGGCCGCCGCCGACGAAGAGGTTGCTGCCCTTGCCGAGCTCGGGCGCAGCATTCTTCGCGAAGCCGATATGCTTCGCGGCGTGGTGCAGCGAGGTCTCCGGCGCCTTGAGCCCACCGGCCATCGCCGCGTCGTGGGTCTTGAAGCCGTCGCCGTCGAGGTCGACCGCGGCGGCTTTGCCGACCAGCGCGTTGTGCGCCGCCTCGGCTTCTTTGACCGCGTCTTTCGGCTTGCCGCCGATGAATGCCGCCTTCGCCGCCTCGCGGTGGCCGTCGACGTTGGCGACGATGGCGTCGGCGTCCTGCAGGTAGCCCTTGCCGCCCTCGGGCTTGGCCGCGAGCGTGTGCACGATGTGGACCCACGCCGGCTTCGGCAGGCCGCCGACGTAGAGGACCTTGCCCTTCGGCGCGGTCAGCTTGCCGGCGCCGACCTCGTCTTCGAGGGTGACTTCACCGCCGACGGTGGTCAGCAGTGGGTCCGCGCCCGCCGCGGCAGCAGCGACCGAGACCGTGAAATCGGGCTTGTAGGGGAGATCTTCGTAGGGCAGGACGGCGCCGAATTTGCGGCTGTCGTCGGCCTGCACCAGCCACAGCACGTAGACCTTGCCAATCGGCGGCGCCGAGGTCTGGAACATCCGCAGCACGACCTTGGTGTAGCTCGCGGCGGTGCCCGGCGTCTCGAAGGCCAGCTCGCCCTGGCCGGTCACGGTGATGCCGCCGCCGGAATCGGCCCCTGCGTCGCCGGCGCCATCTGCGGTCGCGTCGCCGGTCGCGTCGCCGGTCGCGTCCGCGGCGCTGGCGTCGCCCGCCGTGTCGCCGGTCGCACCGTCCGAGGAGGTCGCGCCGTCCGCGGCGGTCGCGTCGTTGCCGCCGCCCGTCGCGTCGCTCACGGCGTCGTCGCCACCCTCGGCGATCGTCACCTCGCCGCAGCCCAGCAGCGCGATCATCGCCCACAGCGCGGTGCGTTGCCGGATGCCCTTGCCTGCGCGAATCGTCCGCTTGCTCATCTCGACCTCGTTCTGCCCCGCAGGTGTGGGCTGCAGCATCCTGCCGTTCGTGCCGCCAGCCTGCCGCTGCCGCGCGGAAATGCAAACTCGTGTGCCACCTCTGCTTCGCCGGCCCGCCTCAATGCCCACCTGCGGGCGGCGCGGCGTCGCTGTCGGCTGCCGGGAGGCTGCGACCGAGCAAGAAGAGCCCGATCACCGCGGCGATCGCCGAGCCGACCAGGATGCCCAACTTCGCCTGCGCCACGGGCCCGGGCTCGCCGAACGCCAGGCCGGTGACGAAGAGCGACATGGTGAAGCCGATGCCGCCGAGCTGCGCCGCGCCGAGGAGCTGGCTCCACTTCGCGCCGGGCGGGAGCTGGCCCAAGCCCAGGCGGACGGCCAGCCAGCTGGCGCCGAAGATGCCGAGCGGCTTGCCGAGCAGCAGTCCGAGCAGCACGCCGAGGCCGGCCGGGCTGGTCAGCGCGGCGCCGACGCTCGTCTCGCCGCCGACCGCGACGCCGGCGTTGGCCAGCGCGAAGATCGGCAAGATCAGCCACGCCACCGGGCGGTGCAGGGCGTGCTCGATGCGGTGGCTCGGCGGCTCGGCAGCCGAGGTCGCGTGGGCCATCGCCGTCAGCGCCGCCGCCGCCTGCTTCGGGCTGGCGAGCGGCTTGCCCTCGCGCTTGCGGAAGGCGTCGAGCGAGGCCTCGACCTCGTCGACCAGGTGGCGCCGGTCGATCCGTGGCGAGGCCGGCACCGAGAGGCCCATCAGGACGCCGGCGATCGTCGCGTGGATGCCGGATTCGTGCAGGCCGAACCACATCGTCGCGCCCGCGGCGAGGTAGAGCGCCGGCGCGCGGACGTCGCGGGCGTTCATCAGCAGGACGAAGGCCCAAGCGCCCAGCGCCAGCCACAGCCCGGTCAGGTGGATCTCAGCGGTGTAAAAGGCCGCGATCACCACGACGGCGAGCAGATCGTCGACGATCGCCAGCGCCGTCAGGAAGACCATCATCCACAGCGGCACACGGGCGCCGAGCAGGGCCAGCACGCCGAGCGCGAAGGCGATATCGGTCGCCATCGGGATGCCCCAACCCGCGGCGGTGGGCTGGCCGATGTTGATCAGCGAGAAGACCAGCGCCGGCACGACGACGCCGCCGACCGCGCCGGCGATCGGCAGCACCGCGGCGCGTGGATCGGAGAGCTCGCCGGAGAGGACCTCGCGCTTGATCTCCAGGCCGACGGCGAAGAAGAAGATCGCCATCAGGCCGTCGTTGACCCAATGCTCCAGCGGCAACCGCAGGGCGTGCTCGCCGACCACGACCGCCAGCGGCAGCTCCAGCAGGTGGTGGTAGAAGTCGGCACCCTCGGAATTGGCCCAAAACAGGGCCGCGAGCGCGCTCAGCACCAGGATCGCGCCGCCTTGGGCCTGGGTGCGGAAGACGCCGAGGATGGGCGAGACCAGGCCGCGGACGACGCGCGCCGCAGCCGGATCATCGTGGTGTCCACGCGAAATTCGGGCCATCGATCGTGCCTCAGCAGAAGTTCTGGGTCGCGAAGACGCGGCCCTGGCTGTCGACGAAGACGCCGATCGCCTCGGTGCGCCAATAGGCACGCAGCAGGTTGTCTCGGTGCGACGGGCTGTTCATCCAGCCGGTGGCGATCCGCTCGGCGATCTCGGTCGCGCTGCGGGCGCCGTAGGGCTCGCGCCGACCACCGGGCAGCACGCGATAGCCGATATGGACGTGGCTCTGCGCGATATTCTCGCCGCCGGTGGCGAAGCGCGTGCTGGTGATCGGGACCCGGCATTGGAAGCCGCCGGCGCTGTAGCGCTCGATCGGGCCGAGGCCGTCTGGGTTGCGGTGGTCGAAATAGTCGCGCTGCGCCATATCGGCGCTGTGGCGGCGCGCGATCGGGAGCAACGACTCGTTCCAGCTCAGCGGCGCGAGCTGAAAATCGGCCCGCAGTGCGTTGATGCGGGCATGCAGCGCCGCCTCGATGCGCCGTGCCTGGACCGTCGCACCGCGGTCGACGTGGGTACCGGGCTCGACCTCCGGGGCGACCGCGGCGCGTTCGCCACACCCTGCGCCGAGGAGCAGCGCGCCGCCGCACAGCAGGACGAAGATCCGACGCACCGCGGCAGAATCCGTCGACGGCCCGCGCCGGGGGCAATGGCGTCGCTGTCTGTCGATTGGCACGGGCACTGTCGGCATGGGCGTCTCCGAGCGGGGCCGAATCTTGAAGCCGAGCCTCCGCGCTGCGAGCATCCAGCCTCGCGAGGGGTGATGCAACCGGACGAGCTACGAGCGTTGTGGGCTGAGACGTGCGACCTCGCGTCCGAGGACGCGAGCATGACGCTTTCGCGGCTGCCGACGCAGAAGGCCGTCCCGACGCTCGCCAGCGTCCAGCCGGTGCTGTCGAAGCTGGTCGCCTCGCCCCAACGCCACGCCGCGTCCACGGTCGATTTCGGCGCCGAGACCATCCACCGGATGAGCGATATCGGCCACGACACGCTCGGGGTCGATCTGCCGACCGCCGAGCTGCCCGAGCAGCCGGAGCTGCCCGCAGCGAACGCTTCGCCGAACGACGCGCCGCCGACCGAGCCGCCTCCGGCCGAAGCGTCGCCCGGCGCCGACAGCGCCGAGGTCGCCTTCGCCGAGACCCTCTTCGGCGACCCGGAGAGCGTGGATTTCAGTGAGACGATGGCGGCCGACCCGATCTCGGCGGCGACGATGGCGGCCGACGTCCGCACCACGGCGCGCAGCCAGTCGATGCCGCAGGCCAGCGCCGAGAGCGGCGCGGTCTTCGAGCTGATCGAGCGGATCGGCGAGGGCGGCATGGGCGTCGTCTGGCGCGCCCGCCAAGGCAGCCTCAACCGCGAAGTGGCGATCAAGGCGATCCGCCCGGAGGTCTCGTCGGACGAGGCGCGCGCCCGCTTCATCGCCGAGGCGGTGGTCACCGGCGGCCTCGACCACCCCAACGTGATCCCGGTGCACGAATTGGGCGTCGGCGCGCGCGGCGACGTCTTCCTGGCGATGAAGTTGGTCGGCGGCTTCGCCTGGAGCGACCTGCTGCATCCACGCACCGCGGAGCAACGCGCGGCGGCCGAGGAATTCGACCTCCGGCGCAACCTCGACGTCCTCGGCCAGGTCGCCAACGCCGTCGCATTCGCCCACAGCAAGGGCGTCGTGCACCGCGACCTGAAGCCCGAGAACGTGATGGTCGGGGCCTACGGCGAGGTCGTCCTGATGGATTGGGGCATCGCCGTCGACGTGCGGATGCCCCGGCCCGCCGATGTCCGCGGCGTGCACAAGCTCGATATCCGCGGCCCTGCCGGCACACCGGCGTATATGGCGCCCGAGTTGGCCCGCGGCGACGGCAAGGCGGTCGGCCCGCAGACCGACGTCTATCTGCTCGGCGCGATCCTGCACGAGCTCGCCACCGGCCACGCGCCGCACCAGGGCCGCAACCTCGGGGAAGTCCTGCTCGCCGCGGCCCGCAGCGATCCGCCGGATTGGCCCGCCGGTACGCCGCGCGCGCTGCAGAAGATCTGCCACCGCGCGATGGCGCGCGATCCGGCCGACCGCTACCCGGACGCGGAGTCGTTCCAGAACGCGCTGCGCGACTACCTCGAGCACGAGGCTTCGCTGCGCCTCTCGCAAGACGCCGAGACGCTGCTGACCCGGCTGAAGACGCCGCACGCCGTCGCCCGCAGTGAGCGCTACGGCCTCTTCTCGCGCGCGCAGGCCCGCTTCACCCAAGCCCTCGAGCTCTGGGACGGCAACGACGCTGCGCGGCGGGGCGGGGCGGAGGTCGCGCTCTTGCTCGCCGAAGAGGCGCTCGATCGCGGCGATACCGGCCTCGCCGACGCGCAGCGCGAGGCGCTCGCCCCCTTGATCGAGTCGGGCGATCCGCGCGCCGCCGCGGTCGCCGCGGCGATCGAACGCACCCGCAGCCGCGGCCGTGGCGCCCGCTGGCTCACCGTCGTCGGTCTGTTGCTCGCCGTCGCAGGCCTCGCCGGCATCCGCGAGCTTGGCCAGCGCGAGGCGGAGGCGCAGGCCGCGCAGAATGCCCGGACCGCGCGCGCCGATACCCTGCGCGAGGGGTGGCGGGCCATCGCCGACGGGCAGTTGGCCCGCGCCACGACCCTGATCGACCGCCTCGAAGCCGCCCATGCCGCCGCGGCCGAGGCCCACGCAGCCGAAGCGACGGACGACGCGCCAGATGGTTCCGATCCAGCTCAGGACGTCGACCCACAGCTCGAGGCGCTGCGCACCGCCCGCGCCGTCGCGCTCTGGCAGCGGCACGAAGCGCGCGATCTCTTCGGCGTGCTCTGCCCCCGCCTGCCCCGGCCGGCCGGCACACGGACGCTACGCTACAAGATCCGCAGCGCGCCCGAGGTGCGGGGCACCGCGTTGGCGGCCGCGCTCGACGACCGCGGCGCACGTGCCGGCGCGGATCGTGGTGGGCTCTGCGACGTCGTCGCCGATGCCGTCCTCGCCGGTGCGCCCGCCGCTGCTGGGCTGGCCGCCGTCGCGCTGCTCGAGGCGAACGCGCCGCTCGACGCCTTCGACGCCGACCTGCGGCGGGCGTTGCGTCGCGGCGCGCTCTGCGCGTTGGCGCCGGATCCGCTCGGCTGTGGTGCCTCGGCCGCGCCGTTCCGCCTGCAGCTGCCGGGGCCGGAGCTGCCCGAGCCCGTGCTGACCCGCACGACCTCGGGCGCCTGGCAGGCGATCGACCCGGCCACCGGACAGGCGCGGTGGCACGGGCCGCCGCCGCCGAAGGGGCAGGGGTCGGCGATCGCACTGCCGCTCTCGGACGGCTCGCTGCTCCTCGCCGAGGGTGCCTACCTGCTGCGCCGCGACGGTCGCGACGGTCGCCTGCTCGCCCGCATCCCCCTGCCGGGACCGGCGTTGCAGGCTTGGCCGGTGCCGCCGGAGCGGACCGAGATCGCCGTCGCGCTCTGGGCCGGGGAGGACCGCGGCAGCGTCGTGCGCGTCCGCCTCGACCCGGAATTTCCCGAGCGACCGCTCTGGGCCAGCGACCGGGCACTGGATTGGCTCGGCGAGCGGCCGGCACTGGTCGCGTTGGTCGACGAGGCCTTCGACGACGTCGCCCGCACGCTCCGCATCTCGGCGCCGCGGGCCCGCCTCGATCCGCGTGGCTGGTGGGGTGCGACGGTGCAGATTTGGCACGAGCTCGAGCGCGACCACGACGATCCCGAGGCGTTGCTCGCGGCCCTCGACGGCCTCGGCGAGGCGAAGAATGCGCCGGAATTGGCAGCTTCCCTCGCGGATCAGGTGCTGGCCCGGACCGGCGGCATGCTGCCGCTGGCGCAGGTCGAGATCGCCGCGCGGCTCGACCGCTTCGGCCTGCCCGGCCACGCCGACCGGTTGATCGTGCGGGCTGCGGCTGCGGCGATCACCGCTGGGCACAACCCCGACCTGGAGCGCGACGCCAAACGCAGCGCCGCCGGCGTGTTGCGCGGCGCCGCCCGGGCTGCCGAGAAGCGCGGCGCGCCGCAGCGGGCGATCGACCTGCTCCTGGCCAGCCACGCCTTCGCCACCGCGCTCGACGGCGACGCGATGCTCTACGCCCGCGCGCGCGCCACCCTCGGCGACGCGCTACCCGCGGCGGCCCGGCTGCGCGCCGCGGCCGTCCTCGCCGACCACGGGTCGCTGCGCACGCTCGAAGATCTGCGCCGGATGGACATGGCGCTGATCCTGCTCAGCCTGCTCTCGGTACTGCTCTTGAGCGCGCTCGCTCGGCTGTGGTGGCGTTCGGCGGGGGCACGGCGCGACGACCTGCGGGCCGCCGGCTTCCGCGATCTGCGGCAGGCGTGGCTCGCCTTCCTGCGCCATCCGGGCGATCGACTGCAGCTCACCTTCCTCGCCTACAGCACCCGCATCGAGCGGCTCTCGCTCGGCGTCTTCGGCGTCGTGGTCCTGCTCGCCGTGGTCGGGCTGGTCGGCGAGCTGGCGCGGCACGAGCGGATCGACCTCGCGGCGGCGCCCTTGCTGCGCGGCGGGCTGCGTCATCCCGACCGGATCCGCCTGCTCGAGCACGCCGCGCCCGACGAGGGCGCTGCCGGCGCCGCCCGCGCCCGCCTCGCCGCCGAGACGTTCTACGCCCAGGGCCGCATGGCCGAGGCCCGGGTTCGGCTCGAGCGCGCGCTGGAGCTGCAGCCCGAGGACGCCGCCAGCCGCCACAACCTCGGCGTGCTGGCGATGCTGCGGGGCGAGCGCGACGCCGCGAGGGCCACCTTCGCCGCGCTCACGTTGCCGACGGCGCGCTGGAACCTCGCTCTGCTCGAAGGCCGCGCGCCGGAGAAGGACGCTGCGCTGCGTGCGGACCTCCCCGAGCGGGACCGCGGCGGCATCAACCTCGACCCGACGCTGCCACTCTGGGCCCGCCCTGCTTCGGCCGACCTGCGCGCGGTGCTCGCCGGCGATCCGTCCTCCGGCGTGACGATGCTGATCGCCGCAGCGCGCGGCGATACCTCACAGCTGGCCAGCCTCTTCGACGGCTGGCCGCGGCCGATCGGTCCGGCGGCGCTGCTCGGACTGCTCTTCGACTCGGCGCTCGCCGCCTTGCTCGGCCTCTTCGCCCTGGCGGCGCTGCCGATGCCGGTCCGACGCTGGAGCGTCCCTCGCCTCCCGCGTTGGCAGCGTCGGCTGGGGGAGGTCTTGCGCTGGGTCGCGCCGGGCTGGCGGCTCGCCGGTGAGGGCAAGGCGGCGATCGGAGTCGGCCTCGCCGTCGCCTGTTCGGTCGGGTTGGCGGCTGCCGTCGCTGCGCTCGGCTACGGCCCGATGCATGTGCTGCACCAGGCCCGAACCGACGAGGTGCTCTTCGCCAGCGCCGAGGTCGGCGTCGTGGTGGCGGCGAGCGGGCCGATGCGGATCGCGATGGTCATCGGCGCCGTGGCGATGCTGCTGCACCTCTGGCAGCAGGCGCGGGCCCGCCGCGATTGATTATTCGCGGGTCGCGAAGCCGAAGCCGACGCGGGCGCCGACGTATTGGGTGTCGGCGAACTCGTGGTAGACCAAGCCGGCCATCAAGCCGAAGGTCTCGCCCTGGCGCGCGCTGCGCAGCTTGGCAAAGACGACGTGGGCGCCCATCTCGAAGTTGTCGGCGAAGGCGGCGATGGTCGCCTTGCGCTTGCGGCCCGACGCGTCGCCGAGGTGCCAGACCGGTCGGGCATAGGCCATCAGCGTCATCGAGCGGGTGATGGCGCTCTGCACGTTGACCTCGACCGGCACGCCCCAGGCCGTGCCGAGGCCGCCGCCGGTGATGCCGCTGCCGCGGATGCCGCCGGTGACGCCGATCGCGAGGCGGTTGTTGATCCAGCCGCCCAGGCCAGCCTGGACCGAGAAGTCCCACAGCCAGCCGGTGTCCGCCTTGCCGATGGTGACGTCGAAGACGGCGGCGTAGGGGCCGTCGGTCGAGAAGCCGCGGCCGCTGGCGTGGCCGCCGATGACGCTGCTGTTGCCCTTGACCTTGGCGTCGTCGAGGACCTGCAGGTAGGTCACCGCGTAGGACGTGTGCATCGCCATCGGCTTGTCCGGCGCGCCGCCGCCACCGCCGCCGCCACTGGCGTAGCCGAGCTGCTGGCACATCCGGCGTGAATTCGGCCCGAGTTGGTTGTACGAGTTGTGGCACAGGCGCGTGATCTTCTTGCACGCCTCGAGCCCGGGACGCTGCCTGCAGCCGCGCGCGACCTTCTCGGCATCTGCGGCGCTGACGTCCTTCTGCATCGGGATCTGGCCGCTGCCGCCACCTCCGACGACCTCGGGGCAGATCCGCGCCATATCGTTCTGCCAGGCGCCGCGCTTCTCTTCGCAGGCGCGGCGCAGCTTCACGCAGCCACCCATCTGCGGGTTCTGTTTGCAGGCCGCGATGATCTTCGCGATCGCCTCTTCCCGGCTGATCTGCTGGTTGGTGTTCTGCGGCTGCGACTCGGGCTGTGCCGTGCCGCCGAGGCCCTGGAGGTCGGCATCACCGATGCCGCCCTCGCCGCCTGACTCGGGCGCGGGGGCTGGCTCGGGGGCTGGCTCGGCGCTCTGGCCGAGCGCCGACGTGGCGAAGAGGAGGAAACAAGCAAGGACGAGAAGGCGCATCGGCGGCTCCGTGGGGGCGGCCTCGCGGCGGCCCGGGGCAATTGCAGGCCCCCGGAGCATCCTTCCCTGGCGTGGTCTAGGCAAGTTCCATGGTCGTGAGCAGCCGCAGGCCCTCGATCCGCTCGGCGATATAGTCGGCGCGGAAGCGGGTCTCGGTGAGCAGGGCGAGGTTGCCGCGCTCGTCGCGGAAGACGTCCTGCGCGTAGGTCCGCTCGAGCGGCGAGAGGTCCACGCCCTCGTCGGCCTTGATCCAGCGGCAGACGCTCTGCCGGCAGGCCTCGAAGGCGCACTCGACGTTGTATTCGTCGCGCAGGCGCGCGGCGATGACCTCGAACTGCAGCTGGCCGACCGCGCCGACGATGAACTCCGAGCCGATCAGCGGGCGGAAGAGCTGCGCGGCGCCCTCTTCGCAGAGCTGCTCGAGGCCCTTCTGCATCGCCTTCTGCTTCATCGGATCTTTCAGCCGCGCGGCGCGGAAGAGCTCCGGCGCGAACTTCGGCAGCGCGGTGAAGTTCATCACCTCGCCTTCGGTGAAGGTATCGGCGATCTGGATCGTGCCGTGGTTCGGGATGCCGATGATGTCGCCGGGCCAGGCTTCGTCGACGATGTCGCGGTCGCGGCCGAGGAAGGTCATCGCGTTGCGGACCATCATCGGCTTGCCGGTGCGGACCTGGTGCAGCTTCATGCCGCGGCGGAAGCAACCCGAAACGACGCGCAGGAAGGCCATCCGGTCGCGGTGCTTCGGGTCCATATTCGCTTGGATCTTGAAGACGAAGCCGGTGAAGGGCTCCTCCTCCGGGGTGACCACGCGGTCCCGGGTCATCCGCGGCTGCGGCGGCGGCGCGAGCTCGCAGAAGGCGCCGAGGACCTCGCGGACACCGAAGTTGTTCAGCGCCGAGCCGAAGAAGACCGGCGTCTGCTGGCCGCGTAGGAACGACGTCATGTCGAAGGGCGTGCCGGCACCTTCGAGCAGGTCAATCTCGTCGCGCAGGGTCTCGGCGTCGCTGGCGCCCAGGGCCTCGTCGATCCGCGGTGAGGAGAGATCGGGCACCTCGACCACGGCGTTCTTCCGGCCGCGCGCCGCCGCTTCGTAGAAGACGAGCTTGCTCGCGCGCAGGTCGTAGACGCCCTGGAAGCGCTTGCCCTTGCCGATCGGCCAGGTGAAGGGCACAGGCTCCATGTCGAGCTTGTCCTGCAGGTTGGCGAGGGCGTCGAGCGGATCCATCGCCTCGAGGTCGAGCTTGTTCATGAAGGTGATGACCGGCGTGCGCTGCCGCCGGCAGACCTCGAGCAGCTTCTCGGTCTGTGCCTCGACGCCCTTGGTCGCGTCGATGACCATCATCACCGCGTCGACGGCGGTCAGGGTGCGGTAGGTATCCTCGGAGAAGTCGTTGTGGCCCGGGGTGTCGAGCAGGTTCATCTCGAGCCCCTCGAAGGGGAAGCTCATCACCGAGGTCGAGACGGAGATGCCGCGCTCGCGCTCGACCGAGATCCAATCGCTGCGCGCGCCGCGATCGGCCTTCTTCGCCTTGACCGCGCCGGCGAGCTGGATCGCTCCACCGAAGAGCAGCAGCTTCTCGGTGATCGTCGTCTTGCCGGCGTCGGGGTGGCTGATGATGGCGAAGGTGCGGCGCTTCTGGATCTCGCGGCGGGCCTCGGCGGTCATGGTCTGCTCCTCGGAGCCGGCGATGGCCGGCGGGCGGCGGGTAGACCACAAGGGCCAAAGGTTGTCGAGCGGGTTGTGATTGTCCGGATTCTGTCAGACCCTCCCGCGGCGCGGTGGTTCCGGGGGACGATGGCAGCCTTCGAGATTGATCAACGGTCGATCCGGTTTCGCCGTGCCGAGACCGAGCTCCGCTACCGTGAGGCGACGTTCGCGCGGGATCGCCGTGTCGGCGCGCGCATCCTCGTGCTGACCGCGACCATCGTGCTGATCTACGTGATCCTCGACGTCTCGCTGGAGAGCGCCGACCCCGAACGGGCACGGATGCGAGCCACGCTGCGCGCCGCCTTGGCGGTGGTCGACGGCGGCTTCGCGTTCGCCATCGCGCGCACGGCGCGGGTCCAGCGGGCCGACACCCTCCTGCAGTGGGCGATGTTGCTGACCTGCGGCCTGGCGCTGGGGACATGGTCGCTCGACGTCGAACGGCTGGCCGCCGTCTCGTTCGCCTTCACCTGGATCAACTTCGGCATCCTCTCGTTCGTCCCCGGACCCTGGGCGGCGCGCTGGAAGGCGGCTGCGGCGTTCTCGGTCGGCTTCGTCGGCGTGCTCTGCGGCCACGGTTTGCCCGCCGCGAATGTGCTCCCCGTGTTGCCGCTGGTCGGCGGATCGTGGGTCGTCGGCGCCTATTTCGGACGGGATCTCGAACGGATGCGCCGCAACGCCTGGGCCGAGTCCGAGCGGATGGCGGAGCTCCTCGATGCGACGCCGACGCCGACGTTGTTGTTGGACGACGCTCCGGGCTGGCCGCTGGATCGCTGCAACGAGGCGGCGGCACGGCGGCTGGGCCTGGACGCCACCGCTGCGACGGGCCATCCGCTGCCCTTGGTGATTCGCGACGCGGCGGCCAATGCCGAGCTCGAGCGCCGGCTCGGCGCTGCGGCCAGCGCCGGCGGTTTCGGCCAGGCCGTCGTCGCGCTCGAGGTCGAGCTCGCCCTGCCCACGGGCGGAACGTTCTGGGGGCTGCTCCACGCCCGCCGGGTGACGATCGGTGGACCACGGATTCTGCTCACCATCCTGGACGTCACCGAGCGCCGCCGCGCCGAGCAGGAGCTCCGCCAGCGCGCGACGACCGATCCCTTGACCGGCCTGCACAATCGCGACGCGTTCTTCGAGCGCGCTGCGTATGCGGTGGATCACCCCGGCGCGGGCCAGCTGTGGGTCCTGATGCTGGACGTCGATCGCTTCAAATCGATCAACGACAGCTACGGCCACGCTGCCGGCGATGATGTCTTGCGCCACGTCGCGACCGCGATGCGCGCGGAGGTGCCGGAGGCGCTGAGCGTGGCGCGCCTCGGCGGCGAGGAATTTGCCGTGCTTTTCGAGGTGGACGGCGAGCGAACGGCGCGCGACGTCGGGCTGCGGGTGCAGCGCGCGATTGGACGCATGGACGTCGACGTCGGGATCGCGCGGGCCCGCATCACTGCCAGCGCTGGGCTCTCGCAGGTCAACCGGGAACCCGAAGCGGGAGGTGGCCGGCTTGCACCGCCGATCGAGGCGGCGCTCGCTCGTGCTGATGCTGCGCTTTATGCGAGTAAGGGTGCGGGGCGGGACCAGGTGCATATTTTGCGATCGACGCATCATGGTCTGTTGCCGGAGAAGTTGGATTTGGTTGGGCCGTCCTGAGTAGGTCCGCCGGGCGCGAGTACGGGGGCCGGTCCAGGTGCGCTCGCTGATCTATCCGGCCACTACCGGGGCCGGTCCAAGAGCATCCGTTGATCTACCCGCCCTCTACCGGGCGCGAGTACCGCGCGCACGGATTCGCATCACCCCGGAAAACGCGAGAACGCAGCACCAGCAGGGATCGAACCTGCGTCGACATCAGCATCAGCGCCAGCGCTAGCGCCAGCGCCAGCATCAGCATCAGCATCAGCGTCCGCATCAGCATCAGCATCAGCATCAGCATCAGCGTCAGCGTCAGCATCAGCATCAGCATCAGCGTCAGCCCCCAAAATCCCTACCCAATCTCCCCCCGTACCAGCACCAACCCCAGCCCCAGCCCCGGCCGTGCGTGCCGCCCACTTCGGCCCGTTCTCGCCGGGGCAGCGCCGAGCGCAAGGGTTCGCTTCGCCGGCTTCGCCGCCCTTGACGCTCGGCGCTTTCGCCCCGGCGGAACTGGCCTGCGTCGGGCGGCACACACGGCCTCGAGGTCGCGCCCGGGAGGAGGTTTCTGATGTCGGAAGTTTATGAGAGCCGAGTTGGGTTGCGCCGGCCCCTGCTCGCGGGGCGGTGCGCGGAGCGGGCGGCGGGTCTTGCGATTGCGGTGGGGCAGACGCTGCCGCCCTCGGTGCGGTGTCTCTCGGACCAGCTCACCCGCGCGGCGCTCTCGACGCCGCTCAACCTTGCCGAGGGCCTCGGGCGCACCGGGCGCGACCGGCTGCACCACCTGCGGATCGCCTATGGGTCGGTGCGCGAGGCGCAGTCGGCGGCGCGGATCGTGGTCGCCAGCGGCCTCGGTGATGGCGAGAAGGCCGCGCAGCTCGTGGCGGAGCTCGACCAGCTCGGGGCGCGGGTCTGGGGGCTGATTCGCTGGGCCGGCGGGTAGGGCCCCGGCTCGGCCACCCCCTCGCAGCGCTCCAGCGGCGACGCAAAGTCTGCCATCGCCCGATCACCCCTCCGACGCCGCCCTCCGCGGCGTGCGGAGCGCGGATGGCCACGACCTACCAGCCGAGGAATCCGAGCGCGACGGCCGTTCATCAGGTCGTTCGTGAGCACTTCGCGGCCTTCCGCGCCGGCGTCGCGGCGAAGGGTGGGCGCACCCCGGCCCGCGTCGACCGTGCCATGCGACGATTCCTGCGCTGTGGCTCCCCGGCGGCCGGCTTCGCCCGGCTGCGCTGCGACGACTGCCGCGGCGAGCTGCTCGTGCCCTTCTCCTGCAAGGTCCGCACGCTCTGTGCCAGCTGCGACGGCCGACGCATGGCAGATCAGGCGGCGCGGCTCTGCGACGAGATCTTGCCCCGGCAGCGGGTGCGACAATACGTCCTGACGCTGCCTGCGGCGCTGCGCTACCGCGTCGCCTTCGATCCCGAGCTGCTCAGCGAGGTCCTGGGCGCGTGGATCGGCGCGCTGACGGCTTGGAAGCGCAAGCGCGCTCGTGCAGCCGGCCTGCGCGACGCGCGTTGCGCGGGCTTCACCGGCATCCAGCGCTTCGGCGATGGTCTGCGGCTGAACCCGCACTTCCACACGATCTTCGTCGACGGCGTCTACGTCGCGGTGGCAGGCAGCGAGCGTCCGCGCTTCGTCGCGTTGCCACCGCCGAAGCAGCGCGAGGTCGAGGCACTGCTCGCCCGGGCGCGTCGCGCCGTGCTGCGCCGGCTGCAGCGTCTGGGCCTGATCCACGAGATCGTCGACCGCGAGCCGGGCCTCTTCGACCCGATCGCGGAGGCGGAGCCCGTGCTCGCGCACTGCGCAGCGGCGAGTCTGCTGGACCGCGTCGCGGTCGGCGAGCGTGCCGGCGAACTCGTGCTCCGTCTGCAGCGCACACCGCCCGAGCTGCGCGCCAACGGCCGACTCTGCGCGACCCTCGACGGCTTCTCGCTCCACGCAGCGACGACCGTCGCCCGCCACGATCGCGCTCGGCTCGAGCGGCTGTGTCGCTACGTTCTCCGTCCGGCTATCGCGACGCGCCGCACCGAGCGCTTGCATGACGGCCGAGTCGTCGTTCACCTCAAGCAGCGTTGGGCCGATGGCACCTATGCCAAGGTCTTCGACGCCCCTGACCTCATCGCCAAGCTGCTCGCGTTGATGCCGCCGCACGGCAAGAACCTGCTGCGCTACCACGGCCAGTTCGCCCCCTCGGCGCGGTGGCGGGCGGCGATCGTTCCTCGCCGCGCGGCAGTGGAAGAGGCGAGCGAGCGCGAATGTGGCAGGCGGACGGCGGCGCGAGGGGCCCACGAGGAGCGAGGCAACTCGCATGACGTCCGCGAGAAAAACACGCCATCAACCCGAACGCGCTCGGCGCCAACACCAGGGGTGCTCGAGGAGCGAACCAACTTGCTTGACGTCCGCGAGAGAGGCGCACCAATGACCCGAACGCGCTCGGCGTGGACGTGGGCAGTTCTGCTCCAGCGAACGTTCGCCATCGACGTCCTGCAGTGCCCGTGCGGCGGCCGGCGGCGCCTCGTCGCGCTGATCGAGAAACGTGAAGCGATCGCCGCCATCCTAGGCCACCTCGGGCAGCCAACGGACGTCCCTACGTTCGCCGCGGCACAGCCGCCGCCGCTGCTCCACAGCTTGGAGGAAGACGACGAAGCCCGCCGCGTCGTCCTCGACCCCGAGTTTCAGCACGAGTAGGGCCCGAGCCTCCTTTCGAGCCCAAAAAATCGCCTCCCCAGCGTCGCGACTCCGCCGCCGATGCCAGGCAGCGCCGTGGCGCGAAAGCCTGTCGAGCGCATGATCAGCAGCGCAAAGGCCCACGACTGTGGCCAATTCTCGGTTGCCGGAAGGCTTCGCGCATCGTAGGCTCGGGTCCCGTGACCTGGAGGTGGCCCCGTGAGCTGGAGGTGGCGAGCGTGCTGTCCGATAAGGAACCGCGGATAGCGGCCGCCCACCTCCACGCCACCGACACCCCAACGACCCCGCGCGGCGGCTAGCCCTGGTTGGAGGAAGCCGCGGCCGAATTTGCGCTGCGTGCTATGGGCAAAAAGCGCTGCGCCGAGCCGTCGAGAGGGCTCGGCAACGCCATGAGCTACGTCGCCGACATCGCTCAAGCACGTGATGTCGCGACTTCCGCGTCGCCACCGACCGAGGAAATGCCGCGTCGAGCTCGCAAGATCGGGCGCGAAGCAAAGCGAGGCCGTCGCGCATCCAAGCTGCGCTGCACTTGCGGACTTCACTGTCGACACGCCTGGTCATCGGACCCCCGAGCGCGGCGGTCCGCGGACGCGCGCCGGAGCGAGTCGCGGGACAGGCAGCCGCACCGTCGCGCTACCGCAGCGCTCGCAGCTCGCCGGCGGCTCGGGGGTGGCCCGCTGCTGCGCGTCCTGGTCGTTTCGCGGCTGCTCGCCGGGATGCTCAGCCGCCGCGTCGCCGTCGGTCCTCGGCGCCAACAACCGCGTCGCCAGCGGCAACCCGCGGCTGGCGTGCGTCGGCGCGTACAGCCCGAAATGGCGGATCTTGTGTAGCCCGCGCGGCAGCACGTGCAGCAGCAGCCGCGCGACGAACTGCGCCGGCGTCATCTGGGCGGAGCCGCCGTTGCGGGTGGCGATGCAGATCGACTCGGCCCCGACGGCCAACAGGCGGCGGTCGCTGATCGCGACGCGGTGGGTGTAGCGGCCGAGGTAGCGAAAGACCTGCTCTGCGCCGGCGAAGGGTTGCTTGGCGTAGACCACCCACTTGATGCGCCGGAGTTGCCGCAGCAGGCGATCTTTCGCCTCGGGGTCGGCTAGGCCGGCGGCGCGACCGACGCAGCGCAGTTCGCCGTTGGCAAAGGCCGCCTCGAGCCGACGCAGCAGCACGCCGCGGAACAACTTGCCGAGCAACGCGACCGGGAAGAGGTAGCGCGGGTGGGTCGGTACCCAACGTTTGCGGCGCAGATCGAGTCCGCCGGCAGTGACGACGCAGTGCAGGTGTGGGTGGTAGTGCAACTCGCGGGTCCAGGTGTGCAACACCGCGGTGACGCCGAGGACCGCGCCGAGGCGCTGCTTCGCGAGCGTGGTCAGCGTGACGCGCGCCGCCTCGAACAGCAGCGCGTGCAGCCGCTCCGGGTTGCATCGCCACAAGCCGCGGAGCTGTGCCGGGACGGTGAAGACGACGTGAAAGTGGCGCACTGGCAAGACGCGCTCCATCCGCGCCTGCACCCAGCGCTGTTGGCGCTGGCCTTGGCAGCTCGGACAATGCCGATTGCGGCAGGAGTTGTAGCTCGGTCGCTGGTGGCCGCAGGCCGAGCAGGCGTCGATGTGGCCTCCGAGCGCGGCGGTCCGGCAGCGCTGCGCATCGCGCAGGGCCTTGCGCTGCTGCGTGCTGAGCCCACCGCGGGCGAGCAGCGCCGGGCCGTGCTGGCGCAAGACCTCTGCGACGCGCCAACGCGGCCGCCCGTTTTCGGCGGACCCAGAGCTGGTGCAGCCCGACATCAGCTGATGGCTGGACGGTCGAGCAAGCGATCGAGCGGGCTCACCACCTTGGCGACGTGGCTGGGCTGCACCGCGAGGTAGCGCACCGTCGAGGACATCCGCGCGTGGCCGAGCAGCAGCCCGATGGTGCGCAGATCGACGCCGCCATCGAGCAGGTCTGTCGCGAACGCGCCGCGCAGCGCGTGGAACGGGTAGTGCCGCCGCAGCCCGGCGCGAAGCTGGATGTCAGCCCAGATCCGGCGGACCCGCCGCGGGGTGATGGGCATCTGCGCCTCGGCACCGGGGAACAGCCATGCGCCCTCGGGGCGTTGCTCGCGATATGCGCGTCGGAGCTGCGCGAGCAGCACCGGCGAGAGCATGACCAGGCGCTCTTTGCGGCCCTTGCCCTGCCGGACGCGGATCACGCCGTTGGCGCTGTCGATGTCGGCGATCTGCAGGTGGGTGGCCTCGGCAATGCGCAGGCCGGCACCGTAGGCGAGCATGACCAACGCTCGATTTCGCTCGGAGCTGGTGACCGCCAGGCATCGACGGACCTGCTCGGCGGTGAGCACGGTGGGCAGCTTTCGGACCCGCCGTGGCGTGCGCAGCCCAGCGACCTGCTCGGGCCGCTGCATGGTGACCCGGAAGACAAAGCGCAGCGCGGCAGCGTAGACCGCGCAGGTCGACGCGGAGTGGTCGGGCGAGCGGACGAGCATGCGCATGTAGGACGTGACCTCGTCCACGCCGAGCTCCTGCAGCGGCCGGCCGAAGTGGCGTTGGAAGCGCTTGACGGTCTGGACGTAGACGGTGCGGGTGTGGATGCTGCGGTCGAGATCCTTGAGATCTTGCTCCATGCGAGCGATGGTGGGGTCCATGTTGAAATTCCTCCGGTTGCCGGCCGAACGTTGGTGCTCGAGCCGGGTCGGAGGAGGGTGCTGCGGTTGGACGAAATGGGCGATGCAGCGGAAGGATGGGAGTTGCGATGGGGCGTAGCGACGCGAATCGGGGGCTTGGCGCCGTCAGGCGCGTCCGCGGAGCGGCTTCGTCCAATGGACCTTATGTCTACTATCCGTCGCCGTTGGCAAGAAAATGGATCCAGGTGCTTATACTTTATACTTTAGGCCCTCGCGAAAGCGTGAAGCACAAGCACCTCGAACCGCTCACTGGAACCCCTCACTTCCGTCGAAGTGCTGGGCATTTCGATTGGCGGGCTGCTGTTTCCGGCTAAGGCGTAGCGATCGATCAGCCCAATTGATCGAGGAGAATTCAGTTGAAGAAGGTCCATGTATTTTGCCTCGTACTTGCAGGTTTCACCCTACTCCTACATGCGGGATGTGGAAGCGATTCGCCGGGTGGATGCTTCAACGACCTGACCGTGGAATGGTGTCAAGGCCACCTCAACTGTGAACAATCTGGGTGGTGTGGTCTGGCGATTCGGGACAATGAGGCTGGGTTCTGCAATTCTTGTGCGCCAACGGAAGAGCTGCACTGTTTGGAGAGCATCTCTTGCAAGCAGTCGGGGTATTGCTTCTTGCGAAGAGCTTCCGAACAAGCTCACAACAGCTGTGTTGTTCCATGGGAGTCCGAGTGCCCAACATCCGAACGCTGCAAGAGCGAGGGGAAAGCTTGCAACTATGAAGTTATCGACGAGATTCCTCGGTGTGTTGATTAGCTCCCGTCAAGATACATGCTGGGTGTTTCGACATAGCCGCGCTCATCGGCCGCAAGTGCACAAACCGCACCAGGAACCCCGAAGGCTCACGCGACGAAAACGCGCTCGCCCGCCGCTGGATCGATGCTGGGCGTTTCGACAGAATCGACGGTCAGGCTTGCACACAGCCGGGCGCTCGCCGATCCCGCGACAGAACCCGGCCTCGGAGGCTTCATGACTCGTTCGTTTCCGGCGCAGCGCGTGCCGCTTGTCGTACTCGCTATGCTCTGTGCGCTCGTTGCGCCAGGATGCGGGAGCATCGCGGCAGTGCAAACCGGCCGCGCCCTGGAGCCTGGGCAAGTGCAGGTTCAAATCGGCGGCGGCAATCACCGCGTGACGACCGAAACGCGAGACACGACGGTCGACGCACAGGGCAACACCGTGACCGGCTCGCTCGTCCGTGACATCGCCTCGGGCCCGGCGATCGAGGGCGGCGCGCGGGTGGGCTTGACCAAAGGCCTCGACGGGGGCTTGAAGACAGTCGTCCCCCTCGGCCTGACAGTTGATTTGAAATA
>JACKFC010000053.1 GCA_020632665.1 Deltaproteobacteria bacterium
TCGAGCCACTATGGAGGGAGCTCTCCGAGCCTTGGAGGGTAGCGCTCTCGTCCACCGCGACAGCATCGAAGAGGCTGGCTTGGTGGGGAGCACCATAGCCTTCAGCCAGCGAATACCAACGCCCTGAGCGCTCGCCGTGAGGGCGGAGGAGACCCTCTCGAACCAGATCGCCGAGGAGGTAGGTGAGGTCGCGCGGGTGCTCGTCGAGAACCTCTTGCAGTCTCCGGTTGGAGACTCGGCCCTCGGCGGCCGCTGTCACGACGGCGATTCGCCCGGCTTCGCTCAGGGCCCGAAATCGCTGCCCAAATCGTGCGTCGAGCTCGGCGACCGTGGCTTCTGGCAGCAGGCTCTCGATCGAGAGCACGAGGCGAGTCTCGTTGTTGTCGAAGTCCTCGAACAGCTCCGGTGGACGCCAATGCTGATCCCGCCAGGCCTGCAAAATCCGCGGCACACCCGAGCCAGCGCGCTCGCCGAGGCCGAGCAACTGAAAGAGCTTCTGCAGAGACGGATTGCGAGGGTCGCTGGCGTTGCCGCTGCGAGCCTCGTTCCAGCGCACGCGCAGGGTGCCTGGGTTGACGAGCTCGTAGCCGCCGCGACGTCGGAAGATGCGGATCCCCCGCGTGCCCGAGTAGTCGGCGTGAATCAGGGCGTTGAGCAGCGACTCGCGCAGCGCCTCGCGGACCGGCGTGGTGTCGACGCGCTGCATGGCCTCGTTCAAGCCGAAGGGGACGCGCAGGTCGTCCGTCAGGCGTGGGAAGACCTTGCGGTAGAAGTCGAAGACGTTGCCCGACCAGGTGCCGTCGTTGGTGACGCGGTCGATCCAACGCTGTGCGGGATCGTCGGCGAGGTGGCGGTAGTCGAGTTGGTAGCTCGGAAATCGGTCGAGGATCGCGCGCTCCTGGCCGAACATCAGCAAGCCTGCGACCGTCAAGCCCTCGACACCAGAGCGACGGTCGCGACGCCACGCCCCGATCTTCTGCAGCATCTGTGGCAGATCGACGGCGAGGAAGGGGTGGTCGGGGCTGCGTGCGCTGAAGCGATTGCGCCAAGCGGCCACGGTCTCGTGGTCCAGGTCGTCGATGCCGAAGCCTTCGAGGATCTGGCCGTCGACAGGCTCGTCGCTGGCATCGGCGAGCATCCGCCGAACCTCGGCCTCCGAGCATCGGCGATCCCCCTCGCCGGAACGCCGCCAGGCGAGGAGCGGGTTACCGTTCAAGAAGACCGGCCGCGCTCTGCGCTCGGCGCGCGGTACGTCGATGACGAGCAGCGTGTGACCGTCCACGACCTCCCGCCGCACGTCCTGCCGTCGCAGCACGTTCGCGCTGACCTTCTGTCGGTTGTCGAGCTGATTCCAGAGGTCCTGCTCGACGCGGTCGATCTCGACGATGCCGGCTACCTCGAACAATCCATCCGAGCGCTCGCGCGCACCGAGAACGATGGTGCCTCCGTCGGTGTTGGCCATCGCCGAATACGACTCGAAGAACGACGCGGGGACGGCGCCAAGCCCGTCGCGCCCGCCAGCGAGCTTCGCTTCGAAGTCCCAACCTTCGCGAAGCGATGCGAGATCGAAGGTCATGACATTCCCTGGGCGCCAGCGAGCCCCTCCAGCGTGGTCAGCCACGCGTCGAAGCGCGGGCAGACGCCGCGAATCTGCGCCAATGTCCGGCCTGCAATTGCCAGCGGGCCGTGCAGGGTCTTGCTGTAGCCCGGGATATGGGCCAGCAGACGCTTGGACGGCGCCGTCTCCGGTCCGTGGTTGACGTCCTCGGGTGCCAAAGCGGCGATCTCGTGACGCAAGGCGGCCAGGCCCGCGAGGTCGGCGTCGGCGTCCAGCCAGTCTTCCAGCGCATCGAGCGACGCCAACACGAGCGCTTCGAACTCGTGGCGCTGGATGTACGGCAGTACGCGCCGATCGTCTGCGAGCGCGGCGATCTCGGCTTGGAGGCCATCGCAGCGGGCGTTGGAGTCGGTGACGGCGTTCCACCGCTGTAGGTTTGGGAAGTCTTCGGGCAGACCGTAGAGGTCGAAGAGGGTGGTGACGCGAACACCGGCGTCTTGCCGATTGCCGAGCAATCGCAGCAGGTCGTTGCGCCAATGCCGAAAGTGCCCGCCGCCACGTCGTTGCTGGCCAGCCCGCTGAGCGTGGACCTTGCCGACCGTGGTGGCGGCAGCGTAGACGCCGAATCGAACCAAGTGAGGCGCGAGAACGTCCTTGACGAACACCTCTTCGGTCTGGCCCTCGACCAGCACGAGCAGGCGCATCACGGCCGACCGCCGATCACACCCTTGTCGAAGACCTCGGAGAGCGAGTAGTCGTCGAGCCAGGTCTGCAGGGCCGCAGGATCGAGCCGCCGCAGCGTCGTCGCGCCATCTGCGCGCTCGGCAACCACGACCTCCTCGGGCGAGAAGTGGTCGAGGAACGCGGTCGACTGCGTGGCGAAAAGGACCTGCGTGCGATGCGACACCGAGCGCGCCAACTCGGCGACGAGGCTGATCGCTGCGGGGTGCAGGCCCAGCTCGGGCTCGTCGATGGAGATGAAGCGCGGCATGCGTTCGGCCGGCTGCGCGAGGGCGGTGATGATGGCGATGGCGCGGAGGCTGCCGTCGGACAGGTGGTGTGCGCCGAAGCGTTCGTCGCGGTCGTCGATCCAATCCAGGCGGGCAGCGCTGGTGTTGCTGTCGAGGCGTGTGGGTTCGAGGCTCTTGATCGATGGGACGACGCGGCTGACGTAGGCGTTGATGCGCCGCCAGGCCTTCTGGTCGGCGGCGTCGACGCTGCTCGCGAGGCGGAGCAGAAAGGCGGCGAGGTTGCCGCCGTCGGACCGGAGGGCGCGATCGTCGACGGCGCGGGCGTTGGTGCGGAGGGCGGAGGTGAGGGAGGTATCGTGGAAATGGAAGTGGATGAGCTGTGCGGTCCAGTAGTGGACGCTGGTCGCCTCGTGCGAGTTGGGCGCGGCGCTGCGGAGCAGGGACTCCCAGTGATCTGTCCCCAGCGGCGTGGTTCGCATGGCAACGCCCGGATTGCCCTGGTAGGCGACTCGTTCGTCGAGGAACAAGAGCTTGTCGCCCGCTGCGAAGCCGAGGCTGGCGCGGTAGCCGTAGGTGTGACCGTCGAGGGCGAAGTCGAGCTCGAGCTCGATGGACTCCGTCTGCTGCGGACCGTAGTGCAGCAGCGCCGAGGCGCCGCCGGCTTGGCCGATGAAGCGTTGAAGCCCACGGGCGGGGAGTAGGGGCACCATGTTCAGCGCCTTGAGAACGTTGGATTTGCCGGAGCCGTTGGCGCCGATCAGCACCGTCAGGCGCCCGGGATGCAGCGTGACGTCACGCAGCGAGCCGAGGCCGGCGACGCGGAGGCGGCGGAGGCCGGAGAAGTCTGTTGCTGCCGAAGGGTTGACGGGCGCGGTCATGGCGCTCCAGTTGGCGTCGCGGTGCTGTCGGCGGCCGGGACGAGGCGGCCGTCGAAGGCGCGTTGGAGGATCGATTGGCGCAGGCGCGCGCAGCGGGCGAGGTTGGTGTCGAGGGTCGCGTCGAGGGCAGCGAGGGTGGAGAGGCGGCGATCGACTTCGGCGACGATGCGGTGTTGTTCGGGGAGGGGGGGGAGGGGGAACGGCGCCATCTGAATGGTGTCCTGGCCGATCTTCGGCATGCTTCCTGCGATTCCTTTCGCGCTCCCCCTGAAATAGCCTCGAAGCAGTGGCGATATCAGCGCAAGTGCCGCGAACTCAACGCTGACGCGGGGCGTGGTCCGAACGCGAATAAGGAGGTCGGGATACACCGCCCAGTTGCGCGGACCCCGGTAAAGAGCAGTCGTGCCGACTAGCTGCGGCGTGTTTGACCGCTGCATGAGCAAGTCGCCTGGTTCAAGCCAGAGGCCATCTACCTGATCCGCAGTCGCGACGGTCAGCTTCGTGTTCTGGTCGGTGAACTTGCAGGTCGTGACCGCGGTTAGCGTCAGCGTCCGAATCCCTTTGTCAGTTTCGCTCGGCTTGGCAGACTTGCCATTACGAAGCGGTTCACGGAGCAGGGCATCCACACTCGCCCAACACCACCCCTCCGGAACCTCTGCCAACCCCGCAACATCCGGCCGCACCGGCGGCTTGTATTTCCCCCGCGCCCCGCTCGCCCGCCACGCAGCCTCCCGCTCGCGCAGGATTCGCGCGAGCAGCACCGACGCCGGCTCGAACGAGCGCCCCTCCGCCCGGGCCAGGGCCGCCTCGGTCGGAACCAGGCGGCCTTCAACCGCCGCGGTGAGCACGCTGGCGCGGGCGCGGCGGACGTTGGCTTTGGCGCGTTGCAGCATGGAGACGGCGGCGTCGAGGCGGGAGAAGTGGGTTTCGATGGCGGTGACGATGCGGTGTTGTTCGTCGAGGGGGGCGATCGGAATTTCGACCTCTGCCATGCGACGTCCCGAGATCTCCTTGAATGTGGTGCCACTTGCGAGTTCTTCCACATAGCGTTTGGACCCGAGAAGGTAGTACCTGACGTACTCCGGCAGCACGTCGACCTTGAGAACCAAGCTCTTGAAGCCTTGATTGGTCGTAACGGGTTGTGTGGCGATGACGCAGTACCCGATCGGAGCGCGCGACGAGAACAGCACGGTGTTCGCCGGCATCAACTTGGCGCCGCTGCTTGCGTAGCCCTTCTTCGTGAGTCCGCGAGCTCCTCGCTCGATATACGTTCCCGAGTACCCGGACAGATCTGCTGGGGTAATCCAGGGAATACCCTGCTTGTCGAAATTAGACGTGTCGGAAGCGGTCGGCGTACCGCCACCGACAACATCGGCAATCTGCGCGACAGTCGTCCATCTCCACCTATGTGGAAGAGCCCACCTCACGCCACCAACTCCCGATTCAACTCCGCCACGATCCCCTCCAACTCCTCACCAAAAACCGCCCAGACCTTCCCCAGCCCACCCTTCTCGACGAACGGCGTCTGGTCGAAGTCCTCCAGCCGCACCTCCAGATCCACCACGATCCGGTCCCGCACCAACCGCAACCAGCCCAACTGCTCCTCGGTGAACCGGCGCCCCCGCTGCTCCTGCTGCAGCACCCAGCCGTCGAAGCGCTCCGCGGCGACCTCGGCGTAGCTCACCAGCTCGGCCTCGACGCCCATCGCATGCCGCACCAGGCTGATCAAGTCCGTCAACATCCGTCCGCCCGATGCGCCACGGACGCGGTCTTTCTCGACCCGCTCGTACGCCGCCCACAGCGCCTCGCCGGTCCAGCGCCTCGGCGGGCGCTGGAGCGCACCGAGCAGATCCATCAACTGCGCCCGCGAGAGCCGCTGACCGTAAGGCCGCTCGTAGAGCAGCGAGAGCGCATCGAGGGCGTCCTTCTGCTCCTGACAGAACGCCTCGAACGCGCTCACCAGCGCCTGGTCCGCCGCGTAGTCGAGCGTCAGGTCCTGCCGCGCGCCGCTGTGGGTGACTTCGTCGAGCGTCAGCACGTCGATCGTCACCTCCTGCTGCCGCCGCACCTCGAGCAGGGCGGTGCAGAGCTCGGGGTTGTAGGCCAGCGGCGCCGCGGCCTGCTCCCACATCTCGCCGACGACCTGGCTCCGCAGCGCGAGATGCTCGGGATCTTCGAGCAGATCGACGGCCTCGTCGGCTCCGTCGTCCGCGTTGTCCACGTCGTCACCGCGCTCCGCATCCGCCGGCAGCCCCAACCGCTCGCGCAGGCGTAGCTCTTGGGCGATCGGATCCAGTCGATCCAACATCCCCGCCACGATCTCTCGCAACGACGCGCCGCCGCTGACCGCCTCGATCTGCCGACGCTGCTCGTCGTCGAGCTTGCGGTCGACCCGGTCGAGCCGCGACGCGATCGCGCCGAGCACCTCGTCGCTGCGATGGCCGCTACGCACCAGCTCCAACAGCTGCGCCAAGCTCTTGCCGCGCTCGCGGTCGAGCGGCGGATCACTCTTGCAACCGTCCATCACCCCGACGCAGTCGACGATGACGAAGTGCGTCTTCTGCGGCGCGTCGGGCGTCACGGCCTGGAAGTCCGCATCCGGGATCACCCGCACCCCGCGGCCCTTCATCTGCTCGAACAGGGCCTTGGACTTCACCGAGCGTAGGAAGACGACGCATTCCAGCGGCTTGATGTCGGTCCCGGTGGCGATCATGTCGACCGTGACCGCGACGCGCACCCGCGGGCTGGTGCGAAACGCCGAGATCAAATCCTCTGGTTTGCGCGAAGCGCTGCGCCGCGCCGCGTCGCCCAGCTGGCGTTCCGGGCGGTAAGTGATCTTGATCGCCTCCTCGTTCGAGAGGTTCCACTCCTCGCGCAAGATCCGCAGAACGTCTTCGGCGTGGTCGTCGGATTTGGCGAAGAGCAGCGTCTTGGGCACGACCTCGCGACCGGGGAAGAGATCGGTGAACATCCGCGCCTTCAGCTCCCGCAGGACGGTGCGGATCTGGTCGGGTACGACGACGCTGCGATCGACGTCGCTGGCGCCATACTCGAGGTCCTCGTCGAGCTGCTCCCAGCGCATCGCGCGGGTCTGGCGGTCGCGCTTGCCAATCCAGGCGTGCGGTTCTGCCACCACCTTGGCGCCGCCCGCGGTGACGCGGGTGCGGATCTCGAAGACCTCGTAGGGCACGTTCACGCGGTCGCGAACGGCGTGGACGTGGGTGTATTCGCTCACCACGTTGCGCTCGAAAAAGGCGTAGGTATGGCTCGCCGGCGTGGCCGTCAGCCCGATGAGCGCCGCGTCGAAATACTCCAGCACCTGCCGCCAGACCGTGTAGATCGACCGATGGCACTCGTCGATCACGATCACGTCGAAGAACTCGGGCGGGAGGTAGGCGTTGTAGACGACCGGCGGCGCCTCGCGCCGCAACGCCGACCCGCCCCCGACAAACGCCGAGCCCTCCTCCAGCCCCTCGTCATAGTCCGGGTCGCCGCGCAGGATCGAGTAGAGCCGTTGGATGGTGCCGATCACGACCTTGTTGACCGGATCGATCGTGTTGCTCGACAGGTTCGCGACATTGTAGATATCGCTGAACTTTCTCCCGTCGTCTGGGGTCGTGTAGGCCTGGAACTCCTTGAGCGCTTGCCGGCCGAGGTTGCCGCGGTCGACCAGAAAGAGGACGCGCTTGGCCGCGCCCTCGCGCACCAGTCGATAGATCGACGTGATGGCGGTGAAGGTCTTGCCCGAGCCGGTCGCCATCTGCACCAGCGCCCTCCGGCGGCCGGTGCACAGGCTCTTCTCGAGGTTTTCGACAGCCCGGATCTGCGCCGGCCACATGCCGTGGGAATCGAGCAACGACGCGCGCTGCAGCCGCCCTTGCAGGGTCGGCGCGGCGTGCATCTCCGGCGGCCGACCCCACTGCGGCGCGACGTGCGCCAGCCATCCATCGAGCGTGGTGGGCTGGTGAAAAGCGAAGACCCGCCGGCCCCGGGGCGTCGGGTCGAGACCGTTGGTGAACATGGTCTCGACGCCCGTGCTCTCGTAGAGGAAGGGCAGCGGCCGAACCGGCACTTGCAGGTGCTTGGGCGCGTGGCGGGCGTAGTCGCGGGTTTGCGCCTCGACGGCGGCGAGTGGGACGCCGACCCTTTTCGCCTCGATGACGCCGCAGAGCCGATTGCCGACGAAGAGGGCGTAGTCCATGGGGCCGACGGCGGTCTGGAACTCACGCACGGCGACGCCGGGGGCTGCGGCGAGGTTCATCGCGTCGCGGCTCTGCACCGCCCAGCCGGCCTGCTCGAGCATCGCGTCGATTTGTTCGCGAGCCTGATCTTCGGGCGTCGAGGCTGTGGTTGGCGACATCGTTCACGTCCGGTGGTTGCAGCCAGAGGATGCTGCCAAACGCGTTCGCGCCGCAAGCGAGCGCGCGCTCCAGACGCTGCTCACGCTCACGCAGCGCAGGGAACGCGCACAGAGCCCTTCCCAGTCGCAGAGTCAAAGGGCACGGGGTAGGTCAGCAAGTCCGATCCGCCAGGCCCCGATAGCAGCTTGCCGTCGATATCGTAGACCGAGGAGTGGCAGAGACAGGTGAGCTGTTGCTTCTCAGTATCCCATTTCCCAATGGAACCGGGTGTCATCTCACAAGCCGCATGTCCACAGATCCGGCCAAGCGCGACAACCTGATCTTGCGCAGCCCGGATCAGGAGCAGCAACGAGGAACTGGCATCGAATGCGACCATACCACCGACCGCCGCGAGCTGCGGCAGCAGCTGGGCGTCAAAGGCCGCATCTACCGACGCGCCAGGCGCGGAGCAGTTGGCGGTGGCTGCAGCGTCGGTGTCCGCGCCACCATCGACATCCATGGGCCCTGTGACAACATCGTCGGGCACTTGGACGTCGGCAGCTACATCACCAGACGGCCCACCGTCGGTCCCATCGCTGGGCTGATTTGCGTAGTAGTTCGTCACGTTCGTCGTCGTACAACTGAGCACGGCAACGCCACCAAGGGAGCACAGGAAGCTTCTTCGCGAAATCGTCATGGCACCCCCTCCAGCGACTGTGCGGACGCTCAAAAGGCTATGGCTGGTGCTCCAAGCCTGCAAGTGCGACATCAAGACCGCAGATCCCCGGACCAGCACCGGTAGCAACAAGGTCAACCCAACCTCCCCCAACCTCACCCCACCCCGCCGTCAAAGCCGAAGCCGCAGCGCAGCGAAGGCGAAGCGCTAAGGCGGCGCAGCCCATCCCGGCCTACCTCGCCGTCCAAGCACGGGGGCACGCCGACCCATGGCGCTCGAACGGTTTCGAACGTTGCTGGAGGCGTGAGAGCGAGAACGTGCGATGTCGATTGAGCCCTCGCAGGCGCTCAACGAATCCGTTCGTCCTTGGCTCGGGCTCTCCCTTCTTTGATCCCCCACGCCAGAAAGGCGAAAACATTCTGAAATTCAGAACAAAGTCCCGTTCAGAACATCACCCAAACCGAACCGAATACACCGGAGGAAGATTGTTGCTCACGGTCACCCAAGAATCCCCACGATCCGTGCTCACATAGAGATTCCCAGTCGTACTGCCGAACGCGACGGCCCCACCGCGCTGCGCCAGCGCATGCCGATACACGACATCCCAAGCATCCTGCGGAAGCCCATTCCGCAGCTGCGCCCAGCTCTGGCCGCCATCCTCGGTGCGCGCGACGAAGAGCGCGCCGTCGACCGTCACGCGCTGCATATCGGACTTGCCGGGCACCAACCAAGCGGTGCGGCCGTCGCTATCGTCGGTGGCGCAGGGGAAGCCGAAGTGCACGCCGTCGTCCGGGGCGCTGACCTTGGTCCAGGTCGCCGCGTTGTCGCTGCTGTAGAACACACCGACGTGGTTCTGCTGCCAGATGTGGTCGGGGTCGCCGGGGCAGCGCTCGATATAGTGCGGGTCGTGGCCCCACTCGGCCTCGGCGTCCGGCTGGTGGTCCATGCTCATGCCCTTGTTGCGCGAGGCCCAGCTCTCGCCGCCGTCGAAGCTGGCGACCACGCCGGCCGAGGAGACGGCGACCATCACCGAGTTCGCATCACGCGGGTCGGTGACGATGGAGTGGATGCCCGGCGCGAAGACGCCTTCCGAGGCGGGGGTGCCGAACCATTTGGTCTCGCCGTTGCCCTCGCCGGCGAAGAGGTCGCCGCCGCGCGACTCGTGGTTCCACAGCGGCAGGTTGAGCGCCCAGCTGCCGCCGTTGTCGCGGCTGACGAAGAGGCCGCCGGGGATGGTGCCGACGTAGACGGCGCCGTCGGGGCCGAAGCCGATGATCCAGTTCTTCAGCAGCGTGGCCGGCTTGGTGCTGACCTTCCAGCCGACGCCGTAGTCCGAGTCAGGGTCTTCGAACATATCCTGGGCGATGAATTTCGCGCCCTCGGGGTAGGAGATCTGCGTCGGCAAGTCGGCCCAGCTCGCGCCGTCGTCGTCGCTGACCGAGAGCTTGGCGCCCCAGTGGCCGTGGCCGAGCAGCGCCCAGAGCCGACCGGTATTCGGGTCCTTCGCGACGAAGTTCACCCCGACGCCGGCGTGGCCGATGAGCTTGGCCTGCCAACCGCTACCGTCGTTCGTGACCGCGAAGGTGCCCTTGCGGGTGCCGACCAGGATGCGCTTGCTCATGAAGACTCCGACGCGGGGCCTAGCCGCCGCTCAGCGATTGCAGGATCGAGAGTTTGTCGCCCGGTGCGAGCGGATCGGTGAGCCGACGCCGGTCGCGGATCATCGCGTTGCCGATGAAGGCGTTGACGTGTGGCCGCAGCCGCCCGGTCTCGTCGATGAGGTAGTGCGCGATGCCCGGCGCCATGGCCTCGAGCGCGGCGACGGCCTCGGCGACGGTCGCGGCCTCGACGCAGATCTGCTGGCCCTCCAGGGCTGGGAAGAAGGCGAAGAGGTGGCGGGTCAGCACGACGTCGATCATGGGCGCGGACGCTAGCACCGCGCCGGGAGGTTGAACAGAGCTCGGGTTCCAGGTGCTTATACTTTACACTTTCCGGAAAGTGTAAAGTATAAGCACCTGGAACCAACCGGAGGTCCCGATGCCGACGCGCACCCCATTCCCCCTCGCCCTCGCGCTGACCGTCGCCGCAGCCTGCGCGCTGCCGACTGTGCCTGCCACTCCGGCCAGCGCCGACGTCCTGGTCCCCGGCCAGCGCCGCCGCCCACGGCCGCGTCCCTACCCGCGGCGTCCCGACCCGAAGGTGCCGATCCAACCAAACAGGCAGCCAATCGCGATCGCCAAGCTGAGCTCACCCGCGTTCGCCCCGGGCGCCGCGATCCCGACGGTCCACACCTGCGAAGGCGCCGACACCTCGCCGCCGCTGCGCTGGGAGAAGCTGCCGAAGGGCACCGTCTCGGTGGCGCTCATCGTCCGCGATCCGGACGCGCCCGACCCGCGCAAACCCGTGATGACGTGGATGCATTGGGTGCTCTGGGATCTGCCGCCCGAGGCCGGCGGCCTACCCGACGACAGCGCGAGCAAGGGCCTGCCGGCCGGCACCCGCGTCGGCAAGAACGGCTGGGGCAAGGCGGCCTGGGGAGGGCCGTGTCCGCCGATCGGCAAGCACCGCTACTTCTTCGAGCTCTACGCCCTGGACCGCAAGCTCGGCGTCCGCGCCGACGGTGTCGGCCGCGCCGCCGCCGAGGACGACGCCGCGCAGTCGGCGAAGGTCGACGCCAAGCGGCTGCTCGACGCGATGAGCGGCCACGTGCTCGGGCGGGCGACGCTGATCGGCAGGTACCAGAAGAAGGCCCCGCCGCCGAAAGGCAAATAGCTGGCAAATAGCCGGGAGCAAATAGCCCGAGGATCGGCGCGGCGCGCTACCAGGCCTCGCCGAGCGCTCGGAGGAAGGCGTCGAGCGCGTCGACCGGCAGATGGTCGACGCCACCGGCGGCCTCGCGACCACCCCCGGTGGGGAAGCGGCGGCACAACGCGCCTGCACCGGTGCGACGCTGCAGGGGCGCCCGAACACTGAGCCGCAGCGTCCCGTCCGGCAGGGTCGCGGCGACGGCGTGGCCACGTGCTGGTTCCGCGCGGGCGAGCTCATTACCGAAGATGCCGGACACCCGCCGCGCCCAGGCAGCGTCCGGCAAGATCGTCAGGCTGGCGGCGTGGCCGACGTCGATGCGGGCGACGGCGCGCGCGCGGGCGAGATCCTCGCGCATCCCCTCGACCAGCGCGGCGACGATCGGCTCCTCTGCGGCGAAGGCGAGCGGGTCGGCGAAGGGCGCCATCCGAGCCAACAGCGCCGTCGGATGGATGCGCAGGTCGGCTTCTCCGAGTCCGTAGCTATTGTAGTTCAGGCTCTCACCGAGGCTCCGCAAGGTCGCCAGCGCCGGCGCGTCGAGGTCCAGTGGGCGGGCGGCGGCCTCGGCGGCAGCGTGCAGGTTGTCGCCGAAGGCGGCGGTGACGGCCCAAGCGCGAAAGCGGCCACCGAGCTCGCGGTCGACCAGCAGGCTGGAGCAGACCTCCGGGGCCAGGTCGATCCGTGCGTGCAGCCCCGGATGCTCGGGGATCTCGCCGGCGAAGTGATGGTCGAAATAGCTGACCTGCGCGCCAGCGGCGAGCAGCCGCAGCAGCGCGGGACGGTTGCGGTCGAGCGAGATATCGCAGACCCGGATCAGCGCACCGGCCCCGGCCTGCACCCGCTCGAGCAGCGCGATATCGCGCTTGACGCCGGTGACCAGGGTCGCCTCGCGCGGCGTCGCGAGGCGCAGCTGATGGATGGCGCAGAGCCCGTCGGCGTCGCCGTTGAAGACGTCGAAGTGCATGGTCGGCACGGCGCGCCCGGACAAGGGCTAGCTGTAGACCGCGAGGTCTTCGAGCGAGTCGACCTCGCCCCAGGTGCCGGCGTAGGGGACGGCATGGACCGGCATCCGCCCGGCTTCGAGGATCTTCTGCAGCGTGCCGGTCATGTGCATCCGGTCCTGCTCGGCTTGCGAGAGGCCGGCGCGGATGCGCATCACCTCGGCCCAGCCGGCTGGCGTGAAGCGCAGCACGCCCATGTATTGACCCTCGATCGCGTCCATCGACGTCGCGCGGTTGCCGATCTCGGCCAGCGTCCCGTCGGCGTGCAGGCGGAAGGACTCGGCGTCGTCGAGCGGGTTGTCGAAGCGCTCTTCCCACAGCGCGCGCCAATTCACGTCGTAGGTGATGGCGATATCGGAGTCGGACGCCATCAGCGCCGAGACGGCGGAGCTATCGTAGAAGATGTCGGAATAGCTCACGATGCACGGGCCGTCCTGCAGCCAGGCCGCCGCGCAGGCGAGCGACGAGACCATATTCGTCTCGGCCCAGCGGGCGTTGTGGAACTCGGGCATGCCGAGCGCGGCGAGCTGCTCGCGCCGGTAGCCGGTGCAGATGCCGATCTCGTTCAGGCCGGCGGCACGCAACGCCGCGAGCTGCAGGTCGAGCAGCGAGGTCCCGCGGACCTTCACCAGGCATTTCGGCTTGTCGTCGGTGGCCTCGTTCAGGCGGCTTCCGCGGCCTGCGGCTAGCACGATTGCGCGCATGTCATCAGCTCCTTCATTCGTCGGGTCGCCCAGGGGGCGAACGCCTCATCGCGCTCGGGATGCCACATCCAGCCTTCCCACGGAAGCTGCTCGTGACCGATCGCTTCGAGCACGCCGTCCTCGGCGGTCGCCAGCACGCGGAAGCCAGCCGGGCAGCTGGCCAGCGCGTAGTCGTGGTAGGTGTTGACCGCCTCGGCGATCTCGCCGCGCAGGTGATGGACCTGCCGGACGTGTCCCTCGACCGGCGCGAGCGAGGCCCCGGCCCAGGTGCCCATCATCTGCATCCCGCGGCAGATCCCGAGCACCGGCAGCGCCCGCGCCTGCGCCCAATCGAGCAACGTCCGCTCGGTCGTGTCGCGCGCCGGCTCGTCGCCGATATTGTTGCCGCCCGAGAGGATCACCCCGCACAGCGGCAGCGCGTCCAGCCATCGCTGCAGGTGCCCGGTGTCGCCCCGCGCCGGATCGACCAGGCCGTTGGGCACCGGCACCGCGAGCAGCCCGGCCGCGGCGATCCAGGCGGCGAGCCGCTGGTCGAGCGCGTCACGGGTCTCGTCGTAGCCCGCGACGTGGTCGACCCGCTGGCTCACGGCCACCAGACCGGTCGAGGCTCGGCTCACGCGTCGCCCCCGCCGCCGAGGATCGCGAGATGCTTCAGCACCGGATGGATGATGTAGTACGTGTCGCCCACGGCGCTGTTGTCGAGCTCCGGTCGCCAATCGCCAGTCGGCGCGCGGGCCGCCAACGTATCGACCAAGACCTTGGCCCGGGCCGCCGAATCGTAGACGTGGTCGATCTCGCCGCGCCGTTCTGGCGCCGGAAAGCGCCGCCGCGACAAGATCGGACCGCTGTCGATCTCGGCGGTGAGGAAGATCGCCGAGGCACCCATCTGTCCCTCGTCGAGCAGGCTGTAGTAGTTCGTCGTGCTGCCCTTGAAGTCCGGTAGGTAGCCGCCGTGGACGTGGAGGAAGCGCTTGCCGGCGGAGAGCACGTCCGCGCGCAGCAGCACGCCGCCATACCCCGAGTAGATGAAGACCGACTCGGGCCGCGCGGCGATCATCGCGACCACGTCGGGTGCGTTGATATTCTTGTCCGGGGCGGCGGTCCACGGCACGCCGAGCGCGTCGAGCAGCCCGTGCAGTGGCCGGGTCATGTCGAAGCGGACCTCGCTCCAGCAGTCGTCCTTCGCGCTCGGCGGCGCCTTGGCGAGCGCCTCGTCGACGACGCCGCGGGCGACTTCGCTCTCGGCGGCGACCTTGTCGTCGGCCTGGCCCGGCAGCAGCTCGGCGGTCCGGTTCTCCAAGACGACGACGTGCGCCGGCAGCAGGTCGTGTCGGGCGAGGGCGTAGAGGTAGGCGCGGGTGCGGGAGCTGTCCGCAGCCACCATCGCGACATCAGAGAGCGCCATCATCGACCTCCACCTTCGCCGCCAGGGCCCGGACCGTGGCCAGCTCCTGCCGCAGGATGTGGGCCAACCCGCCGGGCGGAATCGCGCCCTCGCGCTGCGCGGCAGGCAGCGAGCAGAGCAGATCGTCGACCTTGAGCAGTGTACTGAGCAGGCTCAGGCGGCCGTCGTGGGCGCCGTACAAGCTCAGGACCAACGCGAGCAACCAATAGGGTCGGACCTCGTCGCGGGGCAGGATGCCCTTGCGGAATCCGGGCGCGTAGCTGGCGTAGAGCCTCTTGCTGACCTCGAAGCGCTGCGCCAGCCGGCTGACCCAGGCGTGGTCGAGGTCGCGGATCTTCAGGCCGAGCGCGCGGCGGGCGGCCAGGGCCAAGAGCAGGTCGACCGTCGCCGGCGGCGCGTCGATCGTGGCGTCTTCGAGCGCGCGCGTCGCGGCGCCGAGCGCATCGACCGCCGCGCCGACGTCCTTGCCCTGCAGCGCGCCGAGCAGCTGCGCGTCGATGCTGTCGTCGGCGCTCGGGGCCACGGCGGCGTCCGCGGCGATGGCGGCCCGGCGATCTGCCGCGTAGGCCTGCAGAAAGGCGCTGCCCCCGAACGCGGTGTACATGTATTTGTGCGGCTGCTCGAGCCGATTCTCTTCGGTGTAGACGTAGTTCATCGCTGCTCGTCCAGGATGAGGCGGGCCAGCTGCGGCGCGAAACTCAGCAGGTGGGCCTCGTCGCCGTTGTTGGTGATGACGAGGTCGGGGCGTGCCGGACGCGGGAAGTCGATGTCGAGGCCGGCGACGCCGCGGGTCTCGCCGCGCGCGTAGCGACCGTAGATCCCCTTGACGTCACGCTCCTGCACGTCGGCGAGCGGCGTATCGATGAAGACCTCGTGGTAGCGCTGCAGGTTCGCGCGGTTCCAGGCCCTCGACTCGGGGAAGATCGAGAGGATGCCGCAGATGACGCTGATCCCTTGATCGTCGAGCAGTTTGCACAGGCCGCAGATGCGGTCGGCGTTGCGCCGCCGGTCTTCGATGCTGTGGCCGAGGTCGTTGCCGAAGGCCGTGCGCACGGCGTCGCCGTCGATGAGCACGACGTGGCCTTTCTGTTCGCGAACCTGCCGTACGACCTCGTGGGCGAGCGTCGTCTTGCCGGCGCCAGAGATCCCGATCAGCCAGATGACCATTCCAAGCTCCTCGTCAATGCAGGACGGTGATGAGGCCGCTGGCGCAATCGAGCAGCACGCGCTGGGCCCGGATCACGGACTCGAAGCGCTGCTCGCCGGCGCCGATCGCGGCAGGGACGCCGAATTCGGCGCAGCGGATCGCCATATGCGAGTTGGCCCCGCCGTATTTCGTGATCAGCCCCGCGATATCGTGGCTGAAGATCCAATCGAAGCCAGGGTCGGCACCCTCGATGACGACGATCTTGCCGTCGATCGGCGGCGTCGGCCGGCCGGGGCGCAGCACGGCGCAATCCGCCGAGACGGACTTGCTGGTGATGAAGTTCGGCTGGCTCACCTGGAAGGGGACCACGTGCACGCCGGCCTGGTCGAAGAGGACCTGCGGGAGCCGGATCGCCACCGTCACGGCGTGGTGGTTGGCGTGCTCCTCGGCGACGTCGCGCAGCCGTTCCTCGACGCCTTCCTCGGCGCTGCGCACCGCGACCTCGAGCAGCTGCCGGATCGGCACGTGGCTCATCTCGTCGCGGCTCAGGCGATGGCGCTCACCGAAATCGGCGATCAACTCGAGCATCTCGCTGATCGATCGGGTGAAGACGAACTTGCCGTATTCGCGCCCTGCGACCGCCTCGGTCATGTAGGCGACCAGGTCCTGTGCGCCGACCTCGCCGAAGCCCTCGCGCTGCAGCTGGGCGTCGATCCGCGCCATCTGCTCATCCGAGAAGGCGAAGGCGGCGTGGCTGACGTCACGCTCGACCGTCGCGCCGCCGGCGCCGAACGCGTCCATCTGGTCGTAGCGGGCCGAGAGGATGTCGTAGGTGCCGGGCCGGAGGTGGCCGTAGCGCGCCATGAAGCGGCCCGGCGGCATCTTGCCGGTCTGCAGCGCGCGCATATCGTCGACCAGCTCGCCGGCGACGGTGCGGATGCCCGATTGGAAGCGCTGCACGTCCTCACCGCTGACCACGCCACTGCCCTGCAACGAGAGCAGCATCGTCCGGGCGATGAAGGCGTGCCGGGCGAGGATCGAGAAGGGGATCGTGCCGAGCCGAATGCAATCGTCGATCAGCCAGAAGAGGTCGTGGATGCTGTGGCTCGCCGAAGACGCCAGCCACGCGTCGAGTCGGCCACGCAGCGTCTCGATCCGCGCCAACGCGCCGGCGATGCTGCCCCCGCCCTCGCCGCGGATCAGCCCTGCTGTGTGGTCCCGCACGATGGCGCGGTAGCGGCCGCGCTCCTCGGCGTCGAGCGCGTCGCCGACGTGGCTGGCGAGCTTGTCGTCGATGTCGAAGCTGAAGCAGGTCAGCGCCACGTCGAATTCGACCTTGTCGTGGAATTCCGGGTTCTCGCGCAGCCGCTGCACCCACGCGTCGACCAGCTTCTCGCCCAGCTCGGCCGGCAGCGCCGCCGGCAGGTAGGAGTGGAAGCTCAAGCGCACGTCGATGAAGGGCTGGCCGGCGAGCGAGACCATGAGCGGTTGGCCGGCCGGTGCGGCGTAGCCCATCTCGGCCCGCGCCTGCCGCCACGCGTCGTTGGTGATCAGCTGCTCGTAGAGGCTCATCGCCAACGCCCGCGGAGCGCGGCCGATCATCTCGGCAGGGTTCCAATCCGGCATCTGCCCGAGGACCGTCGTGGTGCCGTAGACGCCCGACATCCGCTGCAGCCGACCACCGACGAAGCGCTGAATGCCGGCGAGGGCAGCGTCGATGCGGCGCGCGACGGCGCGGTTCCAGTTCGGCTGGGTGGTGATCGAGCGAACCTGCAGCAGGTAGGGCTGCAAGTCGCGACCCAGGGCGAATTCGATGTCGAGGAACTCGTTGCCGAGCACCTGCTCGAGCTCGCGGACCGCCGCCGTCAGGCGCTGAAATCGCTCGGAGCGGAGCGCGTCGAGGGCGCCGCGGTGGATGTAGAGCGTCCGGTTGGCGTACTCGCCCGAGCCGGAGGTCACGGTGTCGGTGAGGCCGGAGACGTCGTCGTAGTTGACCACGTAGTAGGGCGCGCCGGTGTTCAGGTCGTGGGTGAAGACCACGCCGCTCATCACCGTATCGAGCAGCATCTCCTGCACGATGATCTCGCCGACGGCCTCGGTCTCGCCGTATTTGCGGTAGCTCTCGACCACTTCGTCCATGGCCGCGGCGATGGCCGCCTTCGAGCCGGCGTCGACGCCGAGCACCGAGCTGAACTCGCCCGCCATCGACTTTTCGCCGCCGTCTTCGCCCTTGGCCGAGGAGCGGACCGCCAGCTGCACGCCGGCGAAGGTCTGCATCAACCCGGCGAGGACTGCGTCCGGATCGGCGGCGTAGTCGCTGGTCTCCACGATCTCGAAGCGCGGCACGGCGAAGCGCGTAACCAACGACTCGGTGTGGCGCAGCGTCTGTGCCTTGCTCGCCGGCTTGTGTCGAATCATCGCCGTCTCTCCAGGCGCTGGTCCAGGGTCTCCAGCAGCCGCGCCGCGACCTCGGACGCATTGCCGCGGTAGTCCGCGAAGAAGCGATCCCGCAACGGGCGCGCCTCCGCGATCCGTCGCTCCCACCGCGCGTCATCACCGAGCAGCGAGCGCATCGGCGAGAAGTCTTGGTGGTCGACCGCCGGAAAATGGTTCATCAGGGCCTCGTTGGAAGCCCCTTCGGCGACCTTCGCGCCCGCCTTGACCGGCGTCTTCAGGAAGACGAGCCGCTTGTCGAGGTAGAGGGCCCCGAACGCGCTGCCGCCGTGGTCGCAGAGGACGTAGTCGGCGGCGCGGAACAGGCAGGTCACGTCGCGCGAGGCGTCGCGGTCGATGCGGTAGCCGTGCTCCTCGAGCAGCGCAATGAATTCGGGCTCCTGACGGAACGACATCGGGTGCGGCCGCACGATGACGTTGTAGTCTTGCATCAGCGTCGCGATGTGGGCGGCGAAGAAGGGGATCGAGCAGACGTCGTCGCCGAACGGATCGGCGGTCGGCATCCAGAGGATGGTCCGCTTGGCGGGGTCGAGGTCGAACTCGGTGAAGACCTCACGCCACGGCAAATCGTCCGAGAAATACCCGTCGTAGCGCGGATACCCCATGATCGCGACGTCGGCGTCGAAGCGACTCGCGATCGCCTCGGCATCATTCGGACCGTGACAGAGAAAAGCGTCGTAGATCCGGTTCCATTCGCCGAGGCTCCAGCCATCGCTGATGTCGGCGCCGTACATGAAGCGGACTTGGCGGTCGCCGAGCTGCTTTGGCGGATGCTGATAGGCATCGATCGGCTGCAAGAAGTAGCGCTTGCCGCTCCCGGTCCGCGCCAGCAAGGGGTTCACGACCCGCTTGGTCGCGTTCTTCAGCCGCCGCAGCAGGCGCCCTGCGAGCGGCGCTGGATCGGGACTCGGGCCGGCGATGAAGTGGTTGCTGACCACATAGGGAAAGCGAATCCGCCGACGCACGACCTCGCTGAAGTCCATGACGTGGTAGCCACGGGCGCAGATCCGCTCGTAGGCGGTGCGGGTCGCGTCGGTCCGTCGCTCCTCGCATTGGCCGTAGAGCACCACTGTGAAGGAGCCGGGCGTCATCGCAGCCCACACCGACGCGTAGTGGATGAAGAGCGTCGGGGTGTGGAGGATGAATGCGAAGCGGGATTGCTCGGGGGGAGACTCACGATTCAACTGCACGCCCGCCCCCCTCCAGCAAGGGCGCGGAGCCTACTGCGCAGGCGGCGCTCCTTCAACCCGAACTCAACGCGCGATCGGCAACCCCGCCCGGGTCCAGCCCATGATGCCGCCGCTGAGGTTGTAGACCGCCGGGAAGCCCATCGTCGCGAGCTGGCCGGCGGCGCGCGCGCTGCGCGCACCCGAGCGGCAATAGACGTAGACCGGCTTGTCCTTCGGCAGCGCCGCCGCCTTGGTCGCGAACGCCGGATCCGAGATATCGATGACGGTCGCGCCGGGCAGATGCCCCTCCGCCACCTCGCCCGGCGTACGGACGTCGAGCAGCGTGACGCCCGGCTTGGGCTTGCCATCGGCCATCGCGGCGCTGTTGAAGGCCGCGGTGTCGAGGTTCTGCACCCGCACTTCGGCGGCGGCAGCAGGCGCTGTGGCGGCGGCGGCGTGGGCCTGCTCACCGGCAGAGGGCGCGGCGGTCGCGACCGCGGTCGGCGCGGATTGCTGACAGCCGGCGAGGCCGAGCAGGCCGGTGAGCAGTGCGGTGAGCGCAGCAGGCGCAGCGGATGGGGCGAGAGAACGCATCGAGGAGACCTCCGGAGTGGGCGCGCGGAGAACGAGCATGCGCGCAGCGACAAGAGGCATCGACCCTGGCGAGCGTTTCATCGTCGCCGTCTGGTCAGGGGTCGTGGACGCAGCGCACCGAGGCTTGATTGACGGCGTCGTCCGTCGTCGAATAGCCGATCGCGAGCTGCAGCGCCCACGCCTTGTCTGCCGAACCGGCGCGTGGCGTCACGGTCCAGTGCAGGCCGGCACTCGCGCCTGGGAAAGCAGTCGGGTCGAGCGGCGGATCTGCGAAACGCGGGTCGATCAGCGACCACAACTCCGCCACCGTCGGCAGGCGCCACCCCGTCTTGCCGGAAGTCGTCGTGCCGGCGCAGTGCGAAGCCGCCCCGGTCCAATTCTTGCCGCCGACGACCTTTCGTTCCCAGATGAGCCCGGTATAGGCGTCGGTGACCGAGAGTCCGTCGCCGCTGATCGTGTAGCGCTTGGCCGGAGCGGTCACGCTGCCGACGTTGCGAACGCAACGCACCGCCTGCTGCAGGGTCGCGTCGGAGGTATTGGCGCCACCGTAGGTGAAGTCGACGAACCAAGCGTGCGACGTCATCCCCGAACGCGGCGTCGCGGTCCAATGCTTGCCCCCGGAGCTGCCGGAGAAGACCGTGCCGTCCAGCGAAGGGCCCGGGAAGGCGACGGCATAGTCGACCAGCGTCGCCAGTTCGTGGACCGTCGGCAGCCGCCAATCGCCGAAGCCGCCGTGGCTCGAGGCGTCGCAGATCGCTGCGGCGGCGGTCAGCGAGAGCGCGCTCGCGGTCGTGCCCTGGGTCCACATCAACTTGGTCTGGCTATCGGTGACGACCTTGCCCTTGCCGTCGACCGGCTCGGCGACGGTGTAGAGCGAGCTGGGGGGCGAGGTCGCGCGCTTGCCCCAGATCGGCGCCTGTGCCGCACAGGCGACCGTGGCCACGCCGTCGTTGTCGAGCACGACCGGCTCGGTGTCGGGCCCGCAGCCGCAGTCGTTGGGTGTCGAGGTGCACTTGCCGCTCTTGCAGGTGTCGGTCGTGCACATGACGCCGTCGTCGCAGGGTGTGCCGTCCTGCGGGCCCATCTCGGCGGCGCCGCGGAAGAGCACCCGGACGACGCTCGGGAAGACGTCGGCAACATAGACCCGGCCGTAGGGATCCATGGCCAGCGCGATCGGCGAGCCGAAGGTCGCTTGGATCGCGACGCCGTCCTTCTGTTGGTTGGTCTTGGCTTGGGTTCCGGTGCCGGCGATCGTCTCGACCTTGCCGCCGAGAGTCAGCCGTCGGATGCGGTTGCTGTGTTGGTCGGCGATCAGCAATCGCTTCTGCGCGTCGAAGAGCAGCGAGGCGGGAGCGGCAAACTTCACCGAGGCGACGCCGGCGCTGAGATCGCCGTCGAGGTAGCCATGCTGTCCGCTGCCGGCGATGGTGGTGACCGTGCCGTCGAGTTGCAGCCGACGGATCCGATTGCCATCGATATCCGCGATATAGAGGTCGCCCGAGTCCGGATGGATCGCGATCCCGCCCGGCAGGTTGAACCCAGCGGTCGAGCCCTTGCCGTCGGCGTTGGACGCTTTGCCCTGACCGGCGAGCGTGACCACCTCGCCGCTCTCGATGAAGCGGATGACGTGATTCTCCATGTCGGCGAAATAGAGCCGGCCCTTGCTATCGTAGGTTAGGCCGCCCAGCTTCCTGGACATCGCCGTCGCGAGAGGCCCGTCCTTCAGCCCCACGGCCGGATTCCACAGCGTCGTCACCTTGCCCGTCGGCGTCACCCGACGCAGCCGCGCGCCATCGCCAACGCGCAGATCTCCATCCGGCGCCACCACCAAGCTCTCGATCCAGCCGAAGGCCGCCTCGGTCCCGCTCCCGTCGGCGAAGCCGGTGCTGCTGCCAGCGAGGTCGTGCAGGGCGCCGTCTTCGACATAGCTGATCTTGTAGGCGTAGTAGTCGGCAAGATAGAGCCGGCGCTTCTGGTCGTGCGCAAGCGCCCACGGTCGCCCGAGCCCCGACTGCGCCAGCGCGCCGGTCTTGTGCGTCCCGACGTTGCCCTTGCCGACCCAGGTCATGACCGTCGCGGTTCCAGCCGCCTCACAGACCTGCGCTGGATTGCAGGCCCCATGCGGCATGCAGAGGTCCCCACTTACGCACGGCTTGCCCGTATTCGCGGCGGTGCAGGGCGTCGCGCATCCACCCGATGCGCACATCCCGGCGCCGAAGAAGACGTCGACGCAGCCCGCACCGTCCTTCGCTTTGAGGTGCGTGCAGCCGCCGGACGCCGTGTCACAAGCGTCCGTCGTGCAGGCGTTGTCGTCCGAGCAATCCGTCGCCGCACCCGTCTTGCACACCCCGGAGGCGCAGACATCGCCCGCGGTGCACGGGTCACCGTCTTCGCATGCCACACCCTCCTGCGCGGTGAAGAGGCAACCCTTCACCTTGTCGCAGGTATCGACGGTGCACGGCTGGCCGTCGTCACAGGCCTTCGCGCCGCCCTTGCACGCGCCGCCGACGCAGGTATCGGGATCGGTGCAGTTGTCGCCGTCGTCGCAGCTGCCGGAGACGGAGGTCCAGATCGACTGGCCGCTGATGCACTTCTGGCAGCTATTGCCGGGATTCGGGCCGGCGCTGTGGCAGGTCCCGCTGATCAGGCAGCCGACCAGGGCGTGCTTGCAGGCGGCGAGCGCGTCGCAGGCGTCGAAGGTGCAGGCGATGCCGTCGTCCTTGCACGGCGTGTTGAGCTGGACCGGCGTGTTGTTGCAGCCGCCCGATGCGTCGCAGGCGTCGGTCGTGCACTCGTTGCCGTCGTCGCATTTCGGCGCCGCTGTCGCCTTGCACCCACCCGCGACGCACGCCTGCCCGCCGTTGCAGACGTCGCCATCGTCGAAGATCGCGCAATCCGGGTCGACCTTGCAGCCGCAGAGCGACGGTCCGTCGACGCATTGGCCCTTGCCGTTGCAGGCGTCCGGTCCCGAGCACGCGTCGCCGTCGTCGCACGGCGCGCCCACAAGCTCCGGCTGCACGACGCAGCTGCCCGTCGTCGGCAGGCAGACGTTCACCTTGCACGCGCCGATCCCCGCCTGGCTGCAGCTCACCACCGTCGCCGGGTTGACCTTGCACGTCGGTTGTTGCCCGGATTTGTCGCAAAAGAGCGTGCCGTTGCAGAGGTCGCCATCGTCCTTGCCAGCACAATCCGCGTCGCCCTGGCAGCCACAGACCGCCTCGCCGACCGCGCAACCGCCCTTGCCGTCGCAGCCGTCGCCCGCCGTGCACGCCGTGCCGTCGGCGTCGCAAGTCACCCCCGTCGGCAGGTCGACCAGCCCGCAGACGCCCTTCTTCTTGTCGCAGACGTTCTTCCGGCAGCTCGTATCGTCGACGCTCGGGCAGCTCACCACCGTCTTCGGGTTCGGCTTGCACACCCCCGTGCCACCCGGACCCGCGACCGGGTTGCAGTAGAGCGTGCCGTTGCAGAGGTCGCCGTCGTCCTTCGCCGCGCAATCACCGTCGACCTTGCACGGGCAGATGTCGGTCCCGGGCTTGCAGTGCCCCTTGGCGTCGCAGACGTCGCCGTCGCTGCAGGCGTTGCCGTCGTCGCAGGCCTTGCCGATCTGCACCGGGACCAGCGGGCATTGGCCGGTCTTCGGCTGGCAGACGCGCTGCCGACACGCGGTATCGTCGACGGTCGGGCAGCTCACCACCGTCTTCGGGTTCAGCTCGCAGGCGCCGCTCTGCAGGTTGCAGAACAAGGTGCCGTTGCAGAAGTCGCCGTCCTCTTGCCCGGCGCAGTCGGCGTCGCTCTTGCAGCAGGTCCAGGTCCCCGGGGTGCAGCCGCCCTTGCCGTCGCAGATATCGCCCGTGGTGCAGGCAACGCCGTCGTCGCACGCCGTCCCGGCCGGCTTTCCGGCCTTGCTGCAGCTGCCGGTCTGTGGCTGGCAGCTGGTGATCGAGCAGGCGCCGTCGCTGCTGGTGTCGCAGGTCTTGATCGTCGCTGGGTTGGTCT
>JACKFC010000054.1 GCA_020632665.1 Deltaproteobacteria bacterium
CTCGCGGCTCGTGAGCGCGTCCTCGAGCCGGCGCGGCGCCGACGGAGCGAGGACGATCGCCGGCGGCGGGGGCATCCGCTGCAGGTAGCTCGGCGTCTCTGGCGCCGCCGGTGGCTTCTGCGCCCGGGGGGCTGGAGCCGGGAGCTGCATCGCCGGCGCCAGGGCCAGGCGAGGCCGAGCAGGCGGCGCCGTCGGCGCGGCAGGCTGGGCGATTGCGGGCGGTGGCGCCGCAGCTGCAGGCGGAGTCGGAGCGGGCGCGGCGACCGGTTCGGCCGGTGGCGTCTCGGCTAGGGCTTCGACGGCGGGCTCGGCGATCGGCGCGACGAAGTCCGGATACTCCGGGGCCTGGGCCGGGGTCGCGGGTGCGGGTTGGGGCATGGCGGGCTCCTTCGGGGCTCTCGCCGGACAGTGCCAGCGCGCGTGCGACGCGAGGTGCGGGCCGCTTTCGGCCTGGTGTCCGCATTGGCTGCAGGTGGGCATTTCGACCTCCGCAGCAAGCGTCGGCCGCATCCGCCTCTGTCGTCACCAAATACACACTCTCACCGGCCCGGAGGGCCCGACCGCGGAGCGGGCGTCTCTGCGAATTCTCTTGGAAAGGATCTGGAAGAACTCTGGAATTCTCTCGCGCCGGTGCGCTACCCGGGCGCGCACCGATGCGTGTGCGGCCCTCTCGGAAATGCGACATCCGTGCTCGCACGAATGCGACATCCGGAATCACGGCGAATTTTGCGGAAGCGGCCGAATGTCGCCGGCGAGCGCGACCGTCGCCGGCGACGCCCGGCGATCCGTACGCGGTGCGGCCGGTGATTCGCCGCTCGACGACCGGAATTCCGGCAAAAAAGCGAAAGGAGGACGCACCGGCGCATCAGCCGGTAGCCCTCCTCGAATGCGATGCGGAGTGTGCGGCTAGCTCGGCGGAGCTTGTGCGCGTGCCAGCAAGAGCGCGACGCCGTTGCTGCGGGCGTAGGCGACCACGGCGGCCTGGGCCCGGAGCGCGTGGCGCTCGGCGGCGGCGGGCACGGCGACGACGTAGAGGGTCGAGCCGTCGGCGCGGGCCTGGCGCGCGACCCGGTAGACGAAGGCCGAGCGCAGCGCCTTGCGGTCCTCCGGAGCGAGGCCGGGGGTGCGCCCGAGGATCCGGCCCCACTTCTTGGTCATCCACTCGCCAATGGCGGGGCCGGCGTAGCAGGTCTCGAGCGGCTTGACGTCGGCCAGGTCCGGCAGGCCGGCGCCGCCGGCGCCCGGGGCCTCGACGTCGAGCTCGAGCTCGGCGGGGTCGTCCGTCTCGGGGTCGAAGAGCACGTTGGGCTTGCCGGCCTCGACCGGCGGCCGCCACCAGCGATTCGGGCCGCGCATCCCGTAGGAGCCGCAGCTCCACGTCGCCTCGCAGCGCAGCAGCCCGCGGTCGATCAGCTCCTTGGCGTTGCGCCAGAACGTCGCGACGCTGCGTCCATAGCGCTCGGCCATCTTGCGCGCGCTCAGCGGGGCGATGGCGCCGGTGCGGTAGTCGGCGAAGTTGGCGAATTCGTCGTAGAGGACGCGCGCACCGTGGCTCAGGCCGAGCTTGTGCAGCTCGCCTGGGATCATCGGGTTGAACATCTTGTCGGCGGTCGCGGCGGTCATGCCTGGGCTCACCCTCCCGCGCCATCAGAGGACGGCGCGAGCGCTCCTGTAAAGTCAGTCCTGTGCGACGTTCCGAAAAACGTCCTGACCTGATTGGCGAATCTCTGCCTGCAGCGTCTGTCGGGCCGCATTCGCGGCGTCCTCGAGGCGCATGCGCCGGCGCACGAGGACGCGCATCAGCCGATGCGGAACCTCGACCCGGATCACCGACTCCCGCGCGCTGCGGAATGCGGCGACCGTTGCGCTTTGGCCGTAGAGGATGCGCGCCAGGCGCCCGAGCTCGGCGTGGAGCTCGGGCGCGAGGGGCTTCCCGACGGCGGCGCTACGCGGCATCGGCGCCCTCGGGGCTGCTCGAGCCGTAGGCCATGCCGAGCAAGGCGTCGCCGAGCTTGCGCTCGCCGGCCGAGAGGTGGTGGCCGTCGACCAGGACCTCGACCGCAGCGAGCAGCTGCAGGCCGCCCTGGCAGACCAGCCGCCGGCGGGCCGGATCGGCCCACATCTGCTCGAGCCGGGCCTTGGCCGAGGGCAGGGCGAGCAGCGCCGTCTTGTCGAAGCGGGGCTCGGGGCCGAGCGCGGCCTCGGTGACGAGGAGCAGCGCGCGGACCACCGAGACGGTCGAGTTGTCGGGGGCGCCAGCTGCCTGGCCCTCCGCGATGATGGTTTGCAGAAGCGACATCGAAGACTCCATCACCACCAGAACGGGAAGCCGCTCTGGGCACGGGCGCGGGTGTGATCTGCGCCAATCGTGGGATCAGGAGTGATTTCAGTGGCTAGGCCGCCGGGAGACGCAGCGATTCGACTCCCGGCGTCTCCACCAGAGGAGCTCGAGAACAGGGCGCCTGTCGGCTTTGCCGACGGGCGCTTTGTTGTTTTGGGCTGAGCGGATTGCGGCGTCCACCGCATCGCACCGGCTTCCGCTCAACCGCCGACAACATGCTGCGAGCTACCGCACGCAAGCCGCCGCTTCACAAACGCCAGGCTCGATCTTCCGCCGACAAACCGAATCCCCCGCGCAGACGAAGAGGCACGCCTCCCCCGCAGCCGGCAACGCGACACAACGCAGCACGTTGCCCCCATCTGGCACGCAAGCCTTGCCAGGCCCGCACTCATTGCCGCCGGGGCAGAGGCCGTCCACGGCGACAAATGGCCGGCACACCGTCTTGCCGTCGGCGTGCGAGCAATAGCCCGCGGCGCAGATGAAGCCATCCATGCACGCCTTGCCATTCGCAGGCGCCGCGACGCACGAGCCACCCTTGCCGGACGGGCCGGGCGTGCCGAAGTCGCAGCCCAGGCCGGCGGCGCAATTGTTGTGCTTGACGCAGTCGGAGCCGGCCTGGCCGGGCGGCTCGCAGCTGCCCTTGCCCTTGGCGTAGTCGAGGCAGACCAGGCCTGTGGCGCAGCTCTCGACGCCCATCAAGCAGCTCTCGCCCTTCGCCGGCAGGATCTTGCAAGTCCAGCCGGTCGCGTCGCAGCCGAGCCCCTGGCCGCAGCTTCCCGCGCTCTTGCAGGCGGCGCCGACGGCGAGCGCGGGGACGCAGGTCTGGTTGGTCTCGTCGCAGCGCAGGCCGGTGGCACATTCGGCGTGGTCGGCGCACGCGGCGCCGGCGGGGGCGCGCTCGCCACAGGTGCCGATCAGTCGCTTGCCGACGCAGCGCAGCCCGGCCTTGCAGTGCGGGTCGCCGAGGCAGGCCTCGCCCGCGTCGATCTGCGCGATGCAGACGCCGTTGTCGGTGTCGCAGACCAGCGACGGGCCGCACTGACCGGGCAGGGCACAGCTGGCGCCCAAGGGTGCGCCGGAAGCGCACTGGCCGTTCGCCGCGCAGCTCGTGCCGGCGACGCAATGCGCGCTCGCCGTGCAAGCCGCCCCGGCGCCACGGGCCTTGCCGCAAGTACCCGGCGCCGCGGTGGACGGGGCCGTGCCCGCGCTCGCCGGCAGGCAATAGAGCCCCGGCGAGCAATCGGCGTCGGAGCTGCACGCGCCGTCCTGCATCACGACCGTGGTGCAGAGGGCGCCCTTCGCTCCGCCGCGGCAACGACCTGCACCGTCTGCGCAGGGCAGGCCGTCCTTACCGGCTTGGCAGAACCCACCGATCGGCACCGTCTCGGCGACGATGGCGCCGCAGGTGCTCGCGACGGTCACCGGATCGGGCAGGGCGCAGGCCTGTGAGGCCGCACGGAGCGCCGCCTCGCAGCTCGCCACCGCGGCAGGGACCAGCGCGGCGTTGCCGGCGAGGACGATGCCCGCGAGCTCGTCGGTCTCGGCCTCGCAGCGCGCCTTCCAGCTGGCGACGCACGCCGGGTCCGCCGTGCAGCAGCTCGCCTGCCCGGCGCAGCGCGCGTCGGCGTAGCGGTCGCAGAAATCGCCGAGCGGTGCCGGCGTCGGCGTCGGCGTCGGCTCTTCGCTGCAGCCGAGCCCGAACAGCAGGGCAGCAATGGCGGCGAGCGGGCCGAAAACCCGGGATCTAGGCAGCAGGAGGCTTCTCCTTCCGCCCGCCGATGTGGACGGCGAAGCGGCCGGCGTCGCGGGCGTGGGTCATATCGTCCGCAGGCCACGGCCAGCCGCCGAAGCCGGTGCGACGGTAGTCCGTGTAGGCCTGCTGCAGCTCGGCGCGGTTGTTCATGACGAAGGGGCCGTGCTGCGCCACCGGCTCGCCGATCGGGCGGCCCTGCAGCAGCAAGAGGTCGGCGCCGTTCGGACCGGCCTCGAGCACCGCCTCGGCGTCGCCGCGCAGCCGGATCCGGCGCGGATTCGGCAGCAGCTCGCCACCGGCGACCTTGGCTTCGCCGTCGAAGAGGTAGAGCGAGCGTCGGGTCGAGGCGCCGGCCGCGCGGGGCAGGGTGAAGTGCGCGCCGGCCGCCATCCGGATGGTCCAGATCGCCACGTCGGCGTCGGCCTTGCTGGCGTAGGAATTCGGTGGCGGCGCGGGCGGCATCGTGGCGCCGAGGCGGCCGGCGACGACGACCACCTCGGTGGCGCGGTTCTGCGCGTCGTGGACGGTCAGCTTGGGCGTCTGCTCCCGCCAGAACATCGTGAAATGCGGCTTGGTCATCTTGTCGGCCGCGGGCAGGTTCAGCCAGAGCTGGAAGAGCTCGAGCGGGTTGTCGCGCTCCTGCTCGACCAACGGGAACATCTCGGCGTGGCAGATGCCGCCGCCAGCAGTCAGCCATTGCGTATCGCCGGCGCCGTAGCGGGCGGTCGCTCCCATCGAATCGGCGTGATCGACGAAACCTCGCCTCACCACCGTCACCGTCTCGAAGCCGCGGTGTGGATGCCGCGGGAAGCCCGGCACGGTGTCGCCGTGGTACATATTCCAGCCGTCTTTGCCGGCGAAATCCATGCCGATTCTGCGCCCGCTCAACGACGCCGCGGGGGCCAGCTTGGCGTCACCCCTGGGGTAGGCGTCGTGGTGGTGGACGCAGAAGAGGAAGGGGTCCTCGGTCGGCCACGGCGGTGGGCCGATGCGGTCGACGCCGAGCACGGGGTTGGGAGCGTTCGTCGGCTTGCGTTGCTGCTCTTCGCCAGACATGGCGGCCTCCTTGCGGCGCGCACCGGCACGTCGAGGGGGGCGTGGCGCGGCGGGCTAGCTGTCGGCGCTTCGGGTCACGATCAGGGAGTTCTTCCCCGGCGCCGATTCGACACGATACCCCGGCTGCGCAGCGACCAATAGACGCAACTGTCGATGTGCATAGTTCCGTGGGTCGAACGATGGGTCGAGCTTCTGCAGCTGGTTGCCGATGCTGCCGAGGAAGGCGTAGCCGTCGTCGTTCTCGGCGTTGTCGTAGGCCTGCGCGAGCAGCGGGCCGAGCGCCGGGACCTCGACGGGCGCCGAGGCGTCGTCGACCTCGGTCGCGTCGGCGTCGTTGAGTTCGCCGTCCTGCGCGTCCGCATCGACCGCGGCCGACCGTGCGCCGCCTCCGCGCTGCGTGCTGCCGCCGCGACCGCCGCGACCGCGTCCACGGCTGCTGGCGCTGGCGCTGGGGGCCGGCGCGAGCTCGTCGTCCTGCACCAGGTTCTCGATGAAGACGAAGCGCTCGCAGGCGTGGACGAAGGCCTTCGGCGTCTTGCGCCGGCCGATGCCGACCACGACCTTCGCGCTCTCGCGCAGGCGCGAGGCGAGGCGGGTGAAGTCGGCGTCGGAGCTGACGATGCAGAAGACGTCGGCGAGGTCCTGGTGGAGCAGGTCCATCGCGTCGATGATCAGCGTGGAGTCGGTCGCGTTCTTGCCGACCGTATTGGCGAATTGCTGGATCGGCTGGATCGCCAGGTCAGCCAGGACGGCCTTCCACTTCTGCCCGGCGTTGCGGGTCCAGTCGCCATAGATGCGGCGGATGACGAGGCGGCCATGACGGCCGGCTTCGGCGATCACGGCGGCCGCGTTGGCTCCGGAGACGTTGTCGGCGTCGATCAGGACGGCGACGCGTTGTTCGGTCATGAGAATTCTCCTCGGTTGGACTACCAGCGACCAAGCCGATGCAGCACTTGGTAGCGGATCTGTCGCCGCCACCAGCGCCACTCGTGCGCGACGTCGTGGCCCCAGATATCGGCCCAGACCGGCACACCCGCGTGCTGCAGGCCGGCGGCGAGGTCGCGCGTCTCGGCCAGGCAGCGCTGCTCGAAATCGCCCTGGCCGCAGACCAGCGTGATGTGGGTGTGCTGGCGGATGCGCGTGAGCGGCTCGCCGTGCAGGTTCCAGACGTAGCTGGAGGGGTCGCTGTAGTAGACGGCGTCGTTCGTCGCGCCGTCGGTGAAGGTGCGGGCCCTGTAGCGGCCGGAGAATCCGACCGCCCGCGGCACCCGCTCAGGGTATTTCAGGGCGAGGTTGACCGCGTACATCGCGCCCACGCTCGCTCCCATCACGATGAGGTCGTCGCGCCCGGTTTCGCGCCAGATCCGTGGGATCAGCTCGTGGACGACGAAGGCCTCGTAGGCGGCGTGCCGTGCCATCCGGTGGCCCAGCGGCGCGTCGGCGTGGGTCCACACCTCGGCGACGTTGGTCTCGGGCTGGTAGATGCACAGCTTGCCCGCGCCGATCACGTCGCCCAGCGCCTCGACCGCGCCGTGCTGTTGCCACTCGTGGGCGTAGCCGCCGGCGGTCGGCAGCGCCAGGATCGGCCGACCACCGTGACCGTGCCGCCACAGGTGGACGGCCCGGCCCATGGCCCGGCTCGGCATCCGCTCGTAGTGCGCAAACATCGTCGCTCCGGGGCCGCTAGCGCGTCAGCACGGCGCGCAGGCCGAAGTGATCCGAGAGGCTGGACTCTTGGCTTCCCGCCGCGCCGGTGATCGTCACCTTGCCGTCGTGGATCCGGCTGGCGGTGGTCCCGCCAGAGAAGCCGCGCAGCGCGATATGGTCGATCGCCGAGCCCTCGCCACCCTTGTCCGCACCCGAGTCGACGAGGTTGTTGTCGCCGCAGAAGGTGCAGGTCGGGTTGCCGCCCTCGAGCCAAGCGTCGACGAAGCCGAGGCCGGTGATCTTCGCCCAGTTCGCCGGCATCTCGCCGGTCAGCTTGCCCGCGACCTCGGGGCCGCAGTTGAGGTCGCCGAGCAGCACGATCGCCGTGCCCGCCGCGGCGGTCTGGTCGATCCAGGCCCCCATCGCGTCGATCTGCTTGGCCTGCTCCTGCTCCCAACCGCCGAGCTTGCCGGTGTACTTCACCGACGAGAGGCCCGCGGTCAGGTGCGTGCAATAGACCTCCATCGCCGGCCGGCCCGCCGCCGCGTCGATCTTGCCGTGCAGCACCGCGCGCTGCACCAAGGTGCTGTCGAGCACCAACCGCTCCTTCTTCGCGAAGGGCACCTTCGACGCCAGCATCAGGCCGTGGTGGCCGCCCCAGGAGTAGTTGCCGCCGGCCTTGCCGCATTTCTCCAGCATGCCCTGCAGGGTCAGCGTGAGGTTGCCGGCGAGGCAGGTCAGGCAGGAGTCCGAGATCGCGGCGAGCTCGGCGCCGCACTTGCTCTGCACGCAGCCGACCAGGTTGGTGCTGCCGGCGCATTCCTTCTCCGCACAAGGCGCCAGGTCTTGCGTATCGCCGGCGGTGCAGGCGATCGGCAGGCCGGTCGTATCCTCTTCCATCGCGTCGACGTAGACGTGCGCGAAGCCCTTGGCCTCGAGCGCGGCCTCCATCGCGGCGACGTCGTCCGGCGTCCAGACTTCCTGCAGGCAGAGCACGTCGGCGTCGGTCGAGGCCGCGGCCTTGATCGCCTCGGGCTGACGCTCGGTCGAGAGCGGCACGAAGTTGTAGGCGAGTCCGACGTTCCAGGTCGCCACGGTCAGCTTCTCGCCCGTGTCCTCGGCATGACTGCCGCAGCCGGTCGCCGCCAGCGTCATCGCCGCCATCGCCATCATGGTCGCGAACAATCGAAGATTCATGCCGTTCATTCCCCTGTCGCCGCACTTGCGCATCCTCGCCTCCAGCAGCACCCGCCCACACCGGGGGCCTCGCGCCGCGGCGCAGGATGTCCGCAAAAGATGGGGCTCGGCAAGTGTTTCCGGCTCCGCTATCGTGCAGCCGCCGCGGCCGGCCTGGCCGCTCCACCGAGGTCCGGATGCCGCGATTCCGCGCCCACCACACCCTCCTGCCACTCGGGCTCGCGTTCGTGCTCGCTGCGTGCGACGAGCCCGCTTCGGCTCCTGCGCAGCCGGCGCCGCCTGCCGCCGCCGCCACGGTCGCCTTGACCGAAGACGCTGCGGCCCGTGCTCTCGCCGCCCTCGCTGCGGCGCCGATCCCGGCGTGGGCACCGCAAGACCGATCGCTGCTGCGCGAGGCCACCGTGACCTCCGGGCCGCGATGGGTCGCCATGACCATGCCGATCCCCGGCGCGACGCTCTACCTCGAAGGCAACGGCGATCATTTCGCCGCGCCCGAGGTCGATCCCGCGACCTTGCCGCCGGTGCCGACCTTCGCCGCGCCGCGCGTCTATGAGAACGAGGCGATCTGGCAGGCCGATTGGGTCGACGAGGAAGGATTCGCCTGGACCCTGCACCTCGAGTGCGAAGACACGGTCCACGACCCGCGCTGCCAGGACGGCGCCGCCGTGACCGCCCTGCAGCAGAGCCTGCGCCGGGTGGAGGCGACGCCATGACGCGCCTCCTCTCGCGGGCGGCCCTGATCCTGGGCCTGGTCGTGGCGCTCGGCGCGCTCGCCGCGCCGCTCGCCGCCTTCGCCTTCACCTACCAACCCGCAGGCACGCTGAAGTCCGGCTCCGGCACCGGCCACAAGACGAGCACCAACTGGGCGCCGGGCATGCGCTTCCCGATCAAGGACGCGCCGGCCTACCTCAACAGCCAAGTCTACGGCAACGGCGGCGTCTACGGCCCCGGCGGCGGCCAATGCGACAAGGCCAATTTCTCCTACCCGTGGTGGGACAACTACTGCGAGAAGCGCTCGTGGACGATGCCGCTCTGCCCATCGGGCAAAGGTCACCAGGGCCAGGACATGCGGGCGACCACCTGCGAGAAGAACAAATGGTGGACCGTGGCGACCGTCAGCGGGACCATCACCAGCATCGGCACCTATTCGGTCTACCTCAAGGGCAACGACGGCCGCACCCACCGCTACCTGCACCTGCAGAAGGCGAGCTTGCAGGTCAAAGTCGGCTCCAAGGTCAGCAAAGGGCAGCTGATCGGCAAGGTGAGCAACGAATTCGGCGGCACGCCGACCAGCGTCCACCTGCACTTCGACCTGATCGCCTCGGTCTCCGGCATCGGCACGACCTACGTCAGCCCCTACAACGCGCTCGTCGAGAGCTACAAAGCGCTGATCGGGCCGCCGCCGCCGACCTGTGACGCCGCGGCCTGCGCCGCCAAGTCCAGCTGCGGCGCGTGGTCGGCCTGCGGTGGCTTCTCCGACGCCTGCGACGAGAGCGGCAGCCGCAGCCGCACCTGCACGACCTACGCCTGCTCGGCGGGCAGCTGCACATCGAGCAGCAAGACCGAGACCGGCGCCTGCTCGCGCGATACCGACGGCAAAGAGGTCGCGCCGTGGTCGGGCTGGGGCAGCTGCGGTGGCTTCGCCGACACCTGCGACGAATCCGGCAACCAATCGCGCAGCCGCAATGTCTGCAAGGCCGGCAAGGCGGTCGCCGAATCGCAGCAGCAGGCCTGCACGATCGACACCGACGGCAAGCAGGTGAAGCCGTGGTCTTCGTGGAGCACGTGCGCCGGCTTCGACGATGCGTGCGACAGCAGCGGCAGCCAGGAGCGCAGCCGCCAAGTGTGCAAGGCCGGCAAGGCGGCGCCCGAGCAACAGCAGCAGGCCTGCACGGTGTCGACCGACGGCAAGCAGCTGCAACCCTGGGGAGCGTGGGGTGTCTGCGCCGGCTTCGGCAGCCTCTGCGGCGAGGTCGGCAGCCAGCAGCGCAGCCGCTCGGTTTGCAAGGGCGACGCGCCCTCGACCGAGACCGCGTCGCGGGCCTGCGAGATCGACAAGGACGGCATCGAGACCGAGCCTTACGGGCCGTGGTCGGTGTGTCTGCACGGCGAGGATCCGTGCAAGGGCGTCCGCACCCGCAAGCGCAAGATCTGCAAGGCCGGCGCCGAGGTGGCGCAGAGCCAGAGCGAGCCCTGCCAGGGTGCCGGTTGTGGGGCCGCGGGTGGCGTCGACGGCGGCAGCGGCGAACCGGGCGGCGCGCTGGACGTGAGCGTCGCGGGCGGCGACGCGGCCAGCAGCGAGGACACGGCCGTGACGGTCGACGATCGCGACACGGCGAGCTCCGGCGACGGTGGCGTCGTGGGGCCGGATGCCGCGGCAGGCGCCGACGCGGGGGCCGTCGTGCCGCCGCCAGCGTCGCCGAGTGGCTGCCAGGCGTCGCCGACGCGCGGGGCGGCGCCGACCGGAGGCGCGCTCGCGCTGCTGGCCATGCTCCTGCTCGCGACGCTGCGTCGACGCAGGGAGAAAATCCCTTGCGCCGGACCCGACACCCGCGCACCCTGAACGGGCGATCCCCCTCCCCAGCCCAGGGAGGACCAGATGTCGGAGAGCCCCACCGACCGCCGCAGCGCGCACCGACGCGCCCTCGCAACCGCAGTCATCCTCCGCACCGGCGAACAGCCCGAGCGGGTTCATACACTCGACGTCAGCGCCACCGGCGGCTTCGTCGTCACCCAGCGGCCCAGGCCGGCGGGACAGGTCGTCCACCTGCTCTTCCGGGTTCCGGGTGCCGATGATTGGCGCGTCGAGGTCCGCGCGCTCGTGGTTCGCGTCGTCGGGTTGGGCACGCGTGAGCCCGGGATGGGCGTGCTCTGGCTGGAGGCGCGTTGCTCCGCCGGCGTCGCGCCGCTCTGTGCCTTCCTCCGCGACGTCGCCGGGCTCGGCCCCTCGGCCCTGCACGAGATCCGCGGCAGTCGCTACCTCTTCGCCGCCGCCGAGCGGCTGCAAGGCGCGCTGCGTGCGCCGGCACCCGTCGCTGCCGTCTCCAGCGCGGCCCTGACTCCGGACCACGCGCCGACCGAGACCATCGGCTTCCGCGACAGCCTGGCCTTCGGCGCCCGCCGCCTCAGCCGCAGCCGCAGCTCGCGCTCGCGGATGCGCCGTGCCTCCGCGATCCGCAAGCTCGACCAACGCGAAGAGAGCCGGCCGATCGGCGGTTCGCGCCAGACGCCACCGCCAGAATCTGCCGCCGCCGCTGCGAGTGCGCGAGCGCTGCAGGCCGAGCTCGCCTCGTTGCAGGCCCAGCTCGCTCGCCCCCGCGGCAACACCGCCGTCGCCGAGGCGCCGCGTTCCGCACCGGACCGCCCCCCCGCGGTCGATCCCGCCGCAGCCGCCGCAGCCCGGCCCGCACCCGTCGCGTCCGCCGTTCCGCCGACGCCACAGCCGCCGGCCGCGCCGCCACCGCAGCCGCCGCAGTCCGAGCGCTCGCTGCTCCGCAAGCTGACGTCGATCACCGGCCGGCTGCTCGAGCGTCGGAATCAGGACCTGCAGCAGGGCGTCGGCGCCGTCTCGCCCGACGGTCGCTTCTACGCGCCGGGCCAGGGCGCGATCCCGGACGACGCCGAGCCCCTGCCGCGCGAGCGCCTCCGCAAGACCACGCCGTAGTCGCGGGCTACTCGGTCTCTTGGTCGCGAAAGAGCGCCGGCGAGCCGACCGCGTTGCATTCGTGGTAGGTCGCCTGCGGATCGCCGGTCCCGACCAGCTGGAAGGTCGAGAAGATGCCGTCGCAGTCGAGGTCGGCGTTGGCTTCGGCGGTGAACTTCGCCGTCGACAGCGTGCCCGACGAGTTGAAGTGGTATTGGAAATAATGCTCGTCGGTGATGCCGAATTTCAGCGCCGACCAGGTCGCGTTGTTCCACGACGAGAGCGACGAATCACAGCGATCGTCGCCGTTGCCGTCGATATTGCAGCAGCCCGAGCCGACGGGTGTGGTGCCGACGAATTCCGGGAAGCGGCAGTGCAGGTTCTCCATCGTGCCCTTCTTCAGACGCGGCGTGGCGTAATAGGCGAACGCGCCCTTCTTGATGGTGTCGAGGCTCTGGTTGGCCTCCGCGGTCTTCGCCGAACGCATGTATTTGGTGAACTGCGGCACCGCGACAACGGCGAGGATGGCGATGATCGCCACCACGATCATCAACTCGATCAGGGTGAAGCCGCGAGAGAGGCGGGTCGTCATGGGCGTACTCCGGTGCGGGGGGACCGCTCCGCGGAGGGTTGGTGCAAGGCGTGTGCCGTCAAGCGACACGTCGGGTAAATGGCTTGGAATCGAATAGGAATCGGAGTCAACGCGAGGCCGCCCTGGCCGCCGCGATGTGACATATTGCGGCGCGAGCTGACAAAAAACGGCACCCGCGTCGCACGAGCCAGGGGGTTGCAGCGCGGGGCGTCGGGCCTTAGCTATGGCCGAGGCAGCCACGTGGCGCGGCAGGAGCGAAGATGACGGTCGATCGGAGTTGGCAAGATCGCTACGCAGCGAAGGTCTGCACGGCGCAGCAGGCGGTCGCGATGCTCTCGCCGGGGCGCCGGCTGTTCATCGGTTCGGGCGCAGCCGAGCCCGTGGCGTTGGTCGAGGCGCTGGTCCAGCACGGCAACCACTTGCGGGGCAACGAGATCGTTCACCTGCTGACGCTCGGCCCGGCGCCCTACGTCGCGCCCGGTTTGGAGGAGCGCTTCCGCCACACGGCGTTCTTCATCGGCGCCAACGTTCGCGAGGCGGTCGCGGCGGGTCGGGCCGACTTCATGCCCGTCTTTCTCTCCGAGATTCCAGCGCTGATCCGTGGTGGCGGCTGTGCCGTGGACGTCGCGCTGATCAGCGTCTCGCAGCCCGACGTTCACGGCTACGTCAGCCTCGGCGTCTCGGTCGACATCGTCCGCGCGGCGGTCGATTCGGCGCGGCTGATCATCGCCGAGGTCAACCCACAGATGCCGCGCACCCTCGGCGACTCGACGCTGCACGTGCGTGATCTGGCGGCGATGGTGCCGGTCGACCGGCCCTTGCCCGAGGCGCCGCCCGAGGCGCTCGACGACGTCTGTCGCGCGATCGGTCGCAACGTGGCGCAGCTGATCCCACACGGCGCGACGCTGCAGATGGGCATCGGCCGCATCCCCGACGCCGTCCTCGCGGCGCTGGCGCACCACGTCGACCTCGGCGTGCACACCGAGATGTTCAGCGACGGCGTGATGGATCTCGCGATCGCGGGCGTCATCAACGGCCGGCGGAAGACCTTCAATCCCGGTAAGATCGTGACCTCCTTCATCATCGGCAGCGAACGCCTCTACCGCTGGGTCCATGACAACCCCGCGGTCGAGATGCGCCCCACCGAGTTCACCAACGACCCGCACCGCATCGCCCGGCACGAGCGCATGGTCGCGATCAACTCGGCGATCGCGGTCGATCTCACCGGCCAAGTCGCGGCAGACACCGTCCGCGGCCGCTTCTTCTCCGGCATCGGCGGCCAGGTCGACTTCATCCGCGGCGCCGCGCGCGCCCCGGACGGCGTGCCGGTGATCGCGCTGCCCTCGACCGCCAAGGACGGCCAGGTCAGCCGCATCCAAGCGACCTTCGAGGCCGGTACCGGCGTCGTCACCTCGCGCGGCGACGTGCATTGGGTCGTCACCGAATATGGCGCGGTCAACCTCTGGGGCAAATCGATCCGGCAGCGGACCGAGGCGCTGATCGGCATCGCGCACCCGGACTTCCGCGCCGAGCTGCGCTCCGAGGCGGTGGCGCGCCGCTACGTCTTCGTTGCAGACTGAGCCGATGAAAGCGCCCGCTCTGCTCCTGCTGCTCGCCCTCGCCGTCACGACCAGCGCCTGCGCCGGCGCCGAAGCCCTGCGCCGCAAAGAGGGCCCGGCCTACCGCGCCGAGACCCACTCCTGGCACCACCTCGTGCAGCGGCACGGCCGCAACGGCGATTGGCTCGTGGTCCGTGGCTACCACCGGGGCGACGACGTCGTCGCCGTCGCGACCAACGCGCCGCTCTCGCACGCGGTGATCCTCGATCACGACGCCGGCGAGATCATCGAGGCCGTCGGGGACGGCGTTCGGGTCGCGCCGCTCGGCACGTTGCTGCGTGAGTCACATCGGGTGCAGCTGATCCGCCCCGAGGGCTGGACGCGCGGGCGCGGCGCCGAGGCGGTCCGGCGGGCCCGCAGCCAGGTCGGCAAGGGCTACGACTTCCTCGGCATCGTCGGCGCGCCGGACAAGAACCGCTGGTATTGCAGCGAGCTCGCGGCCTGGAGCATGGGCGTGCCGGTCGACAAGCTCGGCGCCTGGCACGTCCTGCACCCCAAGGACCTGCACCGCAAGGGCGCGCTGCTCTTCGATTCCGGCAGCCGCGACGGCGTCCCCGATCAGCTCCCGGCGTCGTCGCCCGCCGACGTGCCCGGCTCAGACGCCAGCAGCACGCCGACGGCGACGCAGAGCGGCACCGTCGGTCCGTAGAAGAAGAGCACGCAATCGAGCAGGCCGTGGCCGGCATAGGCCACGACGACCGCCACCGCCACCCCCCGCTCGCCGGCACCCTCTTGCTCGCGCCGCCGCCACGCGCCGAGGACGCCGGCCAGCAGCGCTACGAAGAGCGCGACGACCCCCAGCGCACCGGTGTCGGCGAAGGCCTCGAGCGCGATGTTGTTGGCGTGTTCGCGGGCGTCGCCGCCCTTGCGCAAGCGGAAGGTGTCCGGCCCCCAGCCGAGCAGCGGCCGTTCGGCGCCCAGCCGCAGCGCGTCACGCCACAGCGCCGCGCGTCCGGCCGGTCGGGCGCTGATCGGAGCGACCTCGGCCGCGACGTCGTGACCGTCGCCTTCGCGGGCGTCGAGCGGCATCGAGGCGAACGCCCGCAGGCCGTGGTGCTCGAAGCGGACGTGGTCGGTGCCGGCAGGCGGCGCGATGGCGAAGGTGGCTCCGGGGCAGAGCCGCGTCGGTGCGTCGACGGCGGCGAGCTCTTCGCCATCGCTGCCGAAGGCGACCAAACGGTGGCGGTCGCGGCCGGCCGGTCGCCAGCAGGTGCGGCCCGTATTCTCGGCACGGACGCTGGCCTCGGCGGTCCGGCTCAGCGTGGCCGCGACCACGCCGCTCGAAGCGCCCAGCAGCCGCGCGCGAAGGCCCGGAGCGGTGGCGACGCTGAGCAAGACCCCGAGCCCGGCGAGCCCGACGCGGAGCCGGCGTTCCCGTGTTGCCTCGTCCCCGGCCGTCGGCCAGAGCAGCAGCACCGCGCAGGCCAGCCCCCCGGCGAAAAGACCACCGCGCGAGAGGGTCAAGGCGAGGCAGACGGCGACGGCGAGGCTGAACGCGCGGCCGAGCAGGCGCCGCCCCGGCGCCGCGCCGACAGCGAAGGCGAGCGTCGCTGCGAGGTAGGCCGCAGCGAGGTTGGCGTGGGCGAAGCTGGCCGTCAGGCGGCGGGTGCCTTCGCTGGTGACGCTGGCCTTGATCCGGAAGGGCTCCAACAGCGCCGCTTCCCGCTCGACCGCGCCGACGCCGAGCAGCCCGTCGCCGGCGAGCTGCTCAAAAGCGCCGAGGAGCAGGAACACGGCGGTCGCCGCCGTCGCAGACAGCAGCAGCGGCCGCCGCGCTGGGCCGCGCCAAGCGTCGGCGACGGCGAGCACGAAGCCGAGAAGGCCGAGGCTCCGCGCCCCGCCGAGCCAGGCGACGCGGGCGATCTCCGCCGGTCCGGGGGCCAAGGCTGCCGAGGCCGCCACCACCATCGCGAGGCCGAGCAGTGCGGCGCCGAGTCGACCCAGCCGAGGTGCCTTGCCGCTGGCCGAGAGCGTCCTCAAGCGGTCGAGGAGCGCGGCGCCGCCGGCGAGGCCGATCGCCAATTCGAGTAGGGTGAGCCGCACGCCGGCGATCGGCAGGGCCAGCGCCTCGGTCTCGAAGGGGGCCAGCGCCACGGCCGCGCAGACGCCGGCGTCGCGGAGGCGATCGAGGCTGGCGAGGGTGCGGGGCAGGGCGATCTCCGGCGGTGGGCGGCGCGGCACATGCGGCGACGAGGTGGTCGAGGACGCCCGCCCAGCGTGGCGGCATGGCGGCGACGGGGCAAGCGTCGACCCCTCGCCGGGCGCGACCTGGGCAAAGGTCGGTGACGAACCTACAATCACGCCGTCGGCAACTGCGCCCGACGATGGGTGCGCCGTGAACGATCGGATCCTCAGCCCCAAGGTCCTCGCCGCCGAGCTGCAGCCGCTGTGGCAGTTCGACGCGCCCGTCCATGGCGACCTTCGCCTCTTCGACATCTACGCGCAGGGGCAAAGCCGCCTCGTCATCGAGTTGGTCGCCGGTGATGACGTCGTATCGGTCGCGGTTCGGCCCGATCCCAGCGGACAGGGCCTCGACGTCTACTGGATCCCACCGAGCGATCCACGCAACGGTAGCGCGCTCGCTGGGGCCGTCCGCGCCCTGCTGGCCAAGGCCGCGCAAGCGCGATGGCGCATGTCCGAGCGCCCCGAACTCGAGCCTCCGGACGCGCTGGTGCACCGGTCGACACCGGCCGCCTTCGCCGACGATCCGGACCACGCTTGGCTCCGTGTCGACGGCGCGAACTACCGCCGCCTCTACGCCGTCGAGCCAAGGCCGGTTCGGGTCGCCGACACCGGGATCTCGGTCCACTACCCGGCGCCCGCCAACGGTCACGTGCCCAGCTCGGGTCGCATCTACCGCGTGCCGCAGCACTTTCACCGTCGGCGCTTCCGTGAGCATTTCCGCCGACTCGGCCTCTGCTACGACGACGGTCTCCCGCGGACGGTGCCGACCGCGGCGACCTTCGCGGCCGCGCTGCCCGACGCGCCGCTCCAGCCCATGCTGATGCGCGGTCGGCGCGGCTCGGTCTCCGGATCGTTCTGGATCCGCACGATCGCGCGCACAGGTAGGCTGCCCGTTTGCCTCGCGCCGCGCTGGGGCGTCGAGCTCCAGCGCGTGATCCGGCACGTCGGGCCGCTCTCCGGTATTCCCGTCGACGTCGGCATGTTGGTTCACGACGTCTCGGTCCACGCCATCGGCTTCCACGCCGTCGATCGCGAGCAGTGGGCGGACCTCATGCGGCTCGCGGCGTCGCTTGCCGCGCGGAGCCGTCGACACGCCGCGCGCGTCGCCCGCTACCTCGAAGATCCCCTCACCCTGGCGGCCTGGGAGAGCTGGAAGGCGGTCGAAGCACCCAGCGCGTTCGCTGCCCACTTCGGCCGGCGCGCCGCCGAATTCGAAGCGCAGATGCGCGAAAGTGCAGAGAATCCGGCCGCGCTCGCGTCATTCGTGATGCCGACACGCGGCAGCGACCAGCCGCGCGCGTCCGGGCCCAAAGGCTAGGGCGAAGTCGGACTCACCGCGCCGGGCAGCTGCGCCGGCACGTCGTCAGCGAACGCGAAACAAGGCTCGCCGACCCGCCGCACCACGAGCAGGCCGTCCGGCCCGTAGATATCGACCACCGGCAGACCGGCGACGCTCGGCAGGTGCGCGTTCATCTCGGTGACGCCCCATTCGGTCGCGTCGACCTTGCGTAGCACCACGTCCTCGCGGCCGTCGGCGAAGGCCTCGAGCACAGGCGCGAGCTTCTTGCACGGCCCGCACCAGGTCGCCCAATAGTCGACGATCGTGATCTTGCCGGGCACCAGCAGCGCCGCGACCATCGGGCTCCGCGGCGGCTCACCCGGCGCCCACGGCCGCAGCTTCGGGTCGGTCGCCGCGGTCGGCGCCGGCGCGCTCCAACTCCACGAGAGGCCGACGAAGACGCTGGGGCTCGGCACCGGCTGGATGCCGTTGAGGTCGAAGGAGAGCGGCAGACGCCCGCTCAGCATCAACGCGAGGTTCTTCGGCAGCTGCACCTGCGCGGTCGCGGTCGCGGTCCAGAAGACGCCGCCGCCGTTGACGAAGTCCTCGAGCGAAGTGCCGGCGAAGACGCGCTCCTGGCCGGAGTCGCGCCACAGCACCTCTGCGCCGACGGCTGCAGCGAGCACGCCGGGCACGATGGTCGCGGTCGGGCCGAGGTTGGCGCGGACCTCGGGGCCCCAGCGGAAGAGGTAGCCGTCCGCACCTTCGATGTCGCCGAAGGGCATGCGCGCCTGGACCTGGCCGAGGTAGCCGACGCGATCGAGCACCGAACCGCTGATGTCGACGCCGCCGAGGGCCCACCAGACGCCGCGACCGACCGAGACGTAGCGCGAGGTATCCGACGAGCCCTTGACGATGAAGTTGCCGGTCGGCGCCGCGGTGCCGAGGGTGACGGTGATGCGCGGCGTGCGGCGACCGCTCCAGCCCAGCAGCGTGCCGAGCTGGAGCCGCGCCCGGAGCTCGAGATCGCCGATGCCCTGGTCGGTGCTCTCGGTGAGGTCGACGCCCTGCGCGTCGGTGCCGCTGACTTCCTCGATCGTCGCGGCGCGGGTGCTGCCAGCGCGGACGAAGGGCGCCATCAGGGTGAATCCGAGGCCGGAAGGCAGGTCGACATTGGCCTGCAGCGTGGCGACGTGGGTGCGCAGCTGCCACCGGTCCGTGGCGAAATAGGCCCGCTTCTCGGTCGGCGTGAGCAGGGTGTCAGCCAGGTAGACGTCGTCCCACAGCGTGTAGCCGTAGATCAGGCCCGCGCCGAAGCGCAGCGTCTGCGGCCCGCCGGATGAGAATGCGCCAGAAAGATCGGTGTCTCCCGCCGGGAGAGCAGGGTTGCCTCAAGAGGCGCACTGGGCCGCCGCGGGTCGGGGCGCGGCGAGGGCCAGGGTGGCGGCGCAGGCGGCGAGCAGCGCGGCGAGCAGGGGGCGGCGGAGGGGCGAAGAGGTGCGAGGCATGATGGCTCCGGAGGCTACGCGGCAGGCGAGTGACGACCGCCGACCACGACAACGACGCCACGTGCCGCGGAGTGTGACAAAGGGACCGAGGGGCGGCAACATCTCGGGCTTTTGCACGTCGACGCGCTTTGCTACCTTCCCCCGCGCGCACCGACCTGCGCCACGTACCATCGAGGTCCACGATGCAACGCCACTTCACCCGTCCGAATCGCAACGCTGGGGCCCGCGCCCTGCTCATCGCACTGCTGGCGCTGACGACCGCGCTCGTCGGTTGTGGCTCGGAAGACGGCGCCGGCGCGGCAGCCGATACGCCCCTGGTCGCCAAGGGCGGCTTCTCCGGCAATATCGACAACGCCGATTGGACGGTGAGCTACGACGGCCTCGTGGCGACCGCGAAGATGGCGCACCGCATCAACACCGACGCGGGCGGCTTGGCCTGCGTGCCCTCGCTCGCGATCGAGGTCGCCAAGCCCGACGGCACCTGCAAGCTCGAGCTGATCTACGAGGCCGGATTCGCGGGCGAGGGGCTGCTCCTGAAGACCGTCAACTTCACGGCGAAGACGGGCATCTACCAGGACGGCGTGGTCATCCACACCGAGGCCTGCGAGGGCTGGGCCACCGAGCCGGCCAAGGGCGAGGTCATCTACACCTCGACCAGCGTCGACGGGGCGCTGCCCTTCAACCCCCTGGGTCAGCCCGAGGCCGCGCAGGCGTCCGCGACGCTGCGCAACATCACGCTCGCGCCGACGTTCAACGGCAAGGTGAAGATGGCCTACAAGGGCCGCAAGTTCGACCTCGACCTCTCGGGCATGACCTTCACCGGCGATATCGTCAGCGAGGGCAGCGACACGGTCCAATGCGTCAAGACCTTCCACGACTTCCCGCAGTGGGAGCTCGAGGATATCAACCCCGGCAGCGCCGGCTTCGGTCAGACCTACGGCTTGGACACCTTCAAGGGCAAGAAGGTCGTCGTCGCGCTGGTCTCGGATTGGTGCAACTCCTGCTTGGCGCAGACCGAGCTGATGCAGAAGCTGCAGGACCAAGCCGAGGCTGCTGGTCACGGCGACGTGCAGATGATCGTGATCAACGACAAGCAGAAGACCAATCCCGCGACGCTCACCAAGAAGGCGAAGAATATCCCGATTTTCCAAGATGTCGGCGGGGTCGACGCGTGGGGCCAGATGAACGAGAGCCACAAGGGCAAGTTCTCGGGCTCGCAGATCCGCAACAGCGGCTACGGTTTCGCCAAGAACGGCGCGCCGATCATGTACTTCGCCCCGAACGGCAGCGGCTCGCTCAACCTCTCCGAGTTCGAGGCCGCGGCGAAGACCGTCATCAACGCGAAAGACGAAGAGTAGCAGGGGCAGCCTCCTCATCATGCGCCAGCGCCCGCTGCTGCCGGTCCTCACGGCGATTTCGCTCGGCCTCGCCGCCTGCTCGCCCCCCGCCCAGGGCAGTGGCAGCGCCGCGGACGCGAGCGACGACACCTTCGGTTTCGTCGATACCGGCGCCGGTGGGCTGGGTGACACCGGGGCCGACACCGCGGCGAGCTCCGACAGCAACGCGGACGACGGCGCGCCCTCCGACACGCTCGACGACACCGGCGGCGGCGATGCGGGAGACGGCGCTGGTGCGGACGACGGCACCGGCCCCGACGCAGCGGACTCGGGCGACAGCGCCGACGACGCGACCACGGCCGACAGCGCGACGGGCGACGGCGGCAGCACCGACGCCGGGCCTTCGCCGACCTCGGCCTGCGTGACCTACGTCTGCAACGCGACGACCTTCACCTTCGCGCCTCCGGGCGGCGCGGTGACGGTCAAGCTCGCCGGCTCGATGAACGCCTGGAAGGTCGACAAGGCCCCGGAGCTGCTCGATCCCGACGGCGACGGCACCTTCGAGTTGGTGACGACGCTCTCGCCCGGCACCTACAGCTACAAATTCGTCGCCGACGACAAATGGTACCAGGACCCGACCAACCCGGACGGCGTCGATGACGGCTACGGCGGGCAGAACTCGGTGATCGTGGTGCCCTCCTGCAACGGCCCGCTGAAGCTCGAAGGCCACGCCACCGACGAGGACAAGGGCAGCTTCGACGCGACCTTCTCGGTGCAGCAGGGGCCCATCGCGCTGAGCGATCTGGCCGTCACCGTCGATTGGAAGCCGGCTCCGGCGGGCGCGCTGAGCTGGAAGGAGCAGGGCAAGACCCTCGGGTTGCAGTTGACGGGTTTGCCCGCGGGTGTGCACGACGTGCGGGTCGGCTGTGGCGTGCACGAGCAGCTGCTCAAGGTCGCGGTGAAGGCGCCGAGCGATTGGCGCGATACCGTGCTCTACTTCGCGATGACCGATCGCTTCGTCAACGGCGACAGCAACAACGACGCGCCCTTCGCCGACGTGCCGGCGTCGACCAACTGGGCCGGTGGCGACTTCGCCGGGCTGAAGCAGAAGGTCGAGGACGGCTATTTCAGCGACCTCGGCGTCGGCGCGATCTGGATCTCTTGGCCCGTGGTGCAGCCGGCCAAGGCCGAGCCGGGTGGCCGCCCCGACGCCTCGGGCTGCAACCTCGATCCGAAGAAGATCCCCTACGTCCCCATCGCCTACTCTGGCTACCACGGCTATTGGCCGGTCGAGCCCGACGCGGTCGAGCCGCGCTTCGGCACGCTGGAGGAGCTGCGCGCCTTCGTCACCGCGGCCCACGCCAAGGGCATCCGCGTGCTGCTCGACTTTACTGCCAACCACGTCCACACCGATTCGCCCTGGTTCAAGAACCACCAGGAGGACGGCTGGTTCCACCTCCCCGCCGAGGTCTGCGCCGACGTCGGCTGGGAGACCAAGCCGGTCGAATGCTGGTTCACCAACTACCTCGCAGACTTCGATCACGACGGCCCGGCCCGCTATGCGCTGCTCGACTCCGCCCTCGGCTGGGCGAAGAAGACCGGCGTCGATGGCTTCCGCGTCGACGCGGTCAAGCACGTCGAGATGGGCTTCGTCGAGGACCTGCGCCGCCGCGTGCAGGACGAGCTCGAGCTCACGGGCTTCCCCTTCTGGCTGGTCGGCGAGACGTTCACCGGTGACGCTGGCGCCATCAAGGCCTTCGTCTCGCCGACGCGGCTGCACGGGCAGTTCGATTTCTCCGGCAACTACGCGATGCTCGAGACCTTCGCCAAGCAGTGGAAGGGCCTCGACGGGCTCGACGCGGCCTGGCGCGGCGCCTTCGGCGTCTACGGCGGCGACGCGCTGATGTCGACCTTCCTCGGCAACCACGATATCGCGCGCTTCCTCAGCGTCGCGGCCGGCACGCTGACCTGTGGCATCTGGGATATGGTCAGCGACCAGGCGGCGGGCTGGAAGAGCCCGCCGGCGGCGGTCGAGAGCAGCGAGCCCTACGAGCGCCTGCAGCTCGGCTTCGCTTGGCTCTTCGCGGTGCCCGGCATCCCGCTGCTCTACCACGGCGACGAATTCGGCATGCCCGGTGCCGGTGACCCCGACAACCGCAGGATGATGCGCTTCGGCAGCCAGCTCACCGCCAACGAGGCGACGACGCTCGCCTACGTGCAGCAGCTCGGCAAAGCGCGGGCGGCACACCCGGCGCTGCGCAAGGGCAGCTGGGCCGAGCCGTTGTGGAAGGAGGCCGACTTCATCGCCTTCGCCCGCACGCTCGGCGACGATCGGGTCGTCGTGCTGGTGCACCGCGGCGGGGCCGAGAAATCCGGCACGCTCGACGTGTCGAGCGTCGGCTGGGCCGACGGCACGGCGCTGGTGGACGCGCTCAGCGGCGTCGACGTTGGCAGCGTGACGGGCGGCAAGCTCGCGTTCACCGTGCCGCCGCGGACCGCGCGCTACCTCGTCGCGAAATAGGCAATCCGCGAGCGTGGCTCGCTCAGCCGGGGCTGTCGCCGGGCTGGTTGCGCATGAACGAAGCGACTTGGCCGAGCTGCGAGAAGAGGACCTCGCGGGTCAGCTGCGGCACCTCCGGCGGCAACTTCTCGAGCGCGTCGGCCATGCAGAGCATCCAGGCCGCGGCCTCGGGCGTGCCGATGGCGAAGGGCATGTGGCGGGCGCGCAGCCGTGGGTGGCCGCGCTTCTGGATGTAGATCGGCGGCCCGCCCAGCCACCCGCTGAGGAATTCGAAGAGCTTGTCGCGCGAGCCCTGCAGGTTTCGGGGGTGCATCGCGCGGATCGAGGCTGCTTCGGGCAAGACCTCCATCGCGTCGTAGAAGCGATCGACGAGGGCGCGAACTTCGGCTTCACCGCCGAGTTGCTGGTAGAGTGTCCGCGCCCCCGTCGTCATCGTCGCTCCCGCGCTGCGGCTAGAGACGCGACCAAGAAATGCAGTC
>JACKFC010000055.1 GCA_020632665.1 Deltaproteobacteria bacterium
GACGAACAAGAAGGTCTGCTTCGGCGAGGACTCCAAGCACTGCGACAAGGCGTTCTTCGTGCCGCACCCCTTCACCGTCGACACGCCCGACTGCAAGAAGCCGACCGTCTACGACTGCAAATGGGAGTGCAACTCGCAGTACCGGTCGCTGCAGTGGACCGTGCTCGCCCCCGAGACGTGCCGCGACATCCAACGCTACACCTTGTCGAAGTGGCCGGGCACCGACAGCCTTGCCTACTGGTACGTCACCGGCAAGGACACGAATGTCGCGAAGGCGTCCTACTACAGCAATTCTCTGACCTTGCAGGACCTCAAGAACATCGTCCTGCGCGACCAGGCGACGTACAACAACAACGTCGACCGCGCCAAACTGACCGCCGCTGGCGTCGGTCGCGCACTGCTGGCGTATGCGCAGGCGAGCGGCAATCAAACGGAGCGCAACAAGCTGATCGCGCAATACGGCAACTTCGGTAGCCTGAGCACGTGCCACCACAACTCGGCCTATACCGGCGTGCACAACCGCCAGGCTTGCGAGCCGAACCTGCAGCCGATCGGCTCGGCGTGCCCGCCTCCGGGCGAGGCCGACAACCTGAAGCACGACTTCTGCGTCACCAACTATTGCGCGCGCGACACGAAGAAGTGCGAGTTCGGTGAGCACCCGCTGCTCGAGCCCCGGCCCAACGCCGGCAACCAGGATCGCCAGGGCAAGCGCGACGTGAAGTTCGGCTTGGTTCGCCTCATCGACACCACGATCGAAACGCAGGAGACCGACAAGAACGTGCTGAACAAGGCGGAGAAGTGGCGCTACGTCGCGGACCTGACCAACGCGTATTGCATGCGCATGTTCGGCGCCTGGGTGCCGCCCTTCCCGTTGATGATGAGCATCTTCCACCTGGACCGCACCAAGGGCGAGGGCTGCTCCGAGTACCAGTTCAAGGCCTATATCGCGAACAAGGCGTTGAGCCACGGCCAGCCCAAGCCGCTGCTCGGCTCGTGCACCGGTCTGCAAATCAACAACGGCACCATTTGCAGCCAGGCTGCGTGCGAACCGGGTCCGCTGATCACCGGCAACCTGAGCGAACTGGCGGACAGCATCCTCGGCAGCTTCACCTCGACGGTCGGCGGCGCCGCCCCCGGCTGTCTGCCGCTCGAAGGGACGCCGGTCGGCGAGCTGATCGACAAACTGACCATCCTGAAGACCCAGACCGTCGGCCCGATCCCGCTGGCCGTGCAGTTCGGCCCGACCCTGGACATCTGCATCGATCCATTGGTGGACATGGGCTCGACCGGCATCCCGAAGCTCACGGTGCGTCCGTCGATCGGGCTCGGCATCGACGCTCGCGGCGGCATCGGCGTCGCAGAGGGCAAGGGCAAGAGCAAGGCGATCAAGTTCTGGGCCGGTGTACAGCTCCTGCTCGACATCGTGAAGCTCGGCTTCCCGGTCGGTTGGGGCGTCGACATCGACGACGTGGCTGCTCCCGGCTACCCGCCGTTCATCTGGAAGCTGAAGATCTCGCAGAAGATCGGCATCGACCTCGAGATGTTCAGCGGTAGCTTCGGCATCTTCGCCGAGGTCGCGCTCGGACCGTTCACGATCGGATTCTCGGTCAAACTCTTCGCCTGGACGGGGCTGCTCTTCGAGTGGGATCTCTCCGAGACCCCGATCTGGGACACCAAGCTCGACTTCGCCAAACCCAAGGTCATCGGCACCTCTTCAACTCCCAACCACGACCACAGCGGGTGGTTCTCGGGGCAGACATGCAACGGTCTCTGCAAGTAGAAGCGCGCAGCCGCACGCGGCGGCGCTGGTGGGTGGCTGCCGCCGGGGCCGGCCTCGCCGGACTCGGTGCGGTCGCCGCGCTTTGGCCCAACGACCCATCGGCTTCGGCACGGATCGAGGCCGAGACGGCGGTCGCGGAGCGCGCCGCGCGCTCCGACTTCGCGCGAGCGGTCGCGAAGGTCCACGGCGGCCTCGCCGGTACCCGGCTGATGGCTGGTCGGCACGGCTTGGTCTATCGCATGAGCATGGAGGCGCCGGATCCATCGGGCCGGATGTCTGCGGCCGAGCTTCGGCTGGAGGGTGAACTCAGCTTGGCTGGAGCTCGCGAGGATGGCTGGCGCGTTGGTCGGCTCAACGTCGGCAAGCTCGACGCCGACCCGCGGATGCACGCGCTCCTGGGTGTCGAGCAACAGGCGCCGGCGGCGGAGTTCGGCGAGGTCTTCGCCCTCAAGGTCGACGAAGATGGCGCCATCAGCGAGCTTCGCCACGACCCAACCGCGAGCGTCGGCACCCGCAACCTGGTCTCGGGCCTGATGCACGCGGTGCAGATCGTGCAGACGCCCGACGACGTCGGCCAGGCCGCCTGGAGCCTGCGTGAGCCCGACACCGACGGTGAGGTCGAGGCCAGCTATGCATTGAGCGAAGGGAAGATCACCAAGCGTTGGGAGCGCTCCTCGCTGGGCGGCGCAGGCGCGGCGCATGAAGGCAACGGCGACATCCAGCTCTCCGCCAAGGGCACCGCCACGTTGCTGCTGCAGGGCGAGGGCGCCGCGATGCAGGTGAGCTCCGCGGAGCATGCGCTCGACGTCGAGGCGGACCTCGGCATGGGCGGAGCCGAGCTGCGCTACCGCGGCGAGGTCCGCGCCTCGCTGAACCGGCTGGGCGACGTCTCGGCCCTGTGGGCGCTGACGGTCGACGTCAACGGCATGGAGAAGGGGCTCGGCGCGACCAAGTTGCGTGCGCCGCGGCCGCGGATCGAGGTCGCCGAGGGCGCGACGGTCTATGGCTTGGCGATGGCCGCCAGCGCCGCGGGCAAAGACAAGGGTCAGCTGCGTCGGCAGATCCGTCAGCAGCTCTCGGTCCTCATCGCCCGCGATCCGGCCCACGCCAAGGAGACGGCAGAGATGCTCCGTCGCGGCGGCGCGGACGTCGATCGACGCACCTTGATCGAGGCGCTCGCGGCGTCCGATAGCCCCGCGGCCAAAGCCGAGATGGCTTCGATCATCGACGACGACAGCCTCGACGGGGACCTGCGCGCCGATGTGGCGACCGGCACCACCTTCATGCCGCGCCCGGGCAGCAAGCTGCTCGCCAGCCTCGAGACGCAGTCGCAGCACGCGGGAGCGAGCCGCATCGCGACCTCGGCGCTCTGGGCACTCGCGGCCCAGGCCGATCTGCAGCAGAAATACGACGCCGCGCTCGCCGAACGGCTGCAGGCCGACGTGCTGAAGCGCTCCGAGGCGGTGCTCGGCGCGACGGGTGAGAAGCTCCTCGCCGAGCACGCCGCGAAGATGGGCGAGGCGCCGCCGGTGGCCGACAAGGTCGATCCGGACACGCTGCCGGACGACCCACCCGCCGCCGCAGACCCGCTGGCCGCCCGTCCGGGCGTCGAGGCGACGTCGCAGCAGGCCCAGGCCTTCCTCGACGCGCTCGGCAACCTCGGCTCGCCCAAGGCCTTCAAGCTGATCCGACCATGGACCTACCACCCCAATCACCAGGTGCGGATGACCGCGGCGATGGCGTTGCGCTCGGTGCAGACCAGCGAGGCAAGGACGTTGATCATCGACATCATGGCACGTGATTCGGATGGCTGGGTGCGTCGCGCCGCGGTGATGGCCGCGGCCTACCACCCGCCGGCGGTGATGGCGGACCCGGTGAAGCGGGCGCTGAAGGAAGACGCCCACGCCAACGTCCGCCTCGCCGCTGCCTACAATTTGGCGTTCTGGTCCTATCAGAACCCGAAGATGATCACCTATGTGCGCGAAGCGGCCGAGCGCGAGCCGAAGCCCTTCGTGGCGCGGGCGATGCGGGATCTGGAGCCGATGCTCTTCCGCGACACCGAGGGCGGTGCGGTGACGATGGAGCCGATGCTGCACGGCGGCAAGCATATCCCGTCGGTCCCCGAGGGCGTCATCGAGGTCGCGCGCCAGGCCGAGAAGACCGCAGCGACGCCCGAAGGGGCATTGGTCGGCAAGCCGGTCCACAACAACGCCGCCGGCGCGGCTGAGGAAGCTCCATGATCGCGGAAACTGCGTCGCGCTCGGTCTGGGCCACCTGGTCCCGATTTGCGTTGCTCGCCATCGCCTTGGTCATGGCGTCCGGCGGCTGCTCTCCCGCAGAGCAAGAATGTGCCGCGGGTACGGTGTTGGTCGGCGGAAAATGCGTCGATCCCGGCGCAGCGCTCTGCGGCGCCGGCACCGTTTGGGACGAGGCGCAGAAGATCTGCCTCCTCGCCACGGCCGATACCTCTGGTGGCGACACCGCTGGCGGAGATACGGGCGGCGGAGACACCGCCGGCGGAGATACGGGCGGCACGGACGCCGGCGGCGGTGATGCGACCGGTCTGCCGGATAGCCTCACGCCCGACAATACCTGCACGCCGAACTGCGAGGGTCGCGTCTGCGGCTCGGACGGCTGCGGCGGCTCCTGCGGTGACTGCCCCAACGGCAAGAACTGCGACGGCCAGGGTCAGTGCAACGACCCGCCTGGCTGCTTTCCGAGCTGCACCGACAAGGTCTGCGGCGACGACGGCTGCGGCGGCTCCTGCGGAACCTGTGACGATCCGGCCAAGCCGCTGTGCGAGCAGGGCGTCTGCCTCGCGGGCTGCGTCCCGGACTGCGTCGGCAAACAATGCGGCGGGGATGGTTGCGGCGGCTCCTGCGGCGCTTGCACGGGTGACGCGAGCTGTTCCTCCGTCGGCCATTGCGTGCCCAAGGCCTGGAACTGCGGCGAGGAGACCTTCGCCGGCCACAACGGCTGCGACTGTGGCTGCGGAGCGGATGATCCCGATTGCGCCGACCCCAGCCAGGGGCTGCTCGGCTGCGCCGAAGGACAGATCTGCAAGGCCGGCGCCTGCGAGGACAAGGTGCCAAAGGCCTGGACTTGTGCACCGTTCCTCTACGATGACGGACTGCTCTGCAACTGCGCGTGCGGTGCGCCCGACCCCGACTGCGCCGATGACGCCAACCTGATCGTCGACTGCACCACCAACGGCTGCAACAAGCAGGCGGGCGTCTGCAGCCCGTGCAAGGCGAATTGCGACGGCAAGACCTGCGGCTCGGACGGCTGCTTGGGCACTTGCGGCAGCTGCGACGACGCCGCGCTGCCCTATTGCGCTGCCGGAACGTGCGTCGAGAAGGCCGCCTGCACGCCGGATTGCAGCAACAAGGAGTGCGGCGACGACGGCTGCGGCGGCTCCTGCGGCGCCTGCAAGAACCCGGCACATGCCTGCTCGGCGGGCGTCTGCGCGGCGCCGCCGGACAAATCCTGCCTCGGCATCTGTGGCTACCAAGCGATCGGTGGCTGCTGGTGCGACGCCGGCTGCAAGGATCGCGGCGATTGCTGCTCGGACGTCTTCCACTGCTACTGCAGCCCCAACTGCGAGGGCAAGACCTGCGGTGACGACGGCTGCGGCGGCTCCTGCGGCAACTGCACCGACCAGGCGGCGCCGCATTGCGCCGACGGCAAATGCGGCACGACCTGCGTGCCGAGCTGCGACGGCAAGAATTGCGGTGGCGACGGCTGCGGTGGCTCCTGTGGTAGCTGCGCCGCCGGCAATACCTGCCAGGAGTGGGGCAAGTGCGTGCCGGACGCCTGGCATTGCCCAGCCTACCTCTACGGCAGCGGCGGCGTGACGGCGAATTGCGACTGCGGTTGCGGCGTCCCCGATCCCGACTGCAAGGGCAAAGGGCTCACCGTCGGCTGCCCGAAGGCGAGCCTGTGCGTGCCCGACAAGGCCTATTGCGACGCGAAGTTCTGCGCCAGCCAGAGCGCCTGCAACGCCCCGGCCTGGTGCGTCGGCGACTACCCGGCGGGCGACGGTTCGCGCAAGGGCGTCTGCACCCTCCCCGATCCGCTCGGCTTCGCGCCCGGCCACCCCTGCAGCACCGATGACGCGTGCGCGACCGACCTCTGCGTGCACGGCTCCTGCCGCATCCACTGCGTCGTCGACGCGCACTGCCCGGCCGGGCAGGCCTGTGCCGGCACCGAGAAGGTCCATCCGCTCACCGGTCACGGCCTCGGCGTGATCGGGGTCTGCCATCCGGTGGGCGCGATCGGCAAGTCCTGCGGCAAGCACGCCGAGTGCGCCAAGGACGAGCTCTGCCTCGCGCTGGTCGAGCCGAAGACGCTGCAGCCCCTCGCGCGCTGTGGCACGCCCTACGGCGGAACGCCCGAGGGCCTCGAATGCGGCGACGGCGGCCAATGCCAGGTCGGCCTGCTCTGCGCCGGTGGCAAGTGCGCGCGTCCCTGCCACGGCGGGGTGGCCGACTGCGCCGCGAACCAGAAGTGTGAGCCCGCCGTACTGCACGGCGGCGCCACCTCCAGCCCCGACGACGATGTGAAGGTGCCAGCATGCGTCAGCAAGTAGCTTCCAGCTCCCTCCTCACCGCCCTTGTCGCGGTCAGCGTGCTGCTGACGGGCTGTCCCGCTGAGGTCTACGTCGGCGACCCGGGCGACACGATCTGCGGCGCAGGGACGGTCTTCAACGGGACGACCTGTGTACCAAACTCGAACGATATGGCGGGCGGTGGTGGAACGGACGCCGGGGGAACCGACACAGGGGGCGGCGACACGGCAGGTGGGGACACCGCCGGTGGCGACACGGGCGCGACCGACACGGGCGGCGGGGATACCGGAACCACCGATACCGGTGGGACCTGCACCCCGAATTGCGCCGGCAGGAACTGCGGCGACGACGGCTGCGGCGGCCAATGCGGCACGTGTGCGGCCGGCACCCCCTATTGCCACGAAGGCCAATGCGTCGCCGAGTGCGTGCCGAGTTGCGGCGGCAAGCAATGCGGCGATGACGGCTGCGGTGGCAAATGTGGCGAGTGCGACGGCGGCGGCAGCTGCAACGCGAAGGGCCTCTGCATCGCTGCGGGGTGGACCTGTGACGCCAACGCCTATAGCGGAGACGGCGTATGTGATTGCAAGTGCGGCGTTCCCGACCCGGACTGCCTGCTCGCCGGGCTCGAGGTGAAGAACTGCGCGGCCGGCGAGCTCTGTCCTGCCGGCGATTGCGTCCCGGGCATGCCGGCCGGCTGGGTGTGCGCACCGGAGCTCTATGCCGACGGCCAGACCTGCGATTGCGCTTGCGGCGCGCCCGACCCGGACTGCAGCAACAAGAATCTGCCCGTCTTGAACTGCGATTCCTTCCTCTGCAACGTTGACGGCACCTGCGGCAAATGCGTCCCCGATTGCACCGACAACGAGTGCGGCAGCGACGGCTGCGGCGGGGTCTGCGGGGTGTGCAAGGACGCGGCCAAAGGCGTCTGCCAGAAGAACAAATGCGTCGAAGCCTGCGTGCCGCAGTGCGAGGACAAGACCTGCGGCGGCGACGGCTGTGGCGGCGTCTGCGGCACGTGCAAGGAAACCGAGACCTGCACCCTGCATCATTGTCAGGCGCTGCCGCCGGTGCTCTCGTGCAAATCCGAGAACGCCTGTGGAAAGGTCACGACAGGTGGCTGCAGCTGCGAGCCGGATTGCATCGTCGGGCTGTCGTGTTGCGCCGACAAGGTCTCGGCCTGCGGCTGCACGCCGGTCTGCGCCGGCAAGAACTGCGGCGAAGATGGCTGTGGCGGGAGCTGCGGCAGCTGCGCCGGTGACGCGGTCTGCAACGCCGCCGGCTATTGCGTGACCGATCCGTGCAAGCCGGACCCGTGCAACGGCAAGGGCGTCTGCTCCGGCGGCACGTGCACGTGCGTGACGGGCTTCGGCGGCGCCGGTTGCGGCGTCTGCGCGACCGGATATACCGGTTTCCCCGACTGCAAGCCCGACCTCTGCTTCGCGGTCAATTGCGGCGGCAAGGGCACCTGCGACGGCAAGACCGGCGCCTGCGTCTGCGACAAGGACTTCGTCGGACCCAACTGCACCAGCTGCAGCGACAGCAAGAAGGTCTACCCCGATTGCGACAAGCCGCTGCCGCCGTGCTTCGGCAAGACCTGTGGTGGGCAGGGCGTCTGCGACGCGGTCAAGGACGCCTGCGTCTGCGCTGCCGGCTTCAAGGGCGAGAACTGCGAGGCCTGCGAGGACGTCGGCAAGACCTGGCCGAAGTGTTCGGCATCCCCCGATCAATGCGGCCTCGCCTGCAACAACAAGGGCAAGTGCATCAGCGAGAACTCCTGCGTCTGCGACCCGGGTTTCACCGGCGACAACTGCGAGTTCTGCATCGACGCCGGCAAGACCTGGCCCGACTGCGGCAACGCGGCGAGCGGCAACTACGGCCTCGATCCGGCGCTGGGTGGCGTGACCTGCGATTTCTGCGGTGTGCCGCTGGACAAGGCGCCCTTCACGGCCGACCCGAGCGACCAGACTCCGCCGCAGCTCAAGGTGCTGATCCCGCCGGCGGACGGCGTGATCGCCCCCGGCATGCCGATCATCGCGGTCGTCGACGATATCCTCGACCCCGCCACGATCACGCCGACCACCTTCCGCATCCACCCCGAGGCCAACGCCCAAGCGGTGATCGGCGGCACCATCGTGCGCCAGGTGACGGTGACCAACAGCACGGTCCTCGTCTTCTTCCCGAACAACCTGCAGACCGGTGGCAAGTACAAGATCGTCATCGACGGGGTGAAGGACAAGGGCGGCGTTCCGCTCGACAAGGTCGACAGCCCCTTCGTCCTCGGCTCCGGTGCGAGCGGCAGCCTCAACGGCAACACCAGCTTCGAGTCGAATATCTCGGGCTGCTTCTTCGCCGGTGACGTCGCCGTCAACGCGGGCAGCGAGAACATGACGCCGAGCGCCGGCAAGATGCACTTGGCGATGTCGTCGGCCAACGGCCCGATGGTCTCGGACAACCAGGCTGGCTCGCTCGCCGGTCAGGCCAGCATCGTCTACTGCGGCCCGCTCGATATCCCTGGCGGCAAGACGCAGATCCGCTTCGACTACAACTTCGCCTCAGCCGAGTTCGACGAATACGTCGGCGATCAGTTCGACGATATCGCCTTCGCCGCGGTCAGCAACGCCAAGGGCGGCACCGGCGGCGTGGTCACCAGCGTCAACATCGTCGGCAAGACCGGCACGCTGACCAAGGCCTACGGCCTGCCGGGCGAGGGCGACGACGTCGCGAAGATGTCCGGCTGGAAGAAGGCCACCGTCAGCGGCATCGACGCCTTCGGCAAGGACCTCTTCCTCACCTTCGCGGTCGCCGACGTCGCCGACACGGCGTTCACCTCGATCCTGACCATCGACAATATCGAATTCGCCGGCAACGACCCCGTCTGCGGCAACGCCGTCCTCGAGGGCGACGAAGAATGCGACGACAAGAACGCCGCCGACGGTGACGGCTGCACCAAGGACTGCAAGATCGAGCCTGGCTATGCATGCAGCAGCTCGGTCGATCTCAACACCGGCAGCACCGGTCAAGGTGCGCAAGCCGCCGCGGGCACGCCGGATATCCGCTGGGAGACCGCCATCGGCCTCGACTGGGGCGCCGAGGGTGCCGCCGGCGACGCGAAAGCGATCCAGAAGACCCCACAGGTGCCGCCGACTGGCTTGGCCTGGCAGAAGGCGAACGTCATGCAGCCCTGCGTCGGTTCCTGGGCACAGCCCGACCCGAAGAAAGCGGCGCAGTGGATCAGCACCGAGGGTTGGGACACCGCGACCAAGACCTGCAAGAACCCGAAGAGCTGCTCGACCGGTCAACTCTACTACTACCGGACCAAGTTCAGCCTGCCGAACGAGAAGACCGCCGCCGTGACCAGCCTCAAGGGCAAGCTCTGGGCGGACAACCAGATCACCCGCGTCTGGATCAACGGCAAGAAGGTCAGCGAGTTCGTCGAGCCCGCTCCGGGGGCATCGACCTTCACCGGCCCCGGCGTCGACTTCAGCGGTTGGAAGGGCTACTTCCAGGCCGGCGAGAACGAGTTGGTCTTCGCGGTCGCCAACTTCACCAGCCCGCAATGCCCGAACCCGCAGGGGCTGGTGGTCGCGGTCGATCTGGCCGAGGGCAGCGTCTGCGAGAAGGCCTGCGGCAGCTTCGGTGAGGCCTGCTGTCCCGGCGCTGCGGGTGCCGCCGGAACGTGCGCGGCGCCCTTCCAATGCGACGGATCGAGCTCGACCTGCAAGTGCGCCACCGGCGGCGTCGCCTGCGGCGATGCGTGCTGTGGCGCCGGAGAATATTGCAAGGCCGGCAAGTGCGAAGATCCGGCCAAACAGGATTGCCTCAGCATCTTCAAGCCCGGCGCGAGCGTGATCAACGCGGCCTGCGAGGCGGCGGGGAACTGCCCCGCCAGCTGCAAGGACATCCTGGCGGCGGATTCCGGCGCCCAGAGCGGCCTCTATCTGGTTCGTCCGGACACGACCAAGCCCGTCTTCCAGGTCCAATGCGATATGGCGATCGACGGCGGCGGCTGGACGCTGGTCGGCTTCGAGCCGGCGGGCAACCCGAACCCGGCGAATACCACCGGAGTCATGGCCAACCTCACGGTCGAGTCGGCTTCGGTCGACACCACCGCGCTCGCCTCGGCGACCACGGCTGGCTTCATCGGGCCGCGTTTCGCCTACAAGGACCGCTACACCGAGGGCCGCTTGACTTGGTGCACCGCCGCCAAGGCGTACCGCTACCAGAAGTTCACCGCGAGCGCCGACCTCTTCGCCAATACGGTCGCCAACAAGGCCGTCACCGCCCAGGGCAGCAACGGTGAGATGATCCCGCTCTCCTCGTTCACCTCGAACGACGCCGACCTCAACGCCCAGCTCACCGGCCCGAACGACGCGGCGTTCTGCCGCGCCTACGCCGGCGCGCTGGTGCCGGGCGACACCAGCTGGGCGGTCAAGCAGAAGGGCGAGTCGTCCAACGTCTGCGGCTGCAACAGCAAGGGCTGGCAGGGCACGGGCTCGTACTACGGCGGCAAGGGCGGCGGCGGCAACAACGACGGCTGCAGCTCGTGGGGCGGCGGCTGGTCGGGTACGGCCGGCAACGGCGTGAAGAAGGGCGGCGTCAACAGCAACACCACGTTCTTCTGGATTCGCTGACGCCCGTCAGCCGAGCGCGAGCCAGACGTCGGTCACCGCCAGCACCAGCAGCACCGTCCAGGTGAGGGCTGTGCCCCACCAGCGGCCGAACGAGCGGCCGTGCGTGCGGGCCAAGCCGAAGGCGTGCAGCGTGCGCGCCAGGACCAGGGTCGCACCGCAGCCGTGCAGCAGCCCCGTGGGAGCCGAGGATGCTTCGGCGGCGAGCATCAGCACCACGATCAACGGCACGTACTCGACGAAATTCGCGTGGACCCGGACGGCCTGTTCCATCCGGCGGTCCGTGCCGGTGCCGAGCGAGGTCTTGTACAGCCCGCGCGCGCGCACGACGAAGGCCGAGAGGCCGAGCAGCATCAGGCCGAGCAGCCCGGCGTAGAGGGTGGTGACGGGAACGTGCATGGCGGTGGGCCCTATCGGTCGAGGGTGAAGAGCTCGACCGCTTCGTCGCGGCCGCGCACGCTCTGCTTGCCGACGGCGCGGAAGCGGAAGGCGTCAGGACGGCGCAGCGCGGCGATGGTCGGTGCGCTGACCAGCAGCGGGATGCCGAGCGTCTTGGTCATCGACTCGACCCGCGACGCGAGGTTGACGGTGTCGCCGATGACGGTGCCTTCCATCCGGTTGACGCCGCCGACCGTGCCCAACATCAGCGGGCCGCGGTGCAGGCCGATCCCGATCTCCAGCGGCGCGACGTCCGGGCCGGCGCGCTCGGCGTTGTAGGTCGCCAGCTCGCCGAGCATCGCGGCGGAGGCGCGCACGGCGTCGTCGGCGTCGCCCGGGAACACGGCCATGATCGCGTCGCCGATGTATTTGTCGATGAAGCCGCCGTGCCGCGTGATCACCGGCTCCATCCGCGCCAAGTATTCGTTGACGAAGGCGAAGGTCTCCTTCGGCGTCAGCCCCTCGGAGAGCGTGGTGAAGCGTCGGATATCGGAGAAGAGCACCGTCATCGTGCCCTCGACCGAATCGCCCACGCCGACGTGGCGGATATCGCCGCGGCCGAGCACCTCGAGCATCTGCTTCGGCACGAAGCGCTCCGAGGCGACCTTGAGCGCCTGCGTCTCGTCGAAGAGGCGGGCGTTGTCGATGGCGAAGCCGATCTGCCCGGCGAGCAGGCTGACGGCGCGGACCTTCGCCGCGTCGAAGGCGCCCGCCGAGAGGCGATTCTCCAGGTAGACCAAGCCCGAAGCCTCGCCGCCACGGCGCAGCGGGATGGCCAGCAACGAGCGCGCGCTGGTGGCGGCGACGTAGGGGTCGTCGCGGTAGTGCTCACTGCGCGCCGCGTCGTCCACGCGCACGACCTGGCCGGTGCGGAGGGCATATCGCGCGGCCGCGAGGCAGAGCAGCTCGCCGGCGCCTTCGAGCGCGAGCTCCGGCTGCCGATAGCCCTCGGGGCCCTCTTCTGCGTCGACCCGCCAGATGCCGTCGTGTTGGGTGATCAGCAGGGCCCGCTGTGCGCCGGCGTTCTGCAGCAAGAGCGACGTGAGGCGGGCCAGGAGGCGGTCGATCTGCAGCTCCGAGGCGATGACCGCACCGGCGCGGACCAGGGTCTCGACGTCGACGTCGAGCCCGCCGGCCTCGGCGGCTTCGAGGCGCATCGCCGCCTGGCGCTGCAGCAGGCGTTTGACCATGCCGTGCGCACCGATCGCGCGCAGGGTCAGCGTCGCTTCGCGCCGCTCGTCGGCCGCAACCGCGGTCCGCCCGGCGCGCTCGTGCAGCGCCGCCAGCCGCCAACGCGCGGTGGCGTGGTCGAGGCGGAAGCCGTTGCGCTCGGATTGCTCGATCGCGTCGGCGTAGTGGGCCAGCGCTTGCGCCGGCTTGCCGAGGTGGGCCGCCAACTCGGCCTCGATCAGCGCCTGGGCGTGGCCCAGGTTGAAGGGCGCGACCTTGGCGCGCGGCCGCAGCCAGCGCAGCGTCTTGCGGGCAAGCTTCACTGCGCCGGGGGCGTCGGCTTCGAGTGCCGAGATGGCGTCGTAGAGCCGCGCCCAGGGCAGCAGGGGCATGCAGAAGAGCGCGTCCTGCAGCGGCCGCGCCTGGTCGAATTCGCGTCGGGCGGTCGCGAGGTCCCCGACATACCAGGCCGCCGCGCCGCGCAGCGACAGGAGCTGGACGGTGGTGAATTGGTCGTCGCGGTGCTCGAGCCCCTCGAAGCGGGCCATCGCCGCCTTGCCGTCGAGGTCGGCCAGCTCCGGATCGCAGAGCAGCTCGAGCAGGCGCTCGTAGCCCTGCACCCGGTGCTGGTTGTGGACGTCGGCGTGCAGTTCGCGCGCTTGGCTGCGGGCGTCCCGCAAGGCCGCCTGCAGGTCGCCGCCCTGGAGCGTGCGCATCTGGGTGAGGAACTGCATCGCGCCGGGCAGGAAGGTGAAATCGCCGGCGCGGCGGGCTGAGCGCACGGCCTCTTCCAGGCCGAGCATGCAGTCGCGGAAGGGGTGGGTCCAATGCGCCACGAAGGTGTAGTAGTTGGTCAGGACCCGGTTCTCGATATCGTCCGCTTCGAAGCGGCGGACCAGCTCGAGGCCGAGCCGGCCGAAGCGATCGCCTTGCTCCATCTTGCCGAGCGGGCCGCAGAGCATGCCGCCGTAGGTCGAGAAGGCGAAGCCGGAATAGCGGGTCGGGCCGTGCTGCACCGTCAGCCGCATCGAGCGGATCGCCCGCTGCATCACGCCGAAGGGCGAATCGACGGTCGCCGACGCGCTACTGACGCCGCGGAGCACGGCGAGTTTGCGCTCGTCCTGCATCGGCGGCGCGTCGAGCAGCGCGGCGATGTCGCGGCCACGGAGCTCCCACATCGCGCGGCCGAGCTCGAGCAGCATCGCGCCCATGCTCGCCTTGCGCGGCATCTTCTCGCCCATCAATTCGAAATGTCGGTAGCAGGCGTCGAGGGCCTCCTTCACGTTGCCGGAGTTGCCGTGGACGGCTTGCAGCAACAGCAGCGCGTTCGATTGCTCGAGGCCTTGCTCGGTCTTGGCCAAGATCTCGCTGCAGACGGCGATCGCTTGCTGCGGCTTGCCGCGCTGAAAGGCGACCTCGGCCTGCAGGTCGCGGCAGCGCAGCGCTTCGGCGTGGTGGGTGCGCCAGGGGTCGTCGCCGAGCAGCGACCACGCCGCCTCGAGCAGACGGAAGGCGGCGTCGACTGCACGGGCCCGCAGCGCCCGGTCGGCTGCTACGAGGTCGATCTGGACCAAGTGCGCCCGCTCGGTGTCGTCCAGGTCGGCCGCGACTGGGTTGAGCAGCGCCGCCACATCGAAGGGATCGGCGTCGTCGCGCTGCCAGAGCGCACGGCCGAGCGCCAACGAGAGCGAATTGCGCTGCGTCACGTCGATCGAGGTGAGCGCGGCCTCGCGCAGGCGGTCGTGGGCGAAGCGGTAGCGGCGCTCGCCGCCACCCCGGAGCGCCTCGAGGATCTCCGCCTGCAGCGCCGCGCCGAGTTGTTGCTCGATGGTCACCGGGTCGAGCGCGAGCGCAGTGGCGAGCAGCGGCGGGTCGAGCCAGGTACCCATCACGGCGGCGGCGTGGAGAAGCCGTTGAACCGCGGGATCGAGCTCGCCAATGCGCCCAGCGAGCAGCTCCGCCACGTTGGCGGCGACGCCCACCGCTTCGCCGTCGCGCAGCTCGACCCGCCAAGCATGGTCGGCGCCGCGGGTGAGCGCGTCGCGACGGTCCAACTCGCGGAGGAACCACCGCAGGTGAAAGGGGTTGCCGCGGGTGCGGGTGCGCAGCTCGGCGGCGAGGTCGCGGACCGCGGCGACCGGCGAGGAGAGCGCCGCAGCGACGAAAGCCGCAACGGCCGCCTCGTCGATCTCACCCAACTCGATCTGCTGCGCCCGACGCTCGCTGGCGAAGTCGCGCAGCGGGTGCTCGCCGTCGACCTCTTCGAGCCGATAGGCGCCGACCAACAACAAGCGCGGCAGCAGCTCGGCCAGCGCGCTCAACATGCGGAAGGTCGCGGTGTCGGCCCACTGCAGGTCGTCGATGACCAGCACGATCGGCTGCGCGTCCGGCGTGAGGGCGCGCAAGATGCCGGCGGTGGCGCGCTGCAGACGGAGCAATTCCGCTTCGGGCTCGAAACGCTGCCGCTCTCCCACCGGGCCGACCAACAAGGGCAGCCGCGGCAACACCGGCAGCAGGGCGTCGATCTCATCGCCGACCGCTGCCTGCACCCGGCTGCGCAGGGCCCGCAGCGCCGCGTCGCTCTGGCCGAGGGCACGGGTCAGCGCCGCGTCGATGGCACGACCGAGCGCGGCGTAGGGGCTGCCGCCGTCGGTCGGGTCGAATTTGCCCCAAAGCACGATCTCGGCGGATTGTCGCAGTTCGGCGATCAGCTTGCTCTTCCCGCTGCCTGCGACGCCGGCGACCAGCACGGTCCGCACCGCCCCGCCCTCGGCCTCGGCATAGGCCGCGAGGAGGCTGGCCCGTTCGAGGTCGCGGCCGTAGAGGGCGTCCGGTAGCACGACGTGGCCGCTGCGGTCCCGGCTACCGAGCTCGATCTGGCCGAGGTCGAGGTTGGCCGAGACGGCGGCGAGGCAGCGCTCGAGATCGTCGAGCACGCCGCGCGCGGTTTGGTAGCGGTCGAGCGCATCCTTGGCGAGGAGCTTGCCGACCAGGGCGTTCAGCTTGCGGTCGATCGGCAGGGGCGCCGGCGGACGCGCGATGATCGCGTGCATCGTCTCCAGCCGGTCGCGCCCCGCTGCCGGCGGCTGGCCGCCGAGCAGGCGGTAGAGCAGGGCGCCGAGGCCGTAGAGGTCGGTCCGCGCGTCGGCGGGACGACCGACGCGGCCGGTTTGCTCGGGCGCCAGATAGCAGAGCGCACTCTCGCCGCGCCGCTCGTCGAGGCCCTCGCTGTGTTCGCGGCCCAAGGGTCGACTGTGGCCGACGCCGAGCAGGGCGACCTGGTCGTCGTCGCCGAGCAAGACGTGGTCCGGGGTCAGGCCGTGGTGCACACGGCCCTGTTCGTGCAGCCAGCAGAGCGCGCGGGCGACCTGGATCGCGATCTTCAACGCCCTCGGCGGCGGCATCGTCGCGATCGGACCGGCACCCAACGCCTGTTCGAGCAGCTCGCCGCGCCATGGGACGTAGAGCGCGCCGCGTCCTTCGGGGAGGGCGACGTCGCCGGCCACCCCCAGCCAGGGTGTGGGCGGCGCGTCCGGCGTCCAGGAGGCGGGGCCGGTCCGTGAGTCGACCACGACCGGCTCTTCGCCCCAGGCGCCGCGCCAGAGCGCGCCGAGGGGTCCTTCGGCGATCGGGGCGAGGAGCCGCACCACGTCTGGCCGACCGGCCGCTGCCGCGCCGGAGGCATGAACCCGGACTTCTTCGCCTGCAGCGCGCGGCATGGTGGGGACCTCGGCGACCTTCGACGCTCCCGCAGGGAGGGCGGAACTCCCGATGGTGTGGTGCCAAGCGAAAATCGTCAAGCCGGCACGGAAACTGCAATTTCTCGCGCGTCGTGCGCCGAAATGGCGCACCCTCCCGCCTGCTCGATGTCCGATCGGCGCAGGGGTGGGTGTCTGATCGGTGCAGGGTGGAAGAAGGGCGCAGGATCGGCAGCCTCCTTCCGGGCCGTGCCCTCCGGCCCCTCGACGCACAACGTACCGGAGGCTCGATGCCGCGTTCGTTCCCCTCGCCCCGCGTCTTCGCGGTGGCGTTGCTCCTCTTGCTGACCCAGACCGGCTGCTTGCAGATCTTGCAGGCCCGGGCCCGCGAGCGCCGCGCGCAGGAACAGGCCGCGGAGAAGAAGGTCCTCGAGGACTTCCTCGGTGAGCACGACGCCGCCATCAAGGAGAAGCGCTGGGACGACGCCGCGGCCAGCTTCACACTCGAGCGGGAGAAGCAGCTCCTCCGCTACGGCGCATGGCACGGCCGCATGCGCAAGCTCTGGTACACCCTGGAGCGGCTCGCCGACGCCAGCGCCGGCAAGCGCGACTTCGGCACCGCGGTGCAGCTCTGCTCGGTGATGAACAAGATCCCCGCGGCGCTGCCCAAGGGCCTCCGCGAGGAGATCGATCGCAAGCGAGCCAACCACCAGCACGCGCTCGACCAGCGGCTGCAGGCCTGGGCACAAGCGACCACACCGGCGCGCGAGGACGAGGCCGCTGGCCGCAAGGCTTGCGCTGCGGCCCGGCTGGCCGCGGCCTACGGCGCTCCGAGCACGCAGGTGCAGCAAGAGACCGACGCCAAGATCTGCGCCCTCGCCACCGACGTCGCCAAGCCGTGGTTGGTCAAGGTCTTCGTCGAGAAGGGCAAGGTCGCCGGTGGCCCCGGTCAGGCCGAGTTGGCCACCGCGATGGCGCAAGCCGCGCGGGACGGCACCTATGGCCCGGCGGTGCAATTCGCCCCCGACGCGGCCAGCGCCGACGTGGTCGTCCGCTTCCACCTCGAGGCCGAGAAATTCGACCACGCCGTGACGCAAGAGAGCCGCTCGGGTCGCTACGTCAGCGGGCAGAAGGTCGTCGCCAACCCGGACATCCCGAAGCTGCAAAAGGAGATCGCGTACTGGGACAAAGAGACCGCCTGGAAGCACAAGGCGGCGGCGAGTATCCGCTGCTCCGGGAGCGGCCCGTGCAAATCGCGCATCGCGCATCAGAACGACGCGCGAAAATTCGCGGAAAAAGCAGCCAACCTGCGCAAGAAGTTGGCCTCGGCCAAGCCGACCGTGAAGCAGCCCGTCTACGCCGAGCACAGCTACGGCGTGAAGGTCCACAAATGGACCCTGACCCAGCCGATCACGATCGAGGTCAGCCCGCGCAAAGGCAAGAAGAGCAAGCAGACGCTGCCCGTCAACCGCTGGCTCACCGGTCTGGAGCACGACGCCCAGCCCAAGCTCGGCCTCGGCCTGGCGACGCCCTCTGCGCCGGCTCCCGACGCCCTGCGGCCGCAGCTGCACGAGACCATGCGCAAGACCGCGGACTACCTGGTCCACAACAACCTCGGCGCGCGCAACGACGCCATCGTCGCCAAGGTCAAGGCGACCAAGGATCTCGAGCAGGCCGAGTGGATCGCGACCTATATCGCGCTCAACCCCAACGCCAACGCCGACAATATCCGCTTCGCCAACGACAACCTGCTCAAATTGCTCAAGGTCGGAGGTGCCGGCAGCGCCCTTGCCAGCAAGACCCGCGCTTGCTGGAAGAAGTAGCCTCGCCTCGGCATCCTGCGGCTCCCCTCGCCTCGGGAGTTCGCCCTGCACGCTCGTGCCCTCGTCCTGCTCGCCGTCGCCCTGCCTGCCGTGCTCGCGGGCTGTGCCGGCACCCGTCGCGCCGACGACCCGCTCTTTCGTGACGATGCGCCAACGTCCGCCGCGCCGTCGCCTTCGTTGCCGTCTCCGGCTCCGTTGCCTTCGACGACCGTGCCGCGTGCAGATCGACCACCCCCCACCGTGGCGCTGCCGCCGCGCCCCGCGGCGCCCGCGGTCGAGGTGGTGCGGCTGGCGGTGCCCGGCTACGGCGAGGCCGTCTATCGTGCGCCGCGAGAGGGGCGCGGGCTGCCGCTGGTGATCGCGCTGCACAGCTCGGCAGATCGGCCGGAGTGGATGTGTCGGCACCTGGCAGCGTGGGCGGCGCCGGCGCCGGACCAACCCGGCGGGGCAGTCCTGCTCTGCCCGGCCGGGACGCCTCGGCGCGACGTCTCGCCCGCAGATCCGCGCTGGGGCTGGGGCGACCCCGCCGCCACCGCCGCCGAAGTCGAAGCCGCCCGCGCCGCGTTGCTCGCCGCGCTCGGGGACCGCGTCGCGCAGCAGGACGCCACCCTCGTCGGCTTTTCGCTCGGCGGCTCGCGCGCCGCGGTCCTGGCCGTGTGCAACCCCGCGCGCTACCCCCGCCTGCTGCTGTGGGAGGGCGGCGCGCCCCAGCTGCGCGGACGTCCGCTGCGCCGCTACCTCGCCGCTGGCGGCATGGTCGCGGTCGGCTGCTCCGAGGCGCGCTGCCGTGGCCAGGCCGCTGGCATCTGCGCGGGCGTCTCGGACCAGCGCTGCCACACCTTCAGCCTCGACGGGATCGGCCACTCGGTCGAAGCGCCCTTCGCCGAAGCCGCCCGACCGCATTGGCTCCGGCTGCTCGGCACCACCACCGCACCACGACCCTGACGCCGCCACGCGAGGGTGCTAGTTTGTCCGCGAGGCGGTGTGCGAGGGGCCCCGCCACGGAGGCGACGATGCGATTGCAGGCCCGACCCGAGATGGCGATGGTGGCGTGCTGCCTGATGTTGGCGGCATGTGGCAGCGAGAACGGCGGCAGCGGCGCCGGTGGCGGCGACGTCCTGGACGAGGCTGGCAGCATCGACGTGAAGGACGACACCGGGTCGTCCGACACGGGTTCGTCCGACACGGGTTCGTCGGACACGGGCACCGCCGACACAGGCGCGGGCGACACCGGCACCGCCGACACCGGCACCGCCGACACGGGCGCCACCGATACGGGCAGCACCGATACGGGCAGCACCGATACGGGCAGCACCGACGCGTCCGGCGATGGCGGCGGCGTGCAATGGGGTCAGGTCGGCGATCCGTGCAACGAGGTGATGAGCAGCATCATGCCATGCGACAAAGGGCTCTACTGCGCCCGCGCCGAGGGCACCTGTACCGGCATGGGCAAGTGCGCGAAGAAGCCGGATGCGTGCGACATGGTCTACGACCCGGTCTGCGGCTGCGACGGCAAGACCTACGGCAACGCCTGCGCGGCCTCGAACGTCGGCGTCAATGTCGCGACCAAGGGCGAGTGCGCCAAGCTCTCGTGGTTCCAGACCTGCGGCGATCCGGTCTGCTCAGGCTGGAAGCAGAAGTCCGGCGTGACCGATTGCAGCGACCAGAAGGCCGGCGCGGAGTGCGGCAACGCGGGCGAGAAATGCGACCCGCACGATACCTGCAACGCGCTGCTGGTCTGCGCCGACAAGGACCCGAAACAGAACCCCGGCGGCTGCCCGATCTCGCTGGCGCGTTACAAGACCGAGATCCGCTACGTCGACGCCGCCGAGGCCGAGCGCCTCGCCCAGCGGCTGCTGGCGATGAAGGTGGCGTCGTGGCGCTACCGCGCCGTGCCCGAGGGCGGCCGCCGACAGCTCGGCTTCATCATCGACGACGATCCCGGCAGCCCCGCCGTCGACGGCGCGCACGGCAAGGTCGACCTCTACGGCTACCTCAGCATGGCGGTCGCGACGGTGCAGCGGCAGCAGGCCCATATCGAGGCGCTGGAGAAGCGGCTCGAGGCGTTGGAGCGAGCGCGCAAGCCGGCGCAGGGTCGCAAATGAGCCGGGCCCGGCTCGGCGACCGCAGCCTCTTTCCGCGTCTGCAACCGCGCTCCTACCTCAACCACGCCGCGATCTCGCCGCCGAGCGAGCCGGTGCGCGACGCGGTCCTCGCCTGCCTCGACAACTACGCCAGCCGGGGGCTCGCGGCGTTTGTCGACGAGATGCAGCGCCGTGACGCGCTGCGCAGCGCCCTCGCGCGCTGGATCGGCGCCGGTGAGGGCGACGTCGCCCTGGTCGCCAATACCTCCACCGGCGTCGTCGACGTCGCGCTCTGCCTGCCCTGGCAGCCCGGCGACCGCGTGCTGCTCTTCCGCGGCGAGTTCCCGACCAACGTCACGCCCTGGCAGCAGGCCGCCCGGCGGCACGGTCTGGAGATCGTCTGGCAAGACGCCGACGCCTTCCGCACCGCGCCCGAGGCGGCGCTCGCCGCGCTGCGCCAGGAGTTGGCCCGTGGCGTGCGGCTCTGCGCCGTCAGCGCGGTGCAATTCCAGACCGGCTTGCGGATGCCCCTCGCCGCGATCGGTGCCGCCTGCGCCGCGCACGGCTGCGAGCTCTTCGTCGACGCCATCCAGGCCCTCGGCGTGGTCCCGCTCGACGTCCGCGCGATGGGCATCCACTACCTCGCCGCCGGTGGCCACAAATGGCTGATGGGCCCCGAGGGCCTCGGCGTGCTCTACGTCGAGCCGGCGGCGGCCGCGCGGCTGCGCCCGGAAGTCGCGGCGTGGATGAGCCACGACCACGGCTTCGACTTCCTCTCCAAGGGCGCCGGGCTGCTCCGCTACGATCGGCCGATTCACAAGACGGCGCGCATGGTCGAAGGCGGCGCGCCCAACGTCCTCGGCACCGCGTCGCTGCAGGCCAGCCTCGGCCTGCTCGACGAGCTGGGGCAGGCGGCGATCTACGACCACGTCCAGGCCTTTCACGACGCCATCGAGCCCGGCCTGCTCGGCCGCGGTTTCATCAGCATGCGGGCCGCGGATCCCGACGCGCGTTCGGGCATCTTGAGCTTGGTCCCCCCGACGGCCGACGCGCCCCTCTGGTCCGCCGCGCTCGCCCGCCAGGGCATCTCCGTCGCGAGCCCAGACGGGCTGCTCCGCTTGGCGCCGCATTGGCCGAACGGCCTGGACGAGGTGGAGGCGGTCCTCGCCGCGGTCGACGCCGTCTTGACCGATGGTGGCCAGCTCTAGCGCCGCACTTCAGGGCTCCGCGCCGGCTCCCTCCGCCAACGCCAGCACCTCGTCGACGATCCGTTCGCGATCTGCCGGGCGGGTCCGGGTCCACGGCAGCGGCTCGGTCGCGACCGCCGCCCGGTCGAAGAAGAAGCTCCCCGACGCGCCACGCTCTTCCGCGGTCGCCAGCAGCCAGAGCAGCGTATCGGCGCCGGCCTCGGCGTCGCGCAACAAGCTGCCCAGGGCGCGGCGGAAGCGCGGCAACGAGCGCTCGACGCCCGGCGTATCGGCCCAACCCGGATGCATCGCGTCGACCCGGATGCCGTCGCCCGCCAGCGCCGCCGCGAAATGCTCGGCGAGCACGACCTGCACCCGCTTGGCCTGCGCATAGGCGCGGGTGCCGTCCCATGGGCGATGCAGCCAGCCGAGGTCGTCGACGTCGATGGCCTCGAGCAGCATCCCGCCCGAGCTGACCCAGACGACGCGGGCCTCGCCACGCAGCCGTGCCGCCTCTGCCAACGCTGGGCGCAGCTCGAGCAGCAGCCGCGTCGCGGTGACGACGTGGACCGCGAAGGATTGCTCGACCCCTTGCGGCCCGAGGTGGCGGTTCGGCGCGAGCAGGCCGGCGTTCAGCGCGAGGCCGTCGAGCTGCGGGCAGGCCGCGCGCAGCGCCTGCGCCGCGGCGATGGTGGCGTCGAGGTCGGCGAGGTCGGCATGCCAGAGCGTCAGCCGGCCGGGCGCGAGCGCTTCGGCCTGCGCGGCGAGCGCGTCGGCCTTGCCGCCGGGCCGCGCCAGCACCTCGACGTGCGCCCCGCGCTGCAACAGGCCGAGCGCGGTCGCCTTGCCGATGCCCGAGGTCGCGCCGGTGACAGCGTAGCGCAGGCCGCGCAGGTCGACGGCGATGCCGGGGTCGGCGAA
>JACKFC010000056.1 GCA_020632665.1 Deltaproteobacteria bacterium
TCTGCAGCGAGGACGCCGCGAAGACGGCCTTGACCGAGCCGCCGGGCTTGAGGAAGGCCTTGTCGCCCATCTCCTTGCGGGTCTGGGTCGTGGCCGTGACCTCGCCGTCGAGCTGCTCGAGCGAGCCGCCGGAGATTTGCGCCGCGCCATCGATCCAGCCGCCATAGACGATGGCGATCTGACCTTCGAAGCCCGTCATCGACGCGCCGTCGAAGTTGGCGGAGAACTTGCCGCCCTGCTTCAGGCGCAGGTCCTCGGTGAGGAATTTCTCGATCGCGATGCGGCCGGTGACCTTGCCCTGCACGCTGTCGAGGTTGCCGCTGGCGAGCTCGACCGTGCCCTTGAGCCAGCCGAGGTCGCCATAGGCCCAGTTCACCTTGCCGGCGAGGTCCTGCAGCTCGCTGTTGACGGCGTTGGCCGACAGCGTTCCACCCGGCTCGATGGTCAGCGAGCTCCCGGGGACGGGATGCTGCTTGATCATCGAGCCCTTGGCGGCACCGCTGATGCTCTCGAGCGACGAGGTCGGCTCGAGCTGGACCGAACCGACGATCTCGTCGTCGTAGCGGAAGCTGACCTTGCCCTCGAGCGTGGTCGGAGCGTTCTGCTCGAAGCGCGACTTCAACGCCGAGCCCCGCTGCAGCTTCAGCTTGCCGAGCTCGAGGTTGCGGTCGAGGCGGGCCTTCGCGTCACCGCTGATATTCTCGAAGTTCGAGGCGCCCTGCTCGACCTGGATCTTGCCGCTGAGCTGCTTGTCCCAACGGAAGCCGAGCGAACCCCAGACCTTGTCGGCGACGTTGTTCTGGAAGTGCAGCTCTGCCGCAGAGCCCTTCTTCAGCGCGAAGCCGCCGCCGACGTCGACGTCGCGGGTCAGCGTGCCGGTCGCACCACCGGTGAAGTCGGGACCGGCGTCGCTGGAGAAGTCGAGCGAGCCGTTGATCTCGATCTGGCCTTCGAGGAAGTCGCTGTAGCGGTAGCCGAAGCTGCCGCCCTCGAGCTTGAGGCTATTCGGCCCGAGCAGCTTGCCGTAGACCGAGCCGCCCGTGAGGATCGACAGGTCGCCGCGCTTCTGCTCCTTGCTGATCGTGCCGGTGACGTCGCCCTTGACCTCGCCCAAGTTGGTCGCGCCGGCGACGGTGAGCTGGCCGACCAGGAATTCCTCGTCGCCGCCGAAGCCGTAGAGGAAGACGCCCTCGATGCCCTGGATATCGCCGTCGACGCGGGCGGTGAGGTTGCCGCCCTTCTTCAGCGCCAGCTTGGTCGGGACCTTGGTCGCGCTGAGCAGGCCGCCGGTGACGGTGCCCTTGTATTGCGGCCCCTTGACGCTCTCGGCGTTGCCGCCCTTGCCCATGTGCAGGCTGGCGGTCTTGCCTTCCTTGCCGAGCTCGGCGTTGACCTTGCCGCTGAAGCTGACTTCGCCGGCCTGATCGATCTCGGCCTCGAGCGAGCCTCCCGGGTGCAGCTTGATCTGCTCCGGCGCGCCTTCGCGGTACCAGCGCCCCGGGCCGGTGATGCTGGCCTTGCCGCTGCCGGTGATCCGGTCGGTGGTGCCGTCGGTGACCTTGGCCGTGCCCTGGATCCAGTCTTCGAGCCGCCACGGCACGTTGCCGTAGACCTTGGTGACGTCGGCGTTGGCGATGTCGACGTTGAAGTTGCCGCCCTCGCGCAGGTAGACGTTGCCCTGGACGTGGTGCTCCTCGAGCAGCGACGCGGTCGACTTGCCGGCGACAGTCGTCAGCGGCATCTCGGACGGGACTTCGAGCGTACCGGCCAGCCAATCGGCGAACTGCCACGCGAACGTGCCGGCGAAGGTCACGGGCTCGTTGCGGGTCATCGTGCCGGTGATGGCGCCGCCCTTCTTCAGGGTGAGGTTCGCGCCGATCGATTTGTCGTCGAGCAGGGCGCCTTCCATCTTGCCGCTGAACATCTGCGGGGTCTGCTCACCTTCGAGCGCGAGCTTGCCGCCGATCCAGGCCTTGCCGCCGCTGGCGACCTCCCAGTTGATGCTGCCGCCGATCTTCGAGATCGTGCTATTGGCCATATCGGACGTGATCTCGCCGCCCTTCTTCAACGTGAAGTGGCCGCCGAGCGACTTCTCCTCGATGACCGTGGCCTTGCTGACCGGGCCCTGGATCGAGCGGAACTTCTGCGAGGTGCCGGCCGTGACGGTGCCGCCGAGCCACTTGCTGCCTTCGCCGTATTGGAACGGGATCTCGCCCTGGATGTCCTGCGCCTGGTTGGCGAGCACGGTGACGGAGACGCCGCCGCCCGGGACCAAGTCCAGGACGTCCGTGGCGTTGAAGGTGCCCATCAGAGCGCCCTCGAGCTTGCCGGAGAAGAGCGTCGGCCCCGCGGCGCCCTCGATATTCAGCTTGCCCTCGACCCACTCCTGCACCCGCGCCGCGGTCGAGCCGCCGAAGCTGGTGGGCGTATTGTTCGAGAACGTGACCTCGAGGCCCTTGGAGGGCAGGAGCGTGATGCCGGGGTTGCCCTCGAGCGCCTTCTCCTTCAGCACGCCGCCCTGTGCCTGGCCGCTGATGCTGCCGAAGGCGGTGCGCTGCCCGATGTCGATGCTGCCGCCGAGCCACTCGCTGAGCTTCCAGTTGAGCTGCGAACCGGCCTCGTAGGCGGTCGGCTGGGTGGCGGTGACGAGGTCGATCTTGGCGGTGCCGCCCTTCTCGATCTTCAAATCGCCGCTGCTCATCGGCGGGGTCGACTTGATCGTGCCGGTCGCCTTGCCCGTGACGCCGTCGAAGAAGCGCGAGCCGGCCTCGGCCGTGACCGAGCCCTCGAGCCAATCGCCGAAGCGGAATTGGGTCGGTCCGGTGAAGTCGAGGATCGTCGAATTCTCGACCGTCGCCGAGAGCGCGCCGCCCTCGATCAGGGTCATTCCGGCCTGGCCGCTCATCGCCTTCTCGGCGACGACCTTGAGCACCGTGGCGCCCTGGAGCTGGTTGAAGTCCAGCATCTCACCGGCGACCGTGGCCTTGCCCTCGGCGAAATCCTTGAAGCGGAAGTCGACCGTGCCGCTGTATTGGTGCGGCTTGCCGTCCTGCAGGCGGACCGTCAGCGAGCCCTCTTCGCCGGGCAGCAGGCGGATGTCCGAGCCGTTGTCGAGCAGCTTCGGCGCGATGATCTGCGCCGAGAGGTCACCCGAGAGCTGGTCGATGCCAATGGCCTGGATCGGCTCCTCGATATTCGCCTTGCCGCCGAGCCACTGGTGGTATTGCCATTGCAGCGTGCCGCTGACGCCCTTGAACAGGCCGCCGTCGAAATGACCGGTGAGCTTGCTGCCGGGGTTGGCGAAGAGTTGACCGCCGGGCGCCTCGCCGATGCGGAAGCGCTCCTTGACGTCGGCCGGGCCCTTGCCGGTGACCAGGTTCAGCGCGGTGACGGGGGTCTCGACGTTGAGCGTGCCCTCGAACTTCGGGTGGGCCCACTTCACCGGGCCCTGCATCGTGTCGAAGGCCGAGTCGGTGATCTGCAGCGTGAACTGCGTCGCTTCGTCGGCCTTGAGCGAGACTTCCTGGCCGATCGCCTCGTCCTTGGTCAGCCACGACGACGCGGTGCCCGAGATCGTCGCGAAATTCTGCCGCGCGTCGAAGGCGAGGTTGCCGGCGAACTTGTCCTGCGTGCTGAACTTCATATTGCCCTGGGCCGAGACCAGGTGCTTTTTCTGCACGTCGACGTCGACGGCGCCTTCCTCGACCTTGAGCTGACCGAAGGCCTGCCCGGTCTTGATCTTCGCCTTGCCGACGCCGGTGAGCTGCTCGTAGGGGTTGGACGGCGCGAGGTCGAGCTTGCCGGTAGCGGTGCCGGAGCGGAAATCGAGGTCGACGTGGCCGCCGGTGATCTCGACCTGGGTGCCACGCACGACGACGGTCGCTGCGCCCTTGCTCAGCGTGATCTCGTCGAAGCTGTGCGCCGCGACCAAGGCCGCGGTCGCCGTGGCGTTGATATTGTCCTTGGTGGTGCCGGCCTCGAGCACCGCCGTGCCCTTCATGAAGTCGGCGAGCTGGAAGTCCACCTTGCCGGCGGTCGAGACCAGCGCGCCGCCCTGCACCTCGATCGTCAAATCACCGCCCGAGACGGTGACCGGCGAGCGGTCGATGGGCTGCTTCAAGCCGCCGGAGAGCACCATGTCGACCTTGCGGCCGGAGAGGTCGATGCCGCCCTGGAACGCGCCCTCGAAGACGTCGTCGTAGACGGCCTGGCCGCTGCCGTCCATCCGGGTCAGGGTCGTGTCGGTGATGTTGCCGGAGAGGCTGGCCTTGGAGAAGACGACCGGCTCGAGGCGATTTTCGCCCTCCGACTCGAAGACGGCCTCGCCGTTGATCTGCTTGGTTTCGCCGGTCCAGGTGATCGAGCCGATGCCCTGCCCGTTCGGCAACGCGGCGACCTTGAGGTCGAGGTCGCCGGTGATCTCGAGGTTCGAGGAGCCCGTGAGCTTGCCGGTCAGCGCGCCCTTCTGCAGGCGCGCCGTGTCGCCGAGAGCGATGTCGGCGCTCTGCTGGATCGAGACGGTGCCTTCGAGGTTCTCGCCGTTGATGGTCGCGGCGAGCGTGCCGGACGAGAAGGGCGAGGCCTCGATGCCGAGGCTGCCGGAGCCGCTGACCGTGCCGGAGCCGTCGACGTCGACCGTGAGCGTGCCGCTCTTCAGCCACTCGGCGAGGCGGTCGCCCTTGAGGTCGGCGACGCCGAGCGTGCCGTGCGCGCTGACACCGTTCGGCCCGACGCTCGCGTCGATATGCGCGTCGATCAGGCTGCCGAGGCGCAGGTTGGCGTCCTGGAAGGTCGCCGTCATCTGACCCGACTTCGCGATGGTGATGTCACGGCTATCGGTCTTGAGCGTATTGCCGAGCTGGATCGTTCCGCTGGTCTTGCCGCTCTTGAACGCGCCGGTCGAGGTGTCGAAGAAGAACGTGGCGTTCGGGTTGATGGTCAGACCCGGAACGTTCATCGAAGGCAGGTTGACGAGCTTGCTGCTCTCGACCGGCGCCTTCGGCAGCTTCACGGTCACCGAGCGGCCACCGAGGCTGACCACGACCTGCTCGGGGAAGGTCGTCTCGGCCGCGGTCGACTCGCTGCCACCTTCGTTGCGGTAGATGGCGCGACGCTCGCGGTCGGCCTCGAGGCCCTCGACCCGGCCGCCCTCGGCGATCTGCTGCGCGGCGGCCTTGGCCATCTTCTCGGCCTTGTCGGTCGGCGCCGAGATGCCGCTGCGGGCGGCAGAGCCACCCTTCATCTGCGCGACGTGGGCCAGCTCCTCGAAGACGACGAGCTCGCGCCGCTTGTCGGTGTAGGCGTCGGCCTCGCCGAGCACGATGTCCTCACCGTGGGCGAAGGCCGCGGCGTCCATCGCGCCGGCGACGTCGCGTGCGCCCTTGTCGCGGTGGACCTTGACGCTGCCGAGGCTGGTGTCGAGCGCCTTCTCGGCCTTCTGCCGCAGGCCGCTCTCGATGCCTTCGCCCTCGCCGAGGAGCTCGCGGACGCGGTCGCCCGGGTTGCTGCGCAGCGCCTCGAGGTCGGCGACGCGCTTCTTCATCGTGCCGGCGTGGTCCTGCAGCTCCTGGGCGACGCCGAGGATCGCGTTCGCGTCGGCACCCGACTGTGCGGCGACCTGCTTGCTGCGGTCGAGGGCCTCCTTCACGCCACCGTCGCCGAGCAGCTGGCTCGGGTCGAAGCGCGAGACCTCCTTCATCGCGTCGATCAGCGCCACGCTCTCGGGCGAGCGCCCACCCGGCGGGAGCTGGGCGAGCTCGCCGGCCTGGTCTGCGGTCATGCCGAAGGGGGTCTCGCCCTGCAGCGCGGCGGCAGCGCGGCCACCGAGGACGTCGGCAGCGGCGGCCTGCACGCCGTTCATCGCGTCGTCCGCAGTAACCTCGGGCAGCGTGAGCTTGGCCTGGACGGCGTCGAGCTGCGGCAGCGCGGTCGGCAGTGAAGACACGGCCGCGTCGACGACGGCGGCGCCCTCGGCCGGCAGGCCACCTTCGAGCTGGACCGAAGCGGAGCCCGGAGCCGGCAAGCTGGCCTCGATCGGGGCCGGCGGCGTCGCGCTCGTTTCGGGGGCCGGCGCGGCGGCACCACCGTCGGCATCGATCGCCGTCTCGGGCTCCTTCGCGGCGGTGTCGCCGGCGACGTTGGGCGCAGCGGCGGCCGCAGGCGCGGCCTCGGGTGCCTGGACCGGCGCGTCGACCTCGGCGGTCGCGGCGGGCGCGGCGTGTTCCTGCACCGCGGCGATCTCTTCGCTCGCGGGAGCGACCGTCGGCTGCGGCGCGGCGGCGACGTTGACGTCGACGTCGGCGGCCTTCGGCTCGGCGCTGGTGGCGACTTCGGGCGCAGGCGCGGCCGCAGCCTCGGCCACCTGGGCAACCGGCGCGGGCGCGAGGTCAGCGACCTCCGGGGCCACTGTGGCGGGTGCGCTGCCGGCGCTCAAATCGGGCGCAGCGATCTCGGCCGGCGCGGGCGCGGCGACATCGGTCGGCGCGCTGCCGCCAATGGCCTCGACGCTGGCCTCGGGGGCGGGGGTCGGCTCGGGCGCGGCAGCGGCCTCGGCCTCGAGGTCGGCGCTCGGCGCGGCGACCTCGACCGGCGCGGTCGGCGAAGCCTCGGGGGTCGCCTCGGCAATGGCCGGCGCGGTCATCGGAGCCGGCGTGTCGAGCGCGGCGGGCGGCGTCGCTTCGAGCGGCGTCGACGGCTCGGCGGAGATCTTGTCGCCCGCGGGCTCGGCGACCTGAGGCGCGGGGGCCTCGGCGGGCTCCGCAGCGGCTTTGCCGGCGATCGCGTCGGCCTCGGACTTCGCGGCTGCGGCCTCACCGACGCCGGAGATGGTCGAAGCGAGGTCGATCTTCTGCGCCGCGGCGCCGATATCCGGCATCGACGCGTCGACGGCCTGCGCCGGGGCGCCGAGTTCTGCCTGGCCCTGGCTCTCCTGCTTCGGGGTCTGGCTCTGCGCTTCGGACTGCGCTGCACCGCTCGGTCCCGAACCTTCTGGCACGGACGCGTCCAGGGCGTCCGGGCTCTTCGCGGCTTCGAGGGCCGGGTCGCCGGCGGGCAAGGCCTTCAGACGCTCGAGCTCGGACTGCTGCTCCGCGACGCGGGCGGCGTCTGCCTCGGCGGCGGAGGCTTTGTCCCCCAGGCCACCGGAGAGCGCTGAGGAAGCACCGCCAACATCGGGAAGATCTGGAGTAGGCGCGGGCTGTTGTGCCGCAGGCTCCAGGTCGGGTGCGTTCCGCTTGGCCTCCTTGTCCTGGAGTTCGTCGCGGTGGAGCTTCTCTGCGTCGTACATGCGGCCGCTCGCTGGTCCGTGCGCATACGCGCGTCCAGTCTTGGTTTCTAGGAGGATGCACCGCTAGCTGCAAGCGTGGCGGGCATCGTCGCCATTCCGCTGGGGCGGCCTGTCCCCGGCGGAAATTCCGTGGCTTTGCTACTTCAGCAGCGCAGCGAGGACGTCGTCGCCCGAGGTCGCGCCGGTCTTGGGCATGATCGACGCCCGCTCCAGCAATTTCACCACCTCCACGGTGGCTTCGCGCAGCTGATCACCCAGGACCAGCGCGAGCGCGGCGTAGAGCTTGACCGCGGCCGGCTTGCCGACGTCGATGACCTGCCGCAGCTCGTAGCTCGGCAAGCGCAACGCGGCCGTCCGCTCGGTGGCGAACGCGCCGAGGTGGTAGGTCGTGCCGCCGAGCGCGGCCTCGATGCCGACGACGTCACCGAGGCCGTAGATGCGGACGGTATGCTCCACACCCGGACCGATGCGCTTGCGCATCTCGATTCGGCCCTGCAGCAGCATCATCACGTGCGAGGCCGAATCGCCGGCGCTCCAGACCTGCGTTCCGCCGTGGCAGCGCGCGATCTCGGCGATCTCGGCCAGGGCCTCGCGCTCACGGATCTCCAATGCGCCGAAGAGCGGCACGTCGTTCATCAGGCGCGCGATGTCCCGCGGTGGGCGCTCGAGACGCTCCATATTGTCGACGCGCGGCGGCTGCGCCACCTCCGAAGTCCGCCTGCGCTCTTCGGGCTCGCTATTGCGACGTCCGAGCAGGCCGAACATCCCCGACATGCCTGCCAATCCGGAACGGCGACGCTCACTCATGACGACCTCCGCTATTCAGCCTAGCAGCGGCTGTGCACAGACGGAAGCACGTTCGAACGAAGCTGGCGCCGCAGAGTTAGCGCAGATGCTCGACATCGCCGGGGAACGTGACGAAGAGGACGCACCCCTTCGCCGTTCGGGGCGATTGCTCCGCGCCGACGGCGACGTGCACATAGGCGCCGCGTCGCGCGACGCTCTCACCGAGCAGGAGCTCGCCGTCGACGACGAAGACGTCCTGGCCGGCGTGGGCGCGGTAGCGGGGGTAGCTGGCGCCGGGGCTCATGTGGATCAGGACGGCGCCGGATTTGTCGTCGTGGTCGTAGCGCAGCGGCTTGTAGCTCACGCCCTGCTCCGGATGGCAGGTCCAGGGCATGTCTTCGGCTTCGAGTTGGTAGAAGCTGGCATTCATCGGCGCACCCTCCGCGACGTGTGGCGCGCTGCGGCTACGAGAAGGACGAGCCGCAGCCGCAAGTACGCGTCGCGGCCGGATTGTCGAAGTGGAAGCCGGAGAAGTCCAGACTCTCGACGTAGTCCACGGTCGTGCCGTCGAGGTACATCGCGCTCATCGCGTCGACGAAGACGCGCAGGCCGTGCTGCTCGCTGATCTCGTCGTCGTCGCGCTTGTCGGTCTCGAAGTCCATGTCGTAGGTGAAGCCGGCGCAGCCGCCACCGACGACCATGACGCGAACGCCGTGATCGGCGAATTCCTGCGCGTCGGCCATCTCCCGAATCTTCTGCACCGCGTTTTCGGTGAACTGCACCATCGCTCGACCCTCCACGGCGGCCTTGCCGCCCGACTCGATGAGTGTAGGTGGCCTGGGCCCGACGTCAACGCGAGGGCGCGGATCGTGTGTCGCCAACCGGCTTTCCGCCCGGCATCGCGAGGACGCGCCAGCCGCCGTGGATGGCGTCGAGCTGCAGCATCGGTGGCATCGGCCCTGGAGTCGCGTTGGCGGCCTTCGGCGGCGGCAGGCGGTAGGATCGCCGTCCGGCAGGCACCAACGGGGCGTAGCGGCTGGCGAAGAACTCGGCCAAATGCTCGAAGGCGACCTCGGGGATGGTGCAGGACCACAGCGGCCCGCGCTGGACCCGATCCTGGCAGGCGCGCGGGACGCGGAACGAGCCGAGCGGCGCGTCGTCTTCGCAGAGCAGGCCGCCTGGGCACCACAGCGGTGGCGGCGAGGGAGGCTCCGTGGCCGGCGCGGCGAGCGGCGCAGGTCGACGGCGCCGGCCGGCTTGCTCGGACGATTCCGCGCAGCCGCCGAGCAGCATCAGGCCGCAGCCCAATGCCATCGCTAGTCGTAGATGAGGCTCCAACCCGTGATCACCGAGGTCGACCGCGGGGGCGCGAGGGTCCGCGCCGCCGTGCCGACCGCAGGCTGTGTGCCGGTCGAGGGCTTCTGTCCGGTCGCCTGCGCTTGCGAGGCGCTCGCCACGGTCAACTGGTACTTCGTCGCGGCGGCACCCAGCGCGCCACCCTTGGCGATGAGGCAGTTGGTATCGGTCGGGCCGCAGCCTTCGAGGCAGGACGGCACCGGCGTGATCTCGACGGCAGAGGGGACGTAGGAGCCGATCACCTGCTCGGTCAGGTTCTTGCTCGACACCGATGGTGCCGCCGGATTCGGGAACGCGCCGAAGAGCGAAGTCGGATCTGTGCTGCTCTTCGCTTCGTCGAAGCGCGCGCCCCACAGGCGCGCGACACCGACGCTACAGAGGCCACTGAGGCTCTCGGTATAGGTCGCCCAATAGGCGTCGCCGGAGAAGACCAACGGCGGGCCGACGAAGTGCGTGGCGGCGTCGAAGGCCTTGACCCAGTTCCGATCGGCAACCGCCTTGGCCGCCGCACCGCTGCCGTTGAGCGTGAACTTCTCGCTGGTCGAGTAGGCGATGTGACGCCGCGTCACCGACACCGACTCGTCGACGTTGCCGGTGCCGTAGACGACGACCAGAGTGCCGTTGCGGGCATTGGCCAGGCTCGGCGCCGAGAGGATGGGCACGCGGTCGGGGCTGACGATCGGGCGCACCCAGAGCGTCGGCGTGTCGGTGCCGGAGTAGGCGTCGTCGAAGAACTCGATCTTCCACTTGGTCGGATCCGGATCGGAGAGCTCGACCCGCCACAACATCCCCTTCGAGTCGCCGATGAAGCAGCGCGAGACGTAGGCGCCCGGAGCGGTGTTGTAGCAGGCAGGCTCGGTCCAATAGTGGCCGAGGTCCGCCTTGCCGCTGATCGGCGTGGTGATGCCCGACGTATCGATATCGGCGTCGGTGAGCTTGCGGACCAAGCGCCCCGACGCCAACTCGACGATGTAGATCGACCGCTCACCGTTGCCGTCGACGCCGACGTTGCTGACGCTCGACGCCGACGCGGGCTTGCCGGCCGCGATGATCGCGACGGTGCGCTCGACCTTGGTGCCGTTGTCGTCGTAGTAGGCGCGGGCGAGCACCGGGCGCGCGGTCGAGCGTCCCATGCCGACGAACGTACCGACGGCGGCGCATTTCGGGCCGCTGACCCCGCTCAAGGTGACCTTCGGCCCCCAGCAGTGCTGGTCGGGGGTGATCTCCCACATCAGCTGCGGGTCGTCGGGCGCCGTGACGTCCAACGCCGCGTAGCCGCTTCCGGCCTCGCCTGCGCCGACCAGGACCACGGCGCGCCACTCGAGAGCCGCCTCTGCGACGGCGGAGATCTTGCGTTCGAGCAAAGCGTGCGTGGCCAGGATCTTGCCGCCGAGAAGCGACTCCTGCGGCGTGCTGACGAGCTTGAGTTCACGCAGACGGCGCAAAGAGAAGCCGGGTATCCACGACCACATCTCGTCGCCGGCCGAGAGGCTGTCCTTGACCGTGATGGTTTTGGTCCGATCGGTGCGGAAGGCGTGCAGTTGGCCGTCGTGGGTCGCGGCGAAGAGCATCGTCGGCCGCTGGTAGGATCCCGCCGGGTTCAGCGTCGAGAAGCCGAAATTGCTCGGTGTCTTGGTCGCCAGGTAGGTCTTGAAGACGGGATCCGAGAGTGGGATCTGGTCTGCCGGATCGAGGAAAGCCGGCTGTGCATTGCCGACCGCGCCGAGCGGCTTCTTCTCACGGCAGGTATTGCTCTCGGAGCGGACCAGCGCGATGAGCTCCTTGCGGTATTGCTCGCGCTGTGTGCTATCGGAGAGATCGAAGGTATTCGGCTCGGTGACGCAGTTGCCGGCTTGGTCGAGCTTGAGCCGTGGCGCCTGGCCGAAGGTCGGGATCTGCAAAGCGTCGATACCGACCGAGGTGACGTCGAACTTGTAGCGGGTGCCCTGCACCATGGTGTAGAGCGAGCGGCCCGAGATCCGGTCGTTCAGCCGATCCTCGTAGTTGATCACGGCGCAGACCGCGGCCGTGCTCGGGTTGGCCGGATCGACGCATGCCTTCGAGCAGGACTGCAGCCGCTGCTCGATGATGCCGCGGGTGCCGATCGGCTCGGCCCCGTCGAAGTAGCTCTTCGCCTGCGCAGTATGCTGCACGTCGAGCGGATCGCCGGTCGCTTCGGTCCAGACCGAGCGGGTCCCGACCTGGCCGGTCAATTGCGCAGCACCCAGGATCGACTTCATCGCCGCGCTGAAGGCGGTCGTATCTTCCGGTCGCAACGCGGCGGTGGTGCCGCCGGCGAGTGCGATGGCGTCGAGCAGCGCGAGATCGTCCGCAGACGGTGCGTCGGCCTCGCCCTTGCCGTCGTGCCCGACCGCGACCACATGGACCGAGATGCCCTGGGCGTAGAGCGCCGCTGCGAGGTTGACCGCGAGCTGCCGGCTGTCGGTGACGCCGTCGTCGAGGTTGCTGCCGCCATCCGAGAACAAGATCACCTTGCGCTCGCGGCATTCGTAGTACGGGTCGCCGTTGACCGGGTCGTCCTGCAGTGATTGGAAGTGCGGGTCCTTGTTCGGGCCCGCCATGTATTCGTAGATGTCTTCCATCATCCGCCCGAGCGGTGTGCCACCCGAGGGTCGGATATTGGTCAGCGCACTCTTGATCGCCTCGATGGTCACCGCCCGAACCGTCGCGGACTCGGCTGACGGCATCCGAACGCTGTGGCCGGCGGGGACGAAAGGTGACGCGACGCCGATGTTGATTGGGCCCCAGAGCGAGGTGACGCTGGGGCCGTAGCTGTATCCGCCGGCGCTGCCCACGCTGGCGCTCATGACCGAGTCCGGCGCGAAGAGCGCAAACTTCGCTGCGCTGCCGAAGACGTCGAGCAGGCCGTCGCTATCGCGCGGACCCTTCGGTGCGAAATGCTTGCCGGGGCCCTCACGCGGGCATTCCTTGCCGGCACCGACAATATATTTCGGCGCCTTGCCGCCGGTCGCCTTGGGTCCGTGGAAGACGACGTCGAACTTCGTCCCGATCTTGCCTTCGCGACCGCTGCAATCGGCCTTCATCCAGTTGTCGACCGGGACCACGGCGAGGTGCACCTTGGTCTTTCCGGCGAGTTTGGCTTGGCGGAGCGATTTGGCGAAGGCGGCGGTGAGCTTGAAGGTCGTCGCCGCTCCGGCAACGACCGCGACTTTCGCGGGCTCGGAGACGATGACGCGCGACGAACCGTTGACGCCGCACACCCAATCCTTCGCCGTCGCCTGCGAGACCGGTAGGTTTGCCTGCGCCAGGTAGACCCAGCGGTCCAACGGCAAGGCGCCGGTGGCGTCCTTGGTGTAGAGCGTCACGCTGCCCGTGATCCACTCGTCGGTGTCGGAGATCGAGGCCGTGTCGAGCGAGAGGTACGGCAACCGCATGTCCGAATCGTCGGTCTGCAGCCGCATCTCCCAGGTCGAGGTCGACGCGCCGCCTGCCCAGGACCGATCACTGATCGGTACCGTCTCGGCAGGATCGGGCGCCATCGCGTAGTAAGACGCCAGCGTCTGGCCGACGCCACCGATGCAGGTCGGCTGACCGAAGCCCTGCGCCGGTGGCGAGACCTCGTCCGGATGGCTCGCGAGGGACTCTTCGGTGCATTTGTAGCCCGGCTGGCCGCCGAGGAGCAGTTCGAGGATGAAGTTCCAGCGCGTCCGCGGCGGCGCGGCGTCGATGCAATCGGGCGCCACGTCGCGGCCGATGATGTATTGCATCGACTCACTACCGTCGACGGCAAGCACGATCTCGGGCGACTGTGCAGACGCAGCGGACGGCGCGAGCGCGACCAGGCCGAAAGCCAAGAGGAGCGTGGTCAGCTGGAGGAGGGGTCGGATCGAGGGGTCGCGGTGGAGGGACGAGAACCTGCGCCGATCCCCCAAGAACGCAAGCCCGCGCCCCATCCACCGCGTTTGTGGAGGCACCGCCACGTGCCCCGTCGATTCCGTCGACAGCGTCGCACCGCCCGAGCGCGAAGGCAAGCGCCGCGTTGGGTTCAGTCGCCGCATCGCACTGGCCCCACGGTCACACCGGCTTGGAAGGCGATCTGACCCGAAGTCGCCTGCACCGCACCCTTGCCGCTGGTCGGATCCCCGACCTGCGCCGTCGTCCGCATCTCGTAGCTGCGGAAGCAGTAGCGGGATGCGTCGTAGCCGGCGACACCATACGCAATATTCGGTGCCCCCACCTCGACGGTGAAGGTCGGCTGCTTCGCCAATTCGAGCAACTCGACGCCGAAGCTTCCCGAGAGCTTGCCCTTGGAGCCGAAGTCGAAGAGCGAACCGACGTCGGTCACGTCGAGCTTGTAGTTGCGGTTCTGCACGTAGGCCTCGAACCGACTCTGCAGCTGCGCCGCGAGCGAGACGGCGGACATCGTCCCGGCCTCGCCGACGCGGAACGTGATGTGCTCCAGGCGGGTCGCGCCGTTCTCCCGCAGCTGGGTCGCCGTCGCGTTGGTCGCGGCGCTGCCGAGCAAAGCGAGGATGGTCATCATCAGCAGTGTGGTCACCATGACCATGCCACGGCGGTCGCTCTCGCCTTCCCAGCGCCGACCGAATGCTCGGGCATCGGCACGCAAGCGGTCGCGCAACGCTCGGAGGAATGCACGCATCAGAGGTTCCTCGAGACCAGAGAGGGGGACGAGATCCGGCGGCCGATGGTGGTCACCGGCGCGGCGCCGTCACCGAGGTCGTCGAGCTTGTACGTCAGCAGCGGCAGGAACCGCTGCTTGCGCTCGACATGGACGAGCCCACGCTGGTGTACGTCCGCCCGCACGCTCAGCTTGACCGTCACGAAGCGCAAGGCCTCGGGGCGCGCCGAAGCGTCGCTGCCGAAGACCCCGCTACCGTCGGATTTGACCATGTCCTCGACGGTCGGCAGCAGCTGCATTTTGACCACGTCGGCGGCCGGGTCGGCGTCGTAGCCGGCGTCGTAGAGGCCGAGCTCGACGACGTTCTCTGCCAAGGGCAAGGCGCCGATCACGGTGGCACCGTCGGTGTCGAGCTCCTCGCGGACCAGCAGCGTGCGGGCCGGGTCACCCTTGCCGTCGGTCGGCGCGGCGGGCCGGGTGTCGGCGATGATCCGGTAGCGGACGAAGCCGGCCACGTCGACCTTCAGCCCCGAGCCGGTGCCCTGGTAGCCGCAACGCTGTGCGCCGACCATCTGCGGCGGCGCGGACTGCAGGCTGACCGTCTTGTCGGCGAAGGACGTGGCGGCGATCGGCGTCATGATCGAGCGGCCGTCGGCCATGGCGAGGCGGAGGTAGCGCGAGGTCTTGAAGGTCTCGTTCCACAGCGCCTCGGTCGCCGGCAGCTTGCCGTCGTCGAGCAGCGTGACCGCTTTGCCCGAGATCGACTCGGTCTCGTAGCGGCGCTGGATGTCGAGCGAGCCGAAGAGCGTGATCCCGAGTGTGCGCACGTTCGGATTCAGATCGGGCCGCACCACGTAACCCTCTTTCGGGTCGAGCGTGATGGCGCGGATGGTCGTCGCAGGCTTCGGGCAGAGCAGGTCGTCGACCAGGGAATTCGCGGTCGAGTTGCTGCCGAGCGCCAGCAGGTCTCGGTTGAGGTGCCCGAGAGCGAAGCTGGCGTCGCGCTGTGTCGTCAGGATGTTGGACTGCGCGGTGATGCTCTCGGCCTGGTAGGTGTAGAGCGCCGTGATCGACATGAAGATGATGGTCGCGAGCGACATCGCCATCAGCAGCTCGATCAGGTTGTAGCCGGCCTCCGCACGCGCGGGGGGGCGGCGTGGGCGGTCAGCGTACACTGCGATTCCTCATCACCGAGCCAGCCAGCGCGACGCTGTTGACGTTGGCGATCTGGTCGAGCATCTCGGCCGGGCAATCCTTGTAGGTATCCAGCGACACGTGCGGCCGGGGCCAGGAGACGCGAATCTCGACCCGCGCCAGCTCACTGCCGACCCACGTCAGCTTGTAGTGCGCACAGAAGCGGGGCCGCTGCGCGCTGGGCAGTTCCTGCTGCATGCCGACGTCGAAGACGATATCGTCGCCGCCGATATCACCGACCCGTTTGTCCTTCGCATAGCCGCTCGGACTGCCCGCGGTCAGCCACTCGGAGCCCTGCCCCGGCGTCGGCGGCACCGGGAGGTGCTTCAGGTAGAGCGGCGCGGTCGCGGCCGGGTGGTCGTCGACCCACATCGCCGCCTCGGCTTGCATGGTGCCGAGCAGGTGCTCGGCGAGGCCAACCGCGGTGGTGGCGTCGACCAGCTCGGTATTTCCGCGCTGCGCGTAGGTCGCCATGTTGAGCGAAGCGAACAGGCCGGTGCTGGCGACCGCGGCTGCGATCATCAGCTCGAGCAGGGTGTAGCCCGCTCGTCCGTCCTGCTTGCGTCGCCCCCACATACCGTGCTCCTACTTCCCCTGCAGCTTGGTCAGATCGCGGCCGTGGACCAACCGGATCGAGCCATTGTAGCCAATTTGAACCTGCAGACGATCCCCGACCGGCGTGGTCCCGGCGACCCGTGACAGCTCGTAGTAGACGTCTCCCGCGAGGTAGGCATCGGTCGGCCCGGAAAACGCCAGCTCGGTATCCGATCGCACGACCCGGCCGTCGGGCTTGAAGCAGAGGAAGACCGTCGGCGACGAGACCTCCGCCGGCGCGCGCTTGATGATGGCGACGTAGGGGTTGCCGGCGGCGTTGTCCTTGGCGTAGTCGGCGGTGAAGACGACTTCGCCCTTGCCAGCACCCGCGCCTGCGCTGTCGCAGGACGTCCCCGAGCCACGCCGCACCGTCACCTTGAGCAGCTCGCCGTCGACGCCGAGCCCTCCAACCTGCAGCCCGTAGGCGCGGCGGTTGCTACGCGCCCGGCTGCGGGCCAGATCGGCGGCGTACATCACGTCGTCTGCGGCCGAGCGGGTGTAGAAGCGGCCGACCAGGGCGCCCAAGCCGGGCAGCGCGACGGAGGTGAGGATCGTCAGGATCATCAAGCCCATCATCAATTCCATGAGGGTCGTGCCGCGCTGCGATGTCCACCCGTTCTGCACGTTCGCTCCTGAGGTCACGACCACACCGTCGCGGCTCCGCCCCTTCGTATCGCAAGGGCCGTGCCATCCGCTACGGTCCGAAAATGTCGCACGAATGAGCGGTAGACGCCAGGAATAACACGCAACAGCTGCGCAATTACGCAAGTCATGCGCAGATTCAGATGGCGCTTGGCCCCGCGTCGTCTTCGTCGAGCAACCGCTCACCAGCCCACAACGCCCGCAGGCTCTCGCGCTCGCGGACCACGGTCAGGCGGCTTCCGTCGACCATGACCTCGGCGGCGCGGGGCCGACTGTTGTACGTCGACGCCATGGTGAAGCCGTAGGCGCCGGCCGAGCGCATCGCCAGCAGCTCTCCGGCCCGCACTTCGGGGAGGACGCGATCGCGGGCGAAGAAGTCGCCGCTCTCGCAGATCGGCCCGACGACGTCGACGGTCGTCTCATTGCGTCCGCTCGGGCAGACCGGCTCGAGCTGCTGCCAAGCGCCATAGAGCGATGGCCGAATATTGTCGTTCATCGCCGCGTCGACGATGACGAAGGTCTTCGCTTCGCCCGTCTTCACTCCGAGCACACGCATCAGCAGCACGCCGGCGTTGCCGACGATCAGGCGGCCAGGCTCGACGACGAGCTCGAGCCCACGCGGGCCGAGTCGCTCCGCATAGGCGCGACCGACCGCCGCTGGTGGCGCGGGCTCTTCGTCCTTGTAGGTGATGCCGAGGCCGCCGCCCATATCGACGTGCTCGATCGCGATCCCTTCGTCGGCGAGGGCGTCGACCAACTCGAGCACGCGGTCGAGTGCCGCGGCGAGGGGTTCGACCTGGGTGATCTGGCTGCCGATATGGCAGTCGATGCCGACGACGTGTAGGTGCGGGCTCGCCGCGGCGCGCCGGTACATGGCCTGGGCTTCCACCATCGGAACGCCGAACTTGCTGGTTCGCAAACCGGTCGCGATATAGGCGTGGGTCTGCGGATCGACGTCGGGATTGACCCGGACGCTGATTGGCGCGCGCCGGCCGACCCGCTCCGCCACCGCCTCGATCCGCTCGAGCTCCCAGGCGCTCTCGACGTTGAAACAGCGGATGCCGACCCGCAGCGCGCGCTCGATCTCGTCGTCGCGTTTGCCGACGCCGGAAAACATCACCCGCTCGGGCAGTCCACCGGCGGCGAGGACGCGCTCGAGTTCACCGACGCTGACGATGTCGAAGCCGGCGCCCAGCTTCGCCAACAGGCCGAGGATCGCGAGGTTGCTCGCCGCCTTGACCGCGTAGCAAATGCTGTTGGGGACGCCGCCGAGCGCCTCGTCCATCACCCGGTAATGCCGCTCGATCGTGGCACGAGAGTAGACGTAGGTCGGCGTGCCACAGGCTTCCGCGATCGCCGCGAGGGCCACGTCTTCGGCATGCAGCTCGAGACCGTCGGCGCCGTCACGCAGTTCGAAGTGGTTCACGACGCCTCCCGCGGGGTTCAGAACATCAGGACCATGCGCGCCATCAGCCGCCAAGCATTCTCGGCAGGCTTGGTCTGCGTCGCGCCGAGCCATTGGCCGCGCGAGTCGTTGGCTCCGATGACATCGAGAGCGTCGCCGGGCAAGAGGTAGCTGAAGGTGACCTGCGCCAGATAAAGATTCCGCGCGCCGATGAAGGCGCGGACCTCCATCTCGGTGCCGAGCGTGCTGCCGTTGCCGGGGGTGCCCTCGGCGTTCATCGCGCCCGCGTGCAGCACGCCGAGGTCGAAGCCGAGCAGCTCGTCGGCAGCGTACCAGGGCTGCCGGGTCAGGCCGAAGGTCGGCTTGATGTACCAGGTATTGGTCACTGCGCCGATCACGTCGCGGAAGAGCAGCGAATCGACGCGGTAGTTGCGGTGGAACTTGAAGCCGGTGATCTGCTTGTTCGGGTCACCCGAAGCGGTGTCGAGGCCGCAGTTGCCCGCGCCGTAGACGCCGAAGCAACGGGTATCGTCGCCCGATGCGACGCCGGCATCGAAGCTGACGGTGATGTTGTCGGACTGCCAGGCGGACTTCAGCGCGCCGCCCCACATCTCGATCTCCTTGGTCTTCTGCGTGCTGGCGTCGCCGATCGGGCTCGCGTCCTCGATATGGCCGCGCAGGTAGACGGCCTCGGCCTCGGCGACGATGCGGGTCGAGAGCGAGGGCCGGCGCTCGAAACGAGCCCAGAAATCGCCGGCGAACACCCACGCGTTGCGCGGCAACAGCGTCAGCTTCGGCGCGTCGGTGGCGTCGTGCTGCGAGGGCGCCGCCTTGGTCGCGTTGGTGTCGAGGTCCTGGGTTCGGTAGATGCCGTAGAAGCCCCAGTCGAGGACGGATTTGCGCAGATCGTTGAGGTCGCGGCGGCGCTCGGCGATCTCCTCTTCGGAGACCGGCTTGCGGAAGATCGCGAGACCCCATTGGTTCACGTCGTCGCCGTTCTCCATATCGTAGGCCACGCCATCGACGCGGAAGGGGTCGTAGGCCAGCGAGCCCTGCGAGATGAAGTCCCAGAAGGCGGCGACGTAGGTCCCCTTGACCTTGGTGACGAAGGCGGCGCGATCGGAGTAATTGCCGAAGTCGGCGTCGTAGCCGAGCCCCGCAGCGGGGCCGAGGTTGCCACCGTAGAAGTGCGGCAACGGCCGGCCGCCGTCCCAGGTCGAGCCCATACCGCCGTTGGCGAGCACGCCGAGGCCCCAGTTGCTGGCCTGCCGACCAACGCGGATGAGGCCGAGCAGGGTCTTCCACTCACCGTAGGCTTCGACGACGCGCACGGACCCGGGCGTGGTGCTCATTCCGAAGGCGACCAGAGGCACGTCCGGACGGGCCAACGCGCCGCTGTAGTCGGGGTTGGCGCCGAAGGTGTAGTTGTCGAAGACGTCGACGGTCAGGCGCAAGCGCACGGTCTCGGCGACGTGGATCGTCGGCTGCAGCCGGAGGCGCATCGTCGCGCCAGAGACCGAGTCCTCTTCGCGGGCATTGCCGACCTTGGCCGAGAAGCCGTTCGAGGCGTCGTTGTTCTGCGGCCAGCGCGAGAGCGGCGGCTTGATCGAGGACGCGGTGATGACCGGGTATTGCGGCAGCGAGCTGGAGACGGCCTGGCCGAGGTGGCCGTTGCTGATCAGGTCGGGCCGGAAGCGGAAATAGCCGTGCAGCTCGACGTACGGGTAGCTACGGCCGACCGGTGCGGCAGGTGCGGCAGCGGGCAGCACGGAGGTCGCGGCGCTCGTCGGCGTGGCACCGGCGGGCGCGTCGGCGGCGGCAGCGGCGCCTGCCTTGGCATCACCCACCTCGACGTCGAGCAGCGTCGGACCGGCCGCGGCGATCGCGGCGTTCGGCAGCAACAGGCTCGCCGTGAGCGCGACCAGGGCGGCGCGACGGAGCATCGGGGCAACGGTCATCATCGGGTCCTCCACGCAACGGGCGCGCATGCAACCGCAAGGGGGCCGTGCCGTCAACGCACACCACGCTGGCGCGGCGCAGGGAGCCTCGCTACCCTCCCGCCATGACGCCGAGCCTCGTCCATCTCGACCACAACGCCGCCACCCCGCCCTGCCCCGCGGCGCGCGCCGCGGCCGGCGAGATCCTCGATGATCCCGAGCTCGGCAACCCCTCATCGAGCCATCTGCGCGGCCAGCGCGCGCGGGCCCGCCTCGACGCGGCGCGGCGGCAAATCGCCAAGGCCTGCGGCGTCGACGCCGAATCGGTCGTCTTCACCAGCGGCGCCACCGAGGCCGACGCGATCGGCATCCGGGGCGCGGCGCAAGCGCGCGGAGCCGAACGCGGCAGCGTCGCCTGGCTCGGTTTCGACCACCCGGCGATCACCAAGCCGGCCGAGGCGCTGGTGGCCGAGGGCTGGAGCGCGGTGGCGATCGCATACGACACCTACGGCCGGATCGACGTCGCCACGACCGTCGCCCGCCTGGCCGAGGCCCCCACGCCACGGCTGCTCGCGATCGCCGCAGTGCACCACGAGCTGGGCGTGATCCAGCCCGTGCAGGCGCTGCTGCAAGCGTCGGCGGAAACGGCGGCGATCGACCATCTGCACCTCGATCTCGCCCAGGCCGCCGGCCGCGTGCCGCTGAGGCCGCTGATCGCGTGCGCCGATACCGCCGCGCTCTCGGCGCAGAAATGTGGCGGCCTCGCCGGCTCGGGCGCGTTGATCGTCGGGCCGGGCGCCCGGATCACAGCGCAGCAGGCGGGTCGGCAGGAGCGCGGCTTGCGCGGCGGTACGCAGAACCTGATCGGCGCCGTCGCGTTCGGCGCTGCAGCGGCGGAGTTGGAGAACCGACGCCGGGACCATCGCGCCTTGCGGGCGATGCGCGACGCTGTGCTGCGCACGGTGCAGATCCGGCTTGGCGAGGTCCGTCGCTTCGGCGGCTGCGATCCCGACGGCGAGACCGGACACGTCCTCGCGATCGCGATGCCGTGGGCCGACGCCGACGTCTGGGTGGCGGCGCTCGACGTCGAGGGGGTTGCG
>JACKFC010000057.1 GCA_020632665.1 Deltaproteobacteria bacterium
CCTGACGAATGTTGGGCGCTGCTCAGCGACACCGATCGGGTGAACCGCGTCGCTGGCCTCGAGATGCGCTTCGCCGAGCGCGCGCTGGAGACCGGCCACGTCGAGGTCGAAGGGCGCGCCCGCTCGCTCGGCGTACCCTTGCGCTGGAAGGAGATCCCCTACGAGTGGCAGGCAAACGAGCGCTATAGCGTCCGCCGTGAGTTCCGCGGTGGCCCGGCGTCGGCCTACACGGTTCACGTCGCGCTCACTTCGACCGAGGAGGGCACCCAGATCGACTATGCGGTCGAGGTCGAGCCGCGATCGACGCTGACCCGTCCACTGGTCAAGCTCGACCTCGCCGCCGTCACCCGCCCAGCCCTCGAGCGGATGCTGCGGCGCGCCGTGGCGACGCTCGACGGCACCGTCGGCGCGTTCGACCTGCCCCCGCCGCCCTTGGACGACGCTGGATCGAAGCGCCTCGAACGCGGATTGGCGGCGCTCGATGATGCTGAGTTGGCTGGGCTGATCGGCACCTTCCTGCGCGAGGCGCCGCTGGTCGAGCAGCAGGAGATCGCGCCGTTGCGGCTCGCGCGCCGTTGGCGCGTCGACGCCAACCGCCTGCTCGAGGCGATGCTGCGCCTGGTTCCGGCTGGCGTCGTCGAGCTGCGCTGGAGCTTGCGTTGTCCGTCGTGCCGCGTCGGCAAGCACAGCTCACCGAAGCTCGGCGCCGGGCCGATGCTGGTCCATTGCCCGAGCTGCAATATCCCGTACGACGGTTCCCTGCCGGACGCGCTGATCGCGTCGTTTCGTCCGCATCCAGCCGTGCGCACCATCGACATGCCGATCCGTTGTGTCGGCAGCCCGGCCCGGACGCCCCATATCCTCGCCGCCGCGAACCTCGAAGCGGAAGCCGAGACGACGCTCGTCTCGAACCTGCTGCCGGGCCGCTATCGCCTCCGCACGCTGCCGGATCGGGGTACTGCGAGCTTGCAGGTCCGCGCAGATCGGCTCGAGTCGCGGATCGACATCGATATCGGCAGCAACGCGCTCTCGCCGCCCCTGCTTCGCGCCGCCTCGGGGCGACTCGAGGTCGACGTGCGCAACCGAAGTGGTGAGGCCGTGCGACTCTTGCTGGAGCGGAACGACCTCGAGCCCGACCTGTGCACCGTCGGCCGGTTGCTCGAGTTGCCCGGCGCCGACCGCCTGCTGCCTGCCGAGCTGCTCGCCGCCGACCTCGACGTCTCTGCGACCACGGGCGTGGTGCTCGCTGCCCGCGTCGGGTCGGGCGGAGAGCAGGCTGTGGAGGCCCTGCACGACGCGCTCGCGGCCTACGAACCGGACGTGCTCACGGCACGAGGCGACGTCGTCATGGCGAGCTTCGGCTCGGCCCGGCGCGCCGTCGAGGCCGCGGCGCTGGTCGAAGGGGCGCTGCACGTCGGCACCGGCGTGGCGGTCGGCGCGATGTTGCGCCTGCGCCAGGGTTCACAGGCGATCCCGGTCGGTGGCGCCGCGGACCGCGCGCTCGCCGCGGCGGGTGATCGCGGCCTGTTGCGCAGCGAGCGCGTCGACGTCGAGGCCGCCGCGATGGTCGAGGCGCTGGAGCAGCCCGGCGTGCGCCGGATCGACGGTCGGGACGTCGTGGAGCTCCGCATCGAGGCGCCCCTGCGCTCGACGCCGCCGCTTCGCGCCGCGCCGCCGGCACCGCCGCCGCAGGTCGGAGATCTGCTCGCCGGACGCTTCCGCATCCTCGGGGTGCTCGCAACCGGAGGATTCGGCGCCGCGCTCGAGGCGACCGATCGCCGCACGGGTGATCCCGTCGTGGTGAAGGTTCTGCATCACGAGTTGGCATCGGAAGTCACGCATTTGCAGAGGTTCTACAATGAGGGACGGCTCGCGTCGCGGATCCAGAGTCCTCACGTCGCGCAGGTCATCGACTACGGCGTCGACGACGAAGGCCGCGTCTGGATGGCCAGCGAGCGCCTCTACGGCAAAGAGTTGGCTGCAATCATCAAGCGAAAGCGAAGACTCGACGCGTGGTTGGCGGTGCATCTCGGATACGACGTCGCTTGTGGATTGCGCGACGCACACGCTGTCGGGCTGGTCCACCGGGACATCAAGCCTGCCAATATCTTCATCTGCGACGTCGAAGGAGGACGGCCACAGGCGCGTCTCATCGACTTCGGCATCGCGAAGGCAGGGGAGGAGGCGCTTTCGCTGTTGCGGCGCGATGATACGCTGGTCGGCACGCCGCATTACATGGCGCCCGAGCAGGCCCGCGCGCAGCCGGTCGACGGCCGCGCCGACCTCTACGCCTTGGGCGTCGTGCTCTTCGAGATGTTGACCGGCAGGATCCCCTTCGAAGGGCGAACCGGCATCGAATTGCTCTTCGCCCGGCTGCAGGCTCCGCCGCTCCCGATCTCGGCCTTCTGCCGGCCCGAGGCCCTGCCGCCCGGTCTGGCGTCGCTGATCATGGACGGGCTGCTCACCAGCACGCCGGAGCAGCGGATCCCGACCGCCTCGGCCGTCGCCGAACGGCTCGGCGCGATCGCGGCGCAGATGGGCGAGCGCAAGCCATGGCTGCAGCGCCTCGAAGAAGAATTCGCCCCCACGGCCGATGCCGACCAACTCGCAATCGCGGCCGGTGAGGCCGGGATCGGTCCCTCGTCGCCGGCGCATACCGAGGCGCGGCGGATCCACGACGAGGCCACGTCTGCGCCGACCTGGCCGAGCTCCGATCCGGCAGCTGTCTTCCCCCCGACTCCGGCGACCGTGGACGATCCGGAGGATGAGGAAGTCCCGCAAGACGACCGCGTGACGCGGAGCCTGGCCGCGAGTTGGATGCGGACGACCTCGGGCGAGGCCGACACCGAGCCCGAGCTATAGGCGCTCGCCGTTGACGCAGGCCAGCATCGCGTGGCGGTTGCCCCTCCGACCGACGGTCTCCAGCACCTGCAGGCCGCAGAGCTGGCAGAGGTAGGCGAGGTCTTCCGGCGTGTAGAGGCAATGCTCGCGGAAATGCTGCAGCAGCCCCGGCGTCATCTCGTCTTCGCCGGCGTACTCGGCCAGCGGCTGGCGGACCCAATCGAAGACGAGCAGCGGCGCACCCGGCTTCAGCACACGGCCGAGCTCGCGGAGTAGCTGCACGGGGTAGGGCATCTCGTGCAGGACCATGCTCGCCACCGCGCCGTCGATGCTCGCGTCGGCGAGGGGCAGGGGCGCGGCGAGGTCGGCCTCGAAGATCTCGACATCGCCGAGCGCCGCAGCGCGCTCACGCGCCGCTTCGAGCATCGCCGGCTGCACCTCGAGGCCGACGATGGCCGAGCCGGGGACGTGTGCTCGCATCGGCTCGAAGAGGCCACCCGGGCCACAACCGACGTCGAGCAGCCGCGGCGCGTCCGGCAACCGGGGCCGCACGTATTGGTCGAAGACGCCCCAGAAGATGGGCCCGAAGCGGCCCGCCGAGGTCTGCAGCATCAGGTCGCGGAAGGCGGCGAAGTCGCCGTGGTGGTCGCTGAGGTGGGCCAGCGTATCGATGGACGGGGCGTCGTGCGGCATGTTTGGGACTCCGAATCAGGGCTTGGTGACGCCGACGATGGTGCCGGAGACACCGGTCACCTTGAGCGCGATCGAGGATGACTCCTTCGTGCCATCGCCGTCCGCGTCGATATCGGTCTCGACGGTCGAGTCGAGCAGGGCCTTGATCGAGGCCTTCGGCAGCGGCAGGCCCTCGTCGGGCAGGGCGTCGATGGCGGCGAGCAGCTGCGCCTTCGGCACCGCGCCGGCGAGGATGCCTTCGAAGCTGGTGACGGTCTTGCCGCTCACGCTGACCTTCGCCGAGAGCTGCAGGTCGTAGAGCGTCAACTCGAGGAAGACGCCGTCCTGCAGCGGCAGCGAGAGCGGGAAGATGGTGCCCTTGCCGCCGGCGGTGAGCAGGTCGCCGACCAGCTTGCCCTCGAGCGTCGCCTTCGGCTTGCAGGTCTGCGCGTCGAGCAGCGAGGCGTCGGCGGTGTAGAGGCAGCCGCCCTTCTGGATATCGCACTTCGGGTTGCTGCTCGCCAACTCGCCTTGGTGGATGGCGAGCGACATCGCGCCCTGCTTGAAGCCGATCATCTCGATCAGCAGCAGGATCGTGCCGTCTTCCACCGGTTTGCTGAGCTGGCCGTTGACCAAGCCGGCGATGGCGCCGATGGCGTTGTCGATGCCGGCCTCGCACGAGGTCTTCGGTGCGCAGGTCTTCGGGTCGCCGTCCAGGTCGATGCCTTCGCCCGGCTTGCCGCCCTTGCCGATCTGCAGCGAGGTGATCTTCGCCGCCGTACCCGAGAAGGTCGGCGTGCAGGCGCATCCGCCCTGGCCCTTGCACTGGCCGCCGGTGCAGGCGTCGTTCTTGCTGCAAACGTCGCCATCGTCGCACGGCTTGCCGTCGGCGACGGGGGTGTGGACGCAGCCTTGCTTCGGATCACAGGCGTCACTGGTGCAAGGCGAGCCGTCGTCACAGCTGGCGGTGGTGCCGAGGCAGGCGCCCTTGTTGCAGGTATCCTTCTGCGTGCAGGCGTTGCCGTCGTCGCAGACCGCGGTGTTGTCGCTCTTGCTGCAGCCGCCGGTGCTCGGATCGCAATTGTCCGTGGTGCAGGGGTCGCCATCGTCGCAGATGCTCGTCTGGCCGGTGCAGCAGGCGTTCTGTGTCGGCAGGTGGGTGCAGCCGGCGAAGGCGTCGCAGCCATCGAGCGTGCAGAGGTTGCCGTCGTCGCAGTTGGTCGCGCTGCCGCTCGTGCAGACGCCCTTGGCGCACGCGTCGCCGTCGGTGCAGGCGTCGCCGTCGGTGCAGGGCGCGGCCGCACCCGGCGCGTCGGTGAGCGCGACGAAGGTGCAGCCCTTCGCCGGGTCGCAGCTGTCGGTCGTACAGGCGTTGTCGTCTTTGCACGCCTTTGCCTCGCCGACGCACGAGCCTTCGACGCAGCCGTCGCCGTCGGTGCAGGCGTCGCCGTCGTCGCAGCCGATCTCGCCGACGACGGGCGGGTAGGTGCAGCCGACTCCCGGCTTGCAGACGTCGGTGGTGCACGGGTTGTCGTCGTTGCAGGCCAGCGGCGCGCCGCTGCAGGTGCCCGCGGTGCAGACGTCGCTCGTGGTGCAGGCCTCGGCATCGTCGCAGCTCTCGCCGTCGCTCCGGGTGGTCCACGCCTTGCTCGCCTTGCTCGGGTCGCAGACCCGGCACGGGTCGCTCGGGTGCGCCTCGCCGGCCTTGTAGCAGCTACCGGCGATCAGGCAGCTGCCCGGCAGCAGGACCCATTGGCAGGTGCCGGGCGAGACGCATTCGTCGGCGGTACAGGTTCGGTTGTCGTTGCAGGCGCCGGCGTTGGCGCAATAGTTCGCGGGACCGGTGTCGGCGGCGGTGTCGGCGGCGGTGTCGGCGATCGCGGTGTCGTCGACTGCGGCCGTATCGGTCGTCGCGCCCGTGTCGGCAGCTGCGTCACCCGCGCCCCCGGTGCCGCTGTCGACGGCGCCCAGGTCCGTGCCGTTCGTGCCGTCGACGGCTGCGTCGGTCTCGTTGCCCGAGACCGGTTCCGAAGCGCCACATCCCGCCAGGAACGCGAGCGCGACCACCCACCAGCTCAGCGTCTGCTTCATCGCCACACCCCTACTTCAGCTTGCCGCCGATGATGGTATTGCCGTCCTTGCGCACCACCGTCTGCGGGTCGATCGCGATGCCGGTGCCCTTCGGGATGCCGGGCACCGCGCCCGAGAGGTCGACCACCGGCAGCTCGAAGCCGCCGAGCGCCGAGCCGCCGAGGACGTCGAGCAGGTTGCCGACCAACTTATCGGCGATGAGGCCCTCGACCACCGACTCCGAGGCGATCAGGTTCTCTTCGACCACTTCGACGTCGGTCGCGACCGACTTGATCTTCGTCAACTTGATGTTCAGCTTGTTGCCATCGACCGAGACCTCGATGCCGGCGACGAAGCTCGCGTGGACCACGACGGTCATCTTCTGCCCGAAGATATCGAGCGTGGCGTCGACGCGGAAATCTCCGATATGGGCCAGAAGCTCACCCTGGTCGTTGCAGTCGGCCGCGGTTGGCGCCAGCAGCGCCTTGGTCTTCAGCTTCAGGTTGCTGATGCCGTAGGCCGAGAGGTCGATATCGCCGAGCAACTCCTTGCCGACCGGGAACTCGAGCAGGCCTCCGAACCAGAGCGCGTAGAGGAATTCGTTCAGCGTGTCGTCGGCCAGGGCGAGCTCGAGGGCTTTCTGCTTGAGGATCGTCAGCGGCTGGATCCCGGTGCCGCAGCCGATCCGCTTCGGTACGCCGAGGTTGTCGACCGTATTGCCCTTCTTCGCATAGACGCCGGAGCGCAGGCGGAAGATTGCGCCCGTGTTGTCGATGATGACCTCGGAGAAATCGGTGAGCAGCTTGGCCTCGACCTCGTCGCCGGAGCCGTCGAGTTTCGGCACGCCGATATCGAAAGCGAAAGCGAGCGCGCCGAGGGCGCCGCTGATGGTCGGGCCGAGCTGGTCCTTCATCGCCTTGGCCAGCGATGTCTCGAGGTCCTTGGCGATGCTGCCTTCGAGCGCGTTGACCAGGAAGTTGAGCAGCGATCCGAGGCCAGTCAGTTGGAGGTTGAAGCCCTCGAGCTTGACGACCACGTTGTTGACCTCGGTGATCAGGGCGTGGTTGACGACCTTCGGCACAACGTCGGCGGTCAGCTTGATCGCGGTGATCGTCAACTTGCCGTTCAGCGAGAGGATGCTCCACTTCGCGTTCACGTCGGCGGACGCATTCGGGATCGTGGCCGAGAGTCGCAGCGTCCCCGGCAACGGCACCAGCGTGACCTTCGCCTTGCCGACCTTGAGGTTCTTCACCGTCGCGACGATCCCGTTGCCCTCGAACGCCGGGTTCGGAATCACGCCTGCGAGGTCGTAGTTCTGCAGGAAGATCTCGAAGATCGTGGCCAGGTCGTTCGGAGGCAGGCTGTGGTCGCCGTCGTCGATCGCCTCCTTGCTGAGGAAATAGCCGACGCCCGGGTCGACCATGCCGCTCTTCGGCTTGTCCGCGTCGGGCTTGAGGTAGCTATTCGACCAGAGAAAGGCCTGCACCCGCTTGCGCTTGGTGCCCAGCACGTCCTCAGCGTGCATCTCGAGCGTATTGCCGCCGATCGCCGCGGTGACCTCGTGGGTGAAGCTGCCGTTCTTCGCCAGCGTCACGGTCTTGTTGTTGATGGTGAACGCGGTGATCGAGCCGGCGCCCGAGGTGACCTTGCCCTTGATCGCGATGAACGGCAGGTCGCTCTTGATGGTCGCGCCACGCGGCGGGTAGTCGATGACGATCTGCGGCCGGCAGGCGTTGCTGACGGTCACGGTGTGGGTGCAGCCCTTGTCCTTGTCGCAGGCGTCGACGCTGCACGCGCTGCCGTCGTCGCAGTCGATCTCGACGCCGACGCACTTGCCCGCCTTGCAGGCGTCGTCCTTGGTGCAGGCGGTGCCGTCGTCGCAGCTCTTGGTCAGGTTCTCGTATTTGCAGCCGAGCGCCGGGCTGCAAGCGTCGGCTGTGCAGGCGTTGCCGTCGTCGCACTTCGGCACGCCGCTGCCGGCCTTGCAGCTGCCGCCGGCGCATTCGTCACCGAGCGTGCAGGCGTTGCCGTCCTGACAGGGCAGGGTATTGCTCGCGTGCAGCGGGCCGAGCTTGGCGTCGCAGCTGTCGTCGGTGCAGGGGTTGCCGTCGTCGACCTCGACCGTGGCGCCCTTGCACAGGCCGACCGCGCAGGTATCGCCCTTGGTGCAGACCGAGCCGTCGTCGCAGGGCAGGTCGTTGAAGCCGTAGACGCAGCCCTTGATCTTGTCGCAGGAGTCCTCGGTGCAGACGTTGTCGTCCTTGCACAGCGCAGCCTGGCTCTTGTGCGTGCAGCCGGTGTCCTTGGCGCAGCTGTCGACGGTGCAGATATCGCCGTCGTCGCAGTTGGCGGGGCCGCCGCCGAGGCAGCCACCCGCGGCACAGGCGTCCTTTTCGGTGCAGGGGTTGCCGTCGTCGCAGCCGGCGCCGTCGGCGAATGCGTGCTGGCAGCCATTGGTGGGGTCGCAGCTATCGGTCGTGCAGGGGTTGCCGTCGTCGCAGGACTTGGCCGCACCTGCCACGCAGGTGCCGTCCTTGCAGGCGTCGCCGACGGTACAGACGTCGCCGTCAGCGCACGCGGCGGTGTTCGCGGCGCCGGCGCAGCCACCGTCCTTGCAGGCGTCGTCGGTGCAGGCGTTTCCGTCGTCGCAGGCCTTCGCCTTGCCGACGCAGAGGCCGGCTTCGTTGCAGGCGTCGGCGGTGGTGCAGGCGTCGCCGTCGTCGCAGGTGCCAGCGCGGGCGACGAAGCCCTCCGGATCGACCGAGGGGTCGCAGACGGCGCAGGGGTTGGCCGGGGAGACCTCGCCGGCGTCGAAGCAGCCATCCGCGGTATCGCATTGCGCCGGCGTGCAGCCCTCGGCGGCGTCGTCGCTCGTCGTATCGGGCGCGGCGACGTCGGTCGTGCTGCCGGTATCGGTGCCGACGTCCGGTTGACCCACATCGGTCGCGTCGACGCCTGTCTTGCCGTCGTCCGTCGCCGTGCCGTCGGCCGCGGCGCCCGCGCCATCGGTCGGGCCGGCGTCGAGCTGGCCGTCGCCGTCGCTGCCGACCTGAGCGGCGTCCGTTCCGTTCCCGCCACTGACGAGCGCGTCTTCTCCGCAACCGACGAAGAAGAGGATCGTCAGGAGTCCAACGACGAGAGATCTCGAAATGCGCATGGCTGCCTCCGCTGCGGCGGAAAGGGTACGCCCTCCTGGTCGCACGCCGCAACGACAGCTTGTGTCAGCCCCCCCGTGGCGATTGAGCATTCCGTGTCATCCTCCTAGGCTGCGCGCCCGAGGAGGTTTGTGATGCCCGCTGCAATCCCGTCGCTCCAGCTCTTGCGCAACGCCAGGCTCTACGCGCCCGACCCGCGCGGTGTGGTCGACGTCCTCATCGCTGGCGAGCGGATCGCGGCCGTCGGTCGTGACCTCGAATCGCCGCCGAAGAGTTGGGGCTGCACGGTCCACGAGCTCGACGGCGCCTTGGTCCTGCCCGGCTTGGTCGACGCACACGTCCACCTCAGCGGTGGTGGCGGCGAGTCGGGACCGGAGACCCGCGTCCCGCCGCTGCAGTTCACCCAGCTGACGATGGCCGGCGTGACCAGCGTCGTCGGCCTGCTCGGCACCGACGGCACCACGCGGCATCCGGCCGAGCTGCTCGCGGCGACGCGGGCGATGCAGCGCCTCGGCCTCTCCGCCTGGATGTGGACCGGCGCCTACCCCGTGCCGACGCCGACCCTCACCGGCTCGGTGCGCGGCGATATCGTCACGGTCGAGCAGGTGATCGGTGCGGGTGAGATCGCGATCAGCGACCACCGCAGCTCGCAACCGACCTTCGACGAGCTGGCGCGGCTCGCCGCGGAATGCCACGTCGGCGGCCTGCTCGCCGGCAAAGCGGGCGTGCTCCACCTGCACCTGGGGGACGGTCGCCGCGGCCTCGAACTGGTCCGGCGCATCCTGCTGGAGACCGAGATCCCGGCGCGCGTGCTGCAGCCGACGCACTGCAACCGCAACGCCTCGCTCTGGGTCGAGGCGATGGAGCTCGGCGGCCGGGGGCTGCCGGTCGACATCACCGCGTTCCCGCCCGACGACGACGACGAGGCGCTGCCGGCCGCGGTCGCCGTGGCGCAGTGGCTCGACGCCGGCACGCCGACCGATCGGCTGACGCTCTCCTCCGACGGCGGCGGCTGCCTGCCGGTCTGGGACCGCGACGGTCAGATGGTGCGGATGGACGTCGGCAGCAGCCACACGCTCCTGCAGACGCTCGGGGTCCTGTACGCGGCGGGACGCCCGCTCGAGGCGATCCTGCCGCTCTGCACCCGCAACGTCGCGCGACAGCTGCGCCTTCGCGGCAAGGGCGAGGTTGCCGTGGGTGCCGACGCCGACCTGCTCGTGGTCGACGACGCCCTGACGGTGCGGGCGCTGTGGGCGCGCGGTCGGCAGCTCGTCACCGACGGGGCGGCGCTGGTCCGCGGTCCCTTCGAGTCCGGAGGTGCCGCGTGATTGCCACGATCGCTGACGTCGTCGACGTCCGCCGCTATGGCCCGGAGGGACCCGCGGAGCTGTTGATCGAGCTACCGCACGGCTGCACCGCGGTGGCCGACTACCGCCGCCTTGCTGCGCAGATGCGCAGCACCCTGCCGGACGACCTCGAGGCGTTCTTCTGCGTCAACACCGACGTCGGCACGCCGGAGCTCGGCTTCGCGCTGGCCGAGATCCTGGCCGGTGCCGGTTGGCGGGTCGTGGTGGTCCGTTCGCGGCTGCCGCGGACCCTGGTCGACTGCAACCGCACCGCCGATCCCGAGCGCGGCGCCGGCCTCACCGGCCTGATGCCGAGCTACGTCCGCGACGAGGCCGATATCACGCTGCTCACCGCTCTGCACGGGGCATATTTGCAGGTCGCACGCGCCGCTTGGGGCGAGGTGCTGCAGAGCGGGGGTCGCGGTATCTCGCTGCATTCCTACGCGCCGCGGAGCGTGCCGATCGAGCGCGTGACCGACAGCATCGTCGCGGAGCTGCGCCGCTATTGGGCCACGCCCGAGGCGCTGCCGCTGCGACCGGAGATCGATCTCATCGTGGTCGACCGTGACGGCACGCTGCAGGCCGATCCCGCGCTCTGCGCCGCGTTGGAGGCGGAATATGCGGCGATCGCGTTGCCGGTCTCGCGCAGCGCGACCTACCGCCTGCACCCGGTGGCCTTCGCCGGTGAGATGGCCCTCGCCGCGCCGCTGCAGGTGCTGACGATCGAGTTTCGTCGCGACCTGCTCGCCGCGCCGTGGGATCCCTTCTGCGAGATGCGGATTCCGACCGAGCGCGCCGCCTCGCTCGCGGCGCCGCTCGCCCGCGCGCTTCAGTCGACCCGCTCGGCGTAGATATCGCCACAGACGGCGGCACCCGGGGCACAGCGGGCGCGCAAGCGGGGTAGGAACGCCGCCGCAGGCAGCATCGGATCGGCGAACGCCAGCTCCTCGTAGGGGGAGAACGCGAAGCGGTACCTGCCGAGCGCGTCGATCAACGCCACGGCGGACTCGGCCCGCTCGAGCAGCGGCGCGACGACCTCGAAGCAGAGCCCGCGCGGCGCGGCGTGCAGCCCGGCGAGGACCTCGCATTCGTAGCCTTCGACGTCGATCTTGAGGAATTCCGGCATCCCGTGGCGCGCGATCAGCGCATCGAGCGTCGTCTGCGGCACCACGACCTCGCTGCCGGAGGCGTGACCGAGCTCCGGGAAGGCGTCGCGGAACGCGGTCGAGAGCGTCCCGACCGCAGCGGCGTCGGCCAAGCCTTCCGCGGCAGCCCGGCGCAACGTCGCGTGGCCTTCGTGTGGGCCGACGGCCACGGCCTCGACGAGCAGGCGCGGCACGGCGGCGTAGCGCGTCTGCAGTGCCGCGGCGAGGTCCGGATCGGCCTCGACCGCCACCACCCGGCCGGCGTGCTGCAGCAGCATGTCCGCGACCTTGCCGTGGCACGCACCAACGTCGAAGCAGAGCCCAGCAGAAGGAATCCATCGGCCGTAGAAGAGGCGTTCGCGCCGTCGTCGGCGGCGGCGGGCCAGCGCCGGGAGCTGTGCCGCAACCAGTTGGCGGACGCGGCGGCGGAGTCCGGTCTTGCCGGCGCGGCTGCCTTCATCGCTGCCTGGTCTCACGTCCAATCCTCCCGCGACAGCGATGCGCCTCTCCGCGCCTCTGCCGCCTTCCAAGCGAATGCGCGCTGTGCTACCTCGACGGCGCGGGCAGCAGCCCGACTGGAGAGAGCGATGCCGAGCCCAGAGCTGACCCCCGGCGCGCGCGGCGCGATCATCCCGATCGGCGGCGCCGAGGACAAGCTGCACAACCGAAAGATCCTCCACCGCTTCGTCGAGGTCTCCGGCGGAGAGGCTGCGAAGATCGCGATCATCCCGACCGCGAGCGAGCTCGATTCGACCGGGCCGCGCTACCAGAAGCTGTTCAAGCGAATCGGCGTGGCCGACGCCTGGGTCCTCGACTACCGCGAGCGCGCGGATACGGACAACCCGGAGTGGTTGGCGCGACTCGGCGAGGCGACCGGCATCTTCATGACCGGCGGCAACCAGCTCCGCCTCTCGACCATCCTCGGCGGTACGGAAGTCGCGATGCTGATGCGCCGTCGCAACGCCGCCGGCGTGCCGATCGCCGGCACCTCGGCCGGCGCGGCCTTCCTCCCCGAGCATATGATCGCCTATGGCGCCTCGGGCGCGACGCCGCATGCCGGCGCGGTGAGCATGGCGCCCGGGCTGGGGCTGACCAACCGCGTCATCGTCGACCAGCACTTCCGCCAGCGCGACCGGATCGGCCGCCTGCTGACCGCGCTCGCCTACAATCCCTTCGTCGTCGGCTTCGGCCTCGACGAGGACACCTCCGCCTTCATCGAAGGCGACCGCGTCGAGATCGTCGGCGCCGGCGCGATCACCGTGGTCGACGTCAGCGATCTCGACCATTCCGGCATGGCGAGCGCCAAAGAGGGCGCTCCGGTCGACCTGATCGGGGTTCGACTGCACGTCCTGACCGACGGCTGCAGCTTCGACCTCGCCACCCGCCGTGCCAGTCCACCGCCCGCGGTCCGCCGCGAGGAATGAGGCTTCCATGAAGGTCCTCGAGACGCGCGCCTACCAAGGCCCGAGCCTCTACGCATCGTTCCGCGTGGTGCGAATGACGGTCGACCTCGGGCCGCTCGAGGACTGGCCCTCGGCCAAGATTCCGGGCTTTGTCGACGGCCTGCTCGCCGCGGTGCCGAGCCTGCGCGAGCACGGCTGCAGCTACGGCGAGCCGGGCGGCTTGGTTCGGCGGCTGCGCGAGGACGGCGGCACTTGGCTCGGGCACGTCTTCGAGCACGTCGCGCTCGAGCTGCAATCGCTCGCCGGCACCCCGGTGACCTTCGGCAAGACCCGCTCTGCCGGGCAGCGCGGCGTCTACCACGTCGTCTACGAATATGAAGAGGCCCACGTCGGCGAGGAGGCCGGGCAGCTCGCCCTGCGCCTGCTGCAGCACCTGGTGCCGGAAGAGCTCTGGCCGCACGAGCGGCGCGACCCCGGCTTCGACTTCGAGAGCGAGCTCGAAGGGCTGATCCGCCGCGCCCAGCGGCGCGCGTTCGGCCCCTCGACCGCCAGCCTGATCAAGGCGGCAGAGCGGCGCGGCATCCCGTGGATGCGGCTGAACGAGTATTCGTTGGTCCAATTCGGCCACGGCAAGCACCAGAAGCGCATCCAGGCGACGATCACCAGCGAGACGCGGCATATCGCCGTCAGCATCGCCTCGGACAAAGAGGAGACCCGCCGCATCCTCGCCGATATGGGCCTGCCGGTGCCGGCGCAGCAGCTCGTCTACAGCGCCCGCGAGGCCGTCCGCGCGGGGCGGAAGATCGGCCTCCCAGTCGTGGTCAAGCCGCTCGACGCCAACCACGGTCGCGGCGTCAGCATCGGCATGGAGTCCGACGAGCAGGTCGAGACGGCCTTCGAGCAGGCCCGGCAGCACAGCCGCGGCGTCTTGGTCGAGAGCCTGATCCGCGGCTTCGATCACCGCATGTTGGTGGTCGATGGCCGGCTCGTCGCCGCGAGCAAGCGCGTGCCGGGGCACGTCGTCGGCGACGGCAGCCACAGCATCGCCGAGCTGGTCGAGATCGTGAACCAGGACCCGCGCCGCGGCATCGGCCACGAGAAGGTGTTGACGCGCCTGGAGCTCGACGCCCAGGCCGAGCGCCTGATCGCCGCCGCTGGCCATGACGCCTCGACGGTGCTGCCCGCCGGCGAGGTCTTCTACCTGCGCAGCACCGGCAACCTCTCGACCGGCGGCACCGCGGTCGACGTCACCGATATCGTCCACCCGGACAACCGCGAGATGGCCGTGCGCGCCGCGTCTGCCATCGGCCTGGACGTCGCCGGCGTCGACTTCCTCACCGACGATATCAGCCGCAGCTGGATGGAGTCCGGTGGCGGCATCTGCGAGGTCAACGCGGCGCCGGGCTTCCGCATGCACGTCAGCCCCTCGGAGGGCACGCCGCGGGACGTCGCTGGCCCCGTGATCGATATGCTCTTCCCGCCCGGATCGCCTTCGCAGATCCCGATCGCGGCGATCACCGGTACCAACGGCAAGACCACGACCACGCGGATGGTCGCGCATATCCACAAGCTCGCCGGCGAGGTCGTCGGCATGTCGACCACCGACGGCGTCTACATCGACGGCAACCGCACCGTCGTCGGCGATATGACCGGCCCGATGGCGGCGCAGATGGTGCTGCGCGATCCGCGCGTCTCGGTCGCCGTGCTCGAGACGGCCCGCGGCGGCCTGTTGCGCGCTGGCCTCGGCTACAAGGCGCCCGACGTCGCCTGCTGCCTCAACGTCGCCGCCGACCACCTCGGCCTCAAGGGCATCGACACCCTCGAGCAGCTCGCCGAGGTGAAGCGGATCCCGATCGAGGCGGCGGAGGACGCGGTCGTGCTCAACGCCGACGATCCGCTCGTCCTCGGGATGAGCGCCTTCGCCAGCGCGAAGCACGTCGTCTACGTCACCACCAACCCGGCGCACGAGCTGGTGCGCGAGCATATCCGCGCCGGCGGCCGCGCCGTCAGCCTGGAGACGGGCGTCAACGGCCAGATGATCGTGGTCTACGACAGCGGCGCGCACATGCCGCTGCTGTGGACCCACCTGATCCCGGCGACGCTCGAGGGCAAGGCCGCGCACAACGTGCAGAACGCGATGTTCGCCGCGGCGCTCTGCTTCTCGATGGGCGTGCGGCTCGACGATATCCGCCTCGGTCTGCGCACCTTCGACTCGACCTTCTTCCAGGCTCCCGGCCGGCTCAACGTCTTCGACGAGCACGGCTTCAAGGTCATCCTCGACTACGGCCACAACCCGGCCGCGGTCGAGGCGATGTGCGCCCTGGTCGACGCGCTGGCCGAGGGTGGCCGCCACGCCCGCAAGATCGCGGTGCTCGCGGCGCCCGGCGACCGGCGGGACGTCGACATCGAGGCGATCGCGCGGCGCGCCGCGAAGACCTTCGACGTCTTCTACTGCAAGCGTGACGATCGGCTGCGCGGCCGTGGCGCGGAAGAGGTCCCGCGCATCCTGGAGCGGACGCTCCTCGCCGAGGGCGTCGCACAGGACGCGATCCACGTCATCCCCGACGAGCAACGCTGCCTGCACACCGCGCTCGCGGCTGCCAACGCGGGCGATCTGATGCTCGTGCTCGGCGACGACATCACCCGTTGCTGGAAGCAGATCATCTACCACGGCGGCCGTGGCCCGACCCCGAAGCAGCCGACGACCTCGATGGTCCCGGTCGACGAGGGCGGCGACGACGGCGACGAGAGCCTGCACGTCACCCAGTGGCAGGGCTTGGACGTGGTCCGCGACGAGGCCGGCGGCGTCCGGCTGCTGCGTCCGACCGAGGACGACTGAGGCGATGCGAGAGGTCAGCGGGCGCCGCCTGACCGGCCCCAACCGCTGGCTCGACGCTGCCGGCGTGGCCGTCGTGGTCCGAGACCCGGCGTTCGTGGCCGATCGCACGCACGACGCCGCCTTCGCCGCCTTCCGTGGCCACGTACTCGCGGCCTATGCCACGCTCGGCTGGGCGCCGCCACACCTGGTCTGCAGTCGTCGCGCCACCGACGATCCGGCCCGCGCCGAGGCCGTCTGGGCCGCGACGGGGCCGTTGGATCGGCTCTATGCCGCGACCGCGCTCTGCGAAGCAGCCGCCGCACAGGACGCCACGCACCAGTCGTGCGTCGACGCTGCGCACGCCGAAGAGGACGTCGCCGGTGATGCGCGGCTTTTGGCCTTGCAGCAGGCCGCCGAAGACGCCGGGCTCCCCTTCCTCTGGGACGACGACGCGCTGAGCCTGGGTTGGGGCCCTGGGGCGCAGGTGTGGGCCCGCGACGAGGCGCCGGCGGCGGAAGATGCCAGTGATGCCGTGCGGCGGGCCCTGGCGGCGCGTCCGCCGGCCGGGCGCATCCCGGTCGCGATGATCACCGGCACCAACGGCAAGACGACCACCACCCGCATGTTGGCGCGCATGGCGCGAACCGCCGGCCGCTGCGTCGGCGCGACCTCGACCGACGGGCTGACCCTCGACGGCGCGCTCGTCGAACGAGGCGACTGGACCGGCCCTGGCGGCGCGCGGACGGTGCTGCGTGACCCCCGCGTCGAGCTCGCCGTGCTCGAGACCGCCCGCGGTGGCCTGCTGCGCCGTGGCCTCTCGACCGAAGGCGTCGACGCCGCCGCGGTGACCAACGTCAGTGACGATCACCTCGGCGAGTGGGGCATCGACGACGTCGCCGCCATGGCCGAGGTCAAGCTCCTGGTCGCCCGCGCCGTCCGCCCGGCGGGCCGGTTGGTCCTGCGCGACGATCCCCTGCTCCGCGCCGCCGCCGAGACCGCCCGGCTGGCCGAGGGCGTCCGCGTGCTCTGGCTGCGCAGCGACGATGCGGGCGGGCAGGGCGTCGTCGCCTGGCTGGAGGACGCCGATGGCGCCGCGCCGACGCTGGTCGTCGACTGTGGCGGCGCGCACGGTGACCGCCCTGCGCTGCGCATCCCGGCTTCGGCAGTGCCGCTCTGCATCGGCGGCGCGGCGCGACACAACGTCGAGAACGCCCTCTGCGCGGCGCTGCTGGCGCGCGGCCTGGACCTGCCCGACGAGGCCATCGCCGCCGGCCTCGCGGCATTGCGGCCCGCGCCCGACGACTCGCCTGGGCGCTCGAACCTCTTCCGGCTCAACGGCGCCCGCGTGCTGCTCGACTTCGGCCACAACCCCGACGGCGTGCGGCGGGTGGCGGAGATGGCGGCGCGGGTCCCGGCGTCGCGGCGCCTGGTCGTGATCGGCCAGGCCGGCGACCGCACCGATGACGAGATCGCCGGCCTCGTCGACGGCCTGCTCGCCTGTCGGCCGGAGCGCTGGCTGCTCAAGGCGATGCCGAAGGTGGCGCGTGGTCGGCCCGAAGGCGAAGTCGTCGCCTTGCTACAGCGAACCTTGGCCGAGCGCGGCGTCGCGCCGGATGCCGTGACGGTCCATCCCTCCGAGGACGCCGCCGCGCTCGCCGCGCTCGACGCGCTGCAGCCCGGCGATCTGCTGCTGCTGCTGGCGCACGAGAACCCGCCGGCCGTTTTGGCCCGCGTGCTCGAACGCGCACCCGAACTCGGCTGGTCGTAGTTCTTCGCCTGCGCGCGCCGCGCCTCAGGCCGCACCTGCGCGGCGGTCGAGCTGCGGATGGTGGGTGCGCAGGTATTCCACCGTATCGCGCAACGTCTCGAGCGGCGGCCGGCTGGCGTAGTCCAGGTCGCGCTCGGCCAGGGTCGAGCCCAGGCCCCAATAATGGGCGCCCATCTCGAAGACGACGGGATCCGGCAGCGGGCTGTGGCGCTGGCCGGGCAGGGCGTGGGTGATGGCGTCGGCGAGCACGCCGATCCGCCGCGCGACGCCGGTCGGCAGGATCCGCGTCGGCGCTCGAACACCCGAGACCGACTCGACCATGCGGAAGAACTCCGGGACCGTACAAGCGGTGCCGCGGAGGTGGTAAACCGGCGCCGGCTGCGGCAGCACGGCGGCCCGCAACATCGCCCGTGCCGCGTCGCGGATATCGACGAAATGCATCCCGCCCATCAGCAAGAAGGGCAGCTTGCCGCGCAGGTGGCGGATGATGTTGCCGGTCGAGCGGAAGCGGTGGTCACCGGGGCCGAGCAGAACCGGCGGGCGGAAGATGCAGAGCCGCACGTCCAGGCGCCGCGCGAGCCGCCCCGCTTCCTCTTCGGCCCGGATCTTCGAGGCGTAATAGGGCCACGCGCCGGCGACGTCGCGCGCGAAGGGCGCGTCCTCGGTCGGCGCGTCCTCGGGCCGGGGCGATGCGCCGACCGTGCCGGAGCTGCTGACGAAGATCAGCCGCGCGCCGAGGTGGGCCGCGACCCGGACCATCGCCAGCGTGCCGTCGACGTTGGTGCGAAACATGGCCGCCGTGTCGCGGCGGCTGTGCTTGACCTCGGCGGCGCCGTGCAGGATCGCGACGACGCCGGCGAGCGCCGGATCATCCTGCCAACGCTGCGCGTCGTGCAGCCCACCGCGGACGATGCTGATCGGGCCACCCTGGGCCTGTAGCGCAGCGAACCACGCCTCCGCGCGCAGGGCGTCCGGCGAACGAGCCAGACAAATCGGCTCGATGTCCGCGAATTCCGGGCTAGAGCGTAGCGCCTCGAGCCAATGGCGACCGAGGAACCCAGTCGAACCCGTGAGCAGCACCTTCGCCATCGCTCGCATCCTCTTGCCGCAGGGCCTCGCCGCGGCGGTAGAGCGGCGCCTCGGGCGTCGAGGACGGCCAAGCGCACGCGGTCGCCCAGGCGCTCAACTCGCTCGCCTTGCTGCCCCACGCGAAGCCACCGCCCTGCAGCGGCTGCAGGACGTCGCGCTCGCAGAGGTCCTCCATCGCCGCCTCGACGTTGGGCAGGTGCAGCGCCGGCCGCTCCTTGACGATGCGCGAGCAGGTCAGCTCGCCCAGCGGCAGCGTCGTCTCGGCCAGGAAGCGCGCCACCGCGACGTATTCCTCGCAGATCGGGCGGAAGAGCGCGTCGATGACCGCGACCATCGCCGGCGAGGCCGGCACCCGCGCCAGGTCGACGTGCGCCGCGGGGGCGTAGCCGTTGACCTCGCAGTGGTGGCGGATCGCGGGGTTGTCCGGCAGCAGCTTGCGCGCCTCGGGGTAGAAGAGGTGCATCCAATGGTAGCGCATCGTGCGCTCGATCTCGGGATCGACGCCGTGCTCGCCACGGAGGTCGCTGTCGAGGACGACGCCGCCACGGGCCTCGATCGCCGCGCGCAACATCGCCTCGTCGACGCCCGCGATCGGGTTGCGGGCGAGGAAGCAGCGCAGGTGGTGCGTGGTCGCGGCGGTGTGCATCTGCAGCTGCGCCATGATCTCGACCGCGAGGCCGTGCACGTCGGTCTCCTCGTCGAGCAGCAGCGGGTCGCCGCAGGTGACGTGGACGTGGCCGATATCGACCGCGCCGGTGAGCATCTTGCCGGTCCACATCAGCAGCTTGCGGAGCTGCATCGCAGGCTTGCCCTCGCCCTGTAGCTCGCGGAGGAAGGTCTGCTCCTCGGGCACGCGATCGTAGGTGATCGCGACCGGCAGGATGACGGCGCGCTGTCCCGTCGACTGGATCGCGCGGAGCAGGCCACGACGCGGCCGCATGAACTGGCGCGAGCGGCTACGGGTGCCCTCGATGAAGAATTCCAGCGTCTGCCGCCGCTCGACCAGCTGCTGGATCTGGTTCGAGAGGTCCGGGTCCTCCCGGCCGACGCCGCGCTTGATGTAGAAGGCGTGGGTCTGCTGGAAGAGCCAACCGAGCACCGGGATGCGGGAGAACTCTTCTGCCGCCGCGATGTGCGGGATCGGGATATTGAGGTCCGAGCGGGCGAAGAAGAGGTACGAGCAGACCAAGAAGTCCATATAGGACCGGTGGGTCGGGATGATGACGAAGAGGGTGTCGTCGCGCGCCATCATCTGCGCCGCGCGGAAGCTCGGCCGGTCGAAGGTGACCCGCCGCGTCATCTTCCGCAGCGCCTTGCGCATGGTGTACGCCGCACCTCGGATCGCCCAGTTGCCGTCGGGCTGATCGAGGGCCCACCTGGCGTCTGCCTTGCCGTCGCTGTGGCGCGCGCCGGCGACCTCCATCCGGTGCTCGTCCTTGCGCACGAGGTTGCGGTAGAAGCCACGGCACACCAGCTCGACGTAGGTCTGCGGCTCGAAGGCCGGATCGTCGAACTTCTCGCTCGACTCGAAGCGGAAGGTGTTGTGGGTGAAGTAGGG
>JACKFC010000058.1 GCA_020632665.1 Deltaproteobacteria bacterium
CGTCCTTTTTCTCCTCGAAGAGCGGGGCGTTCGGATCGATGTAGGTGTTGGCCGCGTCGGAGGTCTTGGTCTGCGCGGCGACGACGACGCTCTTGCGCTGGTCGAGCGGCGCCTTGTCCGGATCGGGCTCGAGCTTGGCCTTGGCCGACTCGGCGACGAATTTGGCCGCGTTCTCGAAGTACTCCTCGTTCTTCTCGAGCGCACCCTTGACCTTGCGGAAGACTCCGTCGGAACCGAGGAAATAGCCAGAGAGGACGGTCTTGGTCTTGGCGAAGCTGGCGCGCACCACGAGGATCTGGTCGACGCCGATCTGGTTGCGCAGCTCACGGATCCGGTCCTCGACGACCGACGGCTGGCCGAAGTTCGCCGCGACGACCTTGCGGCCACTCTGCAGATCGTCCCGGAAGCTGGATGGCTGCAACTCCACATCGTGATCGACGGATTTGCCGGCCTCGATCTTCACGAACCGCCGATCCCCGACCTCGCCGCTGGCGCGCAGGCTGATCCGGTGCTCGCCCGCGACGAGCTCCTCGATCTTGGTCGGCGCGCGGCCACGGTAGACGCCGTCCACCCACACCTCGGCGCCGGACGCCTTCTTGCCGACGTCGAGATCGCCGGTCGGTGCGGCCGAAAGACCCTGCTTGACCGTCTTGAACAGCTCGGCTGCGGCGGCGCCGTACGCGACGTACTCCTCTTCGGTCTGCTTCGGAAAGAGGATCAGACTCCGGGTCAGGAAGTCACGCGCCGGCATCAAGTCGTTCTTCTGCAGCGCGATGAGACCTTGGGCCTTGAATAGTCGGGCATAGAGTCGGCTGCCGCCAGCGGCGGGCTGGGCGTCCAGCAGCGCCTTCGCCGCGGCGACGCGCTCGGTCGCCCGCTTCGGCGTGCGCAAGAGCAGCGCCCGCAGGGCCTCCTCGACCAGCACGCGCGCCTTCACCTCTTCCTCTTCACCCGGAATCGGCGAGAGTTCGAAGGCGCGGACCAACTCCAGGCGCCCAGCCGCACGAGCGAGTACGCGCTCCAGCGCAGACGCCAGATCGGCCTCTTTGCTCTTCGCCGGCACGACGAGGACCGTCATCGAATTGGCCATCACCCCCTGGGCGGCGGCCTCGGCGACGATATTGCCGGAATTCCACATCGCCACGAAGTCCAGCTGCACGAGCAGCGCGATCGCGACGGTCGAGGTCCAGCGCTGCCAGCGCGGGCTCTTCTGATCGAAGGATGGGCAGGGAGCGTTCATCGGAACTCCGTCGGTCAACCGTTAGGGCAGCAGGTGCGCGGGGCAGTAGATGTCGCTCGCCGCGGCGCTCGTCTTGCTGAGATCGTCGAAAGCCGTCACGCCGCCGAACATCAGGACGCAGTCGTTGGTCAGCGCGAGCGCGCCGTGACCACCGCGCTTGACGAAGGTGGCCGAGGCCGGCGGATTCTCGAAGGCGCGCTTGGCGATATCGAAGGTCCGCAGCGTGAAGCTCGCGGGCTGGCCCCACGCGCTGAAGCCACCCGAGACGACCACGTGGCCGGCGTCGGTGCGGTTGGCCTGGTGCATGTAGATTCCGGCATCGAGGCCGCCGACGCGCTCGGTGTCGATCTTGCGGGTCTTCTCGTTGACCGAGACGATGTAGACGTCGTCCTTGTTCGGTGCCTGCCAGGCCTTGTTGGCGTAGCGGATGCCGCCGACCGAGAGGAACTGCACCACCGTCGTACTCGGGTCGTCCTTCGCCTTCGCCGTGCCGATCGGCGTCAGCGAGGGGAAGTAGAGCCCGCCGGCGAGCGCCGTGATGTCGCCGCTGACCGTGTACGACGCGTCGAAGAGGCCGTCGCCCGGCGCTGTGCTCTCGACAAAGACCTCGGCGCGGACGTTGTCGTCGTCGCCACCCCAGACCAGGACCTTGGTACCGCCGTCGGGGGTGCTGCCCAGCGGGGCGATCGCCGCGCCGGCACGCACCGCGTTCAGCGGCAGCTGCGACTTCACGTCGACGAAGGCGCCGTGGGTACCCACCGTCGGATCGTAGAGGCTCGAATTCATGTACGAGGTCTGGTCGAGATTCGCGCTGGCCGGCCACACCGCGCCGCCGAGCGCGACCACGAAGTCGTCCGAGAGCGCCATCAGGTTCGGGAAGACGCGCTTGACGGCGAAGTCCACTGCCTCGGGCTTGATGAAGGTCTCGGTCTCGACGTCGAAGATCTCGTACGGGTAGTTGACGCCGTCGCTGACCTTCCAGACAGGAGGACCGGAAGCCGCGTCGACCGACATCTTCTGCGCACCGCCGACGATCAACACGCGGTTGCTCTTCGGCAGGAAGATCGCGCTGTGGCCGGCACGCGGCACCGCCATCCGGGCCTGCGCCTTGGCCTCGCGCAGCTCGCCGCTGTCGACGTCGAAGATCCACGCGCCGTCCTGCGCGCCGGACAACTCGGTCTTGCCGCCAGCGGTGTTCGAGACGCCGAAGCCGCCGGTGATCAAGACGCGGCCCTTGCCGATCGAGGTGACGGAGGGGAAGAGCACGTTCGGGGCGCTTCCTGCGCTCGGCGAGAGACAGGTGAATGCCTCGACCTGCATCAGGGTCATGTCGAAGGTCGAGGTCGTGTTCTTGACGATCTTCTGACCCGAGCGGCGCGCCATCCAGGCCGGCTTGCCACCCGCATTGCCGATCAGCGTCAGCTCCAGGCCACTACCGGCCGGAACCTCGAGCGCCGTCAACGTCGGGCCCGAAGCGCTCGCCGCCTTGCTGTAGAGCTGCTTGCCGGCCTCGTCGCGGACCACCAACGTGTAGCTGCTGATCGTGCTGAACGGGTTCGCACCGGCCTGCCCGCCGCAGGTCCCCGAGAGGGCCCGCACCTGCACGTCGAGCGGGCTGAACGACTCGTCGTCGACGGCGCAGCCGGTCATCGTGGCGAGCGCCAGGATCGCCGCGATCCCCGTGGTCGCGCGCCGGGTGCGCTGAAAAAGCGTCTCGAACATCCTCGAATCCTCCACGGCCGTGCCTAGAACGGCGTGAACGCCAACACCTTCCGCTTGCCATCGGCTTCACCGATCGTGATCGGGGGCGGGTGCTGTCGTGGGTCGGCCGTCTTGACGAAGTACTTCATCCCGTCATCGGTCTTCATCTTGCGGCAGATCGTGTACGCCGGTTCGCCCGGCTCGTTCATGTATTTGCTGACGTTTTGCCGGATGCGCGGCCAGTACATCTCGCGCACCTGGCGGGTGTTGCGCTGGTCCGGGAACAGGGCGCGAAAGGCCTGGAAATTCTCCTCCGTGTCTGCCGCCAGGGCGAGCTGGTAGATGCGATAGATCACCCACTCGTCGCTGTCCGGATCGGGATCGTCGACCACTTGATCGAGATCGCACAATCCGCCCCTCTGCAGGATTTGCTTGCTGCTGAGCGTATCCTTCTCGGGCTCGTCGGTGGTGGTGACGCCCGGACGGGCCGCGCCGATCGAGGTTCCCTTGCCGCACGCCGGAACGAAGGCGAGCAGGGCGAAGACGACGGCGATCCACCGATCGGGGCCTGCGCGATGCTGGCTCATGCTCCTCCTCTGGCCGCGGCGACGGCAGATGCGGCGGCGATGGTAGCCGAGCGGCGTCGCGGTGCAAAGCCGCTGCCGCAAACGCAGCGTGGAGCTCGGACGCGGAGGTCGCGCAGGAGATGCGTCGCGACCGGTTTGCTGCCGCGCCTGACGCTGGTATATCCTGCGCGGCCACGCACTCCCGCGTTGCCCTCCGTTGCGATTCTTCGAGGAGCCCATGTCAGGGCAGAGCCACCAGACCAACCTCGTCGGGCAGACCCTCGCCGGCCGCTACCGTTTGGTCTCCCGGCTCGGGGCCGGTGGCATGGGCAGCGTCTACAAGGCCCACGATTCGCAGATGAGCGATCGCGTGGTCGCGGTGAAGGTGCTCGCGCCGCACTTGGTCAGTGACGAGAAGCAGGTCTTGCGCTTCGAGCAAGAAGCGCGCGCGGCAAACCAGCTGCGCCACCCGAACACCATCAGCGTGCTCGATTTCGGCCGCGATCCCGAAGGCCATATCTTCATGGTCATCGAGTTCCTGACTGGCGAGACGTTGACCGGGATCCTCCGCCACGGCCGGATGGACGTCTCGCGCGTCCTCTACATCTTCCGCCAGATCTGCAAATCGCTCGCCGAAGCCCACAGCAAGGGCATCGTCCACCGCGATCTGAAGCCGGACAATATCTTCGTCTGCGAAATCTATGGAGAATCGGACTTCGTCAAGGTCATCGACTTCGGCATCGCCAAGTTCCTCGAAGAAGAGGGCAACCAGCTGACGCAGGCCGGCAAGATGTTCGGCACGCCGCGCTACCTCTCGCCCGAGCAGGCACAGGGCAAGCGACTCGACGCGCGCAGCGATCTCTACACGCTCGGCGTCATGCTCTTCGAGTGCATCGCCGGCCGCCCGCCCTTCATCGCCGAAGAAGCGATCGCCGTCGCGATCAAGCACGTGCAGGAGGCGCCGCCGAAGATGGAGGAGGTCGCCTCGGACGTGCACTGCCCGCGCGAAGTCGACCACCTCGTCTTCAAGTTGCTGGCGAAGAAGCCAGGCGACCGCTACCAGAGCGCCGAGGAAGTCGTCCGCGCCATCGACGACGCCATGGCCGCTCTGCAGCGCTCCGGAATGGGCCTTCCCGTCGGCTCGTACACGCCACACGCCGCGTTGACGCCGGCGCGCCCGCAGACGATCCCGCCGGTCTCCTCCGACGACGAAGCGACCCGCGCCCTCGACTCGCTGGGCAGCCTCGGCGACGACGACGCCACGCGCGCCATCGACGCTGTCGGTGGCCTCGGCGACGACGAAGCAACCCGCGCGATCGATATCCCGATGCCCAGCGCGGGCGTCGCGGCGGGTGGCGAAGCGACCGTGGCACTCGACACCGCGGACGCCCTGCGCGGACTCGAGAAGGCCCGTGCGCAGAAGGCCGCGTCTGCTGCTCCGGCTGCGCCCACAGCGGCGAAGGGGGGCGGATCCGGCAAGCTCGTCGGCATCGTCGTCGGCGTCTTGGTCTTGGGGGCCGGCGCATTCGGCGCGATGCAGCTCAGCAAGTCGGGCGAGCCGAAGGGCCCGGCGCAGCCTGTCGTGAGCGAGGCCGAGGCGACCCGTCGTGCTGCCGAGGCGGCTCGGATCGCGGCAGAAGAAGCGGCCACCAAGGCTGCGGAAGCAGCGACCCGCAAAGCCGAAGCCGCGGCGAAGAAGGCCGCTGCGGAAGCCGCCGCCTTGGCGCAGAAGGCCGCCGCCGCGCACAAGCTGACCATCGACACCACTCCGCCCGGTGCGACCGTGCTGTTGGATAGCCTCGCCGTCGGCAAGACACCCTTCGAGCTCAAGCTCAAGGCGGAAGACCCCGACCGCGTTTACCTGCTCAAGCTCGAGGGCTTCGAGGACTACCCGGTGACGGTGAAGAGTCGTACACTGGTGGAGGCGCGGATCGATCGGCTTCCGGTCGAGTTGAAGCGCAAAGAGGTCGCCAAGCCCGTCGCCAAGCCCGCGGGTGGTGGCAGCAAGCCGAAGAAGGAGCGCGATTGGAGCTTCTGAGCGCCGTATTCGACCCGAAGATCGCTCGACGACGGCGTCGACCGAGCGGCTTGGCTTTGCTGCACGCCCTTCGCGTGGTCGCGGTGTGCTTCGCGTGTGCGCTCGTCTTTGGCGCCGCCGATGCCTACGCCGAAGATCCGGATCGTGCGAACAAGCTCTTCCTCGAAGCGCGAGAGAAGCTCCAGGGCGACGACCGCGAGGCTGCGCTCGCGCTGCTGTCGCAGGCGGAGTCGCATTTCGCCCACCCCGCGATCCGATTGCTCAAGGCCAAGACGCAGCGTGAACTCGGCCTGCTCGACGACGCCGACGCGACGCTGGGCCGGATCGAGTCAGGCAAGCTGCCTCGTGGCCTGCGCAAGGTGCTGGCAGAGGAACGCGCGGAGCTCGAGAAGGCACGCAAGGCGATGGGCCGCTTGCGCGTCCGCGTCACGCCGGGAGAGGCGATCGTCGTCATCGACAAGCACGAGCACCGGGGCGGCTACGATCGCTGGCGCAATCCAGGCGACACGCGGGTCGAAATCCTGGCGCCAGGCTTCCAGCCGACGGTTCGCACCGCGACGATCGCGGCCGAGGGAGAGGTCACGCTCGAGGTCGCCTTGGCTCCGCTGCGCGGCAAGATTCGCGTGGTCGTGCCTGGCGGGCTCAAGGGCGTCGAGGTGAAGATCGATGGCAAGGCCGTGGCGATCGACGAAGGCGCCCGCGCCGGCGACGTCTACTCCGCCGAAGCCGGACTCGGAAAGCACGAAGTCCTCTGTCGTCGCGGCGACAAGGAAGTCGGTCACGTGGTCGAAGTCGCATTCGGCGCCAGCGCCGACGTCCGCTGCACCGGCATCGAGCCGGCGACGAATATCGCGCGCGTCTCGCTGGGTTGGGGCGGAGTGGCGGCCGGCGCAGCGCTCGCCTCGTACGGTGTTTGGGGCATCCAATCCTATTTCGCCGACCAGGAGAAGGCGCAGCGCGAGGGCCTGATCGCCGACGGCAACAAGGGCTACGGCGGCGCGCTCTACCTCGCCTCCGGGGTTGCCGTGGGCCTGGCGAGCTATTGGCTGCTGCTGCGTGAGCCGTCCGGCGAGGCGGAAGCTTCCGCTTCTCTGGCCCCGGGCGTGACCGGCGCGACGTCGCCGCTCGCCCGCTTCTCCAACCTCCGCTGAGGACCAAGATGGCGATCGCCGATGGCCCGTCCGACGACGCGCACGAGGCCATGTGTCGGCGCTGCGGCGTTTCCTGCCATCTGGCCATTCCGGTCAACGGCGTCCCGATCATCGTCCCTGGCTTACACTGCCGCTATCTGCGGGAAGAGCGCCGCGGCGAATTCGTTTGCACGGTCTACGACGAGCGCTTCGCCCGTGCTCCATGGTGCCACCACGCCGCCCAGGCAGCCCCCTTGGGCTATCTTGCTCGCGATTGCCCATACGCGCTCACCGGCGGTTGGCGGCATGGCAAGGTCAAGCCTGGTCGCGCGTTGATGCGCACGACTTGGCCGGCAATTCGGGCCGAGATCGTGCGCGCGGGCTTGCCGGATTGGATCGACGAGCCGGCCTTTTTGCGCGCCGCGCGCGTCGAGTTGGGCGAGGCGGAAGTCAGTATTCGCGCATGGCCGGGACGGCCCGGGCGCCGGCAGGTCGTGTTCGGGGGACAGCATGAGGCGTGAGCGCCGGGATTTGCATCGGTGGTGGCCACTTTGGGTGGCAGGGAGCGTGTTCGTCTTCTCTGGTTGTGCCGACATCATGGCGTTCATCATTCCGCCACCGACCCGCTTGGCTGATAGCGAGGCGAGCCGCATGGCGCCGGACCTGGTCCTCGACCATGTCCGCCTCGCCGAAGGCGCCACCCAGGTCAGCATCGCGATCCGGGCGGGCCGCATCGCCGAGGTCGGGCCCAACATTCCCGCCAGCCGCACCTCCTCACGTACCCGCCGGCTCGACCTGCAGGGCGCCGTGGTCGAGCCAAACGTCGCTGACGCGCACATCCACCTGGCCGGCACCGCGATGTTGGCGGACGCCATCCTGGTCCAAGGTGTCGAGACGCGCGACGCCTTCTGCGAGCGATTGCGCCAGTCGCCGTCGCAGCTCGGCTCGGATTGGCAGTGGGTGGTCGGCGCGTCCCGCGCTCTCTTCGCGAGCCTGGACCCGGCTGCACTGCCGAGCTGCGACGAAAAGCGGCGCTGGGTTGCTTCCGCGCCCGACGGACATGGGCTGAGGCTTTCGCCCGGTGCAGTCGCGCTCTTGCCCGATCCGCTGCGGCAGAAAGTCGCCACGGCCGGCGGGCGGGTCGAAGGCGCCATGGCCCGGGACGTCTGGCGGCGGCTGCCGCCGCCTCGACGGCAACGCCTCGGACCGTTGATGGTGAAGACCCTGCGGGAACTCGCGGAGCGCGGTATCGGCGAGGTACACGCGATGGGGGAGTCTGTGGCGACCTTGCGCGTCCTCCGCGATCTGGCGCGGCGGGGTCGGGTCCCGATTCGGGTCTACGTCTATCTGGACGCCCATGATCCCGAGATCGAAGCAGCGCTCTCGGACGCTTCCCGAACGCCCTCGACCGGCCGGCCACCGCTGGTTGCGGTCGCGGGCGCGAAGGTCTGGCTGGACGGGACCCTCGGCGGCAAGACCGCCGCGATGCGTGCGCCCTACGCGGACGATGCGTCCGGTGAGCCCTACGACGCCAAGGCTCGGCTGCAGGTGACCGACGACGCTTTGCGCGGTTGGGTCGAGCGGTTGGATCGCCTGGGCCTGCAGTTGGCGGTCCACGCGATTGGCGACGCCGCGGTCGAGCAGCTACTGCGGGTCTCCAGCGCCATGCAGCGGCCTGCAGATGCCCGGCCGATCCGGCTCGAGCACGCGCAGACGGTGGGCGCGGATCAGCTGCAGCGCTTGAGCGGGCTCCTGTGCTCGATTCAGCCGCTGCACAGGCTACAAGATCTGGCGATGGCGACGCCGCGGCTCGGCAACCAGCGCATCTCCGACGGATGGCGCGCGGCGTCCCTAGCGAAGGTTTGTCCGCTTCTCGTCGGCTCCGATTTGCCGATTTCTGCGGCCGATCCGACCCAATGGCGGGCGGAATTGCTCGGTCGAACAGAGCCGCCGCGGGCGGAAAACGAGCGGCTGACGCAGGCCGAGGTCGCCGCGGCCCTCCTCCGAGATCCCTTCACCGGGCGGCTGCGTCGTGTCGCTGTCGGAGCCAACGCCGATCTGATGGCCCACGGCCGCGGCCAGGACGCGCCGTCACCAGATATCCTGATCGTCGATGGTCAGGTGCGGATCATCGCGCCGCGGCTGCTTCGAACGGGCCGCTAGCCAGCGACGCGGCTGACGGTGCGCGCCTGCAACTCGAGCTCTTCGATCATCGCGTTGCTGCTGTTCGCGTCGAGCTGGAAGCCATTCCACCGCGACGGCCAGGTCTCGGTCAGGTTGTAGCGCACCAACTCGGTGAGGCCGTCGTCGGCGAGCAGGACGAGGCTGACGTTCTCGAAGCGGAGCTCGCCGTCCATCGTCGCCTGCATCCAATCCCAGAGCGCCGCGGTGTTGACGTAGCCCTTCTTCAGCACGACCGGCGCGACCTTCGGACGACCTGGGATCTGGCGGACGTATTGGTCCTTGCCACCCTGGTACTCGATCGGCTCGATCTGCGCCGAGAGGCCGTCCACCGCGGTGAACGCGCCGGCTGCGACGCCGCCCAACTCGACGCGGAAGCGGAATGCCCCCTGGTGGTCGAATTCGCGTGAGGTATTGCTCGTCTGTGCCGGCTGTGGAGTCGGGATCTTGACCGGGACGTCCTCGATCGGCGGCGCCGCCTCGAATCCCAGCACCTCCAGGGCCTTGTCCTTGAGGTGGTCGACCATGTCGTTGGCGTGGCCCTTGAGGTCGTCGACGAGCTGGTTGGCGTCGGCCGCCAGCTTGTCCAACTCCTTGCCGCCGAGCTTCTCGAGCTCGTCGAGGCCCTTGTTGATCAGGTCCTTGACCGGACCAGGCAGCTTGGAGTCGTTGACCGCGTCCTGCAGGTCACCCTTGGCGTTGGCGATGACGTCCTTGACCTTCTCGTTGGCCTTCGCGATCGCCTCTTCGGCCTTCTTCTCGGCCTCGTCGATCGCTTCCTCGGCCTTCTTCTCGGCCTCTTCGACCGCGCCCTTCGCCGCCTGCTTGGCCTTGTCGACCGCGTCGGTGGCAGCCTTGTGGGCCTGGCTGTTGGCGTTCTTCGCGGCTTTCTTCACCGCGGGCGGGAGTTTGGAGTCGTCGATCTTCTTGTCGGCGTTTTCTTTCGCCTCGTCGATCTTCGCCTCGCCGTCCTCGCGTGCCTGCTTGAGGTCCGCGGCGGCCTCGTTGGTCGCGTCCTTGACCTTGTTCTTGGCCGACTCGATCGAGCTGTTCACGCCTTCGAGGTTCATCGTCGCCCCCTTGCATCCGGTTGTGGTCACCGTCTCCGGCGCCTACCACGCCACCTCGAAGGTGGCCTTGCTCCGCCACACCGACCAGCGCTGGTCACCCTCGCGCTCGCGTCGTTGCAGCTTGTGAACGTACTCCAGCATCCAGCCCGCGCGCAATCCGCCGTATTGGTAGCTTGCGGTCACGAAGCCGGTCTCCCGCTCGGTCTGGTCGTCGCCATACCCGAGCTCGAGGGTGCCGCGACGGTTCTGCTCGAACCATCGATCCACCGTACCCCCTACTGCAAGGTTCACGCCAGGAGCGACCGGAACGCCGATTTGTAGCCGCGCTTGCATGATCTTGCCGAGATAGTCGTCGTCGATCGTGGTCGTGCTGCGGTAGTCCTCGTCGTGGATGTACTTGAGCTTCCAGTCCAAAGCCAAGCCGCGGCCGATCTCGAAGCTCTTCCGGCCGCGGAAGACGGCGATCTGGCTCCGCCGCCACTGGTTCCGCCGGTACACCGACCGGGGATCGCGGCCGCGATCGCCGACGTTGGCGTAGTCGTAGAGCATCGTGTCGGTATAGCCGTCGGTGTGGAGGAAGTCGGGGAACACGCTGTCGACGTTGCGATTCTGGCGGTTCGTGTTGAAGGTCAGGAAGGTATATTCCGCCTCCAGTCGGAGGTCGCCGTCTTCGTTGTCCCAGGAGAGCAGGCCGGTGCCTCCGTGCCAGCCGATGCAGCTCTCGACCCAGGTCTCGCCGAAGTCGATGAACTCGTTGGCCAGGTTCAGCGTGGGCAGCTGGCCACCGCCGAGGAAGCCGTCGGTCAGGAGCACGTCGGCTTCCCTTCGGGCGCCGAAGATCGCGTTGTATTCCGCACCGATATTGAAGTATTCGCCCTTCAGCGTGAGCCCGTTCTCGAAGGGATCCGAGGCCGTCACCCGCATCCGAATCGCGACGTCGCGGGTGTTCTTGTAGACCACGGGGCTGACGCCTTGGTTCAGCGCGACGCCGTTCGCGCTCAGGCTCGCATCGATTTTCTGGTCGGATATCGCGACCATCGCCTCGGCCCGAACCGTCTCGCCGACGTCCTGCTGCAGCTCCAGGGTCGCGTTGGTCGCGACGTAGCGCATGTAGAGGTCGACTGCGTGGTCTTGGCTGCAACCGGGGATCGGATGCCCCAGTGCGTCGAGGCAGCTGGGGTTCGATGACCCCACTGCGTCGGGATCGGCGGTGTCGACTTCGAGATCCTGGGTCATCGAGGCGACCAAGCGGACCTGGGTGCCTTCCCGCGCGGCCCAGCGGATGCTCGTCGCATAGGCCCAGTCGCGCGACCAGAAGGGGTTGGTCAGCTCGGGATCGCCGAGGCCGGTCGACCACCACGGGCCGACCCAGAGCTTGGGTAGGGCGATGGCGGCGGCGACCCACTGCAGCGAGCGGTCTTCACCGACCGAGCCGCTGACGAAGTAGCCTTTGCCGTTATCGCGGTCGATATAGCGCAGCTTGCCGATGGTCCACGGGTTGAACATCCCGAGATCGCTGGCGCCGATGCGGACCCAATCGATCGCGCGGAGCCCCGGGTTGAGCTGGATCCAGGGCCCGCGCAGCTTGAGGTAGGCCGCGCGGTTCATGCCCACCGAGTCGCCCGACGTGTTGACCACGTCGCCGTACATGCGGTTGCCGGACTCCCAATAGTCCTGCCAGCGCTCTCCGTAGCGGGAGGCGATCCGCGCGCCGGCGCTGACTGCGTCGCTGACGCGGCCGGTGAGGGTGATTTCGAGCTGGCTGCTGACGCCGTTGCTGCCGGCGATCTGGTCGGGCCAGAACGGGTTGCCCAGCCAGAGCGTGCCCTGGCTGTCGTTGTTGGCGTAGAGGTGCTTGGTGTAGATGCGCGCGCCGAGGTCGAATTTCGAGATATCCGCGACGGCGGTCCCGGCCGAGGCCGCGACGAGCGCGCTCACGAGCGCCAATAGGCCGACGACGCGGCGGCCGAAAGCCATGGCGATCTCCTCTCTCGTCGGCTAGCGGCCGCCGTAGATCATGGGCAACGTCGCGACCTTGCTGCCGCAGGTGTAGGCGAGCGCGGCCTTCTGCGCGGCCACCTCGTCGGCGCCGCCCTTGCCGGTACCGGCCAGGATGTCGAGGACGTGGGGATCGCATTCGGCGTCGTTGCCACCGCCGAAGCGGTGCTGACCGGCGACCTCGTTGACGCGACGGGTGAGGATATCCTTCTTGTCCGGATAGCCCTCGTTCGACTGCATCACGGCCTGGAAGCCCCAGGTCGCAGCCGGCGCGCCCAGGTCGGCCTTCTTGACCACAGCCACGAGGGTTTTGCCGCGGGCGCTGGTCTTCTTCGGGATGATCACCGCGCCCTTCATCTTCGGCGCCTTGAAGCGCACCTCGGCCTCGAGCCGGGTGCGGCCCTGCGGCGAGATGAGGACGACCTTGTCCCACGCCTCTTCCGGCTTGAAGGCGACGCCGCCCAGGCCGGGCAGGGCCTCGGTGAAGCCGGAGCCCTTCTGGTGGTCACGGTCGATGTAGATCTGGACGAACTGCAGCGAGAACCCGTTGCCGTCCCAATCCTTGGAATTCCACGGGTCGGCGATCTGCGAGCCGACGGTGACGCGGAACTCGACGGTATCGCCGTTGTCCTTCACCTCGACCTTGCGCAGGTCGAAGCTGCCGCGGGCGTAGACCGGGTCGGTGGGGTATTTGTAGCTGCCGGGGCCGAAGTCGTCGCCCTTCGGATCGGCGAACTCGACGTGGAATTTGTCGCCCGCCAGGGCTGCGAGAGGCAGAACCAGCATGGCGACCAGAGCCGCTGCGGCGCCGCGTGCCGAGGGGAGCTTCGGGCTACGAAACATGACGAACTCCTGCTTGACTCGCCCACATCGAGCCGGCGAAGCGTCGTGCCTCGGCTCGGTGGCTGTCAAGCGCAGAACGTCGCGGACGCCGCCGCGCTTCGATCGTCGGAAGGGGGGCTACAGGCCGGCTTCGCGCAGGGCCCGCGCCGCTTCGAGCTGGGCCTCGTCCAGGCGCTCGGGCATCGCGACTTCGACCCGCACGTAGAGGTCGCCGCGCTCGCTGCCGCCGAGCTTCGGCACGCCGGCGCCACGGACCCGCAGCTGCCGGCCGGAAGGGGTGGCAGCCTCGACGCGCAACGCCCGCGTGCCGTCGAAGGTCTCGACGTCGACTGAGCCACCGAGCAGCAGCGTGCTCGGCGCGACCTTGGCGACCGTGTGCAGGTCTGCTCCGCGGCGCTCGAAGCGCGGATCGGCCTCGACCTTGACCACGAGCATCAGGTCGCCCGGGCCAGCAGGGCCGTCGTGGCCCTTGCCGCGGATCCGCAGCTTCTTGCCGGACTCGATGCCCGCCGGGATGCGGACCGTGAATTCGCGGGTCTGACCGTCGATCGTCACGTCGATGGCGCGCTCCGAGCCGTGGACCGCCTCGTAGAGGCTGATGGCGAGCGGAAGCTCGGCGTTGCGGCCGCGCTGCGGCTTGGGTTGTGGCCGCGGGGGCTCGGGTCGGGCCCGGCCGGCGCCGCCGAACATGTCGAAGATCGATCCGCCGGGTCCGCCACGGGTGCGGAAGTTGCCCCAGCCGGAGCCACGCAGGCCGAAGCTGGAGAGGATGTCGTCGATGTTGAAGTCGCGGAGGATATCTTCGGTCGAGAACTGCTGGTGGAAGCGCGTGTCGCCGAATGTGTCGTATTGCTGGCGCTTCTCGACGTCGGAGAGGACCGCGTAGGCCTCGGAGACCTCCTTGAACCGCTCTTCGGCGCTCGGGTCCCCCTGGTTGCGGTCGGGGTGATATTGCATCGCCAGCTTGCGGTAGGCCTTCTTGACCTCGTCGGCGCTCGCGCCCTTCTCGATTCCGAGGACGGCGTAATAGTCCTTGCGCATCGATGCCTCCCATGCGCGACGACGCCCGGCGTGGGCGAAGGGCCGCACGCCGGGCGTCGCCCGATCAGTCGCCGGCCTGCGCCGGCGGGATCCAGAGCTAGTTGACCTCGAACTCGGCGTCGACGACGTCGTCGTCCTTGCCTTCGGCTGGCGCGGCCTCGGCCTGCGCCGCGTCCGGAGCCTGACCCTCGGCGCCACCCTGGGCGGCGTAGAGCGCCTCGCTCAGCTTGAAGGCCGCGTTCTTCAGCGTCTCCTGGGTCGACTTGATCTTCTCGATGTCATCGCCTTCCAGCGCTGCCTTGGCGTCGGCCAGGGCCTGGTCGAGCTTGGCCCGATCCTCGCCCTGGAGCTTGTCGCCGTGCTCCTTCAGCGTCTTCTCGAGCTGGTAGACGGCGCCGTCGGCGGTGTTGCGGACGTCGACGGCCTCGCGGGCCTTCTTGTCCTCGTCGGCGTGCGCCTCGGCTTCCTTGATCAGGTTGTCGACCTCGTCCTTGGAGAGGCCCGAGCCGCCCTGGACGGTGATGCGCTGCTCCTTGCCGGTCGCCTTGTCCTTGGCGTTGACGTGGAGGATGCCGTTGGCGTCGAGGTCGAAGGTGACCTCGATCTGCGGCACGCCACGCGGCGCCGGGGGGATGCCTTCGAGGTTGAACTGGCCGAGGAGCTTGTTGTCCCGCGCCATCTCACGCTCGCCCTGGTAGACCTTGATGGTCACGGCGCTCTGACCGTCGTCGGCGGTCGAGAAGACCTCGGTCTTGCGGTGCGGGATGGTCGTGTTGCGCTTGACCATCGGCGTCATCACGCCACCGAGGGTCTCGACGCCCAGGGTCAGCGGGGTGACGTCGAGGAGCAGCATGTCCTTGACCTCACCGGAGAGCACGCCGGCCTGGACCGCGGCGCCCTCGGCGACCACCTCGTCGGGGTTGACCGACTGGTTCGGCTCCTTGCCGAAGATCTCCTTGACGATCTCGCGCACCTTCGGGATGCGGGTCGAGCCGCCGACGAGGATGACCTCGTCGATGTCCGAGGGCTTCTTGCCGGCGTCGGCGAGGGCCTTCTTGCAGGGCTCGTAGAGGCGGCGGAAGACGTCATCGCAGAGCTGCTCGAGCTTGGCGCGGCTGATCTTCTGCTGCAGGTGCTTCGGGCCGGTCGCGTCCATGGTGATGAAGGCGAGGTTGACCTCGGTCTCCGACATCGTGGAGAGCTCCTTCTTCGCCTTCTCGGCCGCTTCCTTCAGGCGCTGCATGGCCATCTTGTCGTTGGCGAGGTCGATGCCCTGGTCCTTCTTGAACTCGTCCACCAGGAAGTGGATGAGGGCGTTGTCGACGTCGTCGCCACCCAAGTGGGTATCGCCGTTGGTCGCCTTGACCTCGACCACGTTGTCGCTGACCTCGAGGATCGAGACGTCGAAGGTACCGCCGCCGAGGTCGAAGACCGCGACCGTCTCGTCGCTCTTCTGGTCCAGGCCGTAGGCGAGCGCCGCCGCGGTCGGCTCGTTGACGATGCGCTTGACCTCGAGGCCGGCGATCCGGCCCGCGTCCTTGGTCGCGTTGCGCTGCGAGTCGTTGAAGTATGCCGGCACGGTGATGACGGCCTCGGTCACGGTCTCGCCGAGGTAGGCCTCCGCGGCCTCCTTCAGCTTGCGCAGGACCTTCGCCGAGATCTCGGGCGGGCTCAGCAGCTTGCCGTCGATCTCGATGTGCGCGTCGCCGTTGTCGGCGCCCTTGACGGTGTAGGGAACGTGCGTGAGCTCGTTCTTGATCTCGGCGAACTTGCGGCCGATGAAGCGCTTCGCCGAAAAGACGGTACGGGTCGGGTTCACGACCGCCTGACGCAGCGCGATCTGACCGACGAGCGTCTCGCCCTTGTCGTTCCAGGCCACGACCGACGGGGTGGTGCGGCCACCCTCCTGGTTCGCGATGACCTTGGCCTTGGTGCCTTCCATCACGGCCACGACCGAATTCGTCGTGCCGAGGTCGATGCCGATGATCTTACCCATGGTTCGTCTCCATTCGCCGTCGAATTCCGGCGGAGAAAGTCCGGTGCGCGAGGCAACTAGCGGAAATCTATCCGCTTGTCTGCCCGGTTCGCGAGAGCAAGGTAGGAGGGGGTCAAGGGCTGTCAAGGGGGCCTGCAGCGGATTGTCGCGAGTTCGGCTTGCGTGCTAGCGTACCGCCGCTCTTGACCGTGACGTCGCGGGCGTCGAGGGAGGCAATCGTGGCGAGGATCAGCTTCATCGGAGACAACGGCGAGCCGCTCGAGATGGTCGTCGGCCCGGACAATCCCGAAGTTCTCGTCGGGCGCCACCGCAGTTGCGCGATCCGCACCTCGACCCAGAGCGTCAGCCGGCAGCACGCGCGCATCTTCTACGATGGCGAGCGGTATTGGCTGCAGGACAACGGCTCGTCGAACGGCACCTACTACAAGAACGAGCGCCTCCGCCCGCAAGACGCCGTCGAGGTCGAGGACGGCGAATTCTTCATGTGCGGCAACTTCGAGATGCGCTTCGATCTCGACGAGGAGGACCTGCGCCTTCTCGCGCAGCAGCGAGATGGCGGCTATGCCGACACCCTCGAGGCCTACGAAGAAGACGAAGAGCCCTACGGCGACCCCGACGCGACGCAATTTGCCGAGGCCTACGACGAGCCGCTCGAAGATGCCGACGATTGGGGTTACGAGCCGCCGCCCGCG
>JACKFC010000059.1 GCA_020632665.1 Deltaproteobacteria bacterium
GGTCGGATCGCCGTCCAAGTAGATATCGGCATACGAATCGCAGCCATGGCTGCCCTTGTTGCCGGATTTGCAGGGCGGCCGCTTGGCGCTGTAGGCGTCGGTGTTGAGCAGGCTGCGCGCGATGGTCTTGTTGGGCCCGGTATGCTTGCCGCCGGAGCACGTTCGCGTGACCCCGTCGAAGATATGGTAGTGGCTGCCGGAGAATCCGCCCTGCGAGAGGTCGTAGAGGTGGCCGCACTCGTGCACCAAGACCTCGATCCGGTCGATCACCTGCTTGACGTTGCCGCGCAGCGCCGCCGGCAGGAAGAGCTCGAAGCAGTTCTGCTGCGCCTTGGCCACGCCCTGCTCGATCAGGAAGGCGCCGGTCGGGTAGCGTCGATCCAGCACGTCCAACACGAATTCGTAGGCCTTCTCGGACGAATAGCCGGCGACCAGGTCCTGGATCGAAGCGTCGGCCGTCGGCGGCACCTCGCCCGTCATGGTCCCGTCGGCGCAGCCCGGCGCGATATTCGGCACGGTCCCACCACCACCACCGCCGCTGTCGGGCTTGCCTCCGCCAGAGTCCGCAGCGCCGCCGCCGGTGCCGCCGGAATCGACCGAGCCGCCACCGGCATCGGTCGCGCCGCCGCCAGCGGTATCCGAGCCCACCGTCCCGTCCGCGCCGGCGACCCCGTCCGAGCCGGCCACGCCGTCCGCGGCGTAGGAATAACCACCGCCACCGGGAGGGGCGGAGCTGCAACCCATCGCGATCACGAGTAGAGAGACCAACGCGAGCTTGCCTTCGGACATCACGACTCCGGCGCCGGCTGCGGTTGGTTGCGCCAGCGAGGCCGGGATGCTGCACGCTGCCTCGCCGCGAGGCCAGCCGTTTCGGCCGCTATGCCTCGGATTCCGGGCTGGGAGGGCGCAACGGGTCGCCGCGCCAATCGTCTTTCAGCAGCTGACTGAGCATGCGATCGGCGAGCACGCGTCCGCCGGTTTGGCAGGGTGGGCAATAGTTGGTCTCCCGTCCGCGTGCGACGACCCGCTGGATGGCGGCGCCGCAACGTGGGCAGGGTTCGCGATGCTTGCCGTGGACCGCCATCTCGGGGCGGAAGGCCGTGACCTTCGCCGGCCAGCGCTGCTCGGCCTCGGCGCAGAGGCGATCGCGCCAGGTACGCAGCACGCGCTGGCAGACCGCGAGCAAGGCCGCCAGCCGCGCGTCGTCGAGCGTCTGCGCCCGCGCGAAGGGCGAGATCTCGGCCTCCCAGCAGATCTCGTCGGCGAACGCGCCGCCGACCCCGGCGACCCGCCATGGCTCACTCAGCGCGCGCTTCAGGGTCCGCCCGGGCGCCGCGCGCAGCCGCTCGGCGAAGGCCGCCGCGCCCGCTTCACCCTGCAGCTCGAGCAGCTCCAGCCCGCCTGCGTCGAGCTCGGCCAACGCCGGCTCCCCGTCGACGACGTGCAAGCTGGCTCGCCGCTCCTTGCCCGCCTCGGTCAAGACCAAGCTGCCGTCGTCCAGATCGATCGCCAGCAGCCGCCCCTTGCCGGCGACCGCAGCGCCGGGCTTCTGCCACTGCAGCCGACCCGCGAGCATCAGGTGCACCACCAGGAAGGTCCCGCCGGAGAGCTCCAAGACCACGCGCTTGCCGAGCCGCCGCACACCGACAAAGGTGCGCCCGGGCAGGTCCGCCAGGTCCCGCACCGAGCGCAGGACGAAGGGCGAGCCGAGCCGCAGGGCCACCAGGCGCCGCCCCAGCAACCGAGGCCGCAGCGCGCAGAGGTAGGCATCGATCTCGGGAAGTTCCGGCACCGGGCCTCCCTCGCTGCCAAGGCGGGTGGGGTCTACTTGGCCAACGCGGTCAGCAGCGACTCGAGCTTCTGCGCGTTGGCGCTATTGGAGAGGCCAATCTCCCACGGCTTGAAATAGCTGACCAGCTTGGCCGACTTGTCCCAGACGTAGACGTACTCCTTGCCCGGCACCGCGAGCAGGCCGAAGGCGCCGGCCTGCGCGGTATCGTTGAGGACCGGGAAATCACACGCGTTGCTGACCGCCATCGAGGTCGAATAGGCCTTGTCGTTGAGGGCGAACATCGCCACGTCGATCCCCTTTGCTGCCAACGACTTCTGCATCTCTTGCAGCTTTCCAGCCTGGAAAGCGCAGTTGGGTCAGTACCCGTGCACGCTGATCATCAGGATGGGTTTGCCCTTCCATGCCAGGGGTTCGACCGATTTGCCGTGGCTCGGCGAGGTCGTGTTCTGGTCGAGCAGCGCGAAGCTCGGCAGCAGCGCGCCGGTGCAGTTCGGGCTGCCCTGACAATCGTTGCAGCCGGCGATCGGGGTGTGGACGCAGCCGAGCTTGGCGTCGCAGTTATCGGCCGTGCAGACCTTGCCGTCGTCGCAGGCGAGCGGGCTGCCCTTGCCGCAACTGCCACCGGAGCACGCGCCGTCGCCGGTACAGGAATCGCCGTCGTCGCACGCGGCGCCGTCGCCGCCCGCGCTATGGGTGCAGGTGCCGGTCTTGCCGTCGCAGCCATCCGCGGTGCAGGGGTCGCCGTCGTCGCAGCTCTTGCTGGTCGGCCCCGCAGTGCATGCGCCAGCCTTGCAGACATCGCCGGTGGCACACGCGTCGCCGTCGTCGCAGGGCGCCGCCGCGCCGGGCGCGTCGGTCAGCGGGGTCGTCGTGCAGCCGGTTGCGGCGTCGCAAGCATCGGCGGTGCAGACGTCGCCGTCGCTACAGATTTTGGCCATGCCTTTGCAGACCGTGCCGCTGCAGACGTCGTCGCTGGTGCAGGCATCGCCGTCGTCGCAAGCGGCGGTATTCGCCTTGTTGCTGCAGCCAGCGACCGCGTCGCAGGCGTCGTCGGTACACGGGTTGCCGTCCGAGCAATCCTTGGCGCTGCCGTCGGCGTTCTTGCACGGGTCCTGGCCGGCGCCGCAGCCGGGGATCGCGACGTGCGCGCAGCCGGTGGCGGGGGCGCAGCTATCGGCCGTGCAGGGGTCGGTATCGCCGCAATCGAGCGCCGATCCGACGCAGGCAGCGCCGTCGCACGCGTCCTTTTCGGTGCAGGCGTTGTCGTCATCGCACGCGGCGCCGGCCGTGCCCGAAGCCTGGCTGGCGGTGGCGGTGCAGCCTCCGGTCTTGCCGTCGCAGCCGTCGGTCGTACACGGGTTGCCGTCGTCGCAGACCTTGGCCTCACCTGCGACGCAACTTCCGGCCTTGCAGGCGTCACCGACCGTGCAGGCCGATCCATCGGCGTCGCAGCCGGTGCCATCGGTCGCGGGCGCGTTACCGCAGCCGCTACCGACGTCGCAGCTGGCCTGCTGGCACGCCGTCGCCGCGCACGCGACCACCGCAGGCGCGGCACAGACGCCGGCGCTGCAGGTGCTCGGTCCGACGAAGCCCTGCGCAGTGCAGGTGGCATCGGCACACGCAGTGCCGTCCGCGACGTCCCGCGCCACGCACAGGCCCTCTTCGCAGCGGGCCACGGCACACGCGCCGATATCGGGAAATTGCGCGTCGCAATCGGCGTCGGCCACGCAATCGGGCGGCAACGCCTTCGCCGCGGTGCCGCCGTCTTCGGACGAACACGCCCCGAACGTCAGCAGCACGCCGAGCAGGAGCGCAATGGGTTGAGGTCTCGGTGGTCGCATCGTCGCTCCGCAGCCCCACGCGCGGCGCCCTGTGCGGGTCGCGGCGGCGAGGCGTCGCCTCGCCAGGGTCGGGCGGGGCGCTCCGATGTTACACCGAGTCTATTTGCACTGGCCGACGCCGGAGATGCCGACGTCCGCGGCCCAGGCCTCGCATTTGTTGGCCATGGTCACGCCGAAGCAGCTGCAGACCTCCGGCTGGTTCTTCGGGCAGCCGTTGGGAACCGGCTGGCACTTGCCCTTGGTGCCGCACTGGCCGGGCGGCGCCTGGCAGTACCAGCCCTCGCTGCAGTAGCCGACGTCACCGACGATGCACTCCGCGCTCTTCGGCGAGCAGCCGCTCTTCTTGTCGTCGACCAGGACGTGGTCGCACGTGCCGAGCGTGCAGCTATCCGCCGTGCAGGGGTTGCCGTCGTCGCATTGCGCGGCGCCGGTGCAGGCCTTGCAGCCCGGCATCGGCGCGGCCGAGCAGACGCCCTCGATGCAGAGGTCGCTGGTGCAGGCATCACCGTCGTCACAATCCGATTGGGCCTTGCAGGTCTTGCAGCCGGGGATCGGCGTCTGCACGCAGGCGCCGGCAACGCAGGCGTCGGTCGTGCAGACGTCGCCGTCGTCACAGGTCGCGTCCTTCTTGCAGCTGGTGCAGCCCGCGAGCGGGGTGTGCACGCACGCGCCGGTCTGGCTGTCGCAGCTGTCGACGGTGCACGCCGAGCCGTCGTCGCAATCGGCCTGCGCACCAGCGGTGCACGCGCCGCCCTTGCAGACGTCGTTCTTCGTGCAGGGCTGGCCGTCGTCGCAAGCCGCCGCGTCGGCGACGTGGCTGCAGCTGCCCCCGATACAGGCGTCGAAGGTGCAAGCGTTCGCGTCGTCGCAGTCGCCGGCCTTGTCGGCGCTGCAAGCGGGCTGGCCGCCAGAGCCGCCGTCGCCGCCCGAGCCACCATCGCCGCCACCATTGCCACCCGAGCCACCGTCGCCGCTGCCCGAGCCACCGCCAGCACCACCGTCGCCGCTACCAGAGCCGCCCGCGCCGCCCGCGCCGCTACCTGAGCCACCCGCGCCGCCGTCGCCGCTACCTGAGCCACCCGCGCCGCCGTCGCCGCTACCAGAGCCACCCGAGCCGCCGTCGCCGCTACCAGAGCCACCGCCGTCGCCGCTGCCCGAGCCGCCGCCGGCACCGCCGTCGCCGCTACCAGAGCCGCCCGCGCCGCCGTCGCCGCTACCAGAGCCGCCCGAGCCGCCGTCGCCGCTGCCCGCGCCGCCGTCGCCGCTACCAGAGCCACCGCCGTCGCCGCTACCAGAGCCGCCCGAGCCGCCGCCGGCACCGCCGTCGCCGCTACCAGAGCCACCCGAGCCGCCGCCGGCACCGCCGTCGCCGCTACCAGAGCCACCCGCGCCGCCGTCGCTACCCGAACCAGCCGAACCGCCGGCACCGCCGTCGCCGCTGCCCGAGCCGCCGGCACCGCTACCCGAGCCGCCCGCGCCGCCGTCGCTACCCGAACCAGCCGAACCGCCGGCACCGCCGTCGCCGCTATCAGAGCCGCCCGCGCCGCCGCCGCTACCGGAACCAGCCGAGCCGCCGGCACCGCCGTCGCCGCCCGAACCAGCCGAACCACCAGCGCCGCCGTCGCCGCTACCGGAACCAGCCGAGCCGCCCGCGCCGCCGTCGCCGCTACCGGAACCAGCCGAGCCGCCAGAACCGCCGTCGCCGCCAGAACCGCCGTCGCCGCCAGAACCAGCCGAGCCGCCCGCGCCGCCGTCGCCGCTACCGGAACCAGCCGAACCATCAGCACCGCCGTCGCCGCCCGAACCAGCCGAACCACCAGCGCCGCCGTCGCCGCTACCGGAACCAGCCGAGCCGCCCGCGCCGCCGTCGCCGCTACCGGAACCAGCCGAGCCGCCCGCGCCGCCGTCGCCGCTACCGGAACCAGCCGAACCACCAGCGCCGGCGTCGCCGCTACTGGAACCAGCCGAACCATCAGCGCCGCCGTCGCCGCTACCGGAACCAGCCGAACCACCAGCGCCGCCGTCACCGCTACCGGAACCAGCCGAGCCGCCCGCGCCGCCGTCGCCACCACCGGATCCGGCCGAGCCGCCCTCGCCGCCGCCACCGCCGCTGGGGCCACCTTCGCCGGCGCCCGGAAGGCCGGTCTCGGGGTCGGTCACGGTGCTGGGCTCGCCACCTGGGCCAGCGACGGCGTCATCACCGGGTCCGCCGGCACCTGGGCGGTCGACGTTGCTGCCGCCACGTTCGATGTCCGCGCCGCCGCCTCCGACGCCGCGCAGGCCGCCATCGTCGCCGTTGCCGGCATCGGCGATACCGATACCGCCATCGTCGCCAACCTGGGCTCCGAGCGCGTCCGGACCGAACGCCAACGTGTCGTCTGCGCAACCGGCCGCGGCGAGAACCGTGACGAGTGCGACAACATGTGCGATCTTGCGGATCTCCAGGCTGTTGAGCTCTTGCATCGGTTTTCGCATGGTCGGCTCCAGAAGGGCACGGCGCCCGCAAAAAACTTTTGATCATACCATACTGATAAGTGCGTATGCAAGCGTCTCTTGTAGAGGCAGTGATCGCAACCCCATGATTCGGATCGGAAACTCGAAGATCGCACGCGATCTCAGGGATCTCGGGTTGCGTGAGGTGGTGACAGCAGGCCCACGTCGCAGCATGATTCACGCGCGCCCGGCAGCGCCGGGAGACGGAGGGACGAGATGGCGATTCTCAAGCGTGGGATGAAGGGTGAGCCGGTGCGCATTCTGCAGCGCGAGCTCGGCGTGGACGTGGACGGCGCCTTTGGTCCGGGCACCGAGCAGGCGCTCAAGGCCTGGCAATCCGAGCACGGGTTGAAGGCCGATGGCCTGGCGGGCCCGGACACGTTCGCGACGATGGGGCTGCACGAGCTGATCTTGCTGCGTCGTGGCAGCCGCGGCGACACCGTGCGCCGTCTGCAGGAAGCGCTCGGTCAGGGTGCAGACGGCATCTTCGGCGGCGGCACCGAGACGGCGGTGAAGGCATTTCAGACGGCGAATGGCCTGCAAGCGGACGGGATGGTCGGGCCGAAGACGCTGGCGAAGATCGACCTCTTCCCCGAGATCACCGAAGAGACGGTGATGGCGTCGTTGTTGCCGGCCGATTGGCTGCCGCAGGACGGCACCGACGGCAACGCGGGTGGTGAGATGGTCGCGGAGGTCGGCGCGTCGGTCTGGTCGACGGTCTCTTCGCTCTTCGAGTAGCCGCCGGCGAGGGGCTTTGCGGCGCTGGGCGATGAAGCGTCCGGGCTACTGCATCGTCTTGGCGCGGGCTTCGGCGCGCTCCCACATCCGGACGTAGGCTTCCGCCGAGCGGTAGAGCGGCTCGAGGTCGCTGTCGCTGGCGCCGTCGCGGCGGGCTTCCTCGATGACTTCGGGCAGCAGGCCGATGTGGATCATGCCCTCGTTGTCGAAGTCGACCTGGCGCTGGCCGAGCGTCGGCTGCTGGAAAGTGACCTTGCCGTCGTAGCTGGTGAAGGGATAGCTCATCGGCTTGGGCTGTTCTTTGCCGCAGCCGGAGTCGGGGCCGAAGCGGGGCCCGGGGGCGCCGGCGAAGCCGTTGAGGTCGAAGGAGAGCGCCTCGGCCGGGTAGGCGCCGTTGGCCTTCGCCTCGGCGAGAAGGCTGTTGAAGCCATCCATCATCTTGCCCGGCTTCTTCGGGTCCATGCAGCGACCGATGCGGCCGCCGGTGAGGCCGCCGAGGGCGTAGATCTTGCCCTTGTTGCTGTCGCCGTGGGTCTTGGTCGCCGGGTAGTCGGCCTTCTCCAGCATCTCGTAGGCCTCGACCAAGGAGCGACGCGGCAGGTGGGCGACGTCGATCATCAGGCCGCGCTTCATCATCTCTTGGATCAGCAGCTTGCCCATCGGGGTCAGACCGTGCTTCTGGCACCAATCGCCCTTGAGCGGGCCCTTCTGCAGGTCGCCGAGGAAGGGCGAGAGCGTGCCGAGGAAGTTGTCGTACAGGCCGGTGAGGTCGTGCGGCGCCGGGCTGTCGTAGACGTCGCGCGGCTTGTTCAGGCCGCCGAAGGTGACCTCGCCCTTGTCGAACGCGGTCGAGATGTCGGGGCAATCCTCGACGAAGTTGGAGTCGTGGCCGCAGTTCAGGGCGTTGCCGAGCTCGATGACGCCGTTGCTGCCGTCACCGGCGGAGAAGCCGTTGTCGTATTTGTGCACCGGGAAGAGCACGCGCACGCCACGCTCGCGGTAGTGGTCGAGCTTCGACTTGACCAGCGCCTCGTCACACTTCGGGAAGCCCGGCGGCGGGGTCAGGAAGCAGTCGAGGACGTTGGAGATCTCGATGCCGAGGACCAGCGCCAACTTGCCCTTGCCGATGACCTCGCGGGCCTGCACCGGACTCTTCACCACGCGCAGCCAGCCCTTGCCGGGGCCGCCGTGCTGGGCGTCGACATAGTCCTGCAGCTCGTAGGCACGGTCGATGGCGTGGTCGACGCTGACCATATCGTTGCAGTCGTAGAGGGTCTTCTGTGCGCCGGTGGCGACCGTCAGCGCGCACATCACGCTATTGCCGGTGGCGTGCTGCACGACCAGGCGCAGCCCGGCGAGGTAGGCGCGTTGCAGGTGGCGGTAGTACATCACCTGGTGGGTCGAGCGTTTGCGGCCGTTGGGCCAGTGCGAGAACGTCGGCCAGCCGTCGGTATTGTGGTTGAACTCGTCGAACTGGCCCTTGGTCACCACCGGGATCAGCGCCGCCATGTCGAACTTCACGTCGCCGTCGTAGAAAAAGCCCATCAGATCGCGCTTGCCCTCGGGGCCGTGCGAGCGGGTGCAATCCGGCAGGGCCTCTTGCACACCGAGGCGGTGGAAGGGCGCGCCGTGGAAGAGGCCGCCGCCGCCGAAGCCGGCGTCCGAGAAGATATGCGAGTGGATCTCTGCGATGCCCCAGAGGTCGCCGTCCGGCCAAGCGCGCGGCTCGACCGTTCCCTCGGCGTCGAGCGCCATCTCGGGGAAGTCGACGCAGCCCTGCGCCGGGTGCAACGAGATGATCGCCGCCTGCTGCGCGTTGTCGGTCAGGCCATCGAGCGTCAGGTAGCGATCGGTCGCGTAGTGCCGCAGCTGGTAGCGCTCGGCGTCCCGCGCCGAGACCTCGACGATCCACTCGGCCGGCGAGCGGAATTTCTCGTCCAGCACATCGATCTCGGAGTCGAGCTCGGTCGGCCCGGTCAGCGCGAAGGTGGCCGACGCGCCCTCGCCCTTCAGCTCGCCGAAGACGAAGCGGCGGTCGCGATCGTAGAGCAAATACGTCGCCAGCGCCGAGGGTTGCATCCGAAGCGGCTCGCCCTGCTCTGCCGTCTCGGCGGTCCACGCAAAGCCTGCGCCTTGCTGCTGCAGGAAGCGCACCGTGCGGTCGCCGTCGTAAGCCTCGAGCGCGACGCAAGCCTTGACGTAGCCGTAGACGCCGAGCCCCGCCGGTGCGATGCCGTGCTCGAAGGGCGGCAGCGCGTCGGCGGTCGCGTCCTTGCCGTCGGCCGGTTCGGAGCTGCAGGCGGTGGCTACCACGAGCAACAAGGCAAAGCCGACCGCCGCGAATGCGCGCGGCATCGGTCCGAAGGCCGGGAGGGAGCTGGCAGGGCGGATCGTCATCGGGGCTCCTCAGTGCTGCGAAGAGCGCGCACACTAGCACAGCAGCGATGGGTCAGCGCCAGCGGAAAAACGACACGGCCTCCAGGCGCATCTGCCCCGACACCAGGCCCTGACGGGCGTTGCTCGACTTGCTAGTCTGGGGCGGCATGGTGGGTGACCAATGCGGCGAGGGTGGGATGGACAAACGGCATCATCGCGACGGCGAGGGAGCGCAGCAGGCTGGCGCAATCGTCGACCGACGGGGCGCGTTGCGGCGGCTCGGGGCCGCGGCGATCGGCTGCGTCGCGGTCGCCTGTGAGCGAAAGGCACCGCCAGCCACGCCGCCGCCAGCAGCGGCTCCGGTCCAGGCACCGCCGCCGCCCCAGCCGCCCCAGCCGTCCCTCACCGCGGCGGACTGCCGCGGCACGTTGATCGGCATGGCGCGGATGCTGGAGCACGACGGCAGCGAGCGATTCGCAGTGGTTCTGGTCGACCTACACGACCGACCGCTCAAGGTCCGACCGATCGCGATCGACTTCTACGGCCACGGCGTCGCCTTCGACCCGACCCGACCCGAGCGCGCGCTGGTCTTCGAGAAGCACGGCCCAGGCTGCGCCGAGGTCGATCTGCGGGTCGGCCGGATGATGACCAAAGTCAAGACGACGGAAGACCGGCAGTTCTACGGCCACGGCGTCTTCTCGCCGGACGGCACGCGGCTGTACTGCACCGAGACGATGGTCGCCGACGGCAGCCGACGCGGCGTGGTCGCGATCCGCGACGGCCGCAGCTTGGCGCTGATCGGCACCCTGCCGAGCCACGGCCTGGCGCCGCACGATATGGTGCTGCGGCCCGACGGCAAGGCGCTGATCATCACCAACGGAGGCGGCGGGCCGGACGGCGAAGCGCCGAACGTGGCGGTGGTCGGCATCCCGGACGGCGAGCTGATCGAGCGGCTGCCCTTCGCCGATCCACGGGTCAACGCCGGCCACGTCGCGCTGCTCCCGGGCGGTGGGCTGGTCACGGTCTCGGCGCCGCGCGACGGGCTCGACGTCCACGATCCGACGGTCCACGGCGACATCAGCTTCTGGCGGCCGAGCGAGGGCAAGTCCCTGCGCAGCCCGGGTGGCCCGGAGATCGCCAAGATGCGGGCCGAGACGCTGTCGGTCGCGGTCCACGGACCGAGCGGTCAAGTCGTCGCCACCAACCCGGACGGCAACCACCTCAGCTTCTGGGGCATCGCTGACGGCAAGCTGCGCCACGTCGACCGCAGCTTCGTCAAACCGCGCGGCGTCACGCTCGATCTCGGCGGCAAATGCCTCGCCGTCTCGCACGGCACGGTGCCGGCGCTGACGCTGCTCGACCCCGCCAGCCACCGCGCGCTGAAGGACGGCGTGCTGGACCAAGCGTGGTTCAGCGGCTCGCACCTCTTCGTCCACGACCTCGGCCCGGCAAAGGGCTGAGCTGCGGCCGCGCTCAGCGCACCACGGCGAAGCTGAACGCCGGCGAGCCGAACTTGCCGTAGAGCCGCACCCACAGCGGCAGCAGCATCTCCATGCCGCGCGCCTGGCCGATGCCGCCGAGGTCGAGCACGTCGCTCCAGCCGAAGCTCTGCAGCACGGCCGTAACCGCGGCCTTGGCACCCTCGTCGTCGCCGCAGACGAACATCGTGTGCGCGCCGCCGGCCAGCGTCTGCGGCTCGACCATCAGCGTCGCGTTGACGGTGTTGAGCGTCTTGACCACGCGGGCGGCGGGGAAGGCCCGCTGCACCTGTTCGCCGAGCGAATCGTGGTTGCAGACCGAGAGCGTGGGCGGGAAGCCGGCCGAGAAGTCGAGCGGATTGGCGATGTCGACCAGGACCTTGCCGGCCAGGTTCTCGGCGCCGCATTGGTGCAGGACTTCGAGGCTGATCTTGCCGCCGGTGGCGTTCCAGACCTGCTCGGCGCCGGCCGCGGCGGTGGCGAAGGAGAGCAGCGTGACGCCCCGATTCTCGGCCAACCACGCGGCCATGCCGTCGCGCTCGCGGGTCGCGTCGGGGTCGCGGGTGCCCATGGTCACGACGTGGCCGAGGCTGGCGAGCTTGGCGGCGAGGGTCTTGCCGACCATGCCGGTGCCGAGGATGGCGATCTGCATCGGGATCTCCTGATTCGGCGCGCGCGATGCGTCGCCGTGGCGCTGGCCCACTGCGGGCGGGGTGTGCCCGCAGACCTACGCCCTCGGCTTGGACGCAGTCAACGCCCCTCTTCGCCGACCCTTCGCTTTCGATACGGCAGCACGAAGAGGTAGAGCCCCGAAACCAGGAGCAGCAATAGCGGCAACAGCGTGGCGCCGCCGACCCAGAGCGCGACCTGCTCGTTGCCTTGCACGGCGATATTGGCGCCGACGAGCAGGGTGAAGGCGATCGAGAGCCAGCGGTGGCTCTTCCGAATCAAGCGGGATGCACGCACGGCCTACCTCCGCGCCTGGATCATCTTCCAGCCGTTGCCGGAAGGGTCGCGAAAGCCGGCGTCGACGGTGCCGAAGCGGTCGATCGGCTCTTGCATGAACTCGACGCCGCGCGCCGTCATCTCGGCGAAGGCGGCGCGACAATCCGCCACCTCGAGCACCAGCCCGGGCATGGCGCCCTTGGCCACCAGCGCGTCGAGGGCAGCGGCGGTCTCGGCGTCGTGCAGCGGCGGACCGGGCCGGAACAGGCCGAGCTGGAACGACGGCTGCTCGGGGTGCTGCACCGTCAGCCAACGGAATGGCGGGTTCTTCACGTCGGTGCAGACGCGAAAGCCGACTTTCTCGACGTAGAATTCGAGCGCTTCGTCCTGATCGCGGACGAAGATGCCGACCACTTGGATACCCTGACTCATGCTTCCTCCTCCGACGCGCGGCGTGCTGCGTCGGTTGCGGAGGCGTTGGTAGCAGGGCCTTGGCGGCGGCGCTTCTCCGAAACTGCGATCGTCAGCGCCGGGCGGCGAACGGCCCGCTCGATGCAGCCCGGCACCGCGGCGAGGGCGTCGAGATCGGCGCGTTCGCGGTCGCGGAGCGCGCTCGGGCTCTCGCCGGTGACGTCCTTGAAGGTGCGGCCGAAGGTGCCCAGGCTCGACCAGCCGCTCGCCAGCGCGACCTCGGTGATCGGCAGGTCGGTCTCGCGCAGCATCGCGGTGGCCCGCTCGATCCGCCGCGTCAGCAGGTAGCGATGCGGCGGCACGCCGAACGCGGCCTTGAACGAGCGCGCGAAATGGGCCTCGGAGACGCCGCTGACCTTGGCGAGGCGGGCGTTGGTCCAATCCTGCTCGGGCGCCTGGTCGATGCGGTCGCGGGCGCGGAGCAGTCGACGCAGCAGGTCGGGATCTTGCGGCGTGACCATGGCTCAGCCGGCCTCGACGTCGTGCCACTGCAGATCGAAGCGCTGCAGGTATTTCCGTAGCCGGTCCGAGTCGTTGCGCGAGGTGCGGCGGGCCAGCGAGGCGGCGAAGAGGGTGCGGCCGGCGGCGGCGAGGCTCGGGCTCTGCCGGCAGACGCGCACCACCTCGGCGAGCTGCACCCGGTCGAAGCGGTCGAGCTCGGCGGCGCGCTCACCGAGCAGCGCCTGCAGGCCGACGTCGTCGCGTGTGTCGGCATCCGCGTCGGACCAGCGCTGGCGCAGCCGCTCGATCTCGGCGGCGACCTCGGCGTCGCCGATCCAGCCGCTCTGCGCCAGCGTCGCCATCCGCACCACCGCCGCGTTCAGGTCGCGGAAATTGCCCTGCCAGCGGGCTTCTGCCGATTCGGCGAAGCGCAGGAAGCGGGCCCTCGCTGCGGGGCGGAGCTCGACGCGGCGGCCGGTGCGGGCGCTGATCTGGGCGAGCTCGAAGTCGAGGTTGGGCTCGATATCTTCGCGCCGCTCGGCGAGGCCGGGCAGGTGGAATTGCCAGAGGTCGATGCGGGCGAGCAGGTCTTCGCGGAAGCGGCCTTCGCGGACCCGCTGGCGCAGATCGCGGTGGGTGCCGACCAGGAGTTGGAAGCGGCTCTGGACCTCGTCGTCGGCGCCGAGCGGCAGGAAGCGCCCGGTCTCGATGGCGTGGAGCAGCATCGCCTGCTCGTCGTCGCCGAGCTCGGCCACTTCGTCGAGGAAGAGCAGCCCGCCGTCGGCGGCGCGGAGCAGCCCTTCGCGGGCCTGGTTCGCGCCGGTGAAGGCGCCGCGCTCGTGGCCGAAGAGGGTTGCCATCGCCTGGTCGCCGCGCAGGGTGGCGCAGTTGACGGCGATGAAGCGGCCGTCGATCTGGTCGCGGTCGCGCTTGAGCGCGGCGATCTGCGCCGCGAGCTGGCTCTTGCCGGCGCCGGTCGGACCGGTCAGCAAGATCGGCGCGTCCGAGCCGATGGCGACCCGCTCGATCTCGTCGATCAGCGCGTTGAAGGCGGCGTTGCGGGTCGCGATGCCGCGCTTGAGGAAGGCCGTCGCGCTCACCTCGGCCTGGCGGTGGCGCTGGGCGATCAGGTCGTAGCGCGACAGATCGAGGTCGATGGTGGTCCAGCCGGCCGGTCCGCGGCCGCGCGGCGGTGAGGTCTGCAACAATCGGCCGTGCAGCACGCGCGCTTCGACCAGCAGGAAGAGGCAGATCTGCGCCACGTGGGTGCCGGTCGTCATGTGGACCAGCAGATCTTCGCCGGGCAGCCCCTGCCGCGCCTCGGCGTAGGCCTGCACCGTCGCGAAGACCTGTTCGAAATCCCATGGATCGGCGAGATGCGTCGGCACCAAGACCACCTCGGACTCCGGTGACGCCGCCGCGATATCCGCCGCCAAGACCTCCGCCTCCTCCATCGACGAAGGCTCGACCAGCAGCTCCAGCCGCTGCACCTGTCGGTCTTCGTGCTGGAAGATCGAGAGCGTCGGCCGCCAGCGCTGCCAACGCTGGCTCCGCCGATCGCCGCTGCGGTCCAGCCGCGTGCCGAAGAAGCCGACGACGACGACCGGTGCCGCCTCGCCCTGCCCCACGCGCTCGTCCACCTCCGTCAGTGCCATCGTAGATTTCCTCAATCTTCGCGGCCCCACGACGCGGCCGAATCCGGAGGTGCGGCCGCTGGCCGACCAAACTCTCTCCCCGTGCCACGGGGAGAGATGCCGAAGCCGAAGGTGAAGGCAGAGAGGGGCGAAGCAAGGACGCGCGCCCGTGGCCACTCCGACGCTGCAAGGCGGTGTGCCTGGCGGCACTCTGTTGGCTGCCCTTCCCCTCTCTGGGCCTCTGGCCCATCTCTCCCCGCGTTGGCGGCGAGAGAACTCCACCAATGCCTGGATCAAACACGCCCAACCAGTGCGTACGAGGATCCGGAGGCCCTCCATCCAGACGATACTGTGCGATAGATCAAGATACAATGGAATCACATCGATCGCTGTGCCACCGCCGATCGACCGTCGTTCGCACGAGAGAATTCCTATTTCTTTCCGCTTGATGCAGATCGAGATCCGACTCTGGCACGAAGCCCGCATTCCTCGTTGGCTGTCGCGGCCGTCGCGACACAGCAGGAGGCAGAGATGCAGTACGAGGAGATGCAGGTTCCGGGCGGCGTCCCGGTGAAGAGTTGGACCCAGGGCGTGCCGGTCGATGAGAAGGCGCGGCAGCAGCTTCGCAGCACGGCGATGCTGCCTTTCGTCCATCGTTGGGTGGCGGCGATGCCGGACGTTCACCTCGGGATCGGCGCGACCGTCGGCTCGGTGGTGCCGACCCGCGGCGCCATCATCCCGGCCGCCGTCGGCGTCGACATCGGCTGCGGCATGGTCGCGGCCTGCACCGACCTGACGGCCGACGACCTGCCGGATCACCTCGCGGGTGTGCGCTCCGCGATCGAGAAGGCGGTGCCGCATGGCCGCACGCCGACCCGTCGTGGCCGTGGCTCGTGGGTCGACCGCGGCTCGTGGCACGACCTGCCGGAGCACAACGGGCGGGTCTGGCGTGAGCAGCTGCAGGCGGGCTTCGCGCAGGTCTGCGCCAGCCATCCGGCGATCGCCAAGTCGAACAACGCCCACCACCTGGGCACGCTCGGCACCGGCAACCACTTCATCGAGGTCTGCCTCGACGAGGTGAACCGGGTCTGGATCATGCTCCACTCGGGCTCGCGCGGCGTCGGCAACAAGATCGGCTCGCACTTCATCGCCTTGGCGCAGCGGGATATGGCGGACCAGCTCGGTGCGTTGCCGAACAAAGATCTCGCCTACTTCGAGGAGGGCAGCGCGCATTTCGACGACTACGTCCACGCCGTCGGCTGGGCGCAGGACTTCGCGCGGCTCAACCGCGAGCTGATGTTGCGCGCCACCATCATCGCGATGACCAAGGAGCTCGGGGCCTTCCGCGCCGACCTCGTGGCGGTGAACTGCCACCACAACTACGTCGCGAAGGAGCACCACTTCGGCGCCGACGTGTGGGTGACCCGCAAGGGTGCGGTGCGCGCGGGCCTCGGTGAGCTCGGGATCATCCCGGGTTCGATGGGCGCGCGGTCGTATATCGTCCGCGGCAAGGGCAACGCCGACTCGTTCTGCTCCTGCAGCCACGGCGCGGGCCGGGTGATGAGCCGAACCGAGGCGCGCAAGCGCTTCACCGTCGCAGATCAGGTCGCCCAGACCGCGGGCGTGGAGTGCCGCAAGGACGCCGACGTGATCGACGAGATCCCGGCGGCCTACAAGCCGATCGAGGCGGTGATGGCGGCCCAGTCGGACCTGGTCGACGTCGTCCATACGCTGCACCAGGTCGTCTGCGTGAAGGGATAGGAGAGGCGCTCATGAACACCATCACCGTGCGCATCGACAGCGACATCGCCGGGCAGGCCTGGGTCGGGCGGGGGCGTGCGCTCCCGCCGGCACGGGTCGACGGCGCCGAGGGCGGCGGGCAGATCTTGCGGACCGCGCTGGCGGTGTCCGCGCTCACCGGCCGGGCGTTGGAGATGCGCAATATCCGCGGCGCGCGGCGTCGCCCGGGCTTGATGCGGCAACACCTCACCGCCGTCCGCGCCGCGGCCGAGATCTGCGACGCCGAGACCGACGGCGCCAGCCTCGGCTCGACCACGCTGCGCTTTCGCCCCGGCACGCTGCGCGGTGGCCAATTCGTCGCGGAGATCGGCTCGGCCGGGAGCGCCTGCCTGGTCGCGCAGACCGTCGCGCCGGCGTTGCTGCTCGCCCCGGAGCCCAGCGAATTCCGCATCGGCGGGGGCACCCA
>JACKFC010000006.1 GCA_020632665.1 Deltaproteobacteria bacterium
GCGGCATCGGCGACGTCGGAGGCTGTCGAACCGGTGTCGGTGCTGCACGAGGCGCCGAGGACGGCGAGCGACAGCCCGATGGCGACGAGTGGTGTGACAGGCGCCGTGGGGCGATTGCGAAACATCTGGAACCTCCAAGCTTTGCGAGTCTGCCCGGGCGGGTGGTCTGGGGGCAAGTCGAGCGCCCGAACCGGGCGAGACGATGGGCTGACGCCACCCCGACAACCTGCTACGTTCGCGCCGCGCGCAGCGACGCGCCCCGGAGCCCGCGATGTCGCTCACGACCACCCTCTACGGCGAAACCTTCCGCTTCGACTCGGTCAAAGACGTGCTCGCGCGTGCCAACGAGCCGCGCGCCGGCGATCGGCAGGCCGGGCTGGCGCCCCGCTCGATGCGTGAGATGGCGGCGGCGAAGTGGGTGCTCGCCAACCTGACGATGCAGGAGCTGCGCGAGAACCCCGCGGTGCCCTACGACAAGGACGAGGTCACGCGCGTCGCCGAGGACGATCTCGACGAGGTCGCCTTCCGTCGGGTCGCGAGCTGGACCGTCGCCGAGCTGCGCGAATGGATCCTCGACCACGACACCAGCGGCGAGCAGATCGGCGCGATTTCGCCGGGCCTGACCGGCGAGATGGCCGCGGCGGTGGCCAAGCTGATGACGAATATGGACCTGGTCATGGCCGGCCAGAAGATCCGCGTCATCGTCCGCTGCAACAATACGCTCGGCTTGCCGGGGCGGATCTCCAGCCGACTGCAGCCGAACCACCCGCGCGACGACGTCGACGGCATCCTCGCCGCGGTCCGCGACGGCATCAGCTTCGGCAACGGCGACGCCGTCATCGGCATCAACCCGGCCACCGGCTCGATCCAATCGACGGTCGACATCCTCAAGGCGGTCAAGGACTTCATGCGGCGCTTCCGGGTGCCGACGCAGAATTGCGTGCTCTCGCACCTGACGATCCAGATGCGCGCCATCGAGCGCGGCGCGCCGTGCGATTTGCTCTTCCAATCGATCGCCGGCAGCGAAGGCGCGAACAAGAACTTCGGCATCAGCGTGAAGCTGCTCGACGAAGCCTGGGATCTCGGCCTGCGCGAAGGCACCGCGCAGGGCCCGAACGTGATGTATTTCGAGACCGGACAAGGCACCGCGCTCTCGGCCAACGCCCACCACGGCGCCGACCAGGTGACGATGGAGGCCCGCTCCTACGCCCTCGCCCGCCGCTACAAGCCCTTCCTGCTCAACAGCGTGGTCGGCTTCATCGGCCCGGAATACCTCGCCGACGGCAAGGAGATCACCCGCGCCGGCCTGGAAGACCACTTCATGGGCAAGCTGATGGGCATCCCCATGGGCTGCGACGCCTGCTACACCAACCACGCCAACGCCGACCAGAACGACCAGGAGAACCTGGAGATGCTGCTCGCGATGGCGGGCGTGAACTACCTGATGGGCATCCCGATGGGCGACGACGTGATGCTCAACTACTCGACCACGAGCTTCCACAACAACGCCGCGCTGCGGGAGCTGCTGCACCTACGCCCGGCGCCGGAATTCGAGCAGTGGATGGAAGAGCGCGGGCTGTGGCGCAACGGTCGCCTGACCAGCCGCGCCGGCGACGCGAGCGTGTTCACCACCGCGCCGCGCTGAGGCGCGCCAACACCGCCGAACGGCGGGCTCACGCTCCGCGCAGGCTCTCGGGGCCGTACATCAACACCGGCAAGGGTGAGAGGCGCAGGGCGTCGTCGGTCGCGCTGCCGAGCAGCGCCGCAGCCAGGCGTCCACGGCCACGGGCGACGGTGCAGAGGACGTCGCTGCCGCGCTGGATGCCGAGCCCGATCAAGCCCTTGGCGGCGGAATCTGCGACCACGACGACGGTCTCGACCTCGGCGTGCGGCAGCGCGTTGGCGATGCGTTCGAGCCGGGCGCGGGCCTGACCGGTCTCGACGACGTGCGCGGGGCCCGGCTCCAGCTCGAGGTAGCCGGTCTCCGGATCGAGCGCGTGGCCGCGGTCGACCAGGACCTCGACCAGAACCAAGCGGGCGCCGATCCGGGCGCAGAAGCGGGCCAGGCGCGTGGCAGCTTCCTGCGCCAGACCATCGGGACCGACGCCGAGGACCAACTCGCGCAGCTCGCGTGGGGCCACCCGCATCGCCTCCACGGCTTCGGCGACGTGGACCGCCAGCACGGGGACTTCGGCGCGACGGACCAGCGCGAGGCTCATCGAGCGACCGAAGATGCCGTCGTGGGCCGACCGGTGGGCGGTGACGATGAGCTCGGCGTCTTCCGCGGCGGCTGCACGAGAGAGCGCCTCGGCCGGCTCACCGAGGACGGAACGGACCCGCGGTTGCAGGTCGAGGATCTCCATCGCGGCGCCGAATTCCGCCGTGGCATCGGCGCTGGCTCGCTCGTCGCGACGGGCGACGTGGACGACCGAGAGCCTCGCGCCGAGGCCCTTGGCGAAGGCAGACGCCCACGGCAGCGCCAGCAGCGAGGCCGGGCTGAAATCCGTGCCGACGACGATCGTGGCGTTGTGGCTCTGCTCCATCTCGATCCTCCCGCGCAGGCGCTGGGCTCGGCGACACTACGACCAACGTGGTCGACCGCCAAGTGGCCCCAGACATGGGGGCCCGATGTGCCAGCTCAGGTCGGCGCCTCGGCGACGTGCTCGTCCGCGAGGCAGCGCAACAACGCCTCCATGTCCATCGGTCGCCCACCCCAATAACCCTGTGTTTCGTCGCAGCCCGCCGTGGCGAGCCAGGACGTTTGTTCGGCGGTCTCGACCCCTTCGGCGATGACGTCGAGGCCCATATGGTGGGCGAGGTCGATGATGCTGCGGCAGACGGAAGCGTCGGCGGAATCCCCGGGCAGGCCGATGACGAAGCCGCGGTCGATCTTGAGCCGATCGAGCGGCAGGTGCTTGAGCCGACCGAGCGAGGAGAAGCCGACCCCGAAGTCGTCGATCGCGACCTGGACGCCGATCCGGCGCAAGGTCGTGAGCTGGCCGATGGCCTCCTGTTGGCTGGCCAAGACGCCCTCGGTGACCTCGAGCTCGAGTCGATGCGGATCCACGCCGTGGCTCGCCAACGCGACCCGGACGTTGTTGACGAGCCCTCCGGCGCGCAGCTCGGACGGCGAGACGTTGACCGCCACGCGCGGCAGGTGCAGGCCCGCGGCATCTGCCTGGCGGATCAAGTTCAACGCCTCGCGCAGCGCCAACGACCCGATGGCGATGATATCGCCGGTCGTCTCGGCTGCCGCGATGAAGTGGTCGGGGCGAATGGCGCCCCGCGATGGGTGGGTCCAACGCATCAGCGCCTCGGCGCCGACGATCCGCCCCGTCGTCAGCGAACGCTGCGGCTGGAAGACGACGTGCAGCTGTCCCGCTTGTACCGCGTCTGGGAGCGCATGGGCGAGCTCGAACGCCGTGCGCGAACGCTCACCGAGGCTCGGATCGAATCGGACGACGGCGCCGCGTCCTGTCGCCCGGGCTTCTGTCAGCGAGATGGTCGCCTGCCGCGCGAGGTCGCCGAGGCCGCCGTCTGCAGCCGGCGGACCGATGGCGAGTCCGAACGCGGCGTCGAGGTGGAGCCGCTCGCTGTGCACCTCGATCACGTCGCGGACCCTGCGGCGGAGATGCGAGACGACGTCCTCTGCCTCGTCCGCTTTGGTCAGAACCACGGCGAAATCGTCGCTGCCGAGGCGCGCACAATACGCCTGCACGCCAGCGCACTCGGCGACCCGGCGGGCCACGGTGTAGAGGACCTGGTCGGCGTCTTTCGCGCCGAAACGGTGGTTGATCGCGGAGAAGCCGTCGAGGTCGAAGGTGATCAAGGCGAGGCGTTCGTCGGCGACCCGTGGCCGCTGGCGCAGCGCCCGCTCCAACCCAGCGCGGTTGAGCAGGCGCGTCGTCGGGTCGTGCTCCTGCAGCCAGAGCCTACGCTCGCGTGCAGCCTCGCGGGCGGTGAGGTCGGAGAAGAGCCCGACGTAGCCGACGACGCGATCGATGTCGCGCAACGCCACGATGGTCAACGATTCGAGGTATTCGGTGCCGTCCCGACGTCGATTCCAGAGTTCTCCGGTCCAACGGCCGTCGTAGCGAATCGAGCGCCACATGGCGTCATAGAAGGCCCGTTCCTGCCGGCCGGAAGCCAGAATCGACGGCCGCTGGCCGATCACCTCCGAGGCCCGGTAGCCGGTGAGCTCGGTGAAGGCGGGGTTGACCATCACGATCCGCTGCTCGGCGTCGGTGATGCAAACGCCTTGCGCGGTCGCGGCGAACGCAGCCTCCAACCAGCCGCCGCGCCGACCCGCCTCGACGTGTGAGGTGACGTCGCTGACCGTACCGTCGATGCGCAAGACCGCGCCATCGCTCTCGCGAATCGGATCGGCCGTGAAGCGAAGGTAGTGCTGCTGGCGCCCACCGAAGGCGGCGCGGCCAACGAATTCCGCCTTCCGACACTGGCGCACCGCAGCGACGAAGCGGAGCGCATCGGGATCGGATTTCAACTCCGGCGGCACCAGCGTCGCGATCTCGTCGAAGCGGAGCGGCCCTTGGACGCCGACGATCGTTGCCGCCTGCTCCGAGACCTCGACCCGGCGCCGCAACACGTCGAGCTCCCAAGCGCCGATCTTGGCGACACGGGCGAGGTTCGACATCACCCGCGCCGTGACCGCGAGCCGCTCGAACAGGCTGTGGGCCTCGGTGCGATCGCGGATCGCGCCGATGACGAATTCGCGGCCGCCGCGCGGTACGACGAGTGTGCTCACCTCGACGATGCGCCGGCCGATGGGGCTGTCCACCGCCAGCTCGACCGGGCCGATCGGGCGGAGCGCGCGCATCGCGGCAACGATTCGTTCGGCGTCGACCATCGCATCTGCGGCGACCACGGTCAGCGCCTGATCGAGGCTCCAGCCAGTGGGTGAAATCTCGGTCAGCCCAAGCCCCTCGGCGGCCTCGCTGAAGCAGAGACGGTCATGTTCCAGATCCCAACAGAAGAGCGCGGCGCCAGAGAGACCCTCGGTCTCTTCCGGCGTCAGGTGCTGCAACGCGTGGCGCAATTCGATCGGGGCATCCAACGGAGGCATGGTCTCCCTACTCGCAGTCGTGAGGGGTTCGAATGACAGAGGCTTCGCCGTCGAGGCTAGCGTTGGGTCGACAAGCCCGCAAGGCCGATTTTGATCCGCTAGCGCGAGGCGCAACGCGGCATGACACCCGGCCTCGCCAAATGCTAGCGTCAGCCGAGCGCCACAGCCGCCCCGAGGAGCGCGATGCCGCAGACCGCACCAACGTACGACGCCGCGCCGCCGATCAGCGCCGGGAACCGACTCGTCCGCGCCGTGCTGGCGGCAACGTTGCTCGCGACGGCTTGCGGAGAGGAGCCGAGCGACGGCAAGGCCGACGCGGCGGCGACGATCGACGCGATGCACGACGCGAGCGGCGACGTCAGTGCTTCCGACGCCGACGCGACGAGCGTCGATACCCTCGCCGAGGATTCCGAGATCGCTGGTGATACGGGCCCGAGCGAAGGCGGCATCGATTGGCCCTGCACCGCTGCGACCGATTGCGAGAGCGGCATCTGCCTCGCGACCCCGAACGGCAAGCGCTGCTCGATCCTCTGCGGCGACGGTGATTGTCCCGATGGTTGGGCCTGCCAAGGTCAGACCGGAGGCGGCGATGCGACCTATTTCTGCGTCGCCAGCGCAGGCCTGCTCTGTCGCCCCTGCGACGACGACGCCTCCTGCCAAGCCGGCGGCCACGGCAGCGCGCGCTGCGTGCGTTACGGCGACGCGGGCGGCTTCTGCGGCGTCGCCTGCAGCAGTGATGCCGGCTGCCCCAGCGGCCACGCCTGCCGCAACGTCACCACTGCCGCGGGCGCGAAGACCAAACAATGCGTGGTGCCTGGCGCGACGGCAGAGAGCTTCGGCGCGTGCGGCTGCAGCCCCGCGGCGAAGGCGCAAGGCCTCTCGACCGGCTGCATCGTCGCCACCGGCGAAGGACCATCGAGCAAGCGCTGCAAAGGCAGCCGGGCGTGCGGCGACGACGGGCTCTCGGCCTGCGAGGTGGCGACAGGTGAAGCCGCGTCCTGCGTCGAGACGCAATGCCTCGATGCGTTGACCTTGCTTCCGCTCGCCGACGGCGCCGCCTGCGACGACGGCCGCGTCTGCACCCAGGGCGACGTCTGCAAGGCCGGGCTCTGCGCTTCGGGCACCTCGATCTGCCCCTGCGAACCGGGCTTCACCGACTGCCCCGCGCCGCCTGGCGCCGCCAACCTCTGCCAGGGCACGCCCTATTGCGCCGCGACGCCAGAGGCGACGACGCCGTTTTCCTGCCTGCCGAACCCGGGCCAGACGGTGGTCTGCGACACCAGCCTCGACACCACCTGCAGCAAGAACGCCTGCGTGCCGCTCTCGGGCGACTGCACCCCGACCGCGACCGAGCGCACGGTGACGCTCTGCGACCTCCCCCCGGCGGGCGGCAGCAACGAGCCGGGTTGCCGGGTCGAGGTCCTACCGCCGAGCGCCCCCTCTGCGCCGGCCACTGCCTGCGACGACGGGCTGCCGTGCAGCAAGGGCGACTCCTGCGCGGCGGGGCAATGCGTCACCGTCGACGCCTCCGGCTGCGGCTGCCAGAGCGACGCCGACTGCCAGGACGACGGCGACCTCTGCAACGGGGTGCCCTTCTGCGACAAGGCGGGAGCGGTCTGGGCGTGCAAGACCAACCCGGCGAGCGTCGTCAGCTGCGACACCAAGCTCGACGGCGCGTGCGAGCAGACGAGCTGCGAGCCACAGACCGGCAGCTGCAAAAAGGCCGGAAAGCCGGTGGGAACGGCCTGCGACGACGGCGTCGCCTGCACCGCCGGCGATATCTGCGACGGCACGGGCGGATGCACCCCGGGGACCTGGACTTGCTGCAAGAGCGACGTCGACTGCGCCGGGCAAGAGGACGGCGACTTCTGCAACGGAACGCTCTTCTGCAACTTGCAGAGCGGCGCCTGCGAGCTGAACCCGAAGACGGTGGTGACCTGCCCGACGGTGGACGACACCGCCTGCATGCAGCGGCTCTGCCAGCCGAAGACGGGGCAATGTCCGCTGCTGCCGGTGCAGGCGGGCAAGGCCTGTGACGACGGCAACGCCTGCAGCGACGGCGACGTCTGCGACGCCAAGGGCGGCTGCAAGCCGGGGACCGACATCTGCCCGTGCAAGGTCGACGCCGACTGTGCCAGCAAGGACGACGGCGACCTCTGCAACGGCACGCTCTACTGCAACCCCGTGGCGGGCCCGGGCGGCACCGGCGTCTGCAAGCCGAATCCGAAGACGGTGGTGACCTGCCCGAGCGTCGACGATACGAGCTGTCGGAAGAACGTCTGCGCGAAAAAGACCGGCGTCTGCGGCTGGGTCGAGCTGCCCGCCGGGGTGACCTGCGACGCCGACGGCACCGCTTGCACCGCCGGTGACGCCTGCGACGGCAAGGGGAGCTGCGCCGTCGGCGAGGCGGTCTGCGGCTGCCAGAGCGACGCCGACTGCGCCTCCAAAGAAGACGGCGACCTCTGCAACGGCACGGTCTATTGCGACAAATCCGGCGCGGTCGCGGTCTGCAAGGTGAACCCGGCGACGGTCGTCAGCTGCAGCCAGGACGGCATGGTCGCCTGCAAGGCCAACGTCTGCCTGCCCTCGACCGGCGCGTGCACGGTGCAGCCGATGCCGGCGGGCGCTGGCTGTGACGATACCGACGCTTGTTCGGGGCCGGACCTCTGCGACGGCAAGGGGCAATGCGTCGGCGGGCCGACCCAATGTGGCTGCAAGGTCGACGCGGATTGCGCGATCTTCGACGACGGCGACGTCTGCAACGGCGGCCAGGCCTGCGTCGCAGGGGCGTGCAAGCCGACGCCGGCGCCGGAGTGCCACGACGGCAACGCCTGCACGGCCGACAGCTGTGAGCCGAAGCTCGGCTGCACCAACGCTGGGGTTCCGGATGGCGCCGCGTGCGGCACCGGCAACGGCTGTCAGAATAGCGCGGCCTGTGCATCGGGGGTGTGCAAGGACGGTCCTCCCCTGCTGTGGACCGCGACAGACGCGAGCAAGTCGATGCACCGGGTCGAGCGGGCGCTGGCGCTGCCGGAGGGCGGGGTCCTGCTGGTCGGCAGCCGCTACGAGGGCTCCATCGAGCGGCGCGGCGTCGTCCTGCGACTCGACGCGGACGGCAACGCCAAGGCCCCGGTCGCGCTTTCCGCTGGTACGGATAGCGGCGCCTTCTACGACGCCGCGCTGCTGCCGGGTGGCGGGCAGGTCATCCTCTGCGGCCGCGGCAAGCCACAGGGGCAAGACCAGCCTTGGTGGACCTGGGTGGCGCGGCTGGATCTCGCTTCTTCCACGATCGTGGCGCAGCGTATCGAGCCCACGGCGGGCGGCGACCCGGGGCGGGCCTGCGCCGTGGTGCGTGGCGGCGCGGGGCTGATCACGGTCGTCTCCGACGCGAGCGAGGATCGCCTGCAGCTGCGCGACAGCACCGGCTTGGCCCCCAACGGCAACGCGATCGGGATCGGCGGCGCGTCCGGGCCGCGTGTCCGTCACCTGCTCCCCGGCGCCGGCGGCGTCGTCCACCTGATCGGCGAGGCGCAGGTCGGTGGCAACTACGCGGTCGCGCTCGGCAAGGTCCGGATCGGCCCGGACGGGCTCACGGTCGCGGGCAAGCCGCCGACGCTGGCGATGAGCAGCGGCGTGAGCGCCGAACGCCCGCTCGCTGCCACGCGCGCTGCGGACAACGGCGACCTGCTCATCGCCTCGCGCGCTGCGCTCTCCGCCGGCGCGCAGCTGCTGCAGGTTCGCAGGGTGCGACAAGACGGCGCGCTGTGGTGGCACAAGACCATCGCCACCGACACCGCGCAGATCGCGGTCGATCGGCGTGCGGCGATCCTGCCGCGGCCGGAAGGCGGCGCCCTCATCGCCGCGAGCCTCGGCGCGACCGCGGCCTTCGACAGCGGCGCGTGGGTCATCGACCGCGTCGGCGTGGTCCGCGGCAGCGTCACGCCGAAGCAGGGTGAGCTCCGCGCCTTCGCCGCGGCCGCGGCGCTCCCGGACGGCAAGGTCTTGTTGGCCGGCTGGCAAGATGATGGCAGCGGCAACCACGTCGCGCTGTGGCAACGAACAGACGCCTTCGGCCGCGCAACCTGCGCCGCGTCGGGCCTCTGCGCGACCGCCAAAGCAGGCTGCGCCGACGGCAACCCGTGCACGTTCGACGTGTGCGCCGACAAGGGCTGCAGCCACGTCGCGGGCCTGGACGGCGCCGCCTGCGATGACGGCGACGCCTGCACCGAAGCCGGGACCTGCAAGTCCGGGGGCTGCACGGCCGGCCCGCAACGGCTCGGCGAATCCACTGTGACCGCCAACGCTTCTGGCACGGTCGCCACCGCCATCGCGGACGCTGGTGGGGCGTTCTGGCTGATCGGCGCGAACAGCAGCGGCAAGGGCGCGTTCGTCGCGCGGATCGGCGCCGACGGTCTGGCGGACGACACCGGGATCTTCGAGGGGTTGCCGGACGGCTCGACGCTCTCGACCCTGGTCGGGGCGGTGCCCTTGGCCGCCGAGGCGACCTCGGCGACCGACGAGCTGGTGGTGATCGGCACCCGAACGGCAGGAGCAACGACCTACGGCTTCGTCGGCCGCGTCGCGCACGAGCCCGGCGGCGCATTCGCGATCTCGCATCCGCTCGCGCAGCTCGAGGCAGCAGAGGAGCCACGCGTGATTGCGCGCGGCTACGCGCCGGGGCAGATCGGCGTCCTGAGCGAGAAGGTGGTCGACGGCAAGCCGACCAACGCGCAGCTCCGCGCCTACTGCGGCTGGGGCACGACGCTCCAGCACAAGGTCGCCCTGCCGGCGGCAAGCGGCCAGCTCTTCTGCCGTGGGATGCAGGTCACGGACGCGCCCCGCGGCGGCTATTTCGCCCTCTACCGCTGCACAGCAGACGCCGCGGCGAGCAAGGATTGGCAGACGCGGCTGGCGTGGATCGACGCTGCCGGGGTTGCTCGAACCCAAGCCGACGTCGCCGGCCTCGGCAGCCGCTTCATCGCCCGCGACGGCGGGCGCAGCTTCCTGGTCGACGTCCGCGAGACCGGCGGAAGCCGCAAGGTCTTCGTCAGCCTCCTCGACGCCTCGGGTCACCTCTTCGGCAGCCAAGAGATCTACGGCCTGGGCGGCAGCGAGGGCATCGCCGGCGCCCGCTGGCTGGAAGGTGCCGGCCTGCTGCTGGCGGCTGGCGACGGTGCGGCCATCGCCGATACGAGCGACGCCACCAACGCGACGATCTCGCTGCGGCTGGTCGACCCCTTCGCCGGCGCTGTGGTCGCCAGCGCGACCGTGCCCGGCAGCTACGATACGCGGACGGTACACCTGCTGCCGGACGCTGCCGGCGGGGTGCAGCTCGTGCGGCCCGGAAGCGGCAACAAGCTCGCGTCGCGGACCCGACTCACGGCGCGGCTGCAGGACGCCTGCAAAGGCAGTGGCGCCTGCGCCGGGTCGGCCGTCGGTGGCAAGACCTGCGACGACGGCAACGCCTGCACGCTCGACCGCTGCGATCCGCAGAAGGGCTGCGTCGCGTCGCTGATCAACCACGTGCTCTGCGACGACGGCGACGACTGCACCGCCGACAGCTGCGACGGCAAGGCAGGCTGCAACCACGTCGCAGTGGCCGACGCTACGAGCTGCGGCGGCGGCGAGGGTCGCTGCGCGGCCGGACACTGCGCCTGGGCCGCGCCGCTGCTCACCGTCGGCAACAAGCACGTCTGCGTGCGGACCCGCGCCAGCAACGGCAGCGGCGATCGGGTCGCCTGCTGGGGCGGCAACGACAAGGGCGAGGTCGCGGCGACACCGACCCCGGGCAACGGCGTCATCGCGCCCTTGCCGATCTACCGTCAGCTCGAGCACCCCGTGACGGTGATGGCCGCGGCGCATTGGCTGACGATGCTCGGTGGCGCGAAGACCTCCTTCCACGGTCAAGATCACTACGATATGGGCCTGGGGAGCGGCGGGAAATCGTCCACCGGCGAGCTCTGGACCACGACCGGTTGGGGCAGCTACGAGATGGCGGCGATGGGCGAGACGCACCTCTGCGTCGCGACGGCGATCGGCGTCTCTTGCGAGGGCTACGATGACCTCGGCGCGGTGACGGCGGGCCTCGGCAAGGGCGGCAACGCACCCTACCCCGTGCAGGGCATCGGCAAGGTCACCTCGCTCGCGGCGGCGCGCCACGCCACCTGCGTCGTCGAGGCGGGGACCCACAACGTCCGCTGCTGGGGGCAAAACGTCGGCGGCAGGCTGGACCCGGTCAACGGCAAGCTCAGCGAGCCCAACCAGGTCGCGAAGAAGGCGACCATCGCCCTGCCGCAGCCGGCCAAGGCTGTTGCCGTCAGCTACTACTCGGCCTGCGCCCTGCTGACGAACGACGAGGTCGCCTGCTGGGGCCAGAATCTCGGCCTCGATCCGAGCAAGGACGGCTACACCGGTCAGGGCTCGCCGACGATCCTGCAGCCGACGATCCTCGGCAAGCTCCCCGGTGCGACCGCGATCAGCGCCAGCCTCTATGGCTTCTGTGCCCTGGCCGGCGGCGAGGTCTGGTGCTGGGGCCACAATGGGCACGGCGAGCTCGGCCGCGCCGATGTGGTCCACTCTGGGACGCCGCTGAAGGTGCCGCTGCCGGCGAAGGTGGTCGCGTTGCAGGGCGCACACTCGGACTTCGCCGCGATGTTCTGTGCTGTGCTCGAGGACGGTCGGGTCAGCTGCTGGGGCTCGGGCCGCGGCCTGTACGGCGGCCTCTTCGGCGACGGCGCAACCGCCCCGGAAGGCGTCCGCCTGCCGACGGTCGTGCCCGAGAGCGTGTTGTAGGCGCGAGTTGTAAGGCCCGGCCCGGCCGCGCTACCCTCGCCAGCGGCGAGAGCCTGGACCCACGGGCGAGGTGAACGTGAGCGGCAAATCTGCGGCGATCGACAGCAGCGAACTCGAGGCCGTGGTCCGCGCCGTGCTGGCGCAGCTCGGCAATCAGCCGGGGCCGGCCGCCGTCGCCGCCGCAGCCGCCGCCGCCATCGCGCCGAGGGCCCCGCTCGCGCCCGGCGAGCGCAGCATCCCCGAGCTGGTCATCGAGTCGCCGCAAGAGCGCGGTGAGGTCGCCGAGCCCGCCGCTGGTGCGGCGAGCAAGCCGAAGGAATCGGCGCTGCCGGCGGATTGGCGCTTCCGCAGGCCGCGCAACGCCGCCGACGGCGTGCCCTTCCGGATGAGCGAGCTCGCGACCATGCGCGGCGCCACGCCGGCCCGCATCGTGCAAGGCCGCGTCGGCACCCGCTACCCGACCGACAAGGCGATCGGCCTGCGCGCCGAGCACGCCGTCGCGCTCGACGCGGTCCACTCCGCGCTGCCCGAGGGCTTCGCCGCCGAGCTCGGCTGCGTCGAGCTCTGGACGCAGGCCGAAGACCACGCCGAATACCTCGCCTTTCCGGACAAGGGCCGCGCCCTGCACCCGGAGAGCCGCGCCAAGCTCGAGGCCGAGGGCAGCCGCGGCGCGGACGTGCAGATCATCGCCGGCGACGGCCTCGCCGCTTGGGCGCTGACGGCCAACGGCCCGGCCCTGCTGCCGGCGCTGCAGGCCGAGCTCACTGCGGCCGGCTTCTCGCTCGGCAAGCCGCTGTTGGTGCACCGGGCGCGGATCGGCGTGCAGGACGAGATCGGCGTCGTGCTCGGCTGCAAGGCGACGGTGATCTTGGTCGGCGAGCGCCCGGGCCTCGGCACCGGCGACTCACTCTCGATCTACACGGCCTACGGTCCCAAGCTCGGCCAAGACAACGCCGAGAAGGATTGCATCAGCAATATCCGGCCGCTCGGCATCCCGGCGGACGAGGCGGCCAAGCTCTGCACCGAGCTGCTGAAGCGGACCTTCGCCGCCGGCGGTGGTGGCGTGAAGTTGACCTCGGCGGGGGCGGAATGAGCGACGCGACGATGCGTGGCGTCGCGGGGATCCCCGAGCCGCGGCTGCTCGGGCTGCGGGTCGAGCCGACGCCGCCGGGTCTGGTCCCGATCCCGCCCACGCTGCTCGCCGTTCGTCAGATCCCGAATTGCGATCCCTCGCTCGCCGCGGCGCTGGGCCTGGACCCGGACCGCCACCGCTCGCTGGGCCTGCTGACCTGCGACGCCGACGACGCGCTCTACGTCGCGCTCGACCATTGCACCAAGGCCGCAGAGGTCGACGTCGTCTTCGGCCACTCCTTCTACGCCGGCGCCGCGCACGCCTCCGGGCCGCTCTCCGGCGAAGTCCTCGGCGTCGTCGCGGGCGAGCACCCCGACCACGTCGAGGAGGCGCTCTGGGCGCTGCGCGAAGGGCTGCGCGAGGTCGCCTTCTGCCGCTTCGAGGGCACCGACGGCCCCGCGTTCCTGGCCCACAGCATCGGCGAGCTGGGCCGCTACCTCTCGGTCGAGGCCGGCCTGCCCGAGGGCAGCGCGATGGCCTACCTGATCGCCCCGCCGCTCGAGTCGATGGTCGGCATCGACGCCGCGCTCAAGGCGGCAGACGTGCGCTTGGCCAAGCATATCCCGCCGCCCTCGGAGACCAACTTCGGCGGCGCCTTCCTCGCCGGCGAGCTGGCCGAGGTCGAGGCCGCCACCGTGGCCTTCGTCGAAGCGATCCGCGAGGTCGTCCGCTCGCCGCTCGGCGGCCTGCGCCGGCCGATGCGCCTCCGTCGATAGAGACTCGGCCAGAACATGCAGATTCGCATGTTCTGGCCGAGTCTCTCGTCTGTTGTCTGGGGGGGCTAGGCGCCCCCTGGTCGCGAGAAGCGCGGTTCTCGCGAACCATCCCCCTCCTCGAGCCGCGCCAAGAAATCGCCGTTGGCGATGTCTTGATCGCGTCTCTAGGAGCCCTGCGATGACCGCGACCGCGCACCTCGACCTGCTCGTCCGCGGCGGCCTGCTCTTCGACGGTGAAGCCGACGACGGCACCGCCAGGGACGGCGTCCGCGCCGATATCGGCATCCGCGAGGGGCGTGTGGTCGCCATCGCGCGGGACGGCGAGCCCGCCCTGCCCGAGCCGGACCCGAGCCGCGGCGGCCGCACCATCGACGCCCACGGCTGTTGGGTGACGCCCGGTTTCGTCGACCTGCACACCCACTACGACGCCGAGATCGAGGTCGCGCCCGCGCTCTTCGAGTCGCTGCGGCACGGCGTGACGACCGTGGTGCTCGGGTCCTGCTCGCTCGGCGCCGGCCTGGGCACCCCGGAGGACATCGCCGACATCTTCTGCCGGGTCGAGGGCGTGCCGCGCGAGCACATGCTGCCGATGCTGGAGCAGCGCAAGGATTGGGACTCGCTGCCCGGCTACCTCGACCACCTCGGCGGGCTCGCGCTCGGCCCGAACGTGGCGAGCTACGTGCCGCATTCGAACCTGCGGGTCGAGGCGATGGGCTTTCGTCGCTCGGTCGAGCCCGGCTACCGGCCGAGCGCCGAGGAGCGCGCCGCGATGCTGCGTTGGCTCGAAGAGGCGCTCGACGTCGGCTACGTCGGCCTCTCGGCGCAGACCCTGCCGTGGGACAAGCTCGGTGGCGACCGCGAGCGCAGCAAGCCACTGCCGGGCACCTTCGCCACCTGGGGCGAGCTGCGCGAGCTGGCGCGGGTGCTGCGCCGCCGCGGTCGGGTCTTTCAGGGCGTGCCGAACCTGGTGACCAAGCTCAACGTGCTGCTCTTCCTCTGGGAGAGCGTCGGGCTGTGGCGGCCGAAGCTGCGGACCACGGTCATCTCCTGGATGGACGTCATCGCCGACCGCACCGTGATGCCGCTGGTCGGGACGCTGCTCGGCGTCTTTCGCGGATTGTTCGGGGCCGAATTTCGCTTCCAGGCGCTGCCGCAGCCCTTCGAAGTGCGCGCCGACGGCATGGACCTGGTGATCTTCGAGGAATTCGGCGCCGGCAGCGAGGCGTTGCACCTCGCCGACCTCGGTCGCCGGGCCGAGCTGCTGCGCGACCCGGCCTACCGTGCGCGGTTCTTGCAGCAATGGCGGAAGATCTTCTCGCCGCGCATCTACCACCGCGACTTCGGCAAGACCCGCATCGAGGCCTGCCCGGACGGCAGCGTGGTCGGCAAATCCTTCGCCGAGGTCGCCGCCGAGCGCGGCACTGAGCCGGCGCTGGCGTTTCTCGACCTCTGCGCCGAACACGGCGAGGGCTTGCGCTGGTTCTCCCGCGTCGCCAACGATAGGCCCGAGAAATTGGCCAAGATCGTGCGCAACCCCGGTGTGCTGATCGGCTTCTCGGACGCCGGGGCCCACTTGCGCAACATGGCGTTCTACGATTTCGGCCTGCGGCTGCTGCGGCTGGCGCGCGGCGAAGGCGGCCGGCCCGGGGCGCTGACGCCGGCCCACGCCGTGCACCGACTGACCGCCGAGATCGCCGATTTCTACGGCCTCGGCGACGGTCCCGAGGGCATCGGACGGGTCGCCGTCGGCCGCCGGGCCGACCTCTGCGTGATCGACCCGAACGCGCTCGACGACCGCCTCGACGATGTCGCCGAGGCCGAGATGCCGGGCTTTCCTGGGCTGTTCCGGGTCGTCAACGCGCACCGCGGGGTGGTCAAATCCGTGGTGGTCGGCGGCCGGCTGGCGGTGCAGGACGACGCGCCGGCCGAGGGTCTCGGTGGCGAGCGCTTCGGCCGGGTGCTGCGCGCCGGCGACCGTGCGGGGGCCTAGCTCGTGCGCTCGTGCGGCAGGTAGATCGCGCGCTCGCTGGCGAAGCGCTCCTGCGCCGCGGCGAAGTCGTCGTGGCGGCCGATATCGAGCCACCGACCACCGCTCCAATCGAAGGTCCCGATCGGGTCGCCGGAGCCGAGCATCGCGTGCATCAGGTTGTCGAAGCCGAAGGGGCGACCCGCCGGGATATGCTTCAGCACGCGGCGGTGCATCGCGTAGACGCCCATCGAGACGAGGAAGTCGTAGGTCGGCTTCTCGCGGAAGCCGACGACCTGGCCACCTTCGTCGGTGTCGAGCACGCCGAGGTCGACCTTCACGTTGCGCGGGAAGACCGCCACGGTGAGCGTGCGGTCCGACTCGCGGTGTGCCGCGAGCAGGCCGGAGAAGTCGAGGTCGGTGAGCACGTCGCCGTTGAGCAAGAGGAAGCGCTCGGGCAGGCGGTCGGCGATCAGGTGCAGCGGGCCGACGGTGCCGAGCGGCGTCTCTTCGGTGATGTAGTCGAGCGTCAGGCCGAAGCGGCTACCGTCGCCGAGCACCGCCCGGATCAGGTGGCCCAGGTAGCCGATGCTGACGATGACGCGCTGGAAGCCGTGCGCCGCGAGCTGGCTGAGCACGACCTCGGCGATGCTGTGCTGGCCGTCGATCGGCACCAGGGGCTTCGGGATGACCGCGGTGAAGGGCGCCAGGCGCGAGCCCAGGCCGCCTGCGAGCAGGACGGCGACGCGCTCTCCGCCGGCAGCGGTGGGGTTGTCGTCGGTCGCAGCAGTCGCGCTCATCTCCGCCTCCTGGGTTGGCTCCGAGGGCCGCGAGTCGACCACCGGCACGGGTTCGGGTCAAGGCGGGCCGCGCGTCGCCGCACGCTTGCCGCCGTCGGGGCGGGCCGCTAGGGTCCGCCGGCGATCGCCGCGGCCACGGAGGCCTCGGCAGAGCAGCGGAGCGGATGTGGCCATGACGCGCGCCCCACGCAAACGTGTGTTGCTGACCGGAGCCGGAGGGTTCATCGGCCAGCGCCTGGCGACCCTGCTGGCGGGCCGCTCGGACCTCGACGTCTTCGCGCCGGGCCGTGCCGAGCTCGACCTCTCCGACGCCCACGCGACGCTGCGGCTGGTCGAATCGCTGCGGCCCGACGTCGTCCTGCACCTCGCCGCGCATACCCGTGGTGCAGCAGAGATGCGGGCTCGCCCGGCCGCGACCGTGCGGGCCAACCTCGACCCGGCCTACGGCATCGCGCATTGCCTCGAGGCCGGGTTGATCGGTCGCCTGATCTTGGCCCACTCGGCGGGCGCCTACCCGCGGCCGCGCACGCTGACGCCGCCGCGCGATTGGCTGCAGCCCGCCGACCTGTGGGCTGGCCCGCCGGCCGCCGGCCCCTATGGCCTCGCCCGCCGCGCGGTGGCCGCGCTGCTGCGGGAATCGGCCCAGCTCGGCGGCGTCGGCTTCCTCGAATTGAGCCTGCCGACGGTCTACGGCCCGGGTGATGGCGGTCGCGCCGTCGATCCCGCCCAGGTCCGCGCGATCCCTGCGCTTGCGCTGCGAACGCTGGCGGCCGCGGCGAGCGGTGCCGCCGAAGTCCGCCACTACGGCTCGGGCACCGAGCAGCGCGACTTCCTCCACGTCGACGACGCCGCGGCGGCGTTCCTCGCCGCGATGGACGCCCCGTCGCTGGACGTCGAGCGGCTGCACGTCAGCGACGGCCGGGCCTGGACGCTGGCCGAGGTCGGCGCGCTGATCGCCGACGCGGTCGGCTACCGCGGCACGGTCGGCTGGCAGCGGGAAGCGCCGCCGCCCGAGGCGCGCGACGTGGTCCTGCTGGCGCCAGCTGGCCTCGGCGGCATCGGCTTCACGCCGCAGCGTCGCCTCGAAGACGGGATCGCCGAGGTCGTCGCCGAGCTGCGGCGGCGTCTGGAGCGGGGCGGCGGGCGCGGCGCATGAGCGGGTCGCGGCCTCTCGTCATCGCCCAGGTGGGTCCGTGGCCACCGCCGTGGGGCGGCATCGCGGTCTACGTCCAGCGCCTCTCGCGCGGCCTTGCGGCGGCTGGGCATCAGGTGCGCGTCTACGACCTGCAGGGGACGGAGCGCCGGTCCGAGAACGGGCTGGAGGTGATCCCGCTGCGGGCGCATTGGTCGCGTTACCTCGGGCTGGGCGCACGGCTCGCGGCGGACGGATGCGACGTCGCGCAGCTGCACCTGATCGGCGCGCCGGGCAAGATCCTCGCCCCGGCGGTGGCCTCGTGCCGCACGGCCGGGATCCCGCTGGCCGCCTCGTTTCACAGCTTCCGCCCGGACCCGAGTGAATCGACGGCCGCGCGCACGGCGGCGCGGCTCGCGGTGCCGCAGCTGCAGCAGGCCTTCGCCAGCGGTGCCCACGTCGCCGAGGGCCTGCGCACGATGGGCGTGCCGGCACATCGCGTCCTGGCGGTGCCGCCCTTCGTCCGCGCGGCTCTTCACGGCGCGCCCGAAGACCGCCTTCCCGACGTCATCGTGCAGATGCGCCGACGGTGGAAGCGGCTGGTCGTCGGCGGTGGCACCGCGATCCTGCCCTTCGCGGGTGGCGACCTCTACGGCGCCGACGTCTTCGTCGCGATGGCCGCTGCCGTCGCCGCCGCGCAGGCCGACGTCGGCTTCGTCTTCCAGCTGCCGCGGCGCGGTGACGAGGCGCTCTACGGGCAGCTTCGCGCCTCCCTCGCCAGCAGCGGCCTCGGCGAGCGCTTGCGGCTGCACGAAGCGCCGCTGCAGGAGGCGGTCGACCTGTGGCAGATCGCCGACGTCGCGGTGCGCACCTCCCGGACCGACGGCGACGCCGTCTCGGTGCGCGAGTCGCTCGACCTCGGCACGCCGACCCTGGCGTCGGATTGCGTACAGCGTCCACGGGCCGCGATCTTGTTCCGCAGCGGCGACGGGGCAGATTGTGCGACGCAGATCCTCGCCACGCTGGCCGACCTCGACCAGGCCCGCGCCGCGACCCACGCCGCACGCGAGCCCGACGGCCTCGATCCGGTGCTGGCCGCGCTGCTTCGGCTCGCCGAGCGGAGGGGCGGGATCGAACGCGCCTTGCGCGCGACGACGGCGCGGGTACAACCTCTGGCCCGCGCGCTCCGACGCGCCACGCGACAGGAAGGCTCATGATCGACGATTTTCACTTGGAAGACGCGCTGAAGGCGGCCCTCGCCGGGCGTCGGGTCCTGGTCACCGGCGCTGGCGGCTTCATCGGCGGGCACGTGGTCGAGGCGCTGGTCGCCGCCGGCGCGCAGGTCCGCGCGCTGGTGCGCTACAACGGCCGCAACGATTTCGGCTCGATCGACGAGTTGCCGGGCGAGGTCAAGGCGGCGATCGAGGTCGTGACCGGTGATATCCGCGACCCGCACCAGATGATTCGCGTGGTCGAGGGCTGCGACATCGTCCTGCACCTCGCCGCGCTGATCGCCATCCCGTTCAGCTACGTCGCGCCGCAGAGCTACGTCGAGACCAACGTCTCCGGCACGCTCAATATCCTCGAGGCCGCCCGCCTACACGGCACTCCGCGCGTCGTCGTCACCTCGACCTCGGAGGTCTACGGCACCGCGATTCGGGTGCCGATCGACCTGGAGCACCCGCTGCAGGGGCAATCGCCCTACAGCGCGAGCAAGATCGGCTCGGACAAAATCGCCGAGTCGTATTTCCTCAGCTTCCAGACGCCGGTCGTCACGCTGCGGCCGTTCAATACCTACGGCCCACGCCAATCGGATCGCGCCGTCATCCCGACCATCGCGGCCCAGCTGCTCGCCGGCGTCGAGACCCTGCGCTTGGGTCGGATCGATCCGGTCCGCGACTTCCTCTACGTCCGCGACACGGCGCGCGCCTTCCTGCTCGCGGCGACGGTGCCCGGCATCGAGGGTCGGACGCTGCACGTCGGCACCGGCGTCGGCGTGACGATCGGCGAGGTCGCCGAGCGCCTGATGCAGCTCACCGGCCACGTCGTGCCGATCGCGACCGAGAGCCAGCGGCTGCGCCCGGACGGCAGCGAGGTCGAGCGGCTCATCTGCGACAACTCGGTCGCGGCCGAAGTGCTCGGCTTCCAGAGCCGCGTCTCCCTTGGCCAGGGCCTGGGCCGCGTGGTCGAGAGCGTCCGCGGACGGCTCGATCGCTACCGCCCGGACCGCTACCAGCGCTGAAGCGCGGACGCCGGGCGATGCCTGCGCTCCCCGTCCTGCCCGCGGCCGACGACGCTGCCCTGCGAGAGGCCTGCGCGGCGCTCGACGCCGGGCGGCTGGTGGTGGTGCCGACCGAGACCGTCTACGGCCTCGCGGCCGACGCACGCAACGCCGAGGCCGTCGCGCGGATCTACGCCGCCAAGGGCCGTCCATCGCACAACCCGCTGATCGTCCACGTCGCGGATCTCGACGCCGCCGAGCAGGTCGCGGTCTTCGACGAACGGGCCCGCCGACTCGCCGCGACCTTCTGGCCGGGGCCGTTGACCCTCGTGCTGCCGCTGCGCCCGGACGCGGGCCTCGCCCCGGCGGTCACGGCGGGCCTGCAGACCGTCGCGGTGCGGGTGCCGGATCAGCCCGACCTGCTCGGCCTGCTGCGGCGCTTCGTCGGACCGCTTGCCGCCCCCTCGGCGAACCGCTCGGGCCGGTTGAGCCCGACCCGGGCCGCCGACGCCGCCGCCGACCTCGACCATCCCGAGGCGCTGCCCCACGTCGCCTGCGTCCTCGACGGCGGGCCGTGCGCCCGCGGCCTGGAGTCGACCATCGTCGGGCTCACCGACGCGACGCCGCGCCTGCTCCGGCCCGGTGCGCTCGAACCGGCGCGGATCGAGGCCTTGGTCGGTCCGCTGGCCGCACCGGACGCCGCCGCCGGCGTGGTCGCGCCCGGGATGCTGCTCCGCCACTACGCGCCGGGGCTGCCGCTGCGACTCGACGTCGAGGTGCCGCTACCCTTCGAGGCCTACCTGGCCTTCGGTCCGGAGGCGGTCGAGGGCGCGTTCTGCAACCTCTCGCCGAACGGCGACGTGGCGGAGGCGGCGCGACGCCTCTTCGCTGCCCTGCGCGACGCCGACGATCCGACCCGCTTCCGCGGCATCGCGGTGGCCCCGCTGCCGCCCGCCGGCGTGGGCCTCGCGCTGCACGACCGGCTGCGTCGCGCCGCGGCTTCGAGCCGCGACCCGGACGCGGTGCGCGTCGTCGTCTTCGACCTCGGTGGCGTCGTCGTACAGATCGCCCGAACCTGGGCCGAGCGCTGCGCCGCTGCCGGCTTGCCGGTGCGTGATGGGGCCGACGGCGACGCCGCGCTCGCTGCGTGCGCCGCCGAGATCGACGCTGTGCAGCGCGGCACCGCGACCACCCGGGCCGTCGCCGAAGCGCTGCACGCGGCACTCCGAGGCGCCTATACCGTCGACGAGCTCGAACGACTCTACGAATCGCAAGTGACGGGCCCCTACCCGGGGGTTGCCGCGCTCACCACGCGGCTGCGCTGCCCGCACGCGATCCTCTCGAATACCTCGGCAGGTCATTGGCCGGGCCTCTGCGCGACCGAGGTCGTCCGCAGCGCCGTCGCCCGCTTCGCCAGCTTCGAATTGGGGCTGCTCAAGCCGGAGCGGGCGATCTTCGACCACGTCGCGGGGGCGCTCGGCGAGGCACCGGGGCACCTGCTGCTGATCGAAGACAGCGCGCCGAACGCGGCTGCGGCGGCGGCAGCCGGCTGGCAGGTCGAATGCGTCGATCCCTTCGGCGATGTCGCGGCGCAGCTCGAAGAACGATTCGCCGCTCGAGGCCTGTTGCGGGGCTAGCGGCGCGGCGCGCTTCGACGTGACCGGCGGGTGAGGACAGCAGCGGGACGTGTCAAACTTCGGTCACAAACTGTGTACCGCAGCACCATTGGCGGCCGAACCTGCTAGCGTCCGCCCGCCGCCGCTCCCCCCGTGGAGCCGCACCGGAGCCGACGTGGAGCAGACCAGCAGCCGCACCTTCGCCGTCAACAAAGATCCGTGGAGCTGGGCGACCCATTTCGCCGGCATGCTCGCCGCCATCGTCGGCTTGGTCGTGCTGATGGTCCGCACCCCCGACGTCCCGCTGAAGCAGGCGGCGATGGGCATCTACGGCAGCACGCTGGTGCTGATGTTCTTCACCTCCTCGACCTACCACTTCTTCGATATCGGCGAGTCCGGCAACCGCTGGCTGCGGCGGCTCGACCACTGCGCCATCTTCCTGCTGATCGCCGGGAGCTTCCTGCCGGCGGTGATCCACCTGCTCGACGGTGAGTGGCGGACCGTGACGCTGATCGCGCTCGGCGCGACGGCCGCGCTCGGCATCGCCTTCAAGCTGTTCTGGCTCGAGGCGCCGCGCTGGCTCTCGGTCGCGCTCTTCGTCGCGATGGGCTGGGGCGTCGTCATCCCGGGGATCCGGATGTTCCCGCAGCTCGACAGCGGCGCGCTCGGCTGGCTCTTCGGCGGCGGCCTCGCCTACACCCTCGGCGCGGTGATCTACGCCACCAAGCGCCCCGACCCCTGGCCCGGCGTCTTCGGCTTCCACGAGCTCTGGCACCTCTTCGTGCTGCTCGGCGCCGGCTGCCACTACTTCCTGGCGCTCGGCTTCTGCGAAGCGCCCTGCGTCCCGCTGTAGCCGTACCAGGCGTGGTCGACCCGCGCTAATCGTCGTCGATCGGCGGGCAGCCCGGCGTGATATCGCAGGCCAAGTCGACGCAGAGATCGTGCCAGCACATCCCGCAACCGCATCCACAAGGCGGCGCCGCCCAGGGGTTCACCGCGCAGCCGGTGTTGCCGATGCAATCCGGATGCAGCGTCGACCACGTCCCGGCCGCGCACGCCCCCGTCGGCGTACCCCAATGCCCGCCCGGTCCGCCGTGGCGGTGGCCGTCCACCGCTGCGCCATCGGCCACGACGTCGTCGTGCGTGTGATTCGGCGCGACGTCGCCGTCGTGCTCGTGGGTGTCGGCGTGCTCCTTCTGCCAGAGCGCGTCGAGCAGCGCCTCGCCGGTCAACCCGACGTCGGCGCCGCCGTTGGCCTCGCTCCCCTGCGAGGCACCCGTTCCGCTGCAGCCGATGGCAAGAAGCAAACCGATCGCGACCGCGGTCCACCGCGTCGGCGCTGCCTTCGATCCTCGTTCCATCCGTGCCACTGCGTCCTCCCGCTGCGCCCGACGAGGCTACCAACCTCGTGCCGAGATCACACCCTCGCCACGCGGACCTTGACGCATGACGCGGCGCGTCATAGCTTGAACCCATAACGCGGCGCGTCATGCTGCGTTGGAGGATGAGATGATGACGGTTCAACGCCTTCCGATCGACGATCTGCAGCAGCAGGCCCGCGCGGGCTTGGACGCAACGCGTCAGAAATGGACCCAGCTGCAGCTCCGCGTGCAGCGCGAGGCGATCCGCCGCGGTCACGACGCCCGTGAGGCCGCCGCTGGCCTGTGCGACGAGCCCCTCGGCCGCTGGGCAGACGCCCTGGTCGCCCGCGGCGTGCCGACCCTGTTCCGCGCCCGGCTGAACGACGCCAAGGCCTTCCTGCAGCGGATGCCGATCGAGGATATCGACGCACAGACCGCCAAGGCCCTCGCGGCGACGGTCGGCGAGATGCCGCTGTGGCAGGTCGAGGCCGTGCGACGGCACGAGCTGGCGAATAAGGGCCGGGTGACGGTGCTGCGGGCGTGCGAGGCGCGGCTCGGGGCGTAGCTCGGGGACCGGTGCGGCGGTCGACCGGCGACTCCGTGGGATTTTCTGCGGCCAGCGCCGCGCGTTTGGTGGTGTGACAGCGCCGGCATTTGAACTCGATCCCGGCGTGGTTTCTTTCTTTGGCAGAGACGACAAGGACACAACCATCGTGCCGTGGCGCCTGATGTCTCATGGAGCCGCGAAGCGGCGCCGGACGGTAGCCTGGGGTGATAACCCCAGGACCTAGCGCACAATTGAGGGAGCCGCGAAGCGGCGGCGGGTCGGGCCATGAGTCGACCACTCGGGTTCCCGTCGCCGCTTCGCGGCTTCTGCAATATCCATCGGCATCCCTGGGGTTGGCACCCCAGGCTACTTCCCTGCCGCCGCTTCGCGGCTCTGCTTCAGTGTGAAGACCGTTGCTGTCCGCATGGGCGTTCTGCCAAGCGTTGAGAAACGCCACGCGGAAGATCGATGATTGGGCTCAACATCAGCGATCGGCGCTGTGACAGCGTCGTTCACGCCATCGCTGGGCCCGCCGGCGCCCCGTCGGGCTGCGCGCCCGGCCAGCACAGCGCCGCCGCGCCCGCCAGCGCGAGCAGGGCGTCTCGCGGCTGTTCGAAGTGCACCCCACGGAGCCGCTTGGTCGCGCCGCCCTGCACCGTGATCCGCACCTCCCAGTTGTCGCTCGCCTCCGCCAGCAGCGCGTGCAGCGCCGCGCGTGGCGATCCCGCGCGGGCCGCGGCGAGCTCCAGCGGGCGGGTGGACGCCACGAGCGCGGCCGCTGCCTTGGCATCCACCCCGGCCAGCGCCTCGAGGATCGGGAGCGGAGCGTAGTGCCCGCCGCCCGTGCGCCTCGGCACGAAGCGCGAGAAGCGCACCGTGGTGACGTCGCTCCAAGGAGCCCGCTGCACCGCGCCCCCGGCTGAGAACGCGAGCCCTGCCCCGTCGACCACCAGCTCCCGCGACAGCTCCGAGCGCGACATGGCGACGAGCCCGGCGGACGCCAGGAAGCAGCCAGCGATCACCCCGAGGCCGGCGTCCGCGAACCAGCCGAGCGCGCCGAGGATGCCGCTGCCCGCGGCACCCAAGGGCAGGAAGCTCTGCCATTCTGGGCGGTAGCGGAGGGTCACGGGCTCCAGGGGGCTCTCGGGAGTCTCGGGGGTCATGGTCTCGCCTCCAGTTCGTGGGCATTTCGGGCGTTGGTCCTGGCGCCCGCCTGACGTGTCCCCAGGGTCGGTCCAAGCGTAGGGGAAACAGGCAAGAGGTTGCCACATCGTTTCCTTCCTCGAGCAAGGCCGGCAGGCCCGGAGTCACGGGGTCGCAGGTCAAGCCCAGGAGGCGGTCATGTAAACGAGGGGATCCCTCAGGGTTCCAGGTGTTTGTACTTTGCACTCTACGGAAAGTGTAGAGCATGAGCACCTGGAACCAATTTCCTGCAGACTTTCCTCTTCCGGGCCAAACCGAGCATGATCGACTGCACGCAGCCTATTTCGTCGAACTGCGCTCGAGGAGACGGTTGTGGAATAAGTGGTACCGCCTTGTTCCGTATGCGGCTGGATCGGCTCGCCAAACACGGAGCCAACCTTCTCTGTTCCAATCTGTGTCACTCACGGAATCCCCTGCACCAGCAAAGAGTTTATGAAAATCGCGTGCCACTTTGATCGTCCCACAATAGCATGCGACTTCATCCCCTCCCGAGCATTCGTCAACATAATTGTTTCTGGTTACTAGAAAGTCAAAGTGCAGGCTGATGGGAAGCGGTTCGATTATCATGGAATCGACCACTCGCGTCACGCTACAGTGGTTGACTTGATCCCCTAGCCAGAAGCCAAATCCTACATCCCTTGTATGCCAGAGATCGCTAGCAAGGTAGTCAGCAACTCGGGTGTACCCTCCTGCTATCCGAGCAACGGTTTGCTTCTCATCAAAGTGCCGGTACCGCAGCGGCCGGCGCTTCTCCGCGGTTGCGTCGGACGCGACAAGGACCGCCAGCGCTACGGACGCGACCATTGCTACCAGAAAGAAGATGCCCTTCATGCAAGGCTCCCAGCGTTGGTTCCAACGGATAGACACTCTCTTCACCGTCAACCCCCTGACGCATAAACCACGCCCCTGCCGAGCCCATCGCCACCGTCAGCATACCACCGTGCTCGACCCCGGCAAGCGGAAAGAGGTTCCACGGAAAGAGGTTCCAGGTGCTTATACTTTATACTTACGAGCAGACCCAGCTCTCCAGTTTCTGTATTTCAGTCTGATTCAAAGATCTTCCGGACGCAGATGTAGCTGCGGCTGGTGGCGTCGAGCGCATGTCCATAGGGTCGAAAAGAGGTTCCAGGTGCTTATACTTTATACTTACGAGCAGACCCAGCTCTCCAGTTTCTGTATTTCAGTCTGATTCAAAGAACTTCCGGACGCAGATGTAGCTGCGGCTGGTGGCGTCGAGCGCATGTCCATAGCGGTCGACCCCGCGCACGCGCTCGGGCGCATCGAGGCGTGCAGCGGCGAACCATCGGAGGACGCGGCGCTCCTGTGCATCGAACGGCCGGCACGGGACTGCGGTACGAAGGCGGCTATCCCGCTCGAACCACGACGCCGGGCTGTCGGCAAGGTCCAAGGTCTCAGCGGCAAAGTGTAAAGTATATGCACCTGGAACCAAATTGCCCGACTGCCAAAGGCCAGTCTCACCTGGCTAGATTGGGATCGGAGTGCATTACTGGACCAGCACTCAGATCTTGATAGTTCCTAACTCTCGCGACGCAGCCAACCAGCCGACTGCGCCCTATGACCGCCCGCCTATATGAATATGTTTCCGAAAGCTCTATTGGCACTACACTACGATAGAATCCGTCTTGACCAGCTAGCAAGTGGTGGAACTCCAGAGCGCTCATTACCTCCTGAACTCGAAACACTACGAAGCCAGTAGTCTTCTTGTTGCGATGCGAACCACGCTCCCCTTTCCGTGCAGCTCGAGATTCCTTACAGACGACGGGAGGTTGAAAGTCTCCGTCCTCGCAGAAGGACAAGTCCTCCATTCTCCTACAATCAACGTCTTCCAACGCAAGCGTACGGGTCGCGTGGTAAGTCACAGATTCTCTGCAGTATCGAAGTCGCCTTGTAGAACTTGATCCACTACCTCCACCAATAAATGCTCCGTGGAGACTGCCGTTCGAATCCCATGCAGGCCCGAGGGAGATGCAATTGTACTTCGATGTTGACCAGTCAATCGCGACGCGAATAGTTGCATCAACTATCACCTTGCGATCCATCCACTCGGATCCGAAGCTATGGACCCTCCTAGTGCGTGACGCACTTGTTGTTTCATTGAACGATGCCGTCGTTGGTTCCTCGGCAGCATGATTTGGCCATCCGTAAAGGCATCTCTTTGCCATTTCAATGCCATCATGCGGGCCGCCCTTGTAGCGATTTTCGAATCGAGAACCATCAAGTGCCGGAGTCAACGGGCATTCTGAAGCCTCTGCAAGGATCCAATCGCATTGCATCCTGGGTAACCCATGATCATCTGGGGACGTTGCCCGCCGTTTTTCAACTACGCGGTCAACGGCCGCCCTTTCATTGGCCGGCGAACATACTCGCATGGATGAAGTGGTCGACAATGGGCAGGCACGTTGCTTCGTCTCGCTTCTCGATGCACACGAAGTGCACAAAAAGATCGTGATCAATATTGACACCGAACGTGCAACTTGCGGTGGGAGGTGTAGGCTCAATAACAGGTGACTTCGGCTGTCGTGCCACGTCAGAGCTTTCCATTCATCGGACAATAGCCGCGTTCTGAACCAGCGCGATGCACAACTCGTTGTACACAGGGTGCAGATCCGTTCCGTGGGAGAAGAATCGGACCGATCAGTAGCGAAAAAGAGAGTGGAGAGGTACCTCAACGGTAGGAAAACAAACCAGACCTCCGTGCCGAACCCCGGCGCGGAGAACGAGGTACCTCTCCATGACAGATCGTAGCCCAGCGCAGAGCCGGAAGTCACACCCCATCCTGTCGAGCCTCGCCGTGGCATTGCGTCACCAGAGTGATCAGCGCCGCGGGCCCAGAATGGACAGTGTCCTGTCGTCTCTGCAGCAGCAGCTCGGCTTGAACCGCGCCAGCGCCCAAGCACTACTCGACGGGGTCGAGTCGTTGGGGGCCTACCTCTGTGCGAGCGTCGAGGGCGGCGACGCGCTGACCGAAGAAGACAACGCGGTGCAGGCCTCCCGCGAGGTGATTCGACCGGTGCTTCAGGCGCGGCTGCAGCGACGACTCGATGACCTCGAGCGCAAGGTCGAGCCGGTGGCGTGCGTCGACTGCTGCGAGACGATGCTATCGAAGGGTCTCCGTTCGGCGCAGTGGCAGAGCCTGTTCGGGGCAGTGGTGCTGCGCCGCCGCTACGTCCGCTGCCAGGGCTGCAGAGCCAGTCGATTTCCCAGTCAGGACATACTGATGCTCGGATCGGAACGCACCACCGCCAGGCTCAGTGAAGCCGTCGCGATGCTCTGCACCGTGGTCTCTTACGAGATGGCAACCAAGCTCTGCAGCGACTTGTTCGGTGCCGAAGTGAGTTGCCACGGCGCCCAACGAATCGTCGGTCGCAGAGCAGCGATGCGCGACCAGATCGTGGAGCGACAGGCTCGGCGATTCCAGCTCCGTGACGCCGCGGGCCATGCGCGGCATCCCCGACGACCGCACGACGCGCGACTTCGCAAACCCAAGGTGACCTACCTCGAGTGCGACGGCGTCTACGCGATGACGCGGCAATACCAGCAGCCACAAGACGCGCGGCCCGAGCACGACGAACAGGTCCAACCTGACAGTCAGCCCAGCAAGCAGACACGCGGAGGAGCTGGTCGTCGCTACAAGCTCGAAGGGCGCGAAATCAAGAACGCAATCCTGTACTCCGAGGACGATGTCGCCAAGCTGGCCAACCGTCGCGGCTGCCTACTGCGCAAGACGTACGTCTCGGTGCTCGGCACGCCGCAAGATCTTGCCTTGCAGCTGGGCCCCGAGCTGCTCCGCCAGCGCGCCGACCAAGCCAAGCTCGTCGTCAGCATCAGCGATGGAGCGGTGTGGATCCGAAATATGGTCGACGAGTTGCCGTTCAAGGTGCTGCAAATCCTGGACCTGTACCACGTCAAGCACCGTCTCCACGAAGGCGGCAAGGCGCTACATCCCAACGACGACGAAGCCGCCCGCCGCTGGAGCAAGCTGCAGGCGGCGCGCATCGAACAGGGCGATTTGTCGTTGGTGCTCGAGACACTCGCGCAGGCCGCCCCCGCGAAGGAGGCGGGCGCGAAAGTTATCGACGAGCTGACGACCTACCTCAGCAACAACCGCGACCGGATGGACTATCCGCGTTACCGCGAGATGGGCCTGCGCGTGGGCTCTGGCGCCATCGAAAGCGCGAACCATCACCTGACCGGTGGGCGGTTGCGACAGCAAGGCATGCGGTGGAACGAAGCCGGCGCCGCAGAGATGAGCGGCCTGCGAGCGGACCTGTTCAACGACAGGTGGCGGATGCGATCACGGCAGGTGCTCCGTGCGGCGGCGTAGCTCCCACGGTACCGGGCTGCACCCTTGTACACACTACCAGCTTGACGGGGAGTGTTTCTTTATTCTTCTCTCTCATTCCCCTCCTTAGGACACCAAGTATGGCTACTAGTACCGCAGGCCGCAAGTTCCTTCCGGGATCGACGAGACCTTGCAGGCCTGCGATCCTGCACGCATGACGATACCCGGCCCGCGCTCACGCCCCCTTCCGATGACCGACGAACTTCGCTGCGCGCTGCAGGCCCTGGCTGCCAGGAGATCTGGTTCCGACAGCTAGGGTTCCAGGTGCTTATACTTTACACTTTCCGGAAAGCATAAAGTATAAGCACCTGGAACCAATTTCCTCGCGGCGACGGTCGGCGAGATGCCGCTGTGGCAGGTCGAGGCCGTGCGACGGCACGAGCTGGCGAATAAGGGCCGGGTGACGGTGCTGCGTGCGTGCGAGGCGCGGCTCGGGGCGTAGCTGGGGGACCGGTGCGGCGGTCGACCGGCGAGTCCGTGGGAATTTCTGCGACCAGCGCCGCCCGTTTGGTGGGGTGACAGCGTCGGCATTTGAACTCGGTCCCGGCGTGGTTTCTTTCTTTGGCAGAGACGACAAGGACACAACCATCGTGCCGTGGCGCCTGATGTCTCATGGAGCCGCGAAGCGGCGCCGGACGGTAGCCTGGGGTGATAACCCCAGGACCTAGCGCACAATTGAGGGAGCCGCGAAGCGGCGGCGGGTCGGGCCATGAGTCGACCACTCGGGTTCCCGTCGCCGCTTCGCGGCTTCCGCAATATCCATCGGCATCCCTGGGGTTGGCACCCCAGGCTACTTCCCTGCCGCCGCTTCGCGGCTCTGCTTCAGTGTGAAGACCGTTGCTGTCCGCATGGGCGTTCTGCCCAGCGTTGAGAAACGCCACGCGGAAGATCGATGATTGGGCTCAACATCAGCGATCGGCGCTGTGACAACGTCGTTCACGCCATCGCTGGGCCCGCCGGCGCCCCGTCGGGCTGCGCGCCCGGCCAGCACAGCGCCGCCGCGCCCGCCAGCGCGAGCAGGGCGTCTCGCGGTTGTTCGAAGTGCACCCCACGGAGCCGCTTGGTCGCGCCGCCCTGCACCGTGATCCGCACCTCCCAGTTGTCGCTCGCCTCCGCCAGCAGCGCGTGCAGCGCCGCGCGTGGCGATCCCGCGCGGGCCGCGGCGAGCTCCAGCGGGCGGGTGGACGCCACGAGCGCGGCCGCTGCCTTGGCATCCACCCCGGCCAGCGCCTCGAGGATCGGGAGCGGAGCGTAGTGCCCGCCGCCCGTGCGCCTCGGCAGCAAGCGCGAGAAGCGCACCGTGGTGACCTCGCTCCAAGGAGCCCGCTGCACCACGCCCCCGGCTGAGAACGCGAGCCCTGCCCCGTCGACCACCAGCTCCCGCGACAGCTCCGAGCGCGACAGGGCGACGAGCCCGGCGGACGCCAGGAAGCAGCCAGCGATCACCCCGAGGCCGGCGTCCGCGAACCAGCCGAGCGCGCCGAGGATGCCGCTGCCCGCGGCACCCAAGGGCAGGAAGCTCTGCCATTCTGGGCGGTAGCGGAGGGTCACGGGCTCCAGGGGGCTCTCGGGAGTCTCGGGGGTCATGGTCTCGCCTCCAATTCGTGGGCCTTTCGGGTGTTGGTCCTGGCGGCCGCCTGACGTGTCCCCAGGGTCGGTCCAAGCGTAGGGGAAAAAGGCAAGAGGATGCCACATCGTTGCCTTCCTCGAGCAAGGCCGGCAGGCCCGGAGTCACGGGGTCGCAGGCCAAGCCCTGGAGGCGGTCATGTAAACGGGGGGATCCATCAGGATTCCAGGTGTTTGTACTTTGCACTCTACGGAAAGTGTAAAGTATAAGCACCTGGAACCAATTTGCTACTGGAGAACTCATCTTTAATCCTCACAAGAGATCGAAGAGTCGTTCCAATATACTTCCCGGATGACTAGCACCTCAAGGAGCTTGTCATGCGATCGGATCTCCAAGGTTGCGACGCAGAGAGGGCCTTCAGTCGCAGGCATTTTGGCGAGCACGTACTTCGCACGAAGGTTGGATCGGCTCTCGGGCTCTGTCACTCTCACCCTCGGCGGAATTATGTCGTCCAAACACCCGACGTCCCGACCATCACACGGCGACGCGAAACCTTGCGCCCCAAGTGCTGACAGGGTTGCGGCCGCAATAACTTCTGCATCGCAATGTGACATGTAGGAGACGACATCTTGTTGAGGAATCGAAGGAGGAGCCTCCCCAGAAGACGTGCCGATAGCCTTTCCTACAACACAGATGCGTGGAAGCCTCCTAAGGCTTCGCGGTAAAATGGCTTTCCAGAGCTTGCCGTCCTGCTCATATGACACAGTTTCAAACACGAATGCATGAGGGTGCTTGTCATCCGGCGATATCTCACAACCGCCTGAACATGCAAGCCAGACAAGCGTGCCAATGATTGCAGCCTTGTCGAAATCAATCATTGCACTACATCCTCGCTTCATGGTGACAAGCTGAAACTGCAGCTGGGGATCTCGCTCCAGGTGCTTATACTACTTTATACTTTGCGGAAAGTGCAAAGCATAAGCACCTGGAACCAACTTTCGCCGGAACCACCTTTCGCTTTCCATTTGCGCCGCTTGGTAGGAACTCAAGCTCGTTGGGGCATCCGGAATCTGGGTCGTTCATGGGCCATCTCCCTCGGGCATCGCGACGCACACACTCGATGTATTGCAGACACCAAATTTCGCACTGTCCAGCATGCAAACCGTGCCGGTCAGGTCAATTGGGTTGTTCTCATCGACCCAGTCAAAGAGAGTCTTCCGACACGGGTTCGAATCGTAGCAGACGGAACAAGGCGTCAGGTTGAGCACTGGGAAACTGCCGGCCGCAAACGACTGAAACAGGTAGCCAATATCCTTTAGCCAGACCCGACAGGTGCTTCCGTCGAAGGCGAACTCCCTCATCAGCGCAGCTGGCCCCAACTCTGCCCCACCTGCAGCATCCTCCACAGCTTCAGCATAGTACTCCATTTGTGCCTGCTTGGCCGTTCCTTGTACGACGCCGTAATCTAGCGCGCTCCTGAAGTATTCTTTCGGTGCCGGGACACTTGCGGGGTCACCCACCGGATACGGAGCTTTGCGCGGGACTACAATCAGCGAGGAGCTGGGGGCACGCAAGACCGTGTACGGCACGGCACGATGCGATGCGGAGATACCACGCCACCATGCAGAATCGGCAATTGCAGCCAGAGGGTTGTCACGAACTACAAGCGTTGTCGCAGCACCCGACTGCTCTCCCCAAGCGGCCGCCGAAAGGGGCTCAATTTCCTGGGAAAACACAGCCTTCTTTGCAATCGAGGCATACCGATGCTTCGACTCCACGCTTTCGGGCGGCCCTACGAGTGCTCGATAGCGAATCGAACCACTCGGGAGAACGAGTCCGTAGCCACCGTACATCCCGGGATCACGGCGCCCGGAAATGGAGCCGTCAGCCGCGTGGATCCGCAAGAGAACTCCCGACGGCTGGAGCATGGCGGCGATGTCGCCGTCACCGATCGCGGTGGCCCACGCGACCCCGAACGTCGGTGCGGCCCATCCGGAAGTCGCACTCTGAGGCCCGGTGTCATGCAGCGCGTAGACTCTCCCGGCTTCGTCGAACAGCACCACAGCAACTCGTCGATCCTCCAACGAGCGGTCGCGATTCCACCAAATCGCCGTAGGCAGTATTGCTGCAAACAATCCGTAATCCAGTCGCACCAACCGCCCCCCCTCGGCGACGGCCTGAAGCATGATTTCGTATGGCCCATGCGTGCGGTCCCACGGCTTGATACTCGCGCAATCTTTGGAACCTGGAGCGGTCATGAGGTCACGCGGAAAGTCTGGCGCACTGTGTTTCCGAAGCACAATCGGTCCACGAATGAGCTCGAGACTTGGCCCAAGCTGCGCGATCCAGTCAGCAGCAACTCGCTGTGATCCGTACTCTTCAGCCTGTCCGTCAGGATGCCCGTGGCCAAGTACCCACACAGTATCCCCTGGCCCCGGGATGCCGTCTGCGAGATACGAAACAGTCTCGTCGAGCAGCAAGGTCCAAACGCCGTTATACGGCCAGCCAGGATTGCATTGGGTAGGGGGCGGGGGGGCACCGATGATCTGGTGCGCAGTGCGGCCTACCAGCTTCGCCTTGCCCAGGGAGTTGCCGAAGTTCGTTCGTGACACATGCCAGGGGAAGACCCAGATTTGATCGCCGCTTGAGGAGAAGAAGCGGTTCAGGTTGGCCATCCCGCCCTCCGAGATCATGCCCAACCACGCGTCCCACCCGGGCTCGCTGACCTCGCCGAAAACGCCTTCGTAGTTCTCTGCCAAGCCAATAGCGGGTCCTCCTTTGGAATCGCAATCTAGTTTTCCCTTGATTGATTGGCAATGCTTGTCGTTCAGCACCGGAACATGCGTACATGTACCTACCGTGCATACATCGATCGTACAAACATCTCCGTCGTAGCATGAGGGAAACAGTGGGAGGCAGTTGCCGTCGCGGCATTCTGATGAACTCGTACAGGGGTCGCCGTCGTCGCAAGGCAGTCCATTCCTTACTTGAATATCAGGTCCGCAACCAACGGACCATTGACTCGCCGTGTCGAAGGTTTCGGCGTTCGCAACGTCCGATGCATCGTTCGTTGCGCTTGTATCCACATCGCTTTCCTCGAGTACCTCGACAGCCTCTGAGTCTGGCCACTTCGTCTGGTTGCCGACGGGCACCGGTGGCTCGCTGCAGCCAAGGAGGAGGGTGGTGACGATTGAGCAGAATCGGTAGCTGTCAGTCTTGCCGAACATTCGTGCCCTCCAGAGTCTCGGGGACTGGAGAGTGCGTTGCAAAGGGAGACACACAGTAGCAGTCGACCAATGACACGCACCAATGTTGCTGATGGCCGTCCACGATGCCTTCCGGCACTGGCGGATACCGGGGAGATGGGCACATCTTATTACAACGGATAGTCCACATGAGGTCTATTGGACGAAGCCGCTCCGCGGACGCGCCTGACGGCGCCGAGCCCCCGATTCGCGTCACTACGTCCCATCGCAACTCCCATCCTCCGGCCGCATCGCCCATTTCGTCCAACCGCAGCACCCTCCTCCGACCCGGCCCGCACACCAACGTTCGGCCGGCAACCGGAGGAATTTCAACATGGACCCCACCATCGCTCGCATGGAGCAGGATCTCAAGGATCTCGACCGCAGCATCCACACCCGCACCGTCTACGTCCAGGCGGATCTGGTTCCAGAGGCGGATCTGGTTCCGATCTGGTTCCAGGTGCTTATACTTTACACTTTCCGTAAAGTGTAAAGTATAAGCACCTGGAACCAATTCTCTCCTGGAACCCTGTGTCTCGCCTCATGGCTCGAGCCTGCAGCAAGTGGGGGTGTAGGAGCACGTCCCCTCTGAGATGTCGCAGGTGTCCGTCGTGCAAGGCTCGTCGTCGTCGCAGTCGGAATCATCCGAGCAGCAGTTCGGGTAGTCGAACCGGACGCAGGCGCAGATGTCAGGGTGCCACGTCCACAATGTGCAGCTCTCCGACCACTCACAGTCCGGGCCCGGTTTGCCGCTCGGTACACACTCGTGGAAACAGGTGTTTTTTCCCGTGCTGGGGTCCCAATCGCAGGAATCTGCGGTCCAGATATTGTCGTCGTTGCAGGTCGGATTGCGCTCAGCCGAACACTCCACGGTCTTTCCCACTGGGTAGCAGTTGCCGAAGAGGCACTGACCGAGTGCGACGTCGGTCTCGGGGCAATCGGCGTCCGTCACACACTTCGGCAGATTCACCCACTGCTTGCCCGCTGTCGGCGCGCATGGCGGGAGGGTGGCGTCGAGCGCGGCGGTCGCATCCGCGGCATCGTTGGCCGCGGTTGCGTCCTGCGCAGCGTCGTCGGCACCGGTGTCGTTCTCAGCGGCCACGTCTTCCACGGTATCGTTCTGCAGCGAGGCGCCTTGTGCGTCGCCGTCGTGCACGTCTGCACGGGCGGAACCGTCGTCTGACGCGCAACCGGCAAGCGCTATCGCGACGACGATGCCCCACGTCATGCCCGGCCGTCGCCCGTGTCGCAGTGACCTGCGCTTCTGCAGCCAGGCAACGTCCTGTCGCGGTCGAGCGCGCACCGTTCGGATTGTAGGACCAGTGCTCAGGGGGCACCTCATTACGGATAGACACGGATAGACACTCTCTTCACGGTCAACCCCCTGACGCATCAAGCCCCCCCCGTGCCGAGCCCATCGCCACGGTCAGCATGCCACCGTGCTCGACCCCGGCAAGGGTCCAGGCGCCGGCTGCCTGCACCGATGCGGCCCAGCTGCTCCGCCCGGGGCACTCGCGCCCTTGCCGGCGCCTGCGCGCGCCGGCTCTGCTGACGCGTGGGCGATGGGCGTACACAGCGAAGCAAGGCGCTCCGGGAGCCGGCTGGCCGTAGCTTCTGAGACGACGATCGTCGCACAAACGGACCTGGTTCCAGGTGCTCATACTTTACACTTTCGGCAAAGTGTCCGGCATGAGCCCCTGGAACCCGGATCGAGCGTTCGTCGGCAGAGCCGGGGCCCTACCCGCCGGCCCAGCGAATCAGCCCCCAGAGCAGCGCCCCGAGCTGGTCGAGCTCCGCCACGAGCTGCGCGGCCTTCTCGCCATCACCGAGGCCGCTGGCGACCACGATCCGCGCCGCCGACTGCGCCTCGCGCACCGACCCATAGGCGATCCGCAGGTGGTGCAGCCGGTCGCGCCCGGTGCGCCCGAGCCCTTCGGCGAGGTTGAGCGGCGTCGAGAGCGCCGCCCGGGTGAGCTGGTCCGAGAGACACCGCACCGAGGGCGGCAACGTCTGCCCCACCGCAATCGCAAGACCCGCCGCCCGCTCCGCGCACCGCCCCGCGAGCAGGGGCCGGCGCAACCCCACTCGGCTCTCATCAGCATCCGACATCAGAAACCTCCTCCCGGGCGCGACCTCGAGGCCGTGTGTGCCGCCCGACGCAGGCCAGTTCCGCCGGGGCGAAAGCGCCGAGCGTCAAGGGCGGCGAAGCCGGCGAAGCGAACCCTTGCGCTCGGCGCTGCCCCGGCGAGAACGGGCCGAAGTGGGCGGCACACACGGCCGGGGTTGGGGCAGGGGCAGGCGCTGGGGCTGGTGCGGAGGGAGATTGGGTAGGGATTTTGGCGGCTGTGGCTGGCAGTGATGCTGATGCTGATGCTGATGCTGACGCTGACGCCGTCGCTGAGGCCGTCGCTGAAGCTGTCGCTAACGCAGATGCTGATGCTGACGCTGATGCTGATGCTGATGCTGAAGCTGTCGCTGAAGCTGCCGCTGAAGCTGTCGCTGCTGCTGACGCTGAAGCTGTCGCTGAAGCTGTCGCTGAAGCTGAATCTGAATCTGACGCTGAAGCTGTCGCTGAAGCTGTCACTGCTGCTGACGCTGACGCTGACGCTGTCGCTGTCGCTGTCGCTGACGCTGATGCTGACGCTGCAGCTGACGCTGACGCTGACGCTGACGCAGACGCCAATGCCGACACCGTCGCCGATGCTGACGCGACATGAGCAGCCGCTGCCGCTTCGTTCCCTCGTCTTCCCTAGCGATGCGAATCCGTGCACGCCGTACTCGCAGCCGGCGAAAAGCGATGAGATCAGCAGATGTTGCAGGACCAGCCCCAACATCACCGCAAAAGCCGAATCACCCAAGCCCGCCGCTCCGCCTCCGCCCGCGCCAGCAACCGCCCACACCGCCCCGCACGCTCATCCCCGAGCGCCACGCACCGCCGCAACAGCCCCACCGGCTCGCTCCCCGCCGAGCCGTCGAGCAAGCCCACCATCGCCCGCAGCAACAACGCCCGCGGCCGCAGCGAGCCCGCCAGCCTGCCAACGACCTCGGCCGCCCGCCGCCGCATCGCCGCCGCGTCGTGCTGCACCAACGCCGCCCCGTCCGCCCCACCCCGCAAGGCCCAGCCCTGCCGCAGCGCAGTGAAACCCAACTCGATCCGCATCGCCTCGTCCGCCCGCGCCGCCACCGCATCGAAGAGCGCAGCACGATACGCAAACGGCGCGCTCGGAAAGCGAACATGCTGCGCAAGCAGGTCGCGAAGCTCCGTCGTCGTCGTGCTCACACCACCAGCAAGCGCGACAGGATCGCCCCGCTCGTCGAGCGTCATCAGCCGCCGCGCCCGTTGGCCCCGCCACAGCGCAGCCGGCGCCTCCAACTCCAGCCGCGGCAGGTCATCGCGCAGCAACCCCGCAGCCCGGGCCTCCGCAGCACCGTAGACCCGCCGAAAGCCCGCGTCGCCCAACGCGCGCAGCGACGACAAGCCCGCAAATCCAGCCACATCGAGGCGCTGCAAATCAGCGCGCAGCGCCGGGCGCGCGAGCCACGCATCGACCCGTTCGCGACGGAGCTGCAGCGGCTGCTCGCTCGCCAACATCAGCACGTCGCCAGGATGCAGCGTGTAGAGCTGCACGTGCGGGAAGACCTCGGCCACCGTGGCGAAGACCGCCGTCTGCAGCGCGTCGCTCATCTCGTAGGCATGGAACCACTGCGCCAGCACCCCGCCGGGCCGCAGCCGCGCGCGCATCGCCTCGAGCCACTCGACGGTGAAGAGGTTGCCGTTGCCAGCCATCCACGGATTGCTCGGCTCGCTGATCAGCACGTCCCAGCGCGCGTCGGGCCGGCGCAGCAGCCAACCTCGGGCGTCGGCGGCGTGGCGACGAATCGTCGGGGCCGTGCTCGCGCCGTGCGAGAACACGTCGAAGGCCGCCGCCGCGCGCAGCACCGCCGGCTCGAGCTCGACCACGTCGACACCGGCCTCGCCGGGAGTGGCCACGGGAAGCTCGCCCTGCCCCGCCGACGCCATCGTCGCCGGCGTGGGGGCCTGCAGCCGCGCCGCGACGCCGGCGGTCACGCCCGAACCCATGCCGATGATCAGCACCCGCTCGGTCTGCGCCGCCGCCGCCATCGGCAGCCAGGCCGAGAGGACCTGCGTCAGCATATCGCCACGGCTGCTGGCGTCGGCCTTGCCCTGCAGCTTGAGGACGCGGTCGCCGTCGCGTTCGAGCACGACGACGCTGGCCTCGGCGCCATCGGCGGCGAAGACGGTCGTCTCGCGCTGCAGGCGGTGCCGCCAACGCGACCAGGTCGGCGGGGAGCGTGGTGTGCCGCGGAAGGCGCCGGCGTGCAGCAGGCGGGCGTCCCAGGGCATGGAGACGAGCGCGGCGGAGAGCGCGGCGGCGAGGACGATGGCGAGCGCGAGGGGGCTGGTCCCGCGGGGCAGCGGCAGCAGCGGCGGCGGCGGCGGCGACAGGGACAGCGGCGGGGACAGCGGCGGCGACGGCGACGGCGGCGGCGGCGGCGGCAGCGACAGGGTCAGCGGCGGGGTCGGGACCAGCGGCAGCAGGATGGCGGCGACGGCGAGCAGGGCGGCGAGGCTGCCGTCGAGGCCGAGGGCGGGGACCAACAGCGTTTGGGTGAGCGCAGCGCCGAGGACCGTGCCGGCCGTATTGGCCGCCAGCGCCCAGGATGCACCCGTCGCCACCCGGCCGGACGAGGCGATGACGCCCGCTCCGGCGAGCGGCAGCAGCGCACCGAGGGCCGTCGCCGAGGGAAGCACCACCAGCGCCGTGAGCAGCGCCTGCGCCGAAAGGGTCGCGACGGCGCCGTCGAGGCCGGCGAACGCGGCGCGCAACAGGGCCAACCACCAGGGCAAGCGCTCACCGAGGACGAGCACCGCGGCCAGCGAGACGACGGTCGCCACGAGCGCGACGCGGGCCGCGTGGGCCAGCGCCGACGGGCCCTGCAGGCCACGATGCCGCACCAGCGCGCTGCCGAGGGCGACGCCGAGCACCGTGACCGCGACCACGCCGGCGAAGGCGTAGGCCGAAGCGCCGAGCACCGTCGCGAGCAGGCGCATCCAGAGCGCCTCGATCGCGAGGGCCAGCATCCCGCCGAGGCCGGCGAGCCAGAGCCATCGCCCGACGGGCCCGTCGGCCGCGGCAGCGGTGGGTTCGTCGCCCTGCACCACGGCAACCGGGGCGGGGCGCGCGAGCAGCGCAGCCGAGAGCGCGACCAGCAGGCCGAGGCCACACACCGCCTGCAGCGCTGCCGAGAGGCCGAGCCAGCCGAGCAAGCCGAGGCCGAGGCCGACGGCACCGATGGCCGCGCCCGCGGAATTCGCAGCGTAGAGCCAGGAGAGCGCCACGCCGCCACGCTGCGGGTCGGCGGTCGCGGCGCGCACCATCGCCGGCAGCGTGCCGCCGAGCAGGATGGCGGGCGGCAGCAGGGTCGCGGCGAGCAGCAGCGCGCGCAGGGCGCCGGGCAGCGCGACGCTGGCATCGGCGAGCCCGGGTGCGAGGTGCGGCCAGAGCAGGCAGAGCAGCGCAGCGCCGGCTTCGAGCGCGGCGTAGCGGCGCAGCGGCGCCGGCGAGCGCTCGGCGCCGGGCCCGAGCAGGAGCGCGCCGAGCCCGAGGCCCCCCATCCAGGCGGCGAGCACGGTCGCCTGCGCCGTAGCGGCGTGGCCGAGCAACAGGCCGAGCCAGCGCGCGAGCAGCACCTCTTCGGCGACGCCGACCGCGCCGGACGCGAGCATCCACAGCGCCGCCACGCGGATCGAGAGCCCTCCTCGCAACGCGCCTCCCCCCTTTCGGCGCCGCAAGCCTGCCGCCACACGACGCTGCACGGCGCAGAGCTTGACGCCACGGCGCGCCACAGCCAACGTCCCCGCCCCGATCTTCGGGCGATGGAGGCGATGATGTTCCACACCCAGCTGCTGCCGATCGACAGCGCCCACCTCGAGCACACCCTGACGCTGCTCCCGGGCGGCGACGCACTGGTCGCCGGCGGCCTCGACGCCGAGGGCGTCGCGCAGGCGCAATGCGTGCGCTACGTCGCAGCCGCCGCGGATTTCGTCGCCGCAGCCCCGCTGCCGCTGCCGAGCCGCCGCCACAGCGCGACGCGCCTGCTCGACGGCGCGATCCTGGTCGTCGGCGTCGGCGAGGCCGAAGGCGGCGCGGCGCTCTACGAGCCGGTCGCCGATCGCTGGATCACGGTGCCGGCCCCGACCACCCCCCGGATCGAGCACGCCGCGACCTTGCTCGCCGACGGCACGGTCCTGATCGCCGGTGGCCGCCCCGCCGCCGCGCTCGCTGCCGCCGAGGGCATCGCCCGCCGCGAGGTGGAAGTCCTCAGCAGCAGCGAGCGCTTCGATCCGGCCGACCGCAGCTGGAAGCCGGGCCCCCTGCTGGCGCAGCCGCGGCGCAAATTCGCCCTGTTCACCCTCCCCGGCGGCGGGCTGCTCGCCGTCGGCGGCAAGGGCACGAGCCCGGCCGGCACGCCGATGCGGCTGAAGAACGCCGAGGTCTGCGGCGCCGACCTCAAGGCGTTCCAGGCGTTGCCGCGGATGGAGCAATCCGAGCGCGACCTCTGCCAGCTGGCGGATGGCCGGGTCATCGGTCATGCCGGGCACGTCTTCACTGCCGACGGAAGCGCGTTCGAGCGCCACGAGGCGGGCTTCCGCGGCGGCGGCCCGATGCTGACCCTGGGCGACGGTCGGGTCGGCTGCTTCGGCCAGACCGGCGACGAGGTCTACGACGCCGAGACGGGCGCCTGGGCACCGTCGGGCCCGGCGCGCAAGCTGCACCAGCGCGGCCAGCTCGCGGTGCTGCTGGAGAACGGCGAGGTGCTGGTCGTCGGCGGTTCGGCCGGCCGCGGCAAAGCAGCACCGTACGCGGCGCTGGTCGCGGTCGACCTCGAGTGGCAGCCGGCAGAGATCGCGCCGGAGGAATTCGAGAGCGCCGAGAAGCTGCTCGAGATGTTGGTGGAGCAAGGCGCGCTCGAGCTCGACGACGAGGACGAGGGCGTCGAGCCCCTGGTCGGTCCCGTCGCGCGCGTGTTGGCCTATACCGAGGGCGCCGGGGCGCAAGCTGGGGCGATGAGCCGGCTGCTGCTCGAGCACGACGCCGTCGCCGACTTCTACCTCGACGATCAGCAGCTCCGCCGCCTGCTGGCGCAGTGGTGATCGATGCGACGACCCGGAGATTGCGGCGTCTGTGAGCCGATGGAGGCGATCGGCAACACCCCGCTGGTCGAGCTGAAGAACCTCTCGCCCAAGCCCGGCGTGCGCCTCTTCGCCAAGCTCGAGGGCTGCAACCCCTCCGGCAGCATCAAGGACCGCGTCGTCGCCGGGCTGATCGCCGACCTCGAGCGCAGCGGCAAGCTGCAGCCGGGCGGCACGGTGGTCGAGGCGAGCTCGGGCAATACCGCCATCGCGCTCGGCATGGTGGCCCGGCGCAAGGGCTACAACGCGCACGTGGTGATCCCGCGCGGCGTGCCGGAGTCGATCTGCGATACGCTCGACCTCTTCGGCGTCCGCATCCATTGGTGCGAACCGCTGGCCGGCATGCGCGGCGCGATCACCGCGGCCCACGAGCTGGCTGCCAAGCTCGGCGGCGTCGCGCTCAACCAATTCGAGAGCCAGACCAATATCGAGGTGCACCGGACCACGACCGGCGCCGAGATCTTGCACGATTTGCCCGGGATCACGAGCTTCGTCGCGGGGATCGGCACCGGCGGCACGATCGCCGGCGTCGGCCGGGCGCTCAAAGCCCACGATCCGGCGATCCGCGTGGTCGGCGTCGAGCCGAAGATGGGCGAGCGCCTGCAAGGCCTGACGGCGCTGGAGGACCACTTCGAGGCGCCGCTCTTCGACCTCGAACTGCTCGACCGCCGGCTGCTGGTCGACGCCGCGACGAGCCTGGAGAATATGCGCCGCATCGTCCGCGCCGAGGGCATCATGGGCGGCGTCTCGGCCGGCGCGGTGCTGCACGCGGGCCTGCGCGAAGCCGAGCGGGTCGACGAGGGCCAGATCGTGATGATGTTCTCGGATTCGGGCTGGAAGTACCTACCCGCTCGGCCGTGGGACGCAGCGAACCGCCGCGACGAGAGCCTCGACGAAGTCCACTGGTGGTAGCGCCCGCTACTCGGTGACGTAGAAGACGTTGGCGTAGACCCAGGCGTAATCGTCGTCGGCCTTGGCCGAGAGGCTGCCGAAGTGCTTGCGTAGGTGCTTGGGCCGGATGCGGGTCTCGACCCGGTAGCCGCCCGCTTCGGTCGGCTTGAAGCTGACGCGGCCGTCGCCCTTGCCGACCTCGACCCACGCGCCACCCTTGGCGTGCAGGATGCGGGTCCAAATCTCGGGCGCCTCGGCGTCGGTCGGCAGCATCGCGACGTGCGGCGTGTCGGCGACGATGGTCGGCGCGTCCTTCAGGCTGGCCTCACCGCCGATCTCGACCGGCGCTTTGCCGTCGCGCTCGATCCGCGCGTCGAAGCCCTCGGCATAGCCGAAGACCTCGAAGACGCCGAAGAGCCGCCGCGCTTGCAGCGCCGCCTCGAGGTGGCGGTCGTCGTAGCTGCCGTCCGCTTCGGTCGCGATCAGCAGGTGGTTGGAGAACCAGATCATCATCCGGCGGTAGGAATCGACGCGCTCGCCGTCGTTCAGCTCGATGTTGAACGTATTGCGGTGGCAGTCGGTGCCCATCGTGGTGACGCGGCGATGGCCGGCCTCGGCGACCTTGGCCCAGGTCTCCTGGTAACGCGGATCTTCGTCGACCAGCGCCGCCAAGATCAGGTCCGGGTGCATCGTCTCGTCCTCGTTCAGCAGGATCGGGAAGAGCTTCGCCGCGTCGTTCATGTGCGCCATCATATTGGCGTGCAGGTTGTACATCTCGAAGCCGGCCCAGCCCTTCTCGCCGAGCTGCTCCGCGGTCCAATCCTCGGTGTGCTGCGCCAAGACGTGCGCGCCGGCGGCGATCAGCGCCTCGCGCGAGGCCAGGTCGTCGCCGCCGTAGACCTTGGCCCGCTCGGTCGGGTCGGCGATGTGGCCGTCGAGGCCGACCGGCATCATCCCACCCTCGGTACCCGGGATCAGCATCGCGGTGTGGCCGTCCTTGCACATCATGCGGTTGGCCAACATCACGCCACCGCGCTCGACCAACGCGTCGCCAGCGTCCTTGTGGTAGTGCAGCACGTCCGGGAACGGATGATCCTTGAAGTGGGTCGGGTGGTCGGTCATGAACACGAAGTCGTGCCCGACTTCGCAGAGGTCGCGGCGGAAATCCTCGATGCACGGCTCGTTGATCTTGCCCTCTTTGTCGAAGGGCTTGCCGTCGCAGGCGTCGTGCGAATAGGCGGTGTGGGCGTGGATCAAGCCGCGCACCTCGCGCAGCCCGCGCCGCCGCACCGTCCCATCGAGGCGCAGCACCTTCGCTGGTGACCAACCCTGCGCCGCCCAATCGGGCGCGGCATAGGGCGGCGGCAACGTGCTGGTATGGCCGGGCTGGGCGACGTCGGCGCTGGCGCCATCCCCCGTCGCCGCAGTGGAATCACCGGTCTGCGTGGCCGAATCGCCGGCGCCGGCAGCGCTGCTCGAAAGGTTGCCGCATCCGGCGGTGGCGACCACCACCGCCAGTGCCGTGTAGAGACGTCGCATCACCATCCTCCGGGTCGCGCCGCGCGCGGCCGCAGACTATTCGACCGCGCCCAGGATGACGAGCTTTCCTGCCTGGTCGACCTGGTAGCCGTCCTCGGCACCGTCCTTACCGGGGCCGTTGGCCTTGTCGCAATAGACGGCCTTGGTGCTGCCACGGAGGAAGAAGCGGAACGCCGTCGCCCAGGTGCCCGGCGCCTGGGTGGGCGCGTTCTCGACCTGGTACTCGTCGTTGTTCGGCTCGTTCGCCGCCTTGGCGTCCCAGCTGGTGTTGGCGGTCAGCGCGACGAAGGTCCAGGACGCGTCGGTCCACGGCTCGGTGCCGGTCTTGCCGATGCCGAGGTCGCCCGTCAGGTCGGAGGAGACGTCGGTGCCGTCGGTCGCGTCGGTGATGCCGGGGGCCCAGACGCGGGCGTACCACGTCGACTTCTCGCCGCTGGTCAGCGTGACGTCCGGGTTCCATTGGAAGCGGCACCAGCCGACGGTGCAGGCCTGTGGCGGCGCACCGGGCGTACCGCTGTCGCCAGCGCCGAAGGTCTTGCTGGTGAAGCACCAATTCGCGCCGTTGTCGTTCTTGTCGGCCGCGAAGCTATCGGCCGCGAGCTGGATCGAGCGGCCCGAGACCTTGCCGGGCCAGCCCTCTTTGCCCTTGCTGGTGAGGTACTTCACCTCGTCGATCAGGCTGCCGTCGGCGTTCTCCAGGCGCAGCACGCCGTCGGTATTGCCGAGCGCGATGGTCTTAAAGGCGTAGAGGTGGGTGACGCCGCCGTTGACCTTGTCGTCGGCGTTGGCGCCGAGCGTGACATACGACTTCGCCGGCACCAGCAGGTCGCCGTTGGCAGAGATCACGTGCTTCTGCGTCTTGTCCTTGATCACCAAGCCGTTGAGCTTCACCGGCGCCTCGCCGGGGTTGTAGAGCTCGAACCACTCGCCGGCGCTGTCGCCGACCTTGTCCGGATCGAACATCACCTCGGTGATGACGACCGCCCCGGCCGGCAGCGCCCCAGGCTTGTCGACGCAACCCGCAGACTTGCAGACCTTGCCGTCGCCGCAGGCGGTGTCGTCCGGGAGCGGCGAGGTGGTGCAGCCCTGCTTGGCGTCGCAGGCGTCGGTCGTGCAGGGGTTGTTGTCGTCGCAGACCACCGCAGCGCCGGCCTTGCAGACGCCGCCCTGGCAGACGTCCTTGTCCGTGCAGGCGTCGCCGTCGCTGCAGGCCGCGTCGTTCGCGGTGCTTGTGCAGCCTGCGGCGAGGTCGCAGGCGTCGGTGGTGCAGGCGTTGCCGTCGTCGCAATCGCCGACGGCCTTGCACGCCTTGCAGCCGTCCTTGGCCTTGTGCGCGCAGCCGCTCTTCTCGTCGCAGGTGTCGACGGTGCAGTTGTCGGCGTCGTCGCAATCGGTCAGGCCGCCGCCGACGCAGGTGCCGGATGTGCAGACGTCGTCCTTGGTGCAGGCGTCGCCGTCGTCGCAGGGCTTGTTGTCGGAGCCGGCTGGGCAGGGTCCGGGGCCGGTCCCATCACCCTCGGTATCGCCGACGACGTCTCCACCGGGCGCGAGTACGTCACATCCGCTGCCGCAATCCGCAGAAGAATCTTCGTCGACCGCATCGGCTTCGGCGTCGGCGCTGGTATCGCTGCCCGCGGCGTCGACGTCGCCGTCGACCGTGGCGTCGCCCGCGATATCCGCCACGTCGACGTCGGCGACGGTGTCCGCTTCGGCGTCGGCGACGGTGTCGGTCGCAGCGTCGGCTTCCGCATCCGCGACGGCGTCGGTGACCGCGTCCGTCTCGACGTCGGCGATGGCGTCCTCCTGCGTGTCGGCTTCGACGTCGGCGGTGGCGTCCTGCTCGGTGTCGGCTTCGGCGTCCGAGGCGGCGTCGGCTTCAGCGTCGGCGGCGGTGTCGGCCTCAGCGTCGGTTCCAGCATCCGCGACGGCGTCGGCTTCGGCGTCCGGGGCGGCGTCGGTCTCGGCGTCCGTGACCACGTCCGCAGCGGTGTCTGCTTCAGCGTCGGCTTCGACGTCGGCCGTGGTATCGGCCTCGGCATCGCTGGTCGTCGTATCCGCTCCGACCGCGTCGACTGCGGTCCCGTCGGCAGCGTCGAGGCCGGACGAGGTATCGTTGGCAGCTTGGGTGTCGGTGCTGCCGCTGCCACCGGTTTGGCCGGGATCGCTGCAGGCCGCGGCGAGGAGCAGGCTCAGCGTGAGCAGTCCGAGGGGTGCCTTCGAGTGGGTGCGCATCTTCGCTCCGTTGCTGCACGCGTATGGCGCGCCGGCGGCACGGTAGGGAGCGCGCGGCGTGGGTGCAAGCTATTCGGCCTGGGCGGCGCTGCCACCGCGCCAGGCGATCAGCAGCAGCCCGATGCCGACGACCAGCAGCGCGTCGGCGACGTTGAACGCCGGCCAGCTTCCGCCCCATGGGTAGTTGATCTTGACGAAGTCGACCACGCCGGTGCCGCCGCCGGGCGCCTCGCGGAAGACGCGGTCCCAGCCGTTGCCGATGGCGCCGCCGGCGAGGATGCCGGCCGACCAGCGCTCGAGCGTCGAGGTCTCGGGCCGGCGCGCCCAGAGCAGCAGCGCCACCACGATCGCCAACGAGGCCACGCCGAGGATGACGCGGATGGTCTCACCGAGGTCGAAGATGGCCGAGAACGCGGTGCCGCGGTTGTAGCGCAGCACCACGTCGAGCCAGGGCGCGGCGACGACCTTGGTTTGCCCCGGGAGGTCGGCCAGCGCGGCGACCGCCCAGGCCTTGGTGCCCAGGTCCACCGCCGCGCTCACCCCGGCGATGGCGAGGAATTCGGCGACGCGTCGGCCTTGGCCGCTGGGCTGCTGCACCCCGTTCATCCCCATTGCTCGGCCGAGCGGCGGTACAGGCCCGACTCCGAAGCCTTGCTCCGCTTCTTGCCCTGCGCCAAGAGCGCCGCGACCAGATCCGGGGTATGCAGCGCGCGACCCGCCGGCAGATCGAGCTGCACGGCGCTGACCCGCAGCAAGGGGAAGGCGCGCTCGTTGCCGTCGCGATCCTTGGCGGAATACGAGCCAGCCGCGAGGGTCGCCTCGTCGTAGAAGCGTTGGACGTCGTGCGAAAAGCGCGAGAGCAGCCAGGCGGTGACCTGCTCGGCGGACTCTCCGCTCTCGCGAAAGCAGGCGAAGAAGTCGTCGCCGCCGACGTGGCCGACGAAGCAGCCCGGACGGCTCTGCAGCTCGCGCAGCGCGTCGGCAAAGAGGGCGATCGCCTCGTCGCCCACGGCGAAGCCGAAGCCGTCGTTGAAGGGCTTGAAGTGGTCGAAGTCGAAGTAGACCAGCGAGAGCTCACGGTCGGTCTCGGCGAGCGCCTGCTCGACCTGCTGCTCGATGCTGCGGTTGCCGGGCAGCCGGGTCAGCGGGTTCTGGTCGCGGGCAGAGGCGCGGGCGACCTCGGAGGAGGCGTTGACCCGGCGGATATTCTGCACCAGCAGGCGCAAGAGATCGCCGATGAAGGGGTCGCATTGCGCCATCTTCAGGTCGAAGGTCGGCTTGGGCACCTGGATGACGACCGTCTCCTCGACCGCGCTGGCGCAGGCGTTGCGCGGGCTGCCGTCGATCAGGGCCATCTCGCCGAAGATATTGCCGGGACCGAGCGTGGCCAGCTCGATCGCCTCGCCTTCGACCTCGCGCCAGATCCGCACCGCGCCGCGGTCGACGACGTACATGCCGTCTGCCGGGTCGCCCTCGCGGAACAAGTCCTGACCAGCGCTGAGAATCATCGGCCGGAGGCTCGAGATATCGACGGTTTGGTGGAAGCGTCTGGACACGGAAGCTCCGTCGCGGCGATGACCAGGAGACCGGGATCGCGTTGGGCGCAAAGCGTAGGCGGTGGCGCACGCCGACACAATGGCCACGCGGGGCGTGCGCGGATGACGTCACGGCGTCCCCCTGCTATACCGCGCGCGAGCGCCTGCGGGGCGCGACGGAGCAGACGATGCAGCACCTCGAGAGCTACCTGCAGGGCCGTTGGCAACGCGGCCAGGGCGACGCAACCCCGATCCACGACGCGAATACCGGCGCCGTGCTCGCCGATGCCTGCAGCCGCGGCCTCGACTTGGGCGCAGCCCTCTCGCACGCCCGCGACGTCGGCGGTCCGGCCCTGCGCGCGCTGACCTTCGCCGAGCGTGGCGCGATCTTGATGACCCTCTCGCGCGCCATCCGCGACATCCGCGACGAGCTGCTCGATCTCGAAGCCGACAATATGGGCAGCACCCGTGGCGACGCCAAGTTCGACGTCGACGGCGCCTCGGGCACGCTCGCGTTCTACGCCCAGCTCGGCAGCCAGCTCGGCGATCGGCGCACCCTGGTCGACGGCGAAGAGGTCCGCCTATCGCGTTCGGCGCGCTGGGTCGGCCAGCACGTGCTGGTGCCGCGGCGTGGCGCAGCCATCCACATCAACGCCTTCAACTTCCCGGCCTGGAATATGGCCGAGAAGCTGGCCGCGGCGCTGCTCGCCGGCGTCCCGGTGCTGACCAAGCCGGCCACCGCCACCGCGGTCGCGGCCGAGCGGGTGGTTCGTGCCTTCGTCGACACCGGCGCCCTGCCCGACGGCGCCCTCTCGCTGCTCTGCGGCTCGGTCGGCGACCTGCTCGACCACGTCGGACCGCAGGACGCCATCGTCTTCACCGGCTCGGGCGACACCGGCCGCAAGGTCAAGGGCCACCCTGCCGTGCTGCGCCACAACGTGCCGGTCAACGTCGAGGCCGATAGCCTCAACGCCGCGGTGGTCGGCCCGGATATCGGCCCCGGCGACGCGACCTGGGATATGGCGGTCACCGAGATCGTCCGAGAATTGGGGCAAAAAGCGGGACAGAAGTGCACCGCGATCCGCCGCATCCTGGTCCCCGCCGAGCGCGAAGACGACCTCCGCGCCGCGCTGCTCGACCGCTTCACCGTGATGCAGGTCGGCGACCCCCGCGTCCACGAGACCACGGTCGGCGCGCTCTCGACGCCGCAGCAGAAGACCGACGTCGAGGCCGGCGTGGCGGCGATGGCCGCGGCGGGCCTGGAGCTGGCGTGGCAATTCGAGGGCGACGTCCCGAGCAGCGGCAGCTACGTCGCGCCGCGCCTGTTCCGCAGCGCCGCCGGCGCCGACGCGCCCTACGTGCACGAGCACGAGGTCTTCGGCCCGGTCGCGACCCTGCTGCCCTACTCCGGCGATGCGGACGAGGCGGCTGGCATCGTCGCGCGCGGCGGCGGCTCGTTGGTCAGCTCGGTCTTCTCCGACGACGCCGATTGGGCCGGCGGCTTGCTGCTCGAGTTGGCGGCGTGGAACGGTCGGCTCTACTGGGGCAGCGCGAAGGTCGCCGACGGCGCCACCGGCCACGGCGCGGTGATGCCGGGCACGGTCCACGGCGGCCCCGGCAAGGCGGGCGGCGGCGAAGAACTCGGCGGGGAGCGTGGCCTGCGCTTTTACCTGCAGCGCTGCGCGATCCAGGGTGACGCCGGGCTGTTGCGGCGCCTCCTCGGCTGACACCGATGCACACCGTCATCCTCAGCGATCTGCACCTCGCCGACGCCGAGCCGCTCGACCCGAAGCGGCCGCTGTGGAAGGCCTTCAAGCGGCGCGAGCACTTCGTCGACGCCGACGTCGCCCGCCTCTTGGAGCATGCCGCCGACCAGGCCGAGGCGGCCGACGAGACCTGCGAAGTCGTCTTCAACGGCGACGTCTTCGACTTCGACCCGATCACGCGGATGCCGGAGCCGCCGCCCTCGCCGATCCACTGGCTGGCACGGCTGCGCGGCCTCGGCACCGAAGAGTGGATGTCGACCTTCAAGATGGAGCTGATCGTCGCGGACCACCCCGAATTCTTCGCGGCGATCCGCCGCTTCGTCGAGCGCGGCCACCACGTCGTCTTCGTCTGCGGCAACCACGACCTGGAGCTGGTCTGGCCGGCGGTGCAGGATAAGGTGCGCGACGCGCTGAGCCTGGACGAGGTCGGCCAGAAGCGGGTGCGCTTCTGCGAGTGGTTCTACCTCTCTGCCGGCGATACCTACATCAGCCACGGCCACCAGGCCGACCCGTATTGCGTCGTGCCGGACCCGATCCACCCGCTGATCCTGGTCCGCAACCGGCCGGTCGTGCGGCTGCCCTTCGGCGACGTCGCCAACCGCTACATGCTCAACGGCATGGGCTATTTCAACCCGCACGCGACGGCCAACTACATCATGAGCGGGATCGAGTACGTCCGCTTCTTCCTGAAATACATGGTGCGCGATCAGCCGCTGCTGGTCTGGACCTGGTTCTGGTCGGCCGGCGTGACGCTGCTCGTCACCTTGGCGCACTTCATTCGCCCTGCCCTGCGCGATCCGTTGATGGTCGAAGAGAAGGTGCAGAGCGTCGCCGAGCGCAGCGGCGCGACCCCGGCGATGGTCCGCCAGCTGAGCGTGACCCACGTCGCGCCGGCGGCGACCAATCCGCTGATGATCACCCGCGAACTCTGGCTCGACCGCGCGATCCTCTACCTGGCGATGGTCTACGCGTCGTGGCAGGTCGTGATGGCGGTGAACCTGGTCTGGACCATCAGCCCGCTCTGGGTGCTGCTGCCCTTCGCCCTGCTCTTCCCGCTCTTTCTGCAGTATTCGTTCCGGGTCAAACCGGAGACCTTCGCCGAGCCGCTGATGACCGAGAAGCGCGCCGAGTGGATCCACCGGATCACCGGCGCCCGCTTCGCCGTCATGGGCCATACCCACATCCCCGAGCAGACCGAGATCGGGCCGCTGCTCTTCTGCAACGGCGGCTTCTGGTCGCCGGCCTTCGCCGAGCCCGAGTGCAAGAACCGGATCGGCACGCAGACCTTCGTCTGGCTGCGGCCGGGCGGCGGGGGCCGCGAGCTCGGCCTGTGGGAGTGGCCCCCCGGCGAGGCGGCGCCCAAGCCCTTCGTCGTGAAATCCGCCGAGTAGCCCCTCGCCGCCAGGCGCCGACCTCGTCAGTCCGGGCCCGCCGTGCTACACCGCCAGCCCGCCTTCGCGGTGAAGCGACGGCCGAAGGAGTTGCCATGCTCGTCCCCGAGCGCGTGACCTGCATCGTCGGTGCGCGGCCGAATTTCATGAAGGTGGCGCCGGCCCACGCGGCGCTGGCGGCACGCGGCCTGCAGGTGCGACTGGTCCATACCGGGCAGCACTACGACGCCAAGATGAGCGCTGTCTTCTTCGACGACCTCGGGATGCCGCGGCCCGACGCCTTCCTCGACGTCGGCTCGGCGAACCACGCCGTGCAGACCGCGCGGGTGATGGAGCGTTTCGACGCCGAACTCGAGGCGCATCCGGCGGACCTGGTGCTGGTCGCCGGCGACGTCAACTCGACCCTGGCCACCGCGCTCGTCGCCAGCAAGCGCGGCATCGCCGTCGGACATATCGAGGCGGGGCTGCGGTCGCGCGATTGGACGATGCCGGAAGAGCAGAACCGGATCCTCACCGACCATTGCTCCGACCTGCTCTTCACCCCCTCGCCGGACGGCGACGAGCACCTGCTCGCGGAGGGCATCGGGGCGCATCGCATCCACCGCGTCGGCAACCTGATGATCGACTCGCTGCGCAAGCATCAGGACCGCGCCTTGCAGCTGCCGACGCTGGATCGGCTGGGCTTGCAGGCCGGCGGCTACGCGGTGACGACGCTGCATCGCCCGAGCAACGTCGACGATCCGGAGCAACTCGCGGCCCTGGTCGCCGCGCTCGGCGAGGTCGCGGCGCAGGTTCCGGTGATCTTCCCGATCCACCCGCGCACCCGGGCCCGCATCGAGCAGGCCGGCATCGCGCTGCCGAGCGGCTTGCAGCTGGCGCAGCCGCTGGGCTACCTCGAATTCCTCGGCCTGATGGCGCAATGCGCGCTGATGCTCACCGATTCCGGCGGCATTCAGGAAGAGACGACGGCGCTCGGCGTGCCCTGCCTGACCCTGCGCGACAATACCGAGCGGCCGGTGACCGTGAGCGAAGGCAGCAATACGCTGCTGGGCTCGGATCCGGCCTCGATCGCCCCGGCGGCGACCGAGATCCTCGCCGGCGACGGCAAGCGCGGCCGGGTCCCCGTCGGCTGGGACGGCCACGCCTCGCAGCGCCTGGCGGACGTCGTCTGCGGCGGCTTCGTCCCGCTCACCGAGCGGCCCCCCGGCACCTAGCGAGGCTGCGTCATGCCGAGACTGCTCTTCGTCGCCTTCTACTTCGCCCCCGAGACGACGGTCGCGACCCGCCGCGCGGTGCGCATCGCGCGCAGCCTGGCCGCGCGTGGCTGGGAGGTCGACGTCCTCGCCCGCCAACTCTCGCTCGCCGACGCCGTCGACCCGGCGCTGTGGACCGACGTCCCTGGCGTCACCGTCCACCGCGCCCCGGTGCTCAGCATCAAGCAGCACGCGCGCCGCTGGCGGCAGGAGCGGATCCGACGCGCGCCCCAGAGCGACGGCCCCGCGCGCCCGGCAGCGCAGCCGAACGCCACGGTCCGCGCCGCGCCGATGCAGGGGCGGGCACGCGCGGTGCTCGACTTCAGCCACCGTCACTTCGCCGTGCCCGACAAGCAGGTCGGCTTCCTGGCGCCGGCCGTCGCCCTCGGCGCCACCCTGCCCCGACCGGACGTGGTGCTGGCGACGCTGCCGCCGCCGACCGCGGCGCTGGTCGGCCACGCGCTGGCCCGGCGCTTCGGCGTCGGCCTGGTCCTCGACTACCGCGATCCCTGGCTCGGCACCGAGGAATTCGGCGCCTACCCGGCGTGGCGGAAGCGCGCCGAGGCGGCGATGGAGCGTGGCATCGTGGCCCATGGCGCCGCACCGGTGGCGACCACGCGGGGCATCGCCGCGGCGCTGCAGCAGCGCTATGCGGTCGACGTCGCCTACGTCCCGAACGCCTGCGAGCCAGAGCGCTTCGAGGGCGTCGAGGCGCGCAGTTTCGCCGGACCAACCCTGGTCTACACCGGCAACCTCTACGGCGGCCGGGGGCTGCAGCAGGTCTTCGCCGCGATGGCGCGCCTGCGGGCCGCCGGAAAGCCGACGCCGCGGCTCTGCTACCTGGGCGCGACCGCGCGCGAGGCGCAGGAGCAGGCGAGCGAGGCCGGCGTGCTCGACCTGGTCGATATCGACGGGATGCGGCCGGCGGCCGAAGCGCTCGCGGCGATGCGCGGCGCCACGGCGAACGTCAACGTCGTGGGCGACCACCACACGCGGCAGATCCCAGCCAAGGCATTCGAGCAGATCGCGGCGCGCCGCCCGATCCTGCTGCAGACGCCGCTCCAGAGCGATACGGCGGACCTGCTCGCCGACGTCGACGGCGTGCACATCGTCCACAGCGGCAACGCAGCCGCGATGGACGCCGCCATCGCGGCGTTGACCACGGCGCCGCCGAGCGATTCCGGCGCGGCGATCCCGACCGCGCTGACGGTCGACGCGACGATGGACGTGCTCGAGCAGGTGCTGCGCCGCGCTGCGTCGAAGCGGCGCGCTGGTTGATCCAGATGGCTGCGTGGGTGCAACCTAGCTTCGCTACCCGGGAGCCAAGATGACGCCTCGCTCGACCTCTCCGATCACCGCTGCCGTCGGGCTCCTCGCCGTCGCCGGCCTGCTCGCGACCAGCGGCTGCACCGGCGCCAACGCCTACGCCCCGCGCACGGTCACGGTGGTCGACGCGCAGCACGCCCCCGACCCGCGCATGGTCTTCGGCAGCCTCTCGCTGCGGATGCCGCTGCAACAGCTCAAGAGCATGGCGCTCGGCGAGGGCTGGCAGGTGCAGGGCATGTTCGCCGACGAGACGACGCTGACGCTGGTCCCACCGCTGGACGACCCGGCGACGCAATACGGTGTCGTGGTCGAGGCCGGACACGTGGTGCAGCTCGCGGTGGACTTTCGCCAGAACGACGAGCGCCGCGTCGACGCGCGACACCAATACGCCAAGAGCGAGATCGGCGCCGATGGCGCCTGGGCGATGACCGACGCGCAGCGGCGCACCCTCGTCGTGGTCTCGCCGCACGGCAAGCGCATCGTCGCGGTGCACCTCGCGACTCTGCGCGACCAGCAAGGTGCGGCAGCGCTGCTCGAGCGCTATCTAAAAGAGTAGGCATGGGCTTTTTCGAGAGCTACGGGCTCTTCCTTCTCCAATTCGGCACGGTGGCCGCGATCCTGGCCTTCGCGGTGGCGCGGGCGCTCTCGCGCGGCGGCGAGGACGACGGCGAAGGACGGCTCGTCATCCGCCGGCTCGACCACCAGCTCCGCGACCTCGGCCGCGATCTGCGTGACGCCTCGATGCCGCGCAAGGCCCGCCGCGCCGCGCACAAGGCCGACAAGAAGGCGGACAAGACCGATGCCGCGCCAGACAGGAGCGAGGCCGACGACGCGTCGCTGCGGCGGATCTTCGTCCTCGACTTCGAAGGCGACGTCGCCGCGCGCCAGGTCAGCGCCCTGGCGATGGAGGTCAACGCCATCCTCGCCGAGGCCAAGCCCGGCGACGAGGTGCTGCTGCGCCTCTCCAGTCCGGGCGGTGCGGTCGCCGGCTATGGCCTCGGCGCTGCCCAACTCGAGCGGCTGCGCGCGGCCGAGCTACCGCTGACGGTGGCGGTCGACAAGGTGGCGGCGAGCGGTGGCTACATGATGGCGGCGGTCGCCGAGACGCTCCTCGTCGCGCCCTTCGCGATGGTCGGCTCGATCGGCGTGGTCGGCACCGTGCCCAACTTCCGTCGCCTGCTCGAACGCGGCGGCGTCGAGGTCGAGCAGCACACCGCGGGGCGCTTCAAGCGAACCCTGACCATGGTCGGCGAGAACGACGAGGCCGGCCGCGAGAAGTTCAAAGAAGAGCTCGCGGCGATCCACGACCACTTCGGCCGACACCTGCAGCGCTGGCGGCCGGCGCTGGTGCTGGATAGGGTCGCGACCGGCGAGGTCTGGATCGGCGAGCAAGCGCTGGAGTTGGGCCTGGTCGACGCCATCGGCACCAGCGACGCGTGGCTGCTCGAGCGGCGCGAACGGCCGATCCTGGCGCTGCGCTGGAAGGCGAGCCAAGGCCTCGGCCGGCGCCTGAGCACCGGGCTGCAGTCGATGGTCGAGCGGGTGGTCGCGACGCTAGTGGGCTGAACCCACCGGCGTACGGAAGCGCGCGATCCGGCCGTCGTGGACGTGCGGCTCGGGCATCGCGCGGACCGTATCGGCGATCAGGTCGATCATCGCGCGGGTCGCCTGCCCCGCGACGTCCTTGACCTCGTCGTGGTGCAGCTCGTTGCCGGTCATGCCGGCGCCCATATTGGTCAGGCAGGAGAGGCCCAGGACCCGGATGCCGGCGTGGCGCGCGGCGATCACCTCGGGGACGGTCGACATGCCCACCGCGTCGGCGCCGAGGGCGCGGAACATGCGGATCTCCGCCGGCGTCTCGTAGCTGGGCCCGAGCACGCCGCAGTAGACGCCTTCGTGCACCCGCAGGCCGCGGGCTTCGGCCAGGCGCTTGGTCAAGCCGCGCAGCTCGGCGTCGTAGGCCACCGTCATATCGGGGAAGCGAGAGCCGATACGGTCGTCGTTGAGCCCGACCAGGGGATTGCCGCCCATCATGTTGATATGGTCCGAGATCAGCATCAGGTCGCCCGGCGTGTAGCTGGCGTTGATCGCGCCCGCCGCGTTGGTCACGACCAAGACCTCGACGCCCATCGCCGCCAACATCTGCACCGGCAACGCCACGCGGGCCGGATCGTGGCCTTCGTAGCGGTGGATGCGGCCAGAGAGGACGACGACCTCGCGGCCCTGCCAGCGACCTGCGACCAAACGGCCAGCGTGCCCGGGCACCGTCGAGCTGGGGATGTGCGGGATCTGGCGGTAGCTCAACGAGCGCGCGCCTTCGACCTCGTCGGCCAAGCCACCGAGTCCGGAGCCGAGAACCATGCCGATCGGAGCGCGAACCGGACCGATCGCCGACTCGATCACCTCAATCGCTTCGCGGATCGCCGCGATCGTCGAGAATGCCATGCAGCCTCCTGCGCACCTGGGGCGCGATCGCCCACGATCGCAGAATGGCGGGCCATTGCCAAGCGCTCATCCCTCGCCGTGCAAGACCTCGCGCAACCGTTGCAATCCGAAGGGCTTGGCGAGGAACCCGGGGCGCACGTCCGCTGCGTCGGCTGCCGGCGGCGGGATCGGTTGGCCGCTCATCAAGATCGTGCGCAGGCCGGGGAAGCGTTCCTGCACGACGCGGAGAAAGCCGATGCCATCCAAGCCCGGCATGTGCACGTCGACCAGGACGGCGTTCGGCAGGCTTCCCGCGGCCTCGGCGGCGGCCAAGGCGTGCAACCCAGCCTCGCCGCCGTCGGCCTGCTGCACCTCGAAGCCGAGCGCCTGGCAGAGCAAGGCGACCGAAGCGCGCACAGACTCGTCGTCGTCGACCAGCAGCACGCGGCCGCCGGAGCCACGCGTGGTCGGCCCGGCACGCCGTGGCAGGGGCGCCTCCGCCGCAGGCAGCCAGACGGTCAACTCGGTGCCTCCGCTGGCGGGGGACCGCAGCGCCATCCGGCCGCGATGGGCCACGACGATGCCGGAGACGGCGGCGAGCCCGATGCCGCGACCGGTGCCCTTGGTCGAGACGAAGGGCTTGCAAAGCTCGTCGAGCGAGAGTCCGTCCGCCACGCCGGGTCCGCTGTCGGCCACCTGCAGTCGGATGGCGCGGCGCGCAGGGGCGTCCGGCATGACGTCGGCGGTGGCGACCACGGCGATCGAGCCCTCGGCCTCGCCGATCGCCTCGACCGCGTTCTGAATCACGTTGCTGAGCAGGCGGCGCAGCCCCTCGGGCTCGGCCCGCAACACGGGCAGCGCGCCGCGCACGGCGAACGAGAGCCGCAGCTTCGGCGACATCTGGAACAAGAGTTCGAGCTCACGGAAAACGGCTTCGACGTCGACCTCTTCGATCGAGTCGACCGCCTCACCCGGGACCCGCATCATCTGCCGTACCAGCCCGGTGGCCCGCTCGGCGGCGAGCAGCAAGCGCTCGAGCGACTCCACGCCCTCGTTGGCGACGCTGCCGCCATGGCGCAGGGATTCACCGCTGCCGACGATGGTCGCCAGTAGGTTGTTGAAGTCGTGCGCGACGCCGCGGACGAGGGTGGTCACGCTGCGCTGATGCTCGGACGCCATGGCGAGACGCAACGCCTGCAGCCGCGCGTCCTCGGCCGCGCGGCGGTCGCTGATGTCGCGCAAGATCGCGAAGACCTGGCCGTCTGGTAGGACCCTGCTGGAGATTTCGAAGTTGCCGTAGCTGCCGTCGCCGCGCCGCAAACGTCGCTCGACCAGCAGCGCGCCGCGGCTGAAGAGCTCGCCGTCGCGGACGGGCGTCTCCTCGACGTCGTCGGGGTGGATCAACGCCCGATACTGCTGGCCGAGCAGCTCCGCCGCCGGATAGCCGAGCAGCGCTGCCGCGCGCGGGTTGACCTCGATGATCCGCAGGTCGCGGTCGCCGATCAGGATGCCGTCCGACGCGCCCTCGAGGATCGAGCGGTAGCGGCCCTCGCTCTCGCGCATCCGCTGCAGCGCCGTCTCGGTCTGCACCCGCGCCTGCTCGGCGGCCTGGCGGGCCAATTCCGCGTCGGAGACGTCACAGATGAAGCCTTCGAGCGCCAGCAGCTCGCCGTCCTCGTCGAAGACCCCCTGCCCTTGCTCCCAGAGGTAGCGGACGTCGCCGTCGGCGTGGCGGATGCGGTAGGTGATGCGGAAGACGCCGCGGCGATCGATCGCCCGCTGCACGGCTTGCCAGACGGCGTCCTGGTCCTCGGGCAGGATCATCTCGCCGAAGGAGATCTCTCCGCGGAGGAAGCGCTCGGCCGGGTAGCCCGTCAGCCGTTCGGCGCCCTCGCTGACCAATTCCATCGGCCAATCGGGCGAATTCGCGCAGCGGTACGCCAGCCCGGGGAGGTTGCCGAGCAGGGTCGCGTGGCGTCTGGCGAGCTCTGCGCCGTGCATCACGGCCCGAGGAAGGGATCGAGGCAGGGCTTGCCGCCGACGGTATCGCCGACCCGACAGTAGTTGGCGTAGCCGATCCAATCCTTCTCGAAGGTCGCGTTCATGCCCCAGGCCAGCAGGTTGCCGTCCTTGGTCAGGAATTCGCCGGTGAAGACGTCGGGCGAGAACCAGCCCAGGGTCTGGTTCGGCGCCACGCTGGTCACGACGAAGACCAGCCGTTCGGACTTCAGCTCGACCGCGTCGGCGCAGAAATACCAGCCGTCGACGCGCACCTCGACCTTCTGGCCCTTCTCCTCGACCTCGGTGTGCAGGTGCCAGGTGTTGCCGTCGATCACCAAGAGCTCACGCAGGCCGTTGGCCAAGGGCTTCTCGGGGTCCTCGCTGTCGAAGGCGATGGCGCGCCAGCTCCCCTGCACCTTCGGGTCGCCGCCGAGGCAGCGGTTGCAGGTCATCTTGCTGCCGTCCTGGGTCCAGCCGGTGAACTTGCGCTTGCAGCCGTAGACGCCGTCGTCAGGCGCTTCACAGCCGGCGGCGCGCTGCGGCGGTTCGCCGGTCACGGCCGGGCAGGTCCACCATTTCGAGCTGCCACTGGCGTCGCTCGCGCTGCTGTCCGCCGCGCCACCACCGCCGTCGCTCGTCGTCGCATCCGTACCGGCGGCGTCGGATGCTGTGGCTGCGGTGTCGCTGGCCGCCGGCACCGTCGTTTCCGAACAGGCCATGGCGAGGATCGTCGCCGCGAGGACCCAAACGCGTTGCGATGTCATGGAATGGTCTCCTCGCGCTGCTCTACCCTACTGCGCCGGGGCCTGATGCGACGGCGCCAAGGTGCGCAACGGCGCCGCCGGCCCACGCGGCGAAGCCGAGGCTCCGGCCCCGCCGGGACGGACGACCGGCGCGTGGCCACGGGCCCAGCCCGGCGCGCCCTCGGCCTCGCGGGCCAGACGCACGTTCTTGAAGCGGGCCCGGGCGTGGTAGAGGTACAAGCCGAAGAGCGAGTAGTTGTCGCGGTCGCTCTCGGCGAGCAGGACCTCGCGCCCGTTGACGCTGACCGAGAGCGTGCGGTCGACCACGCTGACCTCGAGGTGCACCCACTGGCCGTGGACGATCTCGGCGAAGGCCTGCTTGACCGGCATGATCCGGGTCGCCGTGTAGGAGCGCCGGACCATGACCGCGTCGCGGGCGACGTCGATCAGATAATAGTACGGGTACTCGCCGTGGTAGTTGTTGCCGAGGATCAGGCCCGCGGTGCCCTTCTCGATCATCATGTCGAGCTCGAAGCGGAAGTTGCGCTGCGGGACCTCGCTCTTGATCAGGTAGTTGTAGTTGCGGTCACCGCGGCCGACGATCTCGCCCTGCTCGACCTTCCAATCGCCGCCCTCGTGGACGGTCCAATCATCGATGCTGCTACCGGAGAAGAGCCACACGCCGCCGGGCCCCTGGTCGACCGCACGGCGGATATGCTCGCGCCAGGAGCGCTCGAACGAAGCGATATCGCCGCCGAAGCAGGACGCGAAGGCGGCGAGGCCGTCCTCACCGCCGCGGATCTTGCGGAAGAAGAGCGGCAGCTGCCCGGCATAGACCCGATGCCGCGCCAAATAGTCCACGAGGCCCCAGCTCTCGGCGTAGAAGATGTTCATGCTGTCGCCGGAGAACGACGATGCCGGCGCCCGCAGCAAGGCATCGAGCGGCACGAAGGCGCGATGCGCCAGCGCGTTGGCGAGGTAAGCGAGCTTGCCCTTGTTGGCCGCCGGGACGTGGATGCCGGCGACGTCGACCCGGTAGGAGCCGAGGTATTCGCTGACGCCCTCGTCGAACCAAATCGGCCAATGCCGACGGGTGTAGCGCGAGAAGTGATGATCTTCGAAGTGCTCGGCCATCAACGCGTGGACCAGCTCGTGGAAGTAGAGCTGCATCGAATTGTTGAAGCGATAGGTGACGACGGTGCGTGTGCTGCCGTCGTAGTAGCCGCCGTTGTTGACCAGCCCGGGCGCGTTCTGCCGGGCGTGGCGCTGGTAGCGGTCCTGCGACTCGAAGACGACGATGGTCGCGTCGACCTTGCGCGCCGGGACGTCGAGCAGCCGGGACAATTCGGCGTTCGCTTGGTCGAGAAAGCTGTCGATCTTGCCAAGCAGGGCGCGGGCGTAGGCGTCGTTGGTGTCGGTGCGCAAGGTGACCGAGCGGCCGACGTAGACCCGCAGCGGGCTGGCGCTCGGGCCACTCGCCGCCGCACCGGTACCGGGCGCAGGGACCGACGGGCCAGGGGCCGCAGCGAGCCGCGGCTCTTCGCAGCCGAAGAGACTCGTGCACCACAACACGGTGGCGAACACGAGCCCGCGTCGGGTCATGCGAAGTCGAGGCAGGTGAGGTCGAGGCAAGGTCGGCATCGCGATGGCCGGCTCCTGTCGCCGCGCCGGATGCGCGACGAATCCGCAGAATAGAAGTGACGCCCGAGGCGGTCAACGATTCAACCGGGCGGCCAGGACGGATCGAAGATCCCAGAGCGCGAGCTTGTGCGCAGCGCCGACATCGGTCGCAAGCGCAGATGCATGACCACCAGGCACACCGCCCCTACCCCACGCCGGCGCGCGGGTCGGCGCGGTGTAGCACCGAGATCAGGTTGTCAACGCCGCGTGCGCGGCTCGGAGTTGTGGCGGCCCCGGCGATCTAGAGGCAGGCGAGCGGCTCCAAGGGCCGCGGGTGCCTCAGGATTTCTGTGGTTGCGGTCTCGAGCGCGCTCTGCAGCAGCTTCATGAGCCGCAGCCAGGGCGTCGCACGAGCCGCTTCGCTGCGCTGGGTGATACAGCGGAACCAGCCGAGTAGATTGTAGGCGATGCGTCGCAGCAGCATCGCGCGCAGCATGCCCGACGACAAGCGAACCCAGGGGCGCTTGTCTTCGCGCATGAGGCGGTCCCAGGTGTTGTGGCAGTTGTTCTCGACCGCCCAGTGCCGCCGGACCAGCAGCGCCCACTGCGCCGGCGTCAGCACGTCGGGCGCAAGGCTCGTGATGTAGTAGCGGTTCTCACTGGTCTGCTTGCCGGTGACCTTGTCAACGGTACGCACGTGCAGTCGAATCGCGCACCGCAGCCCCGGGTAGTCGTGCCAGCCGGCGAGTTCGGGCGCGAGCCACAGCGTGCGCGTCACCACCTTGCCGCCGACGATGTCGCTGCCGACCTCGATGCCGTTCGCGAACGTGCGCTTGCCGAGCTTGCGCTTGCACTCGTTGTAGATGGTCGGCTGCTCGCTCTTGACGCGGAACACGTAGTTCTTGCCGTACATCAGCACCAGCTTGGCGTTGGCCGCGCAGTTGGCGCCGCTGTCGTAGGTCACGACTTCGAACAGGTGGCCGGCAACCCGCATGAGGCTCGCGAAGGCTTCGGGGAATACGCCGTTCTCGTTGGTCGATGCAGGAATCGGGAACATGTCCAGGCATGTGCGTGCTCGCGACGAAACCAGGCATGAGGTGATCGTGCGAACCAGGCCGTAGACGCTGCCGTCCTTGGGATGCTGCAGCTGCGCGACCGGGTCGTCGGGCTCCCAGAGCTTGGTCGCGGTGCTCCGTCCGTCCATCGTTGCGACGCCGAACGGCAGCTCATGCGGGACCAGTGCCTTGGCCTTGTCCATCATCTCGACCGTGCGGTGCAGCACCTGCCGCAGCTCGTCGAAGACCAGCCGCAGTAACGTGTCGCGACAGGTCGTGTCGGCGATACGCTGGGGAAGCCGCAGCAGTTTGCGCGTCGCCAAGCTCATGTCGACGCTGAGATCCTCAACCTCGGCGAGACCTTTGCAGCCGGCCATCATGCCGACGAGCATGAGCCTGACTGCCGGCACAATCGACGCGTGACGACGGCCTTTGCGGTCGCGCGTATCGCTGAGTCGCTCGAGCCTGAGCGACGGCAAGCGCTTGCAGATGACGCCGAGCAGTCGGCGTGTCATTCTTGGGGTGGCCATGAACCTCTCCTTGGGCACGTGGTCACGTCCGACCGACGCACCAGAAATGGGTGGAGTAGCCGGGGCCGCCACAGCTCGCCGAACTACGACACGCGGTGTACGACGCCGCAGCGTCGCGTCGGACGATCGTGCTACGAAGATGTGCAGCGTGCACGCAACTTGGCTGGTGCCGACGCGTGTTGCGGTTCTGGAGTCATCGGCTGGGGATCTTCAATCGGATCTGCCGGGCGGCCAGTCGGCGCTGCCCGGCGGCGGGGGGTCAGCGACCGCGATCGGGGCGGTCGGCGAGCCGCCGCGCGACTTCTTGCAGATCGACCCATGCTTGCCGCTTGCGTTCGGGATCGGCGAGCAGATCGGCGGGCGACCAGGTCACCAGCGTCGGCGTCCCGCGGGCCTCGTGCCAACGCTCGCGCAGCGAGGGCAACGTCGCCGACGGCTGCTGCAGCAGGAAGCGCGCCGCGACTTCACCCAAGCCGACCAGCACGGCGGGCCGGACGATATCGACTTCGGCAGCGAGGATCGGCGCGCAGGAGCGCAGCTCCGCCCGCGACGGCGCGCGCCGTGCCGGCCCATCACCCGGCAGGCGGCAGCGGACCAGCGGCGCGATCCAGACCGACGCGGGGCCGAGGCCGATCGCGCCGAGCATCTTCTGCAGCAGCGCCGATTCTTCGCCGGCGACTGGCGATCCGGCGGCATCCTCTGCGCTGCCGACACCGCCGGTGACGAAGAGGACGCGGGCGTCCGGCAAGCCGCGGCCATGGACGATCTGCTGCCGACCACGACACAGGCCGCAGCGCTCGCAGTCGCCGACCTTGGCGTGCAGCGCGGCGATCGCGGCGGCCGGATCGGCAGGCGCAGGCACCTGTTGCCGGCGTGGCGTGGCCGGGCGGGCCTCGGACGCAGGCGGCTCGACGCCACCGACAGCCGCGATCAGGCGGGGACGATCGCGCAATCGCGGGCCCGCGCCGCTCGCCTGGGCGTCCGCTGGCGGCGACACAGATCGCTCGTTTCGGCTCGGCGGCGGCGTTCGGCGTGGACCAGGCGGCTCGGCCAGCGCGGCACGCGGCTGGGGCGCAGACGATCGCCCGCTCTGCCGCAGGTCGCCTGCGCCGGTGGCTGCGTCGCCGGGCGCCTTGCCGAAGAAGCGCGCCACGGCCTCGGCGTCGAGCGTCGTGCCTTCGGGGGCGACCACGTCGGCGCCGGCGTGGACCTGCCAGCGCAGCGCCGCGGCCAGACCGAGCAACAGCGCGACAGGCTCTTCGGCCCAGGCTGCGTCGTCGACGCCAGCCGCGACAGGCTCGCTCGGGACGGTCGCTTGCGGCTGCGGCTCGGCGTCGGGAGTGCTCACGGCCGCAGCTTAGCGGGCGATGCGACGGCGGTCGACCTCGGCAGCGCCGCCGGAGTCGGGGCCGTGCGACCACGCGATCGCTTTGGCCGCCAACCAGCCACCGAGGAAGCCGAAGAGGTGGCCCTGCCACGAAACGCCCGGCTGACCCGGCAAAACGCCCCAGATCAAGCCGCCGTAGAGGAAGACGACCAGCCCCGCGACGACGACGTCCGCCAGCGATCGCGCGTACCAGGCCGAAAACACCAAGAAGCCGAACCAGCCGAAGATCACGCCACTCGCGCCGATGTGGTTGGTCCCGGCGCCGCCGAAGAGCCAGGTACCAGCGCCGCCGATCAGCGCGATCACCACCGTCGCCTCGAGGAAAGCCAGCCGACCACGCGCCCGGGCCAGGCCGCCGAGCACCAGGAAGGGGATCGAGTTGGCGATCAAATGGCCCCAACCCGCGTGCAGCAAAGGCGCCGTGAGCACGCCCCAGAGGCCAGAGAAGCTGCGCGGATGGATGCCGTGGCGCTGCAGGCTGGAGTGCAACACGAAGGTATCGACGATCTCGATCGCCCAGAGCGCCGCCAACGCGAGCGACATGCCGCGCACGTTGCGCCCCAACTCGGCGAGGGGGCCACCTCGTCGCTCGATCTCGTCGCCAGCCACCGCAGCCTCCCCAACCGTTCCGCGAAATGCCGGATTCTACGCTCTTCTCCACAAAGTTGCGATGGCAACCGGACTTCATCCTTGGTATCATCTCGCGGGTTCGTTCGCCCGGACGATGGAATCGATACACAGCGTAGGTATCGATGCAGCAGACACGGACGGGCCCGCTTCGGAGGCCGTGATGAACGCAATGCTCCTTCGCAACCCCTTGCTGCTGGCGATGTCGCTCCTCTTGCTGAGCGCGTGTTCCGGCGAGAGCAACGGCGGCGCACAGCCGATCCTCTTCCCCGACGGCTTCGGTGGCGGCGGCAACGTCCTGCCGACCGGCGATACATCCGGTGGCGGCGGTGGGGCCGAGGACAGCTCGACCGGCGGCGGGGGCGACGACGTCGCGGCGGCCGGGGATACCGGCGGCGGCGGCGAGGATACGGCGACGGCCGGCGATACCGCGACCGGCGGCGAGGACGCGGCGGCGACGGCAGATGCCGGCGGCGGCAGTGAGGACGTTGCCGGTGGTGAGGACACCGCCGGCGGGCAAGACACCACGACCGGCGAAGATACCTCGGTCGGCGAAGACACGGCTCCGACGGGCGACGCCAGCGGCCAGGACAGCGGGGGCACCGCGTGCGTCGACGTCGACCAGGACGGCTACGGCAACGGCTGCTCCCAGGGCCCGGATTGCGACGACAGCAATCCGAACTTCGCGTTGGTCTGCCCGGACTGCAGCAAGGCCAACCACCCCGGCTGCGCCTGCACGGTCGCCGCGGCCAACTGCTACTCCGGCGATCCGCAGTGGATCGGCAAGGGCGTCTGCATCGCCGGCGTCCAGCTCTGCAAGAACGGCTTCTGGGGCACGTGCGAGGGCGAGGTCCTGCCGCAACCCGAGAGCTGCGACAACAAGGACAACAACTGCAACGGCCTGATCGACGAGGGCGTGCTCTCGACCTGCGGCACCTGCGACATGAGCTGCACCCAGCAGACGATGGGCCCCGATTTCGGCAACCCCTTCGATCCGGGCAAGGATTCGAGCAACGGCGTCGGCGTCGACGGCCAGGGCTATATCGTGCTCGACAAATCGAAGGCGAACTTCGACCTCAACCACATCTGGATCGCCAACTCGGGCCAGGCGACGGTCAGCAAGCTCGACACCAAGACCGGCGCCGAAGTCGCTCGCTACAACGTCTGCGGCAACCCCTCGCGCACCTCGGTCGACCTCAACGGCGACGTCTGGGTCGGCTGCCGTCAGGGCGGCGGCGTGATGAAGATCATCGCGAAAGAGGCGAACTGCATCGACAAGAACGGCAACGGCACGATCGAGACCAGCAAGGACCTCGACGGCAACAAACAGATCAGCGGCAACGAGATGCTGGCCAACGGGCAAGACGAGTGCATCCGCTTCGAGGTCAAGCCCAACAACAGCGAGAGCATCATCCGCGCCGCCGGCGTCGACAAGGACAACCACGTCTGGGTCGGCGGCTGGAACACCAAGCAGCTCTACCGCTTGCACCCCGACACCGGCGCCGTGGTCGACACGGTCAGCCTCGGCTGCCCGCCCTACGGCCTGACCATCGACCAGAAGGGCATCATCTGGGTGCAGTGCACCTCGGGCGGCCTCAAGCGCGTCGACCCGCTGACCAAGCAGATGCAAAGCTTCCCGTACAAGGCCGGCGCCTATGGCATCAACGTCGACATGTTCGGCCGGATCTGGGTGGCTTCGGGCGCCAACGCCTCGCGCTTCGATCCGACGACCGGCCAATGGGACCTGGTGCCCGGCATCAACCAGGTCGGCGGCTCCGGTGGCGGTGGGCGCGGTGTCGCGACCAGCAACGACGGCAACGTCTACGTCGCCGTCGACGGTGGCCACAAGGTCGTGAAGATCAACGCCGTCACGCTCGCGATCGAGGGCGCGATTTCGCTCGGCGGCGGGCGCTACCCGGTGGGCATGGCGGTCGACTTCGACGGCTACGTCTGGGCGGTGAACCAATCGGCGGGCTCGGCGACCAAGATCGACCCGAAGGCCAACGCCGTCATCGGTGAGTACAAGGTCGGCAGCGGCCCGTACACCTACTCGGACATGACCGGCTACACGCTGCACAACTACACCGCGCCCAAGGGTCATTACACCCACACCTTCGGCTTCGCGGGCTACTCCGGCACGGTCGCCGAGGCCAAGACCAAGACCGTCTGGGAGAATATCGACGTGCAGGCGGAGATCCCCGCAAAGGCGCTACTCAAGGTGCGCTGGCGCGTCGGCGAGAACCTCAAGGATATCGAGACCAAGGCGTGGTCGAAAGAATACGGTCCGTTCCCGCCCGCGCTCTTCCCGATCGACCTGACGATGGAGGCGCAGCCGGTCGAGGGCCGCTTCTTGCAGGTCGAGGTCTTCCTTCAGGCCGGTAGCAACAAGCTCTCGCCGATCCTGAAGTCGCTCAAGGCCAAGGGTAAGCAGATCCCTGTCCTCTAGGATTCGGCGGATGGCGTCGCGACCACGCCCACTCGATCGGGTCTTCGCTCGACGTCGACTGGCTCTCGGGCTGCTCACCGGCGCTCTGCTCCTCGTCGCCGCGCCCGCGACGACGACCGCGGCCTCGAAAGCCGAGATCTACGCCCGCTGCGCCCCGGCGACGGTACTGCTGATCGTGACCGGCGGCGGCGGCGTGCAGATCGGCGCCGGCGCGATCGTCGAACCCTCCGGCCTGGTCGTGACCAACCGTCACGTGATCGAGGCCGCGGAGCGCGGCGGCCGCATCGCCGCGTTCCTCTACGATCCAGCCGAGCGGACCATCGACGACGACCTGCGGGCGTGGGTTCAGGCGCACGCCAAAGCGGCCCTGCAGCCGGTGATCTTGGGCACCGACCCGACGTTGGACCTGGCGCTGCTCCGCCTACCCGCGCGCAGCAAGCCCTACCCGACCGTCGCCTTCGGTGATTCCAACCAGGTGGTCACCGGCCAAGACGTCCTCGCCATCGGCCACCCGCAGGGCCTAGCGTGGACGCTGACGGCGGGGACGATCAGCGCCGTTCGACCGATGGCGCTGCAGACCGATGCCGCGATCAACCCGGGAAATTCGGGCGGCCCGCTGCTCGACCTCGAAGGCAAGGTCGTCGGCATCAACACCTGGATCCGCAAAGACGCCCAGGCGCTGGGCTTCGCCCGGCCGAGCGCGCTGGTGCAAGCCTTCGTGCTGCGGGCCCGCCAGCCCCGGCAAGTCGCCGAGGGAGCCGGCAAGCAGGCGATCCCCGTCGGACCGGCGGCGAAGTCGGCACGCAGCGCCCTGACGCGCGCGGTGATGGACACGATCGTCGCCCGCGCCGGCGAGCTGGGCGCGTTCGATGGCCGGGAGGCGTTGTTCAGCGTCGGCGGGCAGATCTTCATCGGCGCACGCGAGCGCCTGCTCGAAGGCCCGGTGCGCGCCGCCTGGCTGGAAGAGGCCGTGCGGCGCGCCCACGACCAGGCGCAGGACGCGGACGCGCGACGCGAGGTGTTGATCGCCGCCGACACCAACTTGCCCCGTGCCGTGCGCGAGCACGACGGCCGGCTCTTCCTCCGCGCCGGCCTGCGCTACCACGACGTCGGACCGAGCCGGGCCGCCGCGGTCGACGACCACGACGGCGGCATCATCTCCGCCAACGCCGAGGGACGCGTGCACCGCTACGACCCGGAAACCGGGCATTGGTCGCCGACCGCGCTGGGCCGCATCGCGGCGATGGCGAGCAGCGAGGGGACCGTCTACGCGATGGTCGAGACGGGCTACCTCGTCGCGCTGCAGGGCGAAGAGGTGCGCACCCTGCACGACGCGCCGATCCGCGCGACGATGGCCGCGACCGGCGGCTGGCTCTACGTCCTGCGGCGCGACGGCAAGCTCTTCCGTCGCCATCCACGCACGGGATGGGATCAGAGGGGCCGGCCAATCGCCACCGGCGTCGCGCAATACGCCGCGCTCGGTGCGGCTTGGTACGGCCTCGACAGCAAGGGCAGGCTGTGGTCGGGCCAGGTCCGGCGCTACATCGAGACGCGCTTCAAGATCCGCGAGCTGCTGCCGAGCGACGCCGGCGTCTTCGCCCTCGCCGAAGACTTCACCGTTCATCATTGGGACGCCGCTTCGGAGCAGTGGCGCAACTGATCCGGGGACTAGGTTCCGCATCCCATATCGTGTATAAGCGGCGCGCGTTTCGGGGGCCTCCCCGGTCGCGTTGCGGCAAGTCCATGAAAGTGTTCGCACACAATCGGGTACGAACAGCGAAGGACTTGGAACTCTAGCCGCCCCTCCTCCAAGGGCGGATGACCGTCGGCAGCCTGCCGGCGGCCCAGGAACGAAGGCATGGGTGTGCATTCCATCCGCAAGGGCCTCGACCTGCCAATCAGCGGCGCGCCGGCGGCGACCCGTGAGGCGGGCGCGGCCATTCGGCACGTCGCCGTCCTCGGCGCCGACTACCACGGCATGAAGCCCCGCATGATCGCCCAGGTCGGTGACCGTGTGCTGCGTGGCCAGCAACTCTTCGAAGATCGCAAGACCGAGGGCGTCTTCTTCACCGCTCCGGGCACCGGCACGGTGAAGGCGATCCACCGCGGCGCGAAGCGGGCCTTCCTCTCGCTGGTGATCGAGCTCGACGACGGCGACGCCGCCGGTGAGCAGGTCGCGTTCGAGAGCTGGACGGGCAGCGCGCCGACCGACGCCGCTGGCGTGCAGGCGCTGCTGGTCGAGTCGGGCCTGTGGACAGCGCTGCGGACCCGGCCGTACTCGAAGGTTCCAGCGCCCGGCACCCAGCCGCGTTCGCTCTTCGTCACGGCCATCGACACCGGCCCGCTCGCTCCGGACGTCGACGCCATCGTCGCCGCCCGCAAGGACGATTGGGCGGCCGGCTTGAAGGCTCTGCGCGCCCTGATTTCGGGCAACGTCTACCTCTGCGTCGGCAAGGGCTCGTCGATCGACGCGGCCGGCGTCAGCGGCGTCTCGGTCGAGCAGTTCGGCGGCAAGCATCCGGCCGGCCTGCCCGGCACCCACATCCACCTGCTCGACCCCGCGGGTCGGGAGCGGGTGCAGTGGAGCATCGGCGCGCAGGACGTGCTGGCGATCGGCGCGCTCTGCCAGACCGGCAAGCTCGACCTCCGCCGCGTGGTCAGCGTCGCCGGGCCGGCAGCGAGCAACCCCCGCCACCTGGAGACCCGCCTGGGCGCCAGCAGCGACGAGCTCCTCGCCGGTGAGGTGCAGGGTGGTGCCGCAGCGCGCGTCGTCTCGGGCTCGGTCCTGGCCGGTCGCAGCGCGGCGGGCGAAGTCACCGGCTTCCTCGGTCGCTACCACCAGCAGCTCTCGCTGTTGGAAGAGGGCGGTGAGCGGAAGTTCATGGGCTGGTTGACGCCAGGCGGCAGCGCCTTCTCGACCATCCGGATCTACCTCTCGAGCCTGATGCCGGGGAAGAAGTTCGCCTTCGACACCGATACCAACGGCAGCCACCGCGCGATGGTCCCGATCGGTATGTACGAGCGGGTGATGCCGCTCGACATCCTGCCGACCTTCCTGCTGCGTTCGCTGGCGGTTGGTGATTTGGAGCAGGCCGAGAAGCTCGGCGCGCTCGAGCTGGACGAGGAAGACCTTTCGCTCTGCACCTTCGTCTGCCCCGGCAAGATCGACTACGGCAGCCACCTGCGCGACGTGCTCACGCAGATCGAGAAGGAGGGCTAACCCATGAAGGCGCTCCGCAACATCCTCGACAAGGTCGAGCATACCTACTTCGCCAAGGGCAAGCCGCTCGAGAAGCTCTACCCGGTCTTCGAGCTGCACGACACCATCGCCTTCACTCCGGGGCAGGTCACCAAGGGCGGTACCCACGTCCGCGACGGCCTGGACCTGAAGCGGATGATGATCACGGTCGTGGTGGCGATGCTGCCCGCGGTCGGCATGGCGCTCTACAACGTCGGCTACCAGGCCCACGTCGCCATGCAGAAGGGCGCGGTCGCGCTCGACAACTGGCAGGAGGCGGCCTACGCCGCCCTCGGCCTGGGCTACGACCCGGCCAATATCGTCGCCAACGTCGTGCACGGCCTGTTCTACTTCTTGCCGCTGCTCATCGTGTGCTTCGCCGCCGGCGGCCTGGTCGAGGTCGGCACCGCGGTGATCCGCAAGCACGAAGTCAACGAGGGCTTCCTCGTCTCCGGCTTCCTGCTGCCGCTGATCGTCCCGCCGACCCTGCCGCTCTGGCAGATGTTCCTCGGCACGGTCTTCGGCATCCTGATCGGCAAAGAGATCTTCGGCGGCACCGGTTTCAACATCCTGAACCCGGCCCTGGTCGGCCGCGCCTTCCTCTTCTTCGCCTACCCGGCGGAGATCTCGGGCGACAAGGTCTGGATCGCAGCCGACTTCAGCAAGGTCGACGGCGTCACCGGCGCGACGTGGCTGGCCAAGGCCAGTGAGTCCGGCATGGACGCGGCGGCGGGTCTGGGCTCGCTCGACTGGTGGGACGCCTTCTGGGGCGTGATCCCGGGCTCGATGGGCGAGACCTCGGCGGCTGCGGCGCTGATCGGCGCGGTGATCCTGGTGGTCACGCAGATCGGCTCCTGGCGGACGATGCTGGGCGTCGCGCTCGGCACGATCGCGATGGCGTCGCTGCTCAACGGCATCGGCTCGGAGACGAACGCCTTCTTCGACGTGCCCTTCCACTACCACATGGTGCTGGGTGGCTGGGCGTTCGGTACGGTCTTCATGGCCACCGAGCCGGTGACCTCGCCCTTCACCGAGAAGGGCAAGCTGATCTACGGCTTCCTCATCGGCGTCTTGGTGGTGGTGGTCCGGGTCATCAACCCTGCCTACCCCGAGGGCATGATGCTCGCGATCTTGTTCATGAACATGTTCGCGCCCTTCATCGATCACTGGTTCGTGCAGGCGAACATCAAGCGGAGGCTCGCGCGCCATGCAGTATAGCAACGCGTATATCTTCGGCTTTGCGGCGGCCATCTGCGTGGTCTGCGGCGTCGTGGTGGCTGGTTCGGCCGTGACGCTCAAGGATCGGCAGGAAGCCAACGCGCGGCTCGATCGGCAGAAGAAGGTCCTCTCGGTCGTCGGACTGCTGAAAGAGGACGAGGATCTCGACGCTCCCGCGATCGAGGCCCGCTTCGCCGAGCGCATCCACCCCGTCGTGGTCGACCTCAAGACCGGCAAGCCGGCCGAGGGGATCGACGCGGCCACCTTCGACCAGCAAGCCGAGGCCAAGGATCCGGCGATCGGCATGGACGCGCCGGCAAACCAGGCCAAGGTCCTGCGGCTGCCGAAGCACGCGATCGTCTACGAGGTGCTCGGCACCGACAAGAAGGTCGAGCGCGTCGTGCTGCCGGTCGAGGGCAAGGGCCTGTGGTCGACGCTCTACGGCTACCTCGCGGTGGAGAAGGACGGCGACACCATCGCCGGCCTGACCTTCTACCAACACGGCGAGACGCCCGGCCTCGGCGGCGAGATCGACAACCCGCGGTGGAAGTCGCTTTGGCCGGGTCGGAAGATCCACAACGCCAAGGGCGAGAACGCGATTCGCGTGGTGAAGGGCGCCGCTGGCGCGGTCAGCGAGGCGCCGAACAAGGTCGACGGCCTCTCCGGCGCGACGCTGACCAGCAACGGCGTCACCTACCTGCTGCAGTTCTGGGTGGGTGAGCACGGTTTCGGTCCCTACCTCGCCGGCATGACCGGCGCGAAGCAGGGAGGTTGAGCCATGGCGAGCAAGAACAAAGAAGTCCTGCTGGACCCGCTGTTCAACAACAACCCCATCGCGCTGCAGGTCCTCGGCATCTGCTCGGCGCTGGCGGTGACGACCAAGCTGGAGACGGCATTCGTCATGACGCTGGCGGTGACGGCGGTGACGGGTCTGTCGAACCTCTCGGTCAGCGCGATCCGCAACCGCATCCCGCCGAGCATCCGCATCATCGTGCAGCTCACGGTCATCGCCTCGTTGGTCATCGTCACCGACCAGATCCTCAAGGCGTTCCTCTACGACATCAGCAAGCAGCTCTCGGTCTTCGTCGGCCTCATCATCACGAACTGCATCGTGATGGGTCGCGCCGAGGCGTTCGCGATGCAGAACCCGCCGGTCAAATCGCTGATCGACGGCATCGGCAACGGCCTGGGCTACGGCTTGGTGCTGATCGCCGTCGCCTTCGTCCGCGAGCTCTTCGGCTCGGGCAAGATCTTCGGCATGACCGTGCTGCAGCCGGTGACCGAGGGTGGCTGGTACACGCCGAACGGCCTGATGGTCCTCGCGCCCGGCGCCTTCTTCCTGATCGCGATCTTCATCTGGGTGCTGCGCACCTACAAGCCGGAGCAGGTCGAGGCCGATTAGGCCACGCCCCAGGAGCGAAACGATGGAGCACTATCTCAGCCTCTTCTTGAAGGCGACCTTCGTCGAGAATATGGCCCTGGCCTACTTCCTCGGCATGTGCAGCTTCCTCGCGGTGTCGAAGAAGGTGGACACGGCGATGGGCCTCGGCATGGCGGTCATCTTCGTCCTCGGGGTCACCACGCCGGTGAACAACCTCCTCTTCCAATACGTGCTCAAGCCCGACGCGTTGGTCGAGGGCGTGGACCTCTCGTTCCTCGCCTTCCTGACCTATATCGGCACGATCGCGGCCATGGTGCAGATCGTCGAGATGGCGCTCGACAAATACGCCCCGGCGCTCTACGGCGCGCTCGGCGTGTTCCTGCCGCTCATCGCGGTGAACTGCGCCATCCTCGGCGCGAGCCTCTTCATGGCCGAGCGCGACTACGGCTTCGGCGAGTCCGTGGTCTTCGGCCTCGGCTCGGGTCTGGGCTGGGCGCTCGCCATCGTCGCCCTCGCCGCGTTGCGCGAGAAGCTGAAGTACAGCCAGGTCCCCGCGGGCCTGCGCGGCCTCGGCCTGACCTTCATGATCACCGGCCTGATGGCGATCGGCTTCATGGTCTTCTCGGGCATCCAGCTCTAAGGCCCTCGGGGCCCAAGGAGAACGCACAATGACAGTCGCGATCCTCGGCGTTGTGATGTTCACCGTCGTGATCCTCTCGCTCGTGGCCGTCCTCGCGGTCGCCAAGAGCAAGTTGGTGAGCAGCGGTGAGGTGACCATCCTGATCAACGACGATCCGGACAAGGCGCTCAAGGTGCCCGCCGGCAGCACGTTGCTCAACACCCTGTCGTCCAACAAGATCTTCATCCCCTCGGCCTGTGGCGGCAAGGGCTCGTGCGGCGTCTGCAAGGTCCACGTCCACGACGGCGGCGGCTCGCTGCTGCCGACCGAAGTCAGCCACATCAGCCGTGGTGAAGAGCGCGAAGGCTGCCGCCTGGCCTGCCAGGTCAAGGTCAAGTCGGACATGAAGATCGAGGTCGGGCCCGAGATCTTCAGCGTGAAGAAGTGGACCTGCAAGGTCCGCAGCAACCACAACGTCGCGACCTTCATCAAGGAGCTCGTGCTCGAGCTGCCCGCAGGCGAGAGCGTCCCGTTCCGCGCCGGTGGCTATATCCAGATCGAGTGCCCGCCCCACGTCGCCAACTACAAGGACTTCGATATCGAGCCCGAGTACCGCGGTGATTGGGACCAGTTCAATATGTGGCGCTACGTCTCCAAGGTCGACGAGGAGGTCATGCGCGCCTACTCGATGGCCAACTACCCCGAGGAGCGCGGCATCATCATGCTGAACGTGCGTATCGCCTCGCCGCCGCCGCGCGCGCCCGAGGGGACGCCTCCCGGCATCATGAGCTCGTATATCTTCAACCTGAAGCCCGGCGACGAGGTCGTGATCTCCGGTCCGTTCGGCGAGTTCTTCGCCACCGAGAACAAGACCGAGATGGTCTTCATCGGCGGCGGCGCCGGCATGGCCCCGATGCGCTCGCACATCTTCGACCAGTTCCGCCGGATCAACACCGATCGCAAGGTGAGCTTCTGGTACGGCGCCCGCTCCTACCGCGAGGCGTTCTACGTCGAGGACTTCGACGCGATCCAGAGCGAGAACGAGAACTTCGTCTGGCACCTCGCGCTGAGCGATCCGCAGCCGGAAGACGATTGGGGCAACACCGAGGCCGAGTCGCGACAGCCGCTCGGCGCCAAATACGGCTACAAGGGCTTCATCCACAACGTGCTCTTCGAGAACTACTTGAAGAACCACCCGTCGCCCGAGGATTGCGAGTACTATATGTGTGGCCCGCCGATGATGAACCAGGCGGTGATCAACATGCTCCTCGAGCTCGGCGTCGAGCGCGACAATATCCGCCTCGACGACTTCGGCGGCTAGGTCTCGGCCATGCAAGAGCCCGCGCCGCCCTGGTCGCGCCTGCGACCGCTGCCGGTGCTCTTCGTGCTCGGCCTCTTCGTCGCGCTGTGGCTGCGGCGACAGCCGAACGAGAAGGCGCCACCGCCTTCCCCCGACAAGGAGCAGACCGAGGCGGCGACTCCGCAGGGGCGACGGCCGCTGCCGGCTGGCGTCGAGTCGGTGCGGGTCGAAGAGCAAGACGGCGAGATGGTCGCAATCGTCGCCGGCGCCGTGATGGGCACCCGCTGGAACGCCCGGATCCTCGACCGGATCGACGATGAGCACGCCGTCGCCCTGGCCGAGACGACGCAGGCCGCGCTCGACGCGGTCGACCGGGCGATGTCGACGTACAAGCCGGATTCCGACGTCTCGCGCTTCAACAAGGCGGCGGCCGGGACCAACGTCGAGGTCAGCGCCGAGACCGTCACCGTCGTCGCCGAGGCCATGGCGCTGCACGAGATGAGCGACGGCGCCTTCGACGCGACGGTGGCCCCGCTGGTGCAGGCCTGGGGATTCGGCGCCGGCGCGGACGCCCGACCGCCCGACGAGACGCGGCTCGCCACCCTGCGCGAGCGGGTCGGCACCCAGCACCTCGACCTGAACCGCAAGGGGAAGACGCTGGCGAAGGACAAAGACGGTGTCCGCCTCGACCTCTCGGCCGTGGCCAAGGGCTTCGCCGTCGACCAGGCCGCGGCTGCGCTGCAGGCCCAAGGCAAGACGCGCTTCATGATCGAGGTCGGCGGTGAGGTCGTGGTGCGCGGCATGGCGCCCGGCGGCCGGCCCTGGCGACTCGGCATCGAAACGCCGGACGCAGCGCCCGGCACGGTGCAAGAGGTCGTGCCGCTGCACGACGCGGCGCTCGCGACCTCGGGCGATTACCGCAACGTCCGCGTGGTCGAGGGCAAGCGGATGAGCCACACGATCGACCCCCGCACGGCGCGACCGGTCGAGCACGCGCTCGCGTCGGTGAGCGTCATCGCCGCGAGCTGCATGCGGGCCGACGGCCTCGCGACGACGCTCTCGGTGCTCGGGCCCGAGGACGGAATGCGCTTCTGCGAAGCGCACGACGTGGCCGCGACCTTCCTGGTGCGGCGCGAAGATGGCAGCTTCGACGCGCGCCCGTGCCCAGCCTGGCAGCGGGCGCTGGACGCCGTGCAGGACGCCGCACAGGAAGCGCGCTGAGCAGGCGCAGTACGGCGCACAGCAGGAGGACGCGATGCAAGGCGGAATGTTCAGCACGGCGTTGGTCGCGGTCGGCGCGTTCGGCCTGCTCTTCGCCGCGATGGCGGTCGGCTTGCTCCGCGGCAAGGCGCTCAAGGGCAGCTGCGGCGGCGTGGCCGGCAGCGCCTGCCTGTGCAGTGACGGTCAGCAGCAGGCCTGTGAGCTGAAGCAGAAGATCAAGGAGGCCGCCGAGCGCGCCGCGGCCGAACGCGCCGCGACCGGTGCCGCCGGAGCCGATAGCAGCTCCGCCGGGACCGCCTCGTGACGGCGCCGGCCGTGCTGCCGCTGCAATTCGACAACCGCGCCCTGCGTGAGCTCCCGGTCGACCCGGAGCCGCGCAACTTCCGCCGCTTCGTCCGTGGCGCCTGCCTCTCGCGGGTGGCGCCGACGCCGGTCGGGGCGCCGTCGGTCGCTGCCTGGGTGCCCGAGGTGGCGGCGATGCTCGGCCTGCCGGAGCGGCTCGACACGGCGACCGAGGCGGCGGCGGCGGCCGTCTTCTCCGGCAACGCGACGCTGCCGGGGAGCGAGCCCTTCGCCTGGCGCTACGGCGGCCACCAATTCGGCAGCTGGGCCGACCAACTCGGCGACGGCCGCGCCATCTCCCTCGGCGAGGTGCACGGCCCCGGCGGGCGCTTCGAGGTCCAGCTCAAGGGCGCCGGCCCGACGCCCTACTCCCGCGGCGGCGACGGCCGCGCCGTGCTCCGCTCCTCGCTGCGTGAGCTGCTCTGCTCCGAGGCGATGGCGCACCTCGGCGTGCCGACCACCCGCGCGCTCTCGCTGGTCACGACCGGCGAGCCGGTGGTCCGCGACATGTTCTACGACGGCAACGCACGGCCCGAGCCGGGCGCCATCGTCTGCCGCGTGGCGCCCTCGTTCGTCCGCGTCGGCCACTTCGAGATCTTGGCCGCGCACGGCGAGCAGCAGGCCCACGACGCGCTGCTCGACCACGTCGTGCGCCACCACTTCCCCGCGCTCGCCGCCCTGCCCCGGCGCGAGGCGGCGCTCGGTCTGCTGCGCGAGGTCTGCCGCCGCAGCGCGGAGTTGGTCATCCATTGGCAGCGGGTCGGCTTTGTCCACGGCGTGCTCAACACCGACAACCTCTCGATCCTCGGCCTGACCATCGACTACGGCCCCTACGGCTGGCTCGACACCTGGGACCCGGGTTGGACGCCGAATACCACCGACGCCCACGGCCGCCGCTACCGCTTTGGCGCCCAGCCGCAGGTCGTGCTGTGGAACTTGGTGCAGCTCGCCAACGCGCTCTACCCGGCGGTGCCCGACGTGCCGGCGCTCGAAGCGGCGCTCGAGGTCTACGAGGCGGTGATGACGCCCGGGCTGGAGGCGATGTTCCGCGGCAAGCTCGGCCTTCCGGGCCCCGGGCAGGACGGCACCGAAGAAGAAGAGGACGCTGCGCTCGTCCTCGGCCTGGGCGAGGCGATGTCTGCCGCCGAGACCGACCCGACCCTGCTCTACCGTGCGCTCGCGGGGATGGTGGCGGTCCCCGAAGCTGGTAGTGGTCGCGACGGTGCTGAGGGCGACGCCGACGACGCGGCGCTCTGGGGCGTCATCGAGCCGGCGCTCTACGACGCCGAGGCGACGCGCCGCGACCACGGCGAGCGCTGGCTCGGCTGGCTGCGACGCTACCGGGCGCGGCTGCGGCGGCTCGGTCGGCAAGATGACGAACGCGCCGCGGCGATGAACGCGGTGAATCCTGTGGTGATCCCGCGGAACTTCCTCGCGCAGGAGGCGATCGACGCGGCTGAGCAGGGTGATTTCGCGCCGCTGCATGCGCTGCTCGACGCGTGCCGACGACCCTACGAGGAGCCCGCGAATTCGGCGTTTGCGCGCAAGCGGCCGGAGTGGGCGCGGAGCCGGCCGGGGTGCTCGATGCTGTCGTGTAGCTCTTGAGCGGCGACTGCCGCGCGGTCCCGGAAACCGCTACTTCAAGATCAGCTCCGACGCGCTCGCAATCATCGCAGGCTTGAGGTTCTTCGGCGCAATGCGCAGCCACGCGCCCCAGCGGACCCGCTTTCGCCCTTCGATCCAGATGTCGCTCGGCTTGCGGGGGGCGCCGTTGATCACCAGATCGCCCATGTCGATGAACTTCGCCGGCTGGTCGGCGACCTTGTCGGCCTTCGTCGTGGCCTTCGTCGTCGGGGGCGCTGCGAATACGGCGGGCGCCGCGACGAGGATGGCGACGGTGGCGGCGAGGACGCTGCCGAGCAGTCCGAGGCGGCGGTGGTGGTGGCGCATGGTGGTCTCCCGGTCGGTGCCGCCCCAGCGTGCGCGGAGGCGGGCGTTCCTCTAGGAGTTGCAGCGCGCGCGGCGATTCCGTCACCGCGGCGTGCGTGCGTTCAGGCGACACCTGCGACGCGACGACGGAACGACAAACCAAGGCCGAACAAGACCAGCAGCGCCGTCGCCGGCAGCGCACCGTGGCCCGGATGGGTGGCGGCGCTGCAACCGGCGCTGGAGCAGCTGTCGACGATGCCGGCGGGCTGCAGCAACACGGCGTCGCCGTCGTCGATCGCGAAGGTGCGGACGATGTCGGCTTGCAGCGTCGCTCCCGACGCGAAGGGCAAGCCCTTGCGCAGCGTGACGCGGACCTTGCCGCCGGTCGGGGGTCGGTTGGTTAGCGTCTTGTAGCTGGCCGTGAGGCTGGCAAAGGCCGGGCCCAGCGAGAGCACCGGCTTGGCCGCGAAATCCGACATCGCGACGCTGACGAAGCCCGTGGCTGCGTCTGCGTCGAGCTCGGCGGCGAGCGGCTCGGAGAGTTCGATGCCGATGGCGTGGACTTCGTCGCTGGTGCCAAAGGACCGCACCGCGACCAGGGTCGGCGCGACGGCCGTGGTGAAGCGAACCAACGCCTGGGATTTGTTGCAGGTCGGCACCGGAAATTCGAGGCGGTAGGCGCGGTCCGGCAGCAAGGGCACGTCCGGGGTGAGCGAGAATTCGGCCCCTTCGTCGGTCAGCGTGGCGGCGACGACGGCGCCGTCCTCGTCGACGAAGCTCGGCGCGTCCTTCGACGATTCGCAGCTCCAGCCGCCGCGGATCACCACATCGAGCGGCACCGAGGTCGCGCCATCGGTGGGCGTCGAGATGGAGCCGCGACAGGGGGCAGCGACGTCGGCCCCGGCTGCGGCGGGCAGCAGCGCCAGTGAGAGCACCAATGGAGCGAAGATGCGGGTCATCGCCTACCCCCGCGGCAGCTTGCGCAGGAAATTCAGGCTCGCCAGCGGTTCAGCCGCCACCGCCGCCATCAAGCCGCCCATCATCGCGCCGATGACGCCGACGCTGGTGATCTCGGCACCGCCGAAGAACAGGCCGGGGATCGGGCTCTGCGGCCGCAGCGCGTCGACGGTGTAGCGCTCGGGCGTCGGCTCGAGGCCGTAGATCGAGCCGCGCATCGGGCGGACGAATTCCTCGGTCGAGAGCGGCGTGGAGAGCTCGACGTAGTCGACCATCTCGCGCAGGCCCGGCATCCGGGTGAGGAATTGCTCGAGCAGCACGTCCTGCATCTTCTGCTTGAGCGCGTCGTAGTCGGCGCCGCGTTTGCGCCACCGCGTACCGAGCCACGGCTCGAAGACCTCCCATGGTACGAAGGTGACGACCTCGCCGGTGTGGCGCTGCTCGGGGCCGGGGTCGTGGTTGGGGTCTTTGAGCGAGGGGAAGCTGCAGTAGAGGATGTCGGCGGTGCCGATCTTGTCGGGATCGCGGACGTCCCAGGCGTCGAAGCCGAGATCCCAGGTATCGTAGAACCATTTGTTCGCCGAGCCGGCGCCGGCCGCGCGGATATCGCCCTTGAAGCCGAGGTAGAGGCAGACGTGCGCCGAGGCCGGCCGTAGCTTGCGCACCTCGGCTGCCCAGGGCTGCTGCTGCACCTCGGCGGGGAGCAGGCGGCTGATCGTCGACTGCACGCCGACCGCGCTGATCACCCGCTTGCACGGGATCGCACGGCCGTCGCCCAGGCGCACGCCGGCGACCTTGCCGCGCTCGAGCTGGATCTCGGCGACGTCGGCCATCGTCACGGTCCAGCCGCCAGCGTCGGCGACGGTCTGCAGCAGGTGCGCGGCGATGGCGGCGGAGCCGTCGACCGGGTAGTAGCCGCCGTACCAGAAGTGCTTGACCACCAGCGCCTGCATCACCCAAGAGGAGCGCTGCGGGATCGAGCCGTAGTAGCCCCACTGCGCCGCAAAGACGGTCTGCAGCTGCGGATTATCGGTCAACTCCGAGATCACGTCCATCGTGGTGCGGGAGAAGTCGAGGTCGTCGCCCTTGCCGATGAAGCCTTGCAGCATCGCGAGTTTGCGCGGCAGCGCGCGGCGCATGTACCAGCTCTGCATCTGCCGGCAGGTGTCGCGGACCAGCGTGATGTAGGCGTCGATCGCGGCTTCCTCGTCGGGGAAGGCGGCGAGGAGGTTGGCGCGGAATTTGTCGCGGCTGTCGGGGAAGCCGATGTTCACGCCGTCGGGGAAGTAGAACTCGTCGTAGACCTCACCGAGCGAGGCCCACTGCAGCTTGCCGTCGGTGAGCGCGTGCAGGACGCGGCCGGGCTGGCTGCGGGTGGTGACCTCGCCGACGGCGTGGACTCCGACGTCCCAGAGGTAGCCCTTGCGGCGGAAGGTGTGGGTGAAGCCGCCGGGCTCGTAGTGCTGCTCGAGGACCAGGACCTTCTTGCCCTGCTTCGCCAGCATCGCGGCGGCGGTCATCCCGCCCATGCCGGAGCCGATGACGATGGTGTCGTAGCGGACACCGTCGGGGATTTGGCGGCTCCAGGGGAGGTCGCGGCGGCGGGTGGACATGGTGGGCTCCGGGGTTGTCGGTGGGAGGCGTCGTCCGCACCTTGGGAGAGGGCGCCGCCGCTTTCAAGCCCTCGGGCCGGAGGACGGGGTCTCTTCCCGCTTGCGCGCGGGCATGTGACGGGCCTAGATTCGAGCGCGACAACTTCGCGCAATCATGATCGCTGGGACCAGAGCCCAGACGCTGGAGCGTTGCCATGGCGAGTTCATCCAAGACCTTCCTGCTGGCCAGCACCCTGCTGCTCGCCGGCTGCGGCACCGCGGGAGGCGGTGGAGGCGGCGGCTTTGCGACCTTCAGCGCGGGCTCGGCGTGCGCGGCGGGGCCAGGCGTCGAGGTCTGCGGCGTGGTGGGGTCGAACAGCGCCCGGCTGCGCTGCGACTCCGGGATTTGGGTGGCCATAAAGGCGTGCCCGGCTGGCTGTGAGGTGCTCGTCGGAGGGCTGACGGGCTGCGTCGGAGCGGACGCGGGCGGTGGCGGCGGTGCGACGGTGGACAGCAGCAGCGGTGGTGACAGCGGCTCCACCCTGGACAGCGCCGCGACCGAAGACAGCGCTGGGGACGCGCCGATCGCGCCATCGGACGCAGCGTCGGACGCGGCGCTCACGGACGTGACGCTCGCCGATGCGGACGCGGGCGGTGGTGCGGCCGACGCTGGCACCACGGCCGATAGCGGCGCCACGGATGTGTGGAATGCCGACGGGATCGGTTCGGACGCTGCCCCGGACGGCAACTCGACGTCCGACGTCGGCTTCGACGCCGGAGGCGGCACCTGCTACGGATATTGCGGCGGTGCGGGAAGCAACAACAACTGCTACTGCGATTCCGCCTGCGAGCAATACGGCGATTGTTGCTCGGACTTCAAGGCGGCCTGCGGCTCGACCGCCGATGCGGGACCGCCCGATGCGTGGCCGAACGACGCGGGTGGGTCGGACGTGGCGCAAGATGTGAGCGGCGACACGTCGGCGCCGCTCGCCTGCGTCCCGAGCTGCACGCCCGGCTCCTATTGCGTGGCGGGATCGTGCGTCGTGCCGAACTGTGCGCTCCCCGCGCCGAATTCGCTGGCCGGTGTGCAGCGCCTGACCTCGTTCGCCCTGATGTCGGAGAGCAAAGGCTGCGACGTCGACCTCGACGGCACGGCGGACAACGTCATGGGCAAGATGGTGGGGCTCTATGCCCAACTCAACGACGGCATTGCGGACGCCATCAAGGGCGGCAAGGACGTCGGATTCCTGGTCCCGGCCGGTTGGAATACCGCCGGGACGCAGTTCCAGCTGGCGATGACTGCAGGAGATTGGAACGGCTCGACGGCGACCTTGAACGTGACGACGTGGGATTTGCAGGGCAGCGGAACCTGCGCGCTGGCGAAGCCGATGCAGGCGACCTCGAGCAAGGGCAATCTCGATGCCGTGGGCAAGCAATTCCTCGCACCGTTCGTGCTGTTCGTAGGTCTGTTCGGCAGTCCATTCCAGATGACGGCGAGCGGCGAGGCGAGCCTCTTCGGCGACGTGCCGGCGAGCGGGCCTTGGACCCAAACGAGCAATGGCGCATTTTGTGGCGCGGTCCCGAACGCAGCCCTCAACGCGTGGATCGATTCGATTCCAGACGAACTCTTGGCGGAGACCGGATTCGACAAGGCGACGATCAAGGGCCTGATGTCCTCGCTCCTCAAGCCCGACATCGACCTCGACGGCGACGGCACGAAAGAGTCGATTTCCTTCGCCTATAGCTTCACTTCGGAGTTGGTCGCGGTCTCCGGCTACAAATAGCCGGTGCCGGCGGCCAACGCCTCGTGATACCGCTCCCGCTAAGCATCGGCCACCACCCGCGCAGCGGCAGCGCCTTGCAGGTCGCGTCGGCGGGATCGCAGGCGAAGGTATGGCAGGCGCCGACGTCTTTGGTCGCGCATTGGACCTGGGTCGAGGTGTTCAGCCGGCAGACGAAGGCCGCGGTCGTGAGGTCGCAGGAGCGCGTGCCAAAGCAGGGATTGTCGTTCGGGCAGTCGGCATCTTCCTCGCAGGGGCAGAGCGCCGCGCCGGAGCAGGTGGCGCGACATCGGACCTCGCTGGGCTGTTCGGCGGTCGGCACGGAGCCTAGCATGTCGGCTCGCCGTGAGGAGGACGCCGAGCATGAAGGATCCTGTACGCGAGATGTACGACGCCTTCGCCGCTGACTACGACGCGATGGTCGAGGCAGAGATTGGGCAGCCCGTCTACGCCGAAGCGCTGGCGCGGCTGGCAGAGCAGACCCGTGATGTGCCGGGCCCGGTGGTCGATCTCGCCTGCGGCTCCGGCCAGATGCTGGCGCGCTACCGTGCCGAGTTCGACCCGGAGCGTCGCCTGATCGGCGTCGACCTCTCGCCAGCGATGGTCGCGATCACCGCAGCCAAACTCAGCGAAGGTGCCGAGGTGCGGGTCGGCGATATGCGCAGCCCGAACGTCGCAGGCGCTGCCGGAATCCTCTGCTGGTTCGCGCTGCACCACCTACCCGCGGCCGAGATCCCCGCCACACTCGCCGCCTGGCACGACGCGCTGGTCCCCGGCGGCACCTTGTCGCTCGCGACGTGGGAGGGCGAGGGCTTGGTCGACTACGGTGGCGCCGCCGAGATCGAGGCATTCCGCTACCGCGAGGCCAAGCTGCGGGCATGGGTCGAGCAGGCGGGGTTCGTCGAAGTCGACTGCGGCGTCGAACCAGTGCCCGAGATGCCGATGTCGGCGGTCTATCTGTGGGCGAAGCGCGCCGTCACCGAGGGGGCGCTGGGCGCTCGTTCTCCGGCCTGATCAACGCAGAGACCGGGTAGCCGGCAGCCTCGATTCGCCGCATCACCTCCGCCTCCATCGCCGATTCGAGCTTGGGCGTTCGGGCGAGCAGCCAGAGGTACTTGCCCTGCGGCTCGGCCACCAGAGCCCAGCGATAGTCGGTGTCGAGGGCGATCACCCAATAGTCGCCGTAGAAGGGCCGGAAGAACGAGACCTCGAGCTTCGCCGGAGCCTTGGGATCAGGAACGCGTGCGGTCCCGACAGAGCGGTCGACGTCGTCCGCAAGCACGCAGGTGTTGACGACCTCGACCGTCTTGTCTGCACGCAGCGTGTAGTCCGCGGTGACCGTCAGGCACTCGGCGTCTTCGAAGCTGTTGGGCAGTCGGGCAATCTCGTACCAGCGTCCGGCATAGCGTTGCAGTTCCAGCGTTGGAACCGGGACCAGAGGCTCGGTCGTGGTGCGGTAGACCGGCTGCGAGCAGCCAACGAGCACAGCGGCTGCGCCGAGCAGCCGAAGAATCGGTAGAAGCACCTCGAACCTCCTTCTCGGTTACCAACCACAGCCCTTGGCAAAGAAGTCCTTGGGTGCGTTGGCGAGCTCTTCGCCCCAGTATTTCCACTGATCACCGGCACGCTTGGCGAACTCGGCGACGTCGGGGTCGTTCGCCGCGGTCGCCTGCATCGCGGCACCCAGCAGATCGATGGCGCCATCGGGCTTGCCGAGACCCGGGACGCGGGTGGAGAGGCGGCCGATGTCGGTGCGTTCGCCCCAGGGGTCGTCGGCGGCAGTCGGCACCAGGCCGGGGAGGTCGGACCACGCCTCGATGAAGGTCATCTCGCCGGCGTCGTTGAAGACGAACTCTTCGTAGATCGGGCACGGCCCGCCGGCGTAGCTGAACGAGACCCGGCAGCGGGCGAAGGGCTGCACCGGGAAGAATCGACAGTCGCGGACCGGCACGGTCGAGGGATCGCCTTGCTTGAGCAGCTTGCTCGTCTGGATCATCGTCGCCTTGCTGAAGCCGGTCAGCAGCAGCCACGGCGGCCACTCCCAGCGGGCGACCTGCGGCGCGTAGTTGGGCACGCTCTCGGGGTCGGCGTCGATGTCCAGCGTGTCGAAGTAGCGATTGGCCTGCTCCACGTAGTAGGCCGGCTCCTTGGTCGGCTTGCTGCAGGTGGCCGTGGCGCCGTCGGTGCCCGGATCGCGGCAGGGGTCGCCGACGGTCGCTGCGCTGTCGGCGCTGGCGTCCGATGCGGCACCATCCGCCGCGGCGACGGCGCCCTCACCGCAGCCGCCCGCCAAGATCAGGGCGGCAGCGATGAGCCAACGGAAAACGGCTTCCGGGTGCGTGTGCTTTGTCCTTTCGGCCACGCGCAAAGTGTAAAGTATAAGCACCTGGAACCTCCGCTCACCTCACGGCGCGCCCGCCGCCAACGCCTGTTGATACCGCTCCCGCAAAGCATCGGCCACCGCCCGCAGCGCCGCGCGATCTGCGCCCTTCTCGACCATCAACGGCTCCAGCGCGTCGACCACGACCTCACCCGGCAGCGGCCCCACGACCCCCATCGGCCAGAGCTCCCGGCAGCCGTGCCAGACCAACGGCACCACCGGCACGCCCGCCGCGGCAGCCAACTCGAAGGCGCCGGTCTTGAACGGCAGCGGCCCCGCCGACGCCACCTCGTACCGGGCGCGAGCCCCGTCGGCGCGGCCCGCTCGGACCGCAGTCGCGGCCCCTGCGAATCGACGCTTGCTTGCCGCGTGTATCTGCGTCAGTTTGGCGTCGAACGTTGTCGCCTCGGCGAGCGTTCGCTGCCCAAACGCCCCAACTCCTCGAGCCTAGAACATGAACCTGAACATGAATTTCGTGACGGCACGCTGTGTCGCCGCGCTGGTCGTCCTGCAATTCGGCTGCGCGGACGCTCCGTCGAATACGGGCGGAGGGCAAGACAGCGGCGCTGCGGACGCGACCGCGTCCGATGCAGCGTTCGCCGACGTATTCCCGGACGGGGCAGTGGACCGCATCGACGCCCTGGACGCGGCCGAATCGGACGCGGCGCTCGACGCCGGCGGGGGCGACACCGCGCTCGATGGAGAGACCGACGTCGCGGCAGACGCGGACAACGACGTCACGAACGACGCGGCGACCGACGTCGGCGCGGACGTCGGTGAGGATATCGGCCAAGACAGCGACGCCACCGCTGCGGACGCCGACGTTGAACCCGGCGACACGGCCGGCGGCGACGACGGCACCGGTGGCACGGACTCGGTCGGTGGTGGCTGCCCGGGCGCGGTGGGCTGCAGCTGCAAGCTCGACGGCGAGTGCAGCGGCGGCGGCGCCTGCGTGGTCTGGAGCAGCGGCGTCAAGCAATGCGCCCAGCCCTGCAAGCAGGACGGCGACTGCGGCGCGGGCGAGATCTGTGCCGGCGAGGCCGGCAGCGCGGTCTGCATGCCGAACGGGATCGCGCTCTGCGCGCCGTGCCTCGGCAACGCCGAGTGCGCGATCGCCGCGCCGGGCGGATCGTGTGTCGACGGCGGCGCCGCGGGCGCGTTCTGCGGTATCGCCTGCACGAGCGACGCGGATTGTCCGGCCAAGGGCGCCAGCGTCTGCGCCGAGGTGAAGGACATCGCGGGCCAAGCGACCAAGCAATGCGTGCCGCCGAAGGGCGAGACCTGCGCCTGCTCGGATTACGCCATCGGCACGTTCGCCAAGACGGTGTGCTTCGTCGACGGCCAGCCCGGCTGCTCGGCGACGCGGCAATGCCTGCCGGCCGGTGCGACCGGCGCGCCCGCGGGCGGCGGCCTCTCGAGCTGCGCGCCGCAGGCTGCGAGCGACGAGAGCTGCGACGGGCTCGACAACGACTGCGACGGCGAGACCGACGAGGGCGGCGCGGCGCTCTGCGAAGACGACAACGTCTGCACGGCCGACGCCTGCACCGGTGGCCCTGGCTGCAGCCACGCGCCCGCGGCGGGCCCGTGCAGCGACGGCGACGCCTGCACCGACAAGGACGCCTGCGATGGCGGCGCGTGCAAGGGCAGCAGCGTGGTCTGCGACGACGGCGACGTCTGCACCGCCGACAGCTGCGATCCGGCCAAAGGCTGCCAAATCGCGCCGATCTCGGCGACCGACACCGTGCTCGCGCCCTGCGACGACAACAACGCCTGCACCGGCGACGACAGCTGCGCCGCCGGCAAATGCGTCGGCACGAAAGTGACCTGCGACGACGCCAACCCCTGCACCGACGACGCCTGTGACCTCGCCGCCGGCTGCACCGCGACCGCCAACAGCGGAAAATGCAGCGACGGCAGCGCCTGCACCACTGGCGACGGCTGCGTCGCGGGCGTCTGCACCGGCGCGAAGGTCGACTGCGAGGACAACAACGTCTGCACCGCCGATAGCTGCGACCCTGCCAAGGGCTGCCAGCACCTCTTCGTCAAGGGTGACTGCGACGACGGCAACGCCTGCACCGACGCCGACGCCTGCGTCAACGGCGACTGCGTCGGCAAGCTCCCCGACCAATACAAGGGCTGCGACGACGACAACCCCTGCACCGACGTCGCCTGCGACCTCGCCACCGGCTGCACCCTGGTCGACAACACCAAGCCCTGCGACGACGGCGACGCCTGCACCGGCAAGGACGCCTGCAAGGGCGGCTCCTGCGCCGGTCAGGCGCTCGGCTGCGACGACGACAACCCCTGCACCAGCGATAGCTGCGACAAGGGCGTCGGCTGCGTCAACGCGCCGACCACCGCCCCGTGCGACGACGGCGACGCCTGCACCGAGCTCGACGTCTGCAAGGGCGGCAACTGCGCCGGCAAGGCCAAGGTCTGCGACGACGACAACGCCTGCACGACCGATGCGTGCAGCGGCGGCGTGTGCCTCGCCAAGGCGGCGACCGGCAGCGCCTGCGACGACGGGACCGCCTGCACCAGCGGCGACCTCTGCGACGGCGACGGCGATTGCGCCGGCAAGCCGATCTCCTGTGACGACGGCAACCCGTGCACCGACGACGCCTGCGATCCCAAGCTCGGCTGCGCCGCCAAGAAGCCGAATACGGCGAGCTGCGACGACGGCAACGCCTGCACCAAGGCCGACGCCTGTGATGGCAAGGGCGCCTGCAAGGGCACGCCGATCGTGACCGCCGACGCCGACGCCTGCGACGACGGCAACGCCTGCACCACCGACGGCTGCGACTCGGAGAAGGGCTGCTTCCACAAGAACAACACCCTGCCCTGCAGCGACGGCGACAGCTGCACCGGCGGCGCCGCGGGCGATGTGTGCAAGGACGGCAAGTGCGCACCCGGCGCCCAGGTCTGCAAGTGCAAGGTCGACGGCGACTGCGACGCGCAGAACCCCAACCCCTGCCTCGGCGCGCAGATCTGCACCGCGGGCCAATGCGCGCTGAAGCCCGGCACTGCGGTGACCTGCGCCGACGACGGCGACAGCTGCAGCCTCGAAGCCTGTGATCCGAAGACCGGCACATGCGTGACCACGCCGGCCAAGGACGGCATCGGCTGCGACAAGGACGGCAGCGTCTGCACCGAGAACGACGCCTGCAGCAGCGGCGCCTGCACGGCCGGCAAGACCATGGCCTGTGACGACGGCAACCCCTGCACCGCCGACAGCTGCAACAAGCTCATCGGCTGCGTCCACTTGGCGCAGGCGGCGACGTGCACCGATGGCGACGCCTGCACCGAGAAGGACACCTGCGTCAACGGCAAGTGTGCGCCGGGCAGCAAGCTCGACTGCGACGACGCCAACGCCTGCACCAAGGACAGCTGCGACCCCAAGGCGGTCGACAACGCCAGCGCCTGCACCCACACCGCGCTGGACGGCTCGCCGTGTGACGACGGCAACCCCTGCACGGAATCCGACGCCTGCGCCAAGGGCGCATGCGCCGCGGGTGGCGCGAAGAACTGCGACGACAGCAACCCCTGCACCTCGGATAGCTGTGGCGTGGGCGGCAAGTGCAGCAACCTCGGCGTGCCCGACGGCGCGGCGTGCGACGACGGCGTGCCGTGTTTCGTGGCCGACAGCTGCATCGGAGGCTCCTGCAAGCCGGGCAAGGTCGCGAAATGCGATGACGGTCAGCCTTGTACCGCGGACCTCTGCGACGCCAAGACCGGCGCCTGCAGCCACGCGCCCGCGACGGACGGCACCGCCTGCGTCGACGCCACCCCCTGCACCGCCGCGGCCTGCACGGGCGGCAAGTGCATCGCCACCGGGCCGAAGGTCTGCGACGACGGCGACGCATGCACCTCCGCGGAGACCTGCGACAAGGCGACCGACACCTGCAAGGCCGGCGCGGTCGAGACCTGCGACGACGGCCTGCCGTGCACGACAGACAGCTGCGACAGCAAGTCGGGCGCCTGCAGCCATGTGGCAAAGCAGCCCTGCACCATCGCCTGCAAGACCGCCGCGGATTGCGCCAGCGGCGACCTCTGCACGACCCCGAGCTGCAGCGCCCAGGGGGCGTGCGTCTTCACGCCCTCGCACACCGGGCAGCTCTGCGGCGACGGTAGGATCTGCGACGACAAGGGCGCCTGCGCCCCCACGACGGCGGGTTGGGCGACGCAGATCGCGTCCTCTCCGGCGGCGGCGTTCTTCTGTGCACGGACCTGGAACGGCCGCGTCGCTTGTTGGGGCGACAACAGCCGCAAGCAGATCGGCCAAGACTCCGGCAAGTCCACCCACATGCAGCCCTCGTACCTGGCCGCGCCGGCCAACATCCGCGTGGTCCGCGTCGGTGCGACGCACGCGTGCGCGGTCGACACCAACGGGGCGGTGTGGTGCTGGGGCGACAACACCTACCGCGAGTCCAACCCGGCATCGGCGGTCGCCACCACGGGCAAGCCGACGCAGGTCAAGGACCTCCCCGCCACCCGCGACCTCGCGCTCGGCGACGGCTTCACCTGCGCCCTGCTCACCGACGACACCGTGCGCTGCTGGGGCAAGGGCAACGACTACGCCACGGGCCTGAACACCACGGCGACCACGAGCGCGCCCAAGGCGCTGCCCGGGCTGACCGGCGTGCGCGCGATCATGGCGCGGAATCGCCACGTCTGCGTCGTCCGCAGTGACGAGAGCCTGTGGTGCTGGGGTCTGAACAGCCAACGACAGAGCTCGTCCATCGAGGCGTCCTTCACCAAGGTTCCCACCGAGCATCCTGCGCCGATCGCGAACCTGCGCACCATTGGCGGCACGCTCAACAGCACGTGCATGGCCAACGGCAGCGCGGTACAGTGCTTCGGCAGCCTCGCGAGCGGCAACGGCGGCACCGGCGACAAGCCGGCGACCTCCGCGACCCCGAAGACCGCCAAGCTCGCGGCAGACGTGGTCGGCCTCTCCGGCGGCGCCGGCACGCAGAGCTTCCTGACGCGCGACGGCAAGCTCTGGATGGCCGGCCTGAACGCCAACGGCGAGTTCGGCGACGGCGGCACCACTCAGCAGCTGTCCCCGGTGGCGTCGGGCTTCGCGCCGGTCGTGATCGACGCCGCGCTCGGTGCCTCGGCGGCCTGCGTCGTGGCGCTCAATGGCCAAGTCTACTGCAGCGGCGACGGAACCAGCGGTGAGCTCGGCATCGGCCAGTTCGCCAAGGTCACGTCCCCGATCAAGGCGCTCGGCTTCTGCACCAGCGACACGATGTGCGACGACGGCAACACCTGCACCAACGAGACGTGCGACACCGGCACCGGCCTGTGCGCCTCCACCGCGCTGACGGGGGGAAGCTGCGAAGACGGTGACGCGTGCACGGGCGCGGGTAGCTGCGCCGCCGGCGCTTGCAAGGGTGGCGCCGCCAAGACCTGCAACGACAACGACCCGTGCACGGTCGACGGCTGCAACGCGGTGACGGGCTGCACGACCGCGCCGGCCGCCGACGGCGTGACCTGCGACGACGGCAACCCCTGCACCGCCGTCGATGGCTGCAAGGCCGGGTCGTGCGTTGGCCTCAAAGACAAAGATTGCTCGGACGGCAAGGCCTGCACGCTCGACAGCTGCAACAAGCAGGATGGCTCCTGCGTATCGACCTTCGATCCCACGTGCACCGCGCCCTGCGCGACCGCGGCCGACTGCGCCGATGGCGACGACTGCACCGTCGATGCCTGCGTGGTGGCCACCGGCAAGTGCACCCACGACGCTGCCGCCGACGGCGTCGTCTGCGCGGGCGGCCAATGCGCCTCCGGTGTCTGCGCCGCCCCCTCGGTCGGCTGGGCCAAGCAGCTGGAAGCCAATCGGCAATCGTACGTCTACTGCGCCATCGACCAGGCCGGCGAGATCTACTGCTGGGGCCTGTGTGGTAGCAACAAGCTCTGCGGTGTCGACTACATCTACGCGCTCTCGGCTCCGACCAAGGTCGTGGGCATCTCCGGCGCCACCGACCTGACCGTCGGGCCCACCCACTCGTGCGCGCAGACGACCGGCGGCAAGGTCTACTGCTGGGGCAGCAACGCGGCGTGGCAGATGGGCGACCTCGGCAAGGCCGCGGGCGTCGAATCGTTGCCGATCGAGGTGCCCGAGCTGGCCGGCATGACGGCGCTGACGGCGCTGACCAACGCGACCTGCGGCATCGCGTCGGGCAAGGTCCGCTGCATCGGCACCAACGACCGCGTCTTCGCGGATGCGCAGGCACACAAGACCGCCACCGAGATCACGCTCAGCGAGCCCGTGACCGACCTCGTCGGTACGGACATGAACCTCTGCGCCCAGGGCAAGTCGCGGCGTTGGATCTGCTGGGGCGACAACGCCAGCCGCGCGCTGCTCGACTCGGCCTCCGGCGCGATCGCGGCTGCGAGCTTCGGCAGCGAGTTGATCGGTGGCAGGGTCGCGGTGCAAGCCGGCAACCTCTGCTGGACGGCCAACGGCAAGGGAGCCTGTCGCGGCTCCAACAACGGCGGCCAGCTCGGCGTCGCCGGCGCGCCGTCGGGCTTCTCGTTCGCCTCCATGCCGACCGGGGTCAACGTCGCCGCCGCCCGGCTCGGCCCCGACACCGCCTTCGCCATCACGGAGGGCGGCCTGCTCTATGCAGCCGGCGCGGACGCCTCGTACCAACTCGGCATCCCGCCGCCGGCCAACGGCAAGGTGGAGACGTGGACGCGCGTCCCGCTCCTGGACAAGGTGGTCGATGCCAAGGCCAGCCTCCACGGCACCTGCATCCTCACGAACAAGGGCATGATCCTCTGCGTCGGCAAGAACGACACGTCGCCGCAGGGACCGACGGGCGCGTCCGTCATCAAGGTGTTCTCGGTCGTCCAATCGCCTTGTCAGAAGGACGCAGATTGCTCCGACAGCTCACCGTGCACCGCCGAGGTGTGTGGCTCGGGCGTCTGCAAGGCGTCGTTTGCGTCGGGCTCCTGTGACGACGGCAACCCGTGCTCGGGCCCGGACCTCTGCCAGGTCGGCGTCTGCAAGGGCGCGGCGGACGACACCGGCAAATGCGACGACGGCAAGCTCTGCACGACCGATACCTGCAGCGGCGGCAGCTGCCTCTCCGTGGCGACGGTCTGTGACGACGGCGACAGCTGCACCCAGCAAGACACGTGCGTCGTGGTCGGTGGCAAGGAGAGCTGCAGCGGCACGGCGGCGCCAGGGGCGTGTGACGACGGCAACCCGTGCACCACCGACAGCTGCGACAAGGCGACGGGCGTGTGCAAGTCGACCATCGACGCCACCTGTGCCACGACCTGCAGCAGCGACGCGGATTGCGACGACGACAACAGCTGCACGGCCGATACCTGCTCGGGCGGCAGCTGCTCCTATGCGGTCGCGGATGAGGGCAAGATCTGCCGTGTCGGCCACTTCTGCAGCGCCGGGACGTGCCGGGCCCCGAGCTCCGGCTGGGCTCGCGCCGTCGCGATCACCGACTCGTCGGTCTGCGTCGTCGCCCGCGACCAGCGGGTCTTCTGCTGGGGCCAGCTGCTCTCGGGGACGCTGCTCAAGCCCCAGCCGGTGGCCGGCCTGAGCAGCGTCGTGGCCCTGACCAGCGCGGCATCGAGCCCGAGCTACTGCGCCACGCGGTCCGACGGCCAGGTCTTGTGCTGGGGCAAGAACCAATACGGCGAGCTCGGCACGGGCGACAAGAACCCGGTCACCACGCCCAGTAGCAACCCCTACCTCGCCGGTGCGAAGCTCGTGGCGCTGAATCGTCGCGCGTCCTGCGTCTACAAATCGGGCAATAGCGTGCTCTGCGTCGGCGTCGGCAGCTCGGGGCAACTCGGCGACGGCACGAGCAAGACCTCCCTGACGCCCGTCGAGGCGAAACTCAGCTGGCCACCCGTTCGGCTCCTCACCGGCGGCGACCGGTTCTGCGCTGTCAGCGCCAACAACGATGTCGCCTGTTGGGGCAGCAACTCGGGTGGCGTCCTCGTCGAGGGCAGCGCCAACGTCACCGCACCGACCGTGGTGGAGTCGGTCGAGCACCCCGATCGGCTCTGGATCGGTGGTGGCACGCGGGTGTGGGTCGGCGACGACTCGGTCGCCTACGGCCGCGGCTACGACTACTACGGCTCATTGGGCCTCGGCACGCTCTATTCGAGCGCGTCGGTCCCGACGACCAAACTCCCGGACATCACCGTCCTGCGACACTATGCTCAGAATCAGCAGAGCTCCTCGACGACGATCTCGTTGGCGCTCGACAAGGACGGCGTGATGTGGGCAGCGGGTTATGGCAACTACGGCACGCTCGGCAACGGCACCACCACAGACACGGCCAAGCGCGTCAAATCGCTGCTCGCCCCCAAAGCGGTGGATGTCTCCGTCGGCAACCTCTTGGCCTGTGCTGTCACGACGGGCGGTAGCGTCTACTGTACAGGCGGCGGGTACCACGGCAACGGCACGGACTGGGCCTCCTCGACCGGCTGGGTCCAAGTCACCGAGCCATGCCTCAGCGACACGCAATGCTCCGACGGAGAGGTCTGCACCACCGATACGTGCAACCCCTCGACGCTGACGTGCGCCCACACCAAGCTCAGCGGCGGCGCATGCGAGGACGGCAAGCTGTGCACTGCCGATGACGCCTGTGACAATGGCGTCTGCGTCGGCGGCGCGATCGCGCCGTGCGACGACGGCGACGCCTGCACGACCGGAGACGCCTGCATCGAGACCGACGGCAAGGCTGGTTGCGCCGGCACTGCCAATACGTGGTGCGATGACGGCAAGCCTTGCACCATCGACAGCTGCGATCCGAAGGACGGCGGTTGCGTCTTCCAGCCCACCAGTGATTGCGCGGTCGGGTGCGCCTCGAACGACGACTGCTTCGACGACAGCAACCCCTGCACCGAAGGCGTCTGCAACCTCATCAGCGGCAAGTGCACTCAGGCGACGCTGCCCGACGATTCGCCCTGCGGCGTGCGGGCCGTCTGTACATCCGGGACCTGCGGTGCGGTGGCGAGCAACCTGCCGCGCGCGGTGGCAGTCGCCGGGATGACGAGCTGCGCGGTCAAGGGCGACGGCACGGTCAAATGCTGGGGCGAAAGCAACGCATACCAAGCGGGCTACAACGGCGTGTTCGTGACGTCGGCCTACGCGGTCCAGGGCGCCGCAAACGCCGTCGATGTGCAGATGGCCAATCGCGCGAGCTGCATGGTCGACTCGAACGCGGATCTCTACTGCTGGGGCTTGCCGCAATACGGCGCCACCCTCGGCTACGGTGGATTCGTCGCCGCCAAGCTCCCAGCGGTCGACAAGATCAAGAAGCTGCAAGCCGGCTACGAGGGCTTCTGCGCCCTGCGAACAGACGGGAGCGTGCTCTGCTGGGGCCGCGGCGATGCCGGGCAGATGGGCGATGGCACCACCAACACCAGCAACGCGACCCCGCACACCGTCAAGAACCTCCCCAACGACGTCGTGGACTTGAGCGGCAACGGAAACACGTTCTGTGCGCATACCTCCAAGGCGGAGGTCTTGTGTTGGGGCTCGGGCACCTACTGCAATATCAACGCGAACTGCGTGAGCATCAACGCGCTCCCAGTGAAGGTCACCACGCCCCCGACGGCCAAAGTGCTCTGGGCCGGCGACTACGGCATGATGACCCCCGGTCGCGGTAGCCAGCTCTTCTTCCGAGGCACCAGCCTCTTCGGTGGCGGCGCGATCGGCACCACCGCGACGACCAAAGTCTTGGCACCGACCAGTACCCTCGGTTTGACGGCGCGCCCGCTCGACGTCATTTCGGGCGCCGCGACGCTCGTGCTGACGCCCAAGGGCGTCTTTGGAGCCGGATACAACCAGACCGCAGCGCTCGCGATGGACAGCTATGGCAGCGACCTTCCGATCTTCGCAGCGTCGGTGCAGATCAACAAATTCAAGCCGATCGCGATGGCGACCAACGGCGGCCACAGCTGCTTCATCTGCCTCGACAGCCAGATCCGCTGCCTCGGAGCGAACTCCAAGGGCCAAGTGGGCGCGGGGTACGTGAACGCGGTCGAGAACGGACTCCGCGTCGTCTCCTGGTTCTAGACTTCTGTTCTCTGGGGGGCTGGGCGCCCTCAGGTCGCTACCAACCACACCCCTTGGCGAAGAAGTCCTTGTGGCGCGTGGCGGGTGCGCGCTCGCCCACGACCACCTCGCCGCACGCGGCGCACACCCGCTCGCCGTCGCCTTCCCCAGCGGGCCGTGGCTCGGGCTGCTCGGGCTCGGCGGCATGTGCCTGTTGCTGCGTCGGCTCGCCCTGCCGAGCAAGCGGGTCGACGCGGGCCTGCCCGCCGTCGGCTACGTACTCCTGCGGCTCGCCGTGGGGTCGCAGCGTTGGTCGGCACCGCCGACCTCGGATCGGATTGTGGCGGGGGCGTCGCTACTGGGCCTGCTCGTCTTCGGCGTGGCCTCGCTGAAAGGCTCAGAATAGCGCTCGGCCCCGAGTCGGCGGCCCCGCCGCCAACGCCACCTCGTACCGCTCACGTAGCCGGTCGGCGACGGCCCGCAGCGCGGCGCGGTCGGCGTCTTTGTCGACCGTGAGCGGCTCGAGCGCGTCGACCACGACCTCACCCGGCCACGGCCCCACCGCCCCCATCGGCCAGAGCTCGCGGCAGCCGTGCCAGACCAGCGGGACCACGGGGACGCCCGCCGCCGCGGCGAGCTCGAAGGCGCCGGTCTTGAACGGCAACAGCCCAGGCGTCTTGTTGCGCGTCCCCTCCGGCGAGATCAGCACCACCAGCCGCTCGGCGACGACGCGCGCGGCGGCGGCGTGCAGCGACGCCCGCGCCGAGCCGGCGTCGGAACGGTCGATGTAGACCATGCCGAGCAGCACCGTCGCCGGGCCGAGCAGCGGCACCTTGCGCAGCTCGGCCTTGGCGATGGTCACGCAGCCTTCGGGGTAGAACGCGCCGCCGGCGAAGAGATCGAGCGTGCTGCTGTGGTTGAGCGTCAGCACCCGCGGCGCGCGGTTCTCCAGCACGTCACGGGCCGCCGGGGTCAGCCGCAGCCGGATGCCGCAGAAGGCCAGCATCATCCGGCCCCAGATCCGCGCCAGCCGTGGACCGAGCACCAAGCGGCGCTCGAGCGAGAGCGGCAAGAGCGAGAGGATGATGGCGGGCAGCACGACGATCGAGACGAGCCGGCCGAGGCTGACGCGGAGCCCGCCGAGCCAGCTCACGACGCGGCCCGCGCGACGGCGGCGAGGCGGTCCAAGCCGCGACGCAGCTCGCTCTCCGCCGGGCCGAACGAGAGCCGGACGTAGCCCTCGAGGCGCGACGGCAGGTGCGCCCGGCGGCCGCCGGGGTCGACGTCGAAGAAGCGCCCCGGCACCACGATGACCTGCTGCTCCAGCGCGGCGCGGAAGAAGCTGTGGCCGTCCCGCAGCGAAGGCGGCAAGCGCTCCAAGCTGGCGAAACAATAGAACGCACCGCGCGGCGCAGGATCGACGACCAGGCCGATTTTGCGGCATGCGTCGAGCATCAGCCGCCGCTTGGCGCCGAACGTGGCCTGGATCGCGCGCGCTTCGGCGTCGGCGACCGCCGGGTCGAGCAGCGGGATCGCCGCGACCTGCAGCGGATGGGCCGGGCCGCCGTCGAGGAAGCTGCCGGCGGAGATGATCCGCGCGATGACGTCCTTCGGCCCGAGCGTCCAGGAGAGGCGCCAACCCGGGTAGCGCCAGTTCTTCGTCAGCCCGTCGACGACCAGCACCGGGTCGGTGTCGACGTCCTCGACCGCGGCTGCGGCGGACTCGGCCGGCGGGTTGTCGACCGGGTGGTCGTAGAGGTAGTGGCTGTAGAACTCGTCGAGGATGAGGTTGCAGCGGGTGCGGCGGGCGACCTCGAGCAGCTCGCCGAGCTCGTGGCCGCCGAGGCGCTGGCCGGTCGGGTTGCACGGATTCGAGAAGAGCATCGCGCCGATGCCGCGGCCCAAGATCTCGCGCTCGAGCAGGCGCGGCGAGAGGCGGAAGCCGGATTCCCGGTCGACGACGATGGGGATCGGCACGAACGCGCGGAAATTGTCGAGCAGCTCGGCGTAGGCGGTGTAGTCCGGCAGCAGGTGACCGAGGTGGGTATTGCCGAGCGCCGCCGCGATGCGGGTCAGGCCGGAGCGGCCGCCGGAGCTGATGGCGACGTTCTCGGCGGTGTATTGGCTCGCCATGCCGCGGCGGTAGCGCGTGTTGTAGAGCTCCGCGACGGCCTGGCGCAGCTCCATCAGGCCGCCAACCGGGGCGTATTCGTGGTCGGCGTCGGTCATCGCCACCGACGCGAGCCGCTCCGGCGCGCCCGGCAGCGGCCCCGTCTCGGGCGCACCCTGGCCGAGGTTGGCCCAATCGGGGTGGCCGTAGTGGAAGCCACGCTGCGCCGCCTCGCTCATCACGTAGATGACGCCGGTCTTCGGGACGGGGCGGAAGCTACCGGGATCGTGGACGCGGGCGTCGTTCATGCGGGCTCCTCGGGGCGTGCGGGTCGGGCGGTCCAGGCGTCGGTGCCGAGCCGGGACGATACGGCGGGCACGGCGCGGGCGGAAGGGGGCGCGGGCGGAAGGGGGCGGGCCGGCGTCAGCGCCCCGAGAGCGCGGCCCGGCTGCGGGCGTAGCCCGGATCGAGCGCCAAGGCCGCCTCGAAGGCCGCGCGGGCACCGGTTTCGTCGCCGAGCGCGCGCAACCCGACGCCGAGGTTGTGCTGCAGCGCCGGCGCGCGGACGCCCAGGGCGACGGCCTGTCGCAACGCGGCGACCGCGGGCTGCCACTGCCCTGCCCGACCGAGCGCGTTGCCGAGGCCGAAGAACGCCGCGCCGTCGTTGCCGTCGAAGCGCACGGCCGCCTGCAGGTGCGCGATGGCGGCGTCGACCGGTTCGCCCTTGCGCGCCGTCCGCAGCAGCAACATGCCGAGGTCGCGGTGGGCCACGGCGTAATCGGGCTTCACCGCGAGGGCGGCGCGGAATTGCGCGACTGCGGCCTCGGTCTTGCCTTGTGCGGCGAGCGCGGTGGCGAGGTTGTAGCGATGCGCGTGCCGCTCGTTGACGGCGATGGCGGCGGCGTTCTCGAGCTGCTCGACCGGGACGGCGCCGCCGCGCTGCAGATCGTCGAGCGCCGCGTTGAAGCCGGTGGCAATCGAGGGCGGATGCCCCTGCTGCATCACGGTCCGGGAAAGGCCGGCGAGCGCCAGGCCGACGAACGCGAGCGCCGAGAGCAGACCGGCCCAGCGGTAGCGCGCGGGCAGCAGCGGCGCCGCGCTCACGCCGGAACCGCCGACAAGCTCGGCTGCTCGGCCGGCGCCGCGCCCTCGTCGACGACCCGCCGGTTGCCGTCGCCCTTCTTCAGCCGCCAGATGAAGCCGTCGACGATGAAGTGGTGCAGGTTGATCGCGGCGGCGACCAGCATGAACGACTCCACCGGGCCGAATCCGGCAGCGACGAAGCCGTGCGGCAGCAGGTGGAAGAGGCCATAGCCGAGCGCGAGGCAGGCGCCGTAGAAGAGCAGCGCGTGGGCGGCGGGCGAGCGGCGGTTGTCGGCCAGGTCGGTCTGGTCCTTGACGTGGAAGATCGCGATGATCACGAGGTATTGGATGCTGTGGAAGACGGTCGCCAGCATGAAGGCGTCCTGATCCGGCAAGATCAGCCACCACACCCCATTGCTCAGGATGGCGAGCAGGCTGATCAGCGGCATCGGCCCCTTGCTGCTGCGACCGACCCGCCAGAAGAGCCACAACGGCATCACGAAGGCGGCGACGGGCAACACCCGCTCACCGGTCTGCTGCAGCAGGGCCAGCGCCGGCCCGACCACCGCCACTTCGGCGAGGGGCATCGGCAACAACCAGCCGATGCCGGTGCGTCCCGAGCCCGAGAAGGTCGCGACGTAGAAGAAGGGCAGCATGGCCGCCCACCAGAGCAGCTTCTTGTCGCGGCCGTCGATGATGCAGCCCGAGCGGAAGCAATACATCACGGCCAAGCCGTAGGCCTGCGCGGCGTAGTGGTAGGGCGACCAGGTCAGGTAGAGCGACTGCAGGTGGCTGCCCGCGAGCGCCGGGAAGGCGAGGCAGACGCCGAGGACCGCGAGGCAGACCAGCGGGAAGGCGAAGCTGAGGAAGGGCAACGCGCCCTGCGCGCCCGGCTTGGTGTAGAGGCGGACCGTCGAGGCGGCAAAATGGGCGCTGTTGCCGAGCAGCACGAAGTAGGAGACGGCGGCGACACCGCCCCATTGCGGCCCACGGAAGGAGAAGAGCGCCTTGGCGGCGTCGTCCGGCCAGGCGAGCACGATGGCCGCGGCGAGCAGCGAGAGGCCGCCGCCGATCAGCCCGTAGTCGAGCAGGGGGTTCAGGAAGGTTCGACCGACCAGGCGTGACGTCATCAGCGGACTCGCAGCGATTGTGCAGCAGAGGTGAAGAGGGGTGCCCGCGTCGATGATGAGAGGGCCCCCAGAGGCGGTCAAGCGTGAGGACGCAGTCGAGATCTTGGCGTCAGGGCCGCATGCCGCCAAGCTGCAGGGGTGACGATCCCCTCCGCCCCGCCTCCGACTCGCCCGAACGCCGACGCCATCGGCCTGACCGCGCTCGCCGCGGCGCAGCGGCTGACCGCCGACGGACCGAACGAGCTGCAGCGGCAGCAAGCCCGACCAGCGTGGCGCCTGCTGCTCAGCCAATTCGCCTCGCCGCTGATCGGGATGCTGATCGCGGCGGCCATCGTCGCCGGCGCGCTCGGAGACGTCGCCGAAGCGGTCGCGATCGTCGCGATCGTGCTGCTGAACGCGATCGTCGGCTTCTTGCAGGAGCATCGCGCCGAGCGGGCGGTGCTGGCGCTGCGTTCGATGACCGCACCGCGGGCCCGGGTCTTGCGCGACGGCTTGGCCAAGGTCGTACCGGCGGCGGAGGTCGTGGTCGGCGACGTGCTGCTGCTCGAGGGCGGGGACGTGGTCGCAGCCGACGCGCGCTTGGTCTCGGCCGACGCGCTCCGCGTGGTGGAAGCGACGCTGACGGGCGAATCCGAGCCGGTGCAGAAGACGACCGCGCCGACGCCAGCGGAGACGCCCTTGGCCGAGCGCCGCGATCACGTCTTCATGGGCACGGCGATCGCCGCCGGCAGCGGCCGCGCCGTGGTCGTCGCGACCGGACCGCGCACCGAGCTCGGACATATCGCGCATTTGCTGGCGACAGTGGAGCAGAGCGAGACGCCGCTGCAGCGCCAGCTGGCCAAAGTCGGCAAGAGCCTCGGCTGGCTCTGCCTCGGCGTGGTCGGCGTGGTCGTCGCGCTCGGCCTGTTCCGTGGCGAGCCGTGGCTGCTGCTCTTGGAGACGGCGATCTCCTTGGCCGTTGCGGCGGTCCCCGAGGGATTGCCGGCGATCGTGACCATCGCGTTGGCGATCGGCGTCGAGCGGATGGCGGCGCGACAGGTCCTGGTCCGCCGACTCCCGGCCGTCGAGGCGCTCGGCTCGGCGACGGTGATCTGCACGGACAAGACGGGCACCTTGACCCGCGGCGTGATGCAGGTGCGCGAGCGCTGGACGGCCGATGGCGTCCGCGACGAGCAGCTGATCTACGCCGCGGCGGCCTGCTGCGACGCCGAGCTGGCGGCGCTGCGCGACAGCGACGCCTTCGATCCGGATCTCCCGGTCCGTGGCGTCGGCGATCCGACCGAGATCGCGCTGCTCGACGCAGCCCGGCGCGGCAAGATCGAACGGGTCACGATCGAGCGCGACAACCCGCGGGTGCGCACTTGGCCCTTCGACGCCGAGCAGATGCAGATGGCGGTGCTGCGTGCCGACGGCAAACGCTACGTCAAGGGAGCGCTGGACCGCTTGTTGCCGAGCCTGGGCGGCGGTGCAGCGGCGCAGGGTACATCGACGCAGGGTGCATCGGCGCAGGGTGCATCGGCGCAGGGCGTCGCCGAGAGCGCGCGGGCGGCGAACGCCGCGCTTGCTGGCCGGGGCCTGCGCGTGCTCGCGGTCGCCGAAGGCCACGGCGACGATGCGGCGGGCGAGCTGCGCTTGCTCGGGCTGTTCGGGATCGCCGATCCGCCGCGGCCCGCCGCGATCGAGGCCGTCCGCGTCGCCCGCGCCGCCGGCGTGCGGACGGTGATGCTGACCGGCGACCACCCGACCACGGCCGACGCCATCGCGCGCGAGATGGGGATCGTCGTCGAGGGGGAGCCGCCGCCGGCGGGGTTGGATCGGGCCGTGTTCGCGCGCGTCACGCCGGCCGAGAAGCTGGCCCTGGTGCGGCGACTCAAGTCCGCCGGGGAGATCGTCGCGATGACCGGCGACGGCACCAACGACGCGCCGGCGCTGAAAGAGGCCCACGTCGGCGTGGCGATGGGCCGAACCGGGGTCGAGGTCACCCGCGAGGCCGCCGACCTGGTCCTGGGCGACGACGACTTCGCCAGCGTGGTCGCGGCGATCCGCGAGGGCCGCGGCATCTACGACAATATCAAGAAGGCGCTTTGCTTCCTGCTTGCTGGAAATACGGCCGAATTGCTGGTCGTGCTGGGGGCCAGCGTGCTCGCCCTGCCGTTGCCGCTGCTGCCGCTGCACCTGCTCTGGGTCAACCTGGTCACCGATGGCCTGCCGGGCCTGGCGTTGGTGATGGACCCGGCCTCGGACGACGCCCTCGACCGCCCGCCGCGCGCTCCGGACGCGCCGATGCTCGACGCCGACGCATGGCGCCACATCGGCGCCGTCGGCGTGCTCACCGGGGCGGTGACGCTCGGTGTCTACCTCGGCGCGCTGCGCGCAGGGTGGGATCTGGTCGCGGCGCGGACCGTCGCGCTGCACACGCTGGTCGTGGCGCAGATGGGCCTCTCGCTGACCTTCCGCAGCTTCCGCCGCATCTACCCGCAGACGGTCCCGAGCAGCAATCCACGGCTGATCGGGGTGGTGGTGCTCACCTGCGCGCTGCAGGTCGGCCTCGCCGCCTGGGAGCCGAGCCGCTCGCTCTTCGCCCTGGCCGCTCCCGAGCCACTGCAGCTGGGGATTGCCGCCGTCGCTGGCCTGCTGCCGCCGACGCTCTTCGAATTCTGGAAGCTGCTCCGGCCGCGATCAGGCGCGCGCTAGCTGCCGCTGCCGCCCGGCGTACCAAACCGCGCCGACGACGCCGCCGACCAAGAGCAGCAGCGTGATCCCGAGCAGCGGACGGTAGAAGATCCACGCCATCGCGATGATGACCGAGCTGCCGAGGCCGGCGAGCACGAAGCCGAGCGCGGCGACGCCGAAGCCGAGGATCGAGCCGACGAAGGGGATCACGTCGGCGACGACGGCCACCGGACGGAAGACCAAGCCCCAGCCGACCCACATGAAGACGAAGCCGAGCAGCCGCAGCACCCAGGTCAGCGCGCGATTGTCGGCCTGCGCCTTGGCGAACATCTGGTCGGCCGTCTTGCTCCCGGCGGCGACCAGCAGCACCGCATCCCCCGCCGGCGCCTGCCAGGGCGCGAAGCTCTCGCCGTTCTGCACCGCGACCACCGAGACGGGCCCCTCCGGCACGCTCTCGAAGCGGACGCGGACGTCGCCGATCGCCGGGCTGCCGGCCGTGGGCGCGACGCCCCCCTGCACCGCGAGGTAGAGCGCAGAGCCCATCGCCCGCGGCGGCGCATAGCCGGGCGGTGGCTGCTTGCCGAGCGCGGCCTCCGGTGGCGGCAGCGGCGTGAAGTCGTCGAGCTCGGCGAGCTGCTCCGGGATCAGCGTGAACGCGCCGAGCTTGGCCTCGGCGTCGAAGGTCTCGCTCGGATAGGGCAGGCCCGGCGGGTTGCTGTGGCCCGGCTCCTTGAAGCGGCTGGAGTCGACGTGCGATTCGGTCCATTCGGCCTTGTAGTTGTAGGTCGTGCGTCGCTCCTTGCCGCCGCCGAGCTTCTTCCGCTCCTCGGTGCGCTCGTGCTCCCGCCACTGGAACATCTCGACCGCGCGCCGCAGCCGCAGCGCTTCGGCCCGCACGCCGAAGATCGGGTCTTCCGGCGTCGAGGCGGCGACGGCTTGCCCGCTGACGTGCACCAACGTCCGCTCGTTGGCCGGATCGACGCGGTCGGCGGCGACCGAGACGACCTCGCCGGCGCCCTGCTCCAGACTCTTCGCCGTCTGCACCGCGCGGCCCTCGTTCCACCACAGCAGCGGCACCGCGACGAGCACGAGCAGCCCGCCGAAGAGCACGCTCTTGATCGATCCGAGGATGCGCGAGAACCAACCTTCGTACTGGACTTCGACCGCGGCCATGGAACCCTCCGGCTGTGCGACGGCCTCGATGCTGCGACCGCGCACGCGGAATTGGCAAGGCGAGGGCCCCCGCCCGGCGAGCACGATGGACAACGAACGACGCAGGACCGGGCAGTTCCGTCGCGCCATGCGCCGCGCACCGGCGTGGCTGGAGCGGATGCGCGGCTACTTCGCGGTCCACGAGTCACGCGCCTTCGGCCGCTTTCTGCTGCTCTACGTCGGCCTCGGCGTGGTCGTCGGCGCGGGCGCGATCGCGTTCCATGTCGTGGTGGAAGCGGCCGAACGTTTGCTGCTCGGCGACCTCGCCGGCTTCCGGCCCGCGACGCCGGGCGGCGAGCCCCCGCTCTTCACCTCGACGACGACCGAATTCCGCCGCTGGGCGCTGCTCTTCATCCCCGCGGGCGGCGCGCTCTTGGCGGCGATCCTGGTCGAGCGGCTCGCGCCGGAAGCGGCGGGCGGCGGCTTGGACGCGATGATCCGGACCTACCACGCCGGCACCACGCCGCGCCGCCGGGTCGTCTGGGTGAAGACGCTGGCGAGCGCGCTGGTCCTCGGCTCGGGTGGTTCGGCCGGACGCGAAGGCCCGGTGGCGCAAATCGGCATGTCGCTCGGCGCGCTCATCGCGCGGGCGCTGCGGCTGACCCGGCGCGAGGCGCTGACCCTGGCCGCGGCGGGGGCGGCGGCCGGCATCGGCGCGCTCTTCCACGCGCCGGTGGCCTCGGCGCTGGTCGTCGCCGAGATCCTCTACCGCGAGATGGAGCTGGAGCACGAGGTCATCGTCCCCTCGATCATCGCCAGCATCGTCGCCTACTCGATCTACACGGTGAAATTCGCCTGGAGCCCGCTCTTCCTGCTGCAGGGCTACCGCTTCGAGAGCCCGCTCGAGCTCGGTCCCTACCTGATCTTGGCGCTGGTCCTGGCCGTCCAAGCGCGCTGGTTCATCGCCTTTTTCCGCGCCGTCAGCCGGCGCTTCGCCACGCTCGACCTACCGCGTTGGCTGAAGCCAGCGATCGGCGGCCTCGGCGTCGGCATCATCGGCTTCGCCCTGCCGGCCACGGTCGGCACCGGCTACGGCATCCTGCAGGAGGCGCTCGACGGCAGGATCGCGATCGCGACGCTGCTCGGCTTGGCGCTGCTGAAGAGCGTGACCACGGCGCTGACGGTCGGCTCCGGCGGCTCCGGCGGCGTCTTCGCGCCCTCGATGGTGATCGGCGGCGCGCTGGGCGGCGTGGTCGGCCACGTCAGCCACACCCTATTGCCGGCGCTGACGCCGCACCCGGGCGCGTTCGTCGTCCTCGGCATGGTCGGCTTCTTCGCCGCCGTCTCCAATACGCCGATCTCCACCATCATCCTGATCACCGAGATGACGGGCAATTACCACATGCTCGTGCCGGCGATGTGGGTCTGCGTCGTGGCCTACCTGCTCAACCGCGACACCACCCTCTTCGAGGCCCAGGCTGGGACCCGGATGGACACCCGCAGCCACCTCGACCAGGCCCTCGACCTCGCCGCCCGCCGCTTCACCGTCGGCGACGCGATGAACAACCTGGAGCGGGAGGTGCCGGTCGCGGTGCACCCGGATACGCCGCTCGGCGAGCTGCGCACCCTCTTCGCGCAGAGCCACCACGCGGCCTTCCCGGTGATCGACGACGATGGCCGCCTGGTCGGCGTGGTCGACGAGCCGGCGCTGCGCGAGGCGGTGGTCGAGGCGGGGCTGGACGACCTCGTGGTCGCCGCCGACCTCATCGGTGATACGCCGACGTTGCTGCCGGACGAGCCGCTGCGCGACGCGATGGACAAGCTCGTCGGCACCCACCACGACGAGCTGGTCGTGGTCGACCCGGAGGACAACGCCATCGTCCTCGGCACCCTCTCGCGGCGCGACGTGGTGGCGTTTTTCGACGAGGGCATCCACCGCGCCGATGAGGAGGTGCAGACCCAGCGCGCGACCGTGCTCGAGGTCCTCGGCAGCCTGGTGACCGACGCCCGCGACGCGCTGCGGCCCGAGCCACAGCCAGGCGACGCAGGCGGCCGGCCGGAAGAGGCGCAGAAATTGGAGGAAGCCGCGGAATTGCCTACCCTCGATGGGTCGGCAGCCGCGTCCCCGCGCGACGCCGAGGGCGAGCAGAGCCCGAAGGAGCCCACGTGATCGGCCTGTTGACCCCGACCGCCATGCCAAGCAGCGGCGCCCGACGCAGCTCGGGCGGGCGGTTGGCGTCGCTCGGTCCGGCCCAGCTGCGCGACGCGTCGTTGCGTCGGCGGATGCTGCGCGCCGGCTTCCGGCATTGCGTGCTCGCGCTGCCCGGCGGCGGTCGTGTCGCGGCCTGGGTCGGCGGCAGCGGCCCGGCGTTGCTCCTGCTCGGCGGCTTCGGGGCAGACGCGCTGTGGCAATGGCACGCCGTGGCGCCAACGCTCGCGCGCCGGCATCGGATGATCGTTCCGGATCTGCTGTATTTCGGCGAGAGCCACGGCGGCACCTGGCAGCCCAACCTCGAATCGCAGGTCGGCGCGATGCTCGCGCTGATGGACGCCTTCATCCCGGCCGGCCGGCGGATCGACGTCGCGGGCCTCTCCTACGGCGGCTTGGTCGCCTGGGCGTTGGCTGCCAGCCACCCCGAGCGGGTCGACCGACTCGTCTTGCTCGGCACGCCGGGCGACGTGATGGACGAGAGCGACGTCGCGGCGCTGAACGCGCGCTTCGAGATGGGCCATCCGGGCGAGCTGCTGCTGCCGCGCGATCCGGAAGGGGTTCGTCGGCTGCTCGGCGTCGGCTTCCACCGCCCGCCCGCGGTGCCGAATTTCGTCTTGCGCGACGTGCATCGCCTGCATTTCCGCAACCACGTGGCCGAGAAGCACGCGCTGATCGACGACCTGCTGACCCGCCTCGGCGGCCCGGTGCCGGCGATCGACGCCGACCGGCACGAGGCGCTGTTGCTGTGGGGCCGGCACGACGCGGTCTTCCCGCTCGAGATCGGCGAGCGGCTGCACGCGCGCATGGGTCGCTACGCCAAGCTCGTCGTGCTCGAGGACGCCGCCCATGCACCGCCGCAGGAGAAGCCGCGCGACGTGGTAGCGGCGATCGGGCGCTTCCTGGCAGACTAGCCGGCGATGACGATCTTCGGCTCCAGTGGTGACGCGAACGAGCAGGGCGGACGGCCGCGCTGGGGCGACGATCCCGCCCTGGTCGACCCCGAATTGATCGCCCGCGCGATGCGCCTGACCACGCCACTCTTCGGCCCGGGTGGCCCCTACGAGGTCAGCTTCGAAGGCTGGGAGCACCTTCCCGACGCGCCGGCGCTGGTCGTCGGCAACCACTCCGGCGGCACCACCGTCCCCGACAGCTTCGGCCTCGGCTACGCCTGGACCGGCAAGCACGGCACGAACCGGCCGCTGATGGCGCTCGGCCACGACATGATCTTCCGCATGGGCGGGCCGGTCGGCCGGACGTTCGCCAAATTCGGCGGGCTGCGCGCGACGCCCGATATGGGCCGGACCATCCTCGCCGAGCACCACAAGGACCTCTTGGTCTACCCAGGCGGCGACAAGGACGTCTGGCGTCCCTTCTCGCGGCGGCACCAGGTCACCTTCGCCGGCCGCAAGGGCTACGCCCGGCTTGCGCTCGCGGCGGGCGTGCCGATCGTGCCGATCGCGCATTGTGGCAGCCACCAGAGCTTCGTCGTGCTGACCGACGGCACCCCCGTGGCCCGCGCGCTCGGCATCCACAACCGCTTTCGGGCCGAAGTCTTCCCGGTCCACCTCTCGCTGCCGTGGGGCCTAGCGGTCGGCCCCTGGCCGCACCTGCCGCTGCCGGTGCGCTTCCGCTACCGCATGGGTGCGCCGGTCTACCCGCCGGCGGGCGCCGACCCGCGCGACCCCGAGGCGATCGCCGCCTTCGACGCTGCCGCGCGCGCCTCGTTGCAGGCCGAGCTCGACGCCCTGGCCGAGACCGCGCCGACGCCGGCCGAGCAGCTCGCCCACATCCGCGAGACGGGTCGCCGGCTGGCCGAGGTCGGCCGCGACGTCGCCGCAGCCATCCGCGCCGCGGTGGGCGGCTGATGCTCTCGCTGAAGTCGCGCACCGAATCGGATTGGCTCGCCCGCGCCGTCGCCGACCCCGACGCGATCCTGCTCGACCACGCGCATTGTGAGCGCAAGGCCGCCAACAACGCGCTGCGCCTGCTCGGCGAATACCCCGAGCGCGCCGAGCTGGTCGGGCCCTTGTGCGAGATCGCGCGCGAAGAGCTGGAGCACTTCGAGCGGGTGATGGCGATCTTGCAGGAGCGCGGGCTGACGCTGGTGCAGCAAGAGCCGAGCGGCTACCAGCGCCGGCTGTTCAAGAAGGTCCGCCAAGCCGAGCCCGACGCGCTCTGCGACAAACTGCTGGTCGCGGCCCTGATCGAGGCCCGCTCCTGCGAGCGCTTCCGCATCCTGGGCACGGCCCACCCCGACCCGACCCTGCGTGCGCTCTTCCTCGAGCTCCTCGCCTCCGAGGCGCGCCACTACGCCGAATTCGTCCGCTTGGCCGAGGGCGTGGTCGGCAGAGAAGCCGCACGGGCGCGGCTGGCGCACCTGGCCGAGGTCGAGCGGCGGGCAATCGAGGCAGCCAAGCCGCTGGCCCGGATGCACGCATGAGCGGATCGCCTGCCGCGACGTCGGCGCTCGGCATCGAGAATACCTGGGCGCCGCTGCGACGGGTGCTGCTGCACCGCCCGGTCGAGACGCTCTCGGCCGACGACGCCGCGGCTTGGGGCTACCCGGAGGGCCGCGACCTCGCGCGCTGCCAGGCCGAATTCGCGGCCTTCGCGGCGCTCCTGCGCGCCGAAGGGGTCGAGGTCGCGATCGACGAGACCCCGGTCGGACCGGACGCCGTCTACGCCTGCGATCCGCTGCTGCCCTCGCCTTTCGGCCCAATCGTCGGGCGGATGCGCAAGCCGCTGCGGCAGCCGGAGAACGCCGCAGCCGCAGCCCACCTCGACCGGCTCGGCATCTCGGCCTTCGCGCCCCTGCCCGACGGCCACGTCGAGGGCGGCGACGTGATCTGGCTCGACCGGCGGACCGTGCTCGTCGCCGTCGGCCACCGCAGCGACCGCCGCGGCGCCGAGGCCTTCGCCACGCTGCTCACGCCGCATGGCGTCCGGGTTCGGCAGGTCGAGATGCCCTGGATGGACGGGCCCGAGGTCTGCCTGCACCTGCGTTCGCTGATCAACGTCGTCGGCCCCGACCTCGCGGTCGTCGAGCGGCGCTGGCTGCCGACCGTGCTGCTGGAAGAGCTGGCGGCACGCGGGCTGCGGCTGATCGACGGCGTCGAAGCGGAATACCCGACCCAGGGCAACAACCTGCAGGCGGTCGGGCCGCGGCGGGTGCTGCTGACGGCCGGCAATCCGCGGACCGCGGCGCGGCTGCGCGAGGCGGGCGTCGTGGTCCTCGAGTTCGAGGGCCAGGAGCTCTGCGTGAAGGGCACCGGCGGGCCGACGTGTCTGTGTTTCGACCTCACGCGGGGTTGATGGGCGCGTTGCGTTGGGGCTACGCCTGCCAGACCAACGGCCAATCGTCCGGCCGCGTGAGGCTCTGCAGCTCGAGGTCGATGTCCAGCCGCGGCCAATGCAGGATATCGCCCGGACCGACCTGCGCCCGGCCAGCTAACGCTTCGACCCTTGCTCCTCGTCGGATTTCGGAATCTCCGCACCCAAGCACACCGCAGCAACAGGTCGCGCCCACGCAGGCATCGACGCCAACGCGGGCGGGGCGACCCAGGCCCCGTCGCGCTTGTGCAGCAGCCTGCGAAGCTGCGGCCGGCCGCTCGGATCGAGCTCGAGCGAGTTGTCGTAGACCGCGACCTCGGCGCAGACGGCCACGAGTCGGCAGAGGTTGCGCATCGAGCTGCGCCAGCGCTGCCGGATCTTCGCCTCGGGGATGGCATGTCCACCACGCGCGACGCGGGCTGCGACGCGCGCGATGTGCTGCTCGGGGGAAGCCAGCCCGCAGTACCAAACCGCGACGCGGACGCCACGGGAGATCGCGTCGAGCAAGAGGTTGGCGATAGTCGATCCGCCGAGCGTGGTCTCGAAGGTGAAGTCGTGGTCGGCCTCGATGGCTGTGCGTAGACGGCGGACGCCTTCGGCCCAAACCGCGGCGTTGATCTCCGCCGCGTCGCGCTCTGGCCATTGCTGTCGCAGGCGCTGCGCCTCCTCGTCGGGATTGTAGTAGGAGCCGCCCGCAGCCTTGATCGCAGATCCGGCGATCGAGCTCTTGCCGGCGCCATTGACGCCGGCGATGACGCGGATCATCGCGAAGCATCGTCGCCGCCTTCGGTCTCGCCGGGGGCGTAGGTCGACGCGAGGGCCGCAGGATCGGCGAAGAGCACATCATGGGTCGCCGCTGCGGTCGAAGGCGTCGCCATTTGCGCCACCAATTCGTCGAAGCGGGCGTTCAGCGCGTCGAGCATCGGGTCGGGCGCGTCGAGCCCGGCGGCTGCCGCCAACGCCGCGCGGATCTGCTCATAGCGAGATCGCGGCATCACGACCAACGCGTCCTGGCCCTGAATCTGTACGCGCAGGGACGACTCGGACTCGACCGCGTTGCGCAGCGTCTCGGTGCCCCGCCGGGCCAACTGCGTCGCAGAGACCTTCGCCAACTCCGACGTCGGCGGCAGCGACGCCGCCAATTCGGCTGTGGGATGGGGGGTTGTCAGCGCCATGGAGCACCTCCTGCACGATCCAAGCTAGCAACGCAGGCCGAGATTCACAAGATTCACATGCTAGACCAACGATCGACGGCTGCGGACACGCCGCACATTTTCATTGTCGAAACCAGCCTCACGGCGTAGCTTCGAACGCGTCGACAACAGGAGGTCCAGATGCCATCCCACGACCGCAGGCGCGTCGGTCTTCGCCACGCCGCCATCGCGACGCTCGGCGCCGCCGTGCTCTCTTGCAGCAGCCCGCCGGTCCACTCGCTGCTAGAGAACTTCAAGGTCCGCGTGACCGATACCTTCCACGCCGACGAGCCGATTCGACTCGATTTCCTCTGGGTCATCGACAACTCCTCTTCGATGGGTGCCGAACAACGCGACCTCGCCAAGGGCTTTGGCGCCTTCGTCGCCGAGCTGCAGGCCCTCGGCCCGATCGACGCCCAGATGGCGGTGGTGACGGTGCAGCAGACGCCAGACAAGAATGATCTGAAAGTCGTCGGCCGATTCCGCCACCATCCGGCGACGCAGATGCCGACCAGCGCCGCCGAGCGGGTGCTCTACCCCTGCACGACCGACGCCGATTGCGCCACGACGCAGAACCACACCTTCGCCAAGGCCTCGAATTCCAGCCTCTGTGCCCAGACGACCGTGCAATTCACGCCGAAATTCCCGGGCATCTCGTGGAGCTGCAACGGGCCGAGCAACTCGACCAATCTCGCCAACTTCAATTGCTCGCTCAACTCGACCTGCACCCCTCGCTGCAAGAGTGACGCCGATTGCCGTGCGCTCTATGAGCCGCAGGTCGCCGCGGAGCTGCAGACCATCCAATGCGTCCCGCAGGGCAGCGCCTCGGTCTGCCTCTTCCCGCCGGCGAGCGCCGGTTGCCCGTCTGCGGAGCAGCTGCCGCCGGTGCTGACCTCGCAGCAGCTCGACCTCTTCCGCTGCAACGCCAGCGTGGGCGCCGCACAGACGGCGGAAGCGGGCTTCGAGGGCGGCTTCCGCTCGGCCTGGGAGGCGCTCGATCCCGATGGGCCGAACTGCAGCTATGACGCCTGCGTCGCGCACCTGCGCAGCTGCTGCACCGACGGCGGCGCCTGGTGCTCCAACGATAAGGATCAAGCCCAATGTGCGACCGATACGGCAGCGCAATGCGAGTGCCTGAAGGACGCGAAAAACTGCCAACACCAGGCGCTCGTCCGCGAAGGTGCCTACCTCGTCATCGTCTTCGTCAGCGACGACGACGATTGTTCGGTCGATCCGGGCCTCAACCCGCTCGACAAATCCGTGATCAGCAAGGAGGTCTGGGGGAGCTGCCAGCGGCAAGGTGATCAGCTCGCCGGCAATCACGCGCTCAACGAGGCCAATTGCGAGTTCAAGCGCGGCAAGGACGCGAGCGTCTATTGTCCCTCGGATTGCAGCCCCGGCTCGACCACGAAAGATCCAGCCGGCGTGCCGAAATGCGGCAATGGCTGCATCGCGGGTAGCGCCGAGCAGCAAGCGTGCACCGCGAAGGTCGAAGCCGGCTTCACCGCGATGCTACGGAGCCACGCGGCGATCCCGCAGGTCGGGCATTGGGTCAACCTCTTCAAATCGCTCAAGCCGGACCCGGCCCACGTCATCGTCGCCGCGATCACCGGCGACACTGTGAGCACCGTGGACCCGGCGCAGGCCTTTCGCGATCGCGTCGACTTTTACCATTCGGTCTTCAAGAACGTGGCTCCCAAACAGGTCCCGTATGTCTGCGCCGGCGAGCGTGGTTCGGCGGGCTTCGGCTCGCGCTACGTCGAATTGGCGCAATCCTTCGGCGGCAATGGAGTGGTCGAAAATATCTGCGAGGGCGAAGACTTCAGCGCGGCGCTCGGCGGCATCGCGACGACCATCCTCAAACGCGTCGTCAAGATCTGCCTGCCGCAGCCGCCCGAGATGGTCGACGGCAAGCCGCAGATCCTGGTGACGCGCACCCGCAACGGCACCTCTTCCGAGCTGGCCTTTGTCGAGGCGGCGCAATCGAGCGGCGCGCAGGGCTATTTCATCGCCGCCTCGCCGGATTGTCGCAGCGGCAAGAGCGACCTCCCCGGCCAGCTCGCCGCCTGCAGCAAGACGGCCGATTGCAGCGCGGGGCTGACCTGCAGCGCAGGGCTGTGCCAGGTCTACAGCGACGCCATCTTCTTCACCGAGGTGCCGGATCCGAGCGACGTCGTGGAGATCAGTTACACCGCCGGGCTCGCGCTGTAGTCGGACCGTGGCAGCCCGAGACGCTCCATCGTCTCGCCAACCGAGCCAATCGTTGTTGCTTGCCCGTCCACTCCTCGACAGCTAGGGTGAATGCAAGGGGCACAGACGAGCGCTATGTGTGGCGCGCGAGGCGCGGGTGATGAAGCACATCCTCTTGTTCACATGCTGTGTCGTGGCACTCGGTTGCGCTTCGGCCGCGTCGCGTGGGGCGGGTGACGACGGCGGGAACAGCGGCAGCTCCGAGCCGAGCGACGGTGGCACCCGCAGCGGCGGCGACAGCATTGGCGATGCGACCACGGGCGATGCTTCCGAGACGTCGAGCGGCGCTTCGGACGCTGGCGCAGCTGCCGACGTCGCCGAGGATGTGCAGGTTTGGACCTCGTGCCCGCCGAACCCGTACAAGGTCGGGTACAACGACAAGTGCGGCCCTGGCCTGATAAAGTGCGACTACGGGACCGAGTGCTGCTGCGGCCAGTGCGCACCCAGCACCGAGTGCAATTGCTACGGGGGCCACTTCAGCTGCTCGGCCTTGGACTTCTGCCTCTCGCCGCAATGTTCGCCCGGTTGCGATCTGGGTCGCTATTCCACCCCGACGGGATGCGAGAAGTGCTCGGCGATCGCCAAGGTGCTGCCGCTGGCCGTGTCCGAGACGATGGCGCCGTGGACCGCGTGCGGCGTGGACGCGGATTGCACGACGGTGTCGTCGTCGGTGCCGTGCTCGTACGACTGCAAGATGGCGGCGGCGAAGCTCCACTTGCAGGCCGCCAACAAGGCACTGGGCGCGATGACGGGGGAGTGGTGCACCGGCTACGGCAACGGTTGCGCCTTACCTTGCGTGCAGAACGGTTCACCGCGCTGTGTCCTTGGGCAGTGTCGCCTCGCGACGCCGTGCGACCCGACGATCGAGCCAAACGGCACGCCCTGCAACGACGACGACGCTTGCACGGAGGACGACGCTTGCGTCTCGGCCGGTACATGCGCCGGGAAGCCCGTCGACTGCGACGACGACAACCCCTGCACCGCCGAATCTTGCAGCAAGGGCAGCGGGTGCCAGCACGAGCCGCTGAAGGGCAACTGCGACGCGGGCGTGGCCTGCAGCCTCGGTGGCACCTGCGACGGTGCGACGTGCAAGGACAGCGGCGCAAAGGGATGGACGGAGCAATACCCGGCTCCGATCCCGAGCACGGAGTTGGGTCTGGACCGCCTCGCCGACGGTACCTTCGTGGTGGCGCATACGGTGAAAACCGCGCCCGAGGTTCGGCTGCTGCGCATCGACGGCAGCGGCAAGGTGGTGTGGGATCTGCCGAAATTCGCGCTCGGTCATGCCAACGACGTGGTCGGCCTGGCGGACGGTGGGATCGCCGTCTCGGGGACGGACGACAGCCCCAAGACGCAGTACGCCAAAGTTTGGCGCACCGACGCCGCGGGCTCGTTGCAGTGGAGCCTCGAGATCGCGGCCCCTTCGGGCAGGACCGTCCGGATCGCCGCACGCCCCGAGGGCGGCGTGGTCGTCGCCGGCGCGAAGATGCCAGCCGCCAACGAATGGCACGCTTGGGTCGCGCGCGTGGACGCCACAGGCGCGCTGCTCGGCACGCTTGACCTCGGCCAGGCACCCAACTACGCGGGGCTGACCCACGTCGCGGCGCGTGTCGGAACGACCGCGGTGCTGACGACGCAGGCCGGGGCCGCCATCGCTGAAGGGCCGCAGAGCGACATCCGATTCGTCCGGCTCGACAACGCCGGCAAGAAAGTCGTCGACGTCGCGATCCTGCCCGGCCCGCTCAACGACTTCCCGCGGGATCTGCTCTCGGTCGAGGGCGGCTGGCTCGGCGCGGCGACGCGGATCGCCTACGGCAAAGGCAGCAAAAGCGCCGACGGCCTGATCGTCCGGGTCGACGACGCTGGGAAGGTGGTCTGGAGCAAGGCGGCCACCGATCACGGCCTCTGGTTGGTGCGCGACGGCGACAGCTTCGTCACCGGCGGTGTCGAGGCCGCGAACTGGGCCTTCGGCACGCTGCACGTCCGCCACTTCGACGGATCGGGGGCCATCACCGGCGACGTCACGGCCCCTGCACCGAGCGTCGGTAGCAACGTGATCGCCTTGGCCGCCACCGGCGATCACGGGGCGCTCTTCGTCTCGGCCCCGTACAACTCCGAACCCCTGCGCGCGGTGCGGCTGCTGCCGCCGACGGCGAGCTGCCCGTAGCGCGGCACGGTCGCGCCACTGCCCGCCGCCGGCTATGGGTCGCAAGCCCACGCAATCGAGCTGAAGTGCAGGCGGTCGGGCCGCGGCGGGTGCTGCTGACGGCCGGCAACCCGCGGACGGCGGCGCGGCGGCGCGAGGCGGGCGTCGCGGTCCTCGAGTTCGAGGGCCAGGAGCTCTGCGTGAAGGGCACCGGTGGGCCGACGTGCCTCTGCTTCGACCTCTGGCGTAGCTGACCGAGGCCTCGTGGCCGTCGTCGGGCCGGAGTCGCGGCACCCCAGAACGCCGCCAACCTCCCCTCCAGGCGCGACTTCGAGGCCGCGATTGCAGTACCTTCGCGCCAGCCGAGCGCCGCGCCCCGTGCCCGCGCGTCCAGCCTGCGGGAGCTGCTATGGATCCTCGAAACGAGCAGGACGAAGTCGGCCACGGCTCCGCAGCCGAAGAACGACAGGGGACGGCGCCCGCGGAGGCCAACCCGGACGCCACCACGTCCACGGCACAGCGCGGTCCAGGCCAGGACGGCCAGCAATCGCCTGCCGGCCAACAAGGCGACCCCGGCGGCCGCCCCAGCAGCGACGCGGCCTATGGCGAGGCCACCCGCGACAAGGTCCGCGGCAGCGACTACCGCGGCGGCAAGGGCATCGTCGGCGCGGCGCCGCCGGGCGCCGGCTACGACCAGACCAAGCGCGCCGTGCAGCCACCGCGCCCCCAGCAGGCGGCGCTGCCGACGGTCCCGGCCGCCTCGGTGCAAGACAAGATCATCGACCTGCTGTCCTATGGCTGGACCGATATCGTGGTGACCGACGCGGACGCCACCGAGGCCTTCCGGCTACTCTCGATCGTCAACGACAAGGCCCGCGTCTTCGCGGCGATGCGCGACGCCGGCGTCTACGAGCGGCTGTGGGAAAACCTGCCGCGCGCCGCGATCACCGCGAATTTCCAGCGCACGCTCTCGGTCTACAAGGCGCTGCCCGAGGCCGAGAAGCTGAACCGGATGAGCGAGTTGCTCTCGATCGGGCTGACCGATTGGGCGGTCGACGAGCGCGAGCTCTGGCTGGTCATCGAGGTGCTCGACACGATGAGCCCCGCCGGCCGCGCGACCTTCGTGCAGAAGGACGGCGGGGTCTGGTACGGCAAGCTGATGGGGGCGCAGATCCCCGACGCGCCGCCGCCGAACCAGGCCGCCGAGACCGAAGACAAGAGCTGGGTCGAGATGGCTGGCGACGCCATCGCAGCCGGTGGCGAATTCGTCCGCGACGTCGCTGCCGACCCCGGCGGCGCGCTGCGCGAGATCAAGCGCGGCGGCACCTTCGCGGTGAACCTCATCGTCGACGGCGAGGTCGACCTCGAATACGCGCAGGAGATGGCGGGCGGCAGCCTCGGCGGCATCACCCTCGACGAGTGCGCCGAGAATCAGGTCGATCTCGACCTGAACACCGACGAAGGTCACGCCGACGTCGCGATCGCCCAGCTCGGTATCGCCGCGATCGAGACCCAAGCCGGCGGGATGGCGATCCGCACCGGCGGTGGCAGCATCCGCGGCGTCCACGGCCAGCTGAAGTGGTCGACGGCGAAGGATTCGGCTTCCGGTGTTCGTCTGGAGATCCAGAGCCTCGCGCTGACCAACCTGCAGCTGACCAGCGACATGCTCGAGCTCGTGCTGCCGATGCTCGCGCTGCAAGCCGTCCGCGTCGCCGTCGAGAAGCCGCTCGCGCAGCAGGCAACGCCGACCTCGCCCGCCGAAGCCGCGATCCTCGCCGGACAAGAGCTCGTGCTGATGGTCGACGATTGGCTGCCGGCGATGTCGGCCCTCGGCACCGCGCCCGGTCAGGACCCCGAGACGCTCAGCCAGCGCGTCGCCGAGAGCTTCGGCGGTGCGATGAACTACGAGCTGAGCCTCGGCGCGGCCGTGCTCTCCGGCCTGCGCTACAGCGAGCGCGGCGACGACGGCGAGATGCGCCAGGTCGCGGCCGTCGGCGAGGCCAAGATCTCTGGGATCAGCGCCAAGCTCGAGCACGGCGACAGCCTCGTCGTCCTCGGCCAGGAGCGCGACACCCTGCGCGACAAGGCCAAGACCGGCCGCCTCGGCGCCGCAGAGGCCGACCGCCTCGCCTTCCTCGACGCCGAGCTGCAGGCGCTGCAAGCGGTGCAGGCCCGCGCGACGGAGCTGCAGGCGAAGGACAAGGCCGGCGGGCTCAGCCAAGAGGAGCGTGACGAGCTGACGACGGCGAACAACCGCCTGCGCACCGGCGTGGTCCACGTCCAAGCGCAGGTCGTCGAGGTCCGCGACGCCACCTATGAGGGCGACCACGTCGACCACGCCACGGTGCAAGGCGTCTCGGCCCGCGCCGCCAGCGCCGAGCTCGGCTTCAACGAGCAGACCAGTGGCGAGCAGGCCGCCTCCGAGGCCAAGGCGCTGCGCAACGACGCCGACGCGCTCGACAGCGTCCTCGACCGCTCGCTGCGCGGCGCCGACGTCGCGCGCAGCAACGACAGGGCACGAGCGACCGAGCGCGCCGCCGAATCGAAAGCCGACGCCGACGCGAAGGCCAAGGCCCGCGCCGAGGCCGGCCTGCCGGAACCGAGCGTGGCAGAAGGCATCGGCGCCAACGTCCGCGTCGACAACGCCGCGGTCGCCGGGGCGAACGTCCGCGGCGTCGCGGTCGACGCAGCCAGCGTGACGAACCTCGACGCCCGCGCCGCCGAAGACGCCAGCGAGCTGCACCTCGGCGCCGCCGACCTGCGAGGCCTGCAAGGCAGCCACGCGGGCGCCGCCGGCACGCTGCAGTCCGGTCACCTCGGCAACGTCTCGCTGCACCAGAACGCCAGCGACGTCGGCGGCTACGTCGGCGAGGCAAAGGTCGACGGGCTGCACGGCACACTCGACGACAAAACGATCGACCTCGGCAGCGCTGGCGTGCAGGGCGTCCGCGCCGACGTCGACCTCGCTGGCCAGCGGGCGCGCTCGGCTTCGATCGACGCGCTCGCGGTGGACGCCGCGCGCCTCCGAGACGGCGACCGGACCACCGAGGCCGCCAGCCTCGACGCCAGCGGGCTGCGGGGGACGGGCATCAGCGACAAGGGCGCGGCGAGCGCCGACCTTGGCCACCTCGCGGTGGAGGGTGCGCGGTTCACCGACGGCACGACCAACGCCAGCGTGGGCAGCCTGCAGGTCGACGCCTTGCGCGGCCAGGGTCTGACCCGCGACGGCGCCGCGGGCGTGCAGATCGGCGGCGTCGCCGTGCGCGACGGCGCGCTGCGCAATGACGACGTCAGCCTGCGCACCGACAGCCTCGCCATCCACGACGCCAGCGGCACCGGCATCCACAGCCACGGCGCGGCCAGCGCGGCGTTCGGCAGTGTGCGTGCGACCAATACCGATTTTGCCGAGGACGGGGTGACGGTCCACGCCGACGGGCTGCAGCTCGATGGCGTCGCCGGCAAGAACCTCGCCGCGGGCGGGCACGGCGACGTGACCGTGGACGCCCTCGGCGCGCAGGGCCTGCGTGGCGGAAAGGGCAGCGATCACGGCAGCGTCGACAGCCTCGCGGTGCAGGACATCCACGCCAACGTCGACGATCGCGGCACGGTCGCCGGCTTCGGCGGCGCGCAGCTCGGTGGGATCCGCGGCAGCACGGGCACCGGCGCGGCGAAGAAGACGGCCTCGGTCGATGCCCTCAAACTCGGCGACAGCGCCGTCGCCCTCGATGACGACCACGTGCTGCAAGGCGCGCGCGTCGACGGCCTGAACGCCTCGCACATCCGGGCGCACCTGCTGCTGAACGCGAGCGCGGCGCAGGGCGGGAGCGCTGCGGCGCCGACGGCCTCGACCGGTGGCGCGCAGTCCGCCGCCGCGGCCGCGACGGGCGGTGGTTCCGCACCCCGCGAGCAGATCCACGCCGACGCCCTCGCCAGCGCCAGCGGCACCTTCCGCGCCCACGTCCCGGTCGATTGGAAGCCGCTCTCGTGGCTCGGCGGCTACGTCGGCACGATCGACATCAGCGCCAAGGCGAAGAACGGCCGCATCGACCTCGAAGACCTGCACATCAGCGGCGAAGGCCTGAGCGGATTCGCCGGCCGGGTCGGCTCGAGCATGCTGAAGATCGTCAAGGGCCGCGGCCTCGTCGCGCAGTTCTTGCTCTTCCGCTTCACCCTGATGGACGCCGCGGACTTCGGCGGATTGCAGTCCGAGCGCGAAGGCGGCTCGCGCAAAGGATCGATCCTGCTGGAGAAGTTTGCGGAGTCGGTGCTCAACCCGAAGGTCGAACTCACCGACGAAGCGCACGCCGCGGTCGAGGACGCCCGCCGCCGCCACGGCAGCGACGAAGAGCCACGCACCGCGGGCGGGACCCGCCGCAATCGGCACGGCCGTGGCAACCGTCGCAATACCCGCCGCAACCGTCGCGAAGAGGCGCCGCCCAGCGACGTCGGCGCGCTCGAGCAGGCCGAGAAATACGTCGACGTCGGCCGCACGCAGGTCGACATCTCGGGGTTGAAGCTGGGCTCGGGTCTTGTCGGCACCGCCAGCGCCCACGCGACGTTGACCAACGACAGCGCGCAGGCCAATAGGTTCGAGCTGCACACCACGCTGGGCAAGAGCGCGACGGCGAGCGCGCAGCGGATCGCCGCGAAGGACCTGCACGCCACCGACCCCGACGGCCGGCCCATCGACGCTGGGCGGCTGGGCATCGACGGGCTGCAGGTCGATGTGCTGCGGCCGCTCTCGGAGAACGCCGACGTGACGGTCGTGGTCGACGGGATGCAGGTCACGGCGATCCGCGTCGGCGACCAATCGCGCCTGCGCTGAGCCCGCGCGAGACAGCTGTGCACGGCCTCGAGACGTAGCCGCTGCCGCCGCATGGTGGCAAACTCGCCGCGATGACAGCCCCCGACCCCAGCCTCGCCCGCGACAACGACGCCGTCTCGGCCGATACGATGGACTCCGGCGAGGTCGCCGAGACGCTGGCCAGCGACGACGCGCGCGCGCCGACCCAGCAGCTCGGGCCCTTCGTCCTGCGCGGCGAGCTCGGCCGCGGCGGGATGGGCAGCGTGCACCGCGCGCTGGATACGCGGCTCGGGCGCGAGGTCGCGCTCAAGCTCTTGCCGCCCGAGCTCGGCCGCGACGCCGTGCGGCGGGAGCGCTTCTTCCGCGAGGCGCGCGCTGCCGCGGCGTGCGCGCACCGCAGCATCGCGACCGTCTTCGAGGTCGGCGAGACCGAAGGGCAGCTCTGGCTGGCGATGGAGCTGCTCGAAGGCGGTACGTTGCGTAGCGAGATCCGCGCGCCCAGCCGCCCGATCGAGGACGTGATCGCGACGCTCCGCGACCTCTGCGCCGGGCTGGCGGCGGCACATGGCCGTGGCATCGTCCACCGCGACCTGAAGCCGGACAACGTGATGCGCACCTCGGACGGCGAGCTGCGGGTGGTCGACTTCGGCCTCGCCCGCGCCCTCGCCAGCGACGAGGACGCGGCGCAGATCCAATCCGACGAGGCCGGCGTCCCGCTCACCGGCGAGGGCCAGGTTTTGGGCACGCCGGGCTATATGGCGCCGGAACAAGCGATGGGACGGAGCGTCGACGCGCGGGCCGACGTCTTCGCGGTCGGCGTCATCGCCTTCGAGCTGCTCGCCGGCCGCTCGCCGTGGCCCCCCGGCGGCAGCGCGATGGAGCGCATCGTCATCGCCGCGCAGCGCCCGCCGGCGGACCTCGCGACGTTGCGCCCGGATACGCCGCCCGAGCTGCTGGCCTGGGTCGAACGCGCGCTGGCGAAGGCGCCGGGCCAACGCTTCGCCGATGGTGCCGAGGCGCTCGCCGCGCTGCCGAGCGGCGTCGGTATCAGTCGGGAGCTGCCGACAGCGCAGGTCGGGGCAGCCGAGCCACCGCCGCCGGAGCCAGCGCAGCGCGGCGAGCGTCGGTCCTTCGGCAGGCGTTGGTTGGTCGGCCTGCTCGCTGCGATGGCGGCGCTGCTGCTGATCGGCGGGGTCTTGCTGCGTGACGGCCGGCCGGAGCGGCTGCGCGGTCTGCCCGACCTCGGCGGCGGCGCGGCTGCGCAGGCAGCGGTGGAGCGCGCCTTCGAGGCGTGGTACCGGCTCGAGCCGGTGCGGGCCCTGGCCGAGCTCGAGGCGGCGCGCGCGGCCGGGGCGGATGCGCCGCTGCTCGACGTCTTCGTTGCGCTGAACCGGCTGCGCGTCTCGCAGGAGATCCGCTTGGCCAGCACCATCGCCGACGCCGTGGCCCGCGCCGCCGCCGATCAGCCAGCGCAGCTCGCGCTCCTGCGCTTCCTCGACGCGCGCTTCAACGGCAATGCCGAGGGCGAACGCCAGATCGCGGCGTTCGAGGCCTTTGCGAAAGAGAGTGGCGACAACTACGCGCTGCGGCTGATCGCGCTGCATTTCGTCGGTGAAGCAGCCGCCGACCTCCGGCTGCAGCAACTCCAGGCGCTGCGCGAGCGCGACCCGGCGCCGCTGCTGCTCGACGAGCTCCAGCTCCGTGGGCTGATCGAGGCAGGTCGCGCCGACGAGGTGCTGGCGTGGGGCGAGAAGCTGCGCGCGGCTGGGCGGCTGCACCCCTGGCTGCTCGAACCGCAAGCCGAGGCGATGATGATGCTGGGCCGCCGAGACGAGGCCCGGCGACTGTGGAACGAGCTCCTCCGCGTCGACTCGGGCCAACACGAAGCGCGCGGTGGGCTGCTGGCGCTGGCGCTCGACGACGGCGACGACGCCACGATGCAGGTCCACGAGACCGCCCTGCTCGCCGCCTCGACGCCCCGGACCGTGGCGGCGCTGACGCTCTACCGCCACGTGATTCGCCTCGGCGTGCGCGGCCGGTTGAAGCGCTTGATCGGCGTACTCGACCGCTTCTGCGCTACCGCGATCGACGACGAGGCCGCAGCGATCCTAATAACCACCGCCGCTGCGCCGGTGCTCGGCTTCGGCCATCCGCCGACGGTGCAGGCCTGGCGACGCCTGGTCGACCGTGCCGGACGCGCGCCGGGCCAGTCGCAGGGCGCGATGCAGACGATGCGCTTGCTCGCCAACTTCACCGAGACCGGGCCGGCGCTGCGCGTTCCTGGCGAGGCGACCGCGACGCTGAACGCTGCCATCGCGACGACCGAGGCCGAGCATGAAGCCGGCACCATCGACGACGAGACCTATGGCGTCGACCGCGCCCGCCTGGCTTTGGCCGCCGGCGATCTCACCCGCGCCGAGGCGCTGCTGGCCCGCTTGAGTGAGGCGCCGAGCAGCCCGCTGCGACGCGACTACGTGGTCCCGACCCTCGGGCTCGACGTCGCCGTCGCCAAGGGCGAGCGAGACCAGGCGCTGGCGCTGGCGGGAGCGCTCTGGCAGCGGCGGGATGCTTGCCTCTCTGCCGCCGGCGCGCTCGATCAGACCTGCCGCATCCAGCTGGCGCGGGCCCGGGTCCGGCAGCGCTGGCTCGACGGCGACGCGAAGCAGGCCCGGACCGACCTGCAGACGCTGCTGCCGGGCGCCGACGCCGACCTCGTCGACTGGCTCCTGGCCCCCGAGGCGCGCTATCGCTGGGAGCGTGTGGGCAGCAAACCCTGATCGGAACCGGCATGGTCGCCTCGCCACCGCGGTGGCAGACTCGGCGCGAGGAGGCCATCCACGTGAACCGAACACCGTTGCTCATCCTGCTGCTCACCGTCCTGCTGCTCGGCTCGGGCTGCGGCAGCGACGCGGCGAACACAAACTCCAGCACCGACGCGAGCACCGGCGACGCACTGACCGACGCGACGACAGACGCGACGAGCGATGCGACGAAGACGCCAGATCCCGAGCAATTGCGCGTTCTGAACTACAACGTGATGTGCTCGATCTGCAAGAACTCCGACCACCCCGAATGGGAGCAGGACTTCGTCAAGCGGGCGCCCTGGCTGCGCGATGTGCTGCAGCGCCACGACGCCGACCTGATCGGCGTGCAGGAACTCCAAGCGATCGGCATGAAGGAAGGCGATCCCGACGAATTCAGCCAGATCCTGCCCGATGGCTACGAGACGTCGTATTACCGCCACCAACCCGGTGACCTGCTCGAGCTCGACTACCCGGACGCGGCCATCGCCTGGCGCAAGACCCGCTTCGCAGGCCTAGAGAACGGCGCGTTCTGGCTCTCGCCGACGCCGGAAAAGGCGTTCTCGACCGGCTTCGCCAAGGGTGGGCAGCTGCCGCGGCTGGTGTATTGGGTCCGGCTGCAGGACACCCTCTCGGACCGCGAGCTGATTTTGGTCAACACGCACTTCGACAACAACACCCCGAGCCAGGAGAAGAGCGCGCCGCTGCTGCTCGAGCGCCTGGTGCCCTTGGCGGCCAAGGCCCCGCTCGTCGTGGTCGGCGACTTCAACACCCGCCCGGGCCACCCGGCGTACGAGGCGCTGGTCGGCGGCACGCCGAAGCTCACCGATACCTACGGCCTGGCCGAAGGCAGCAAGACGCCCGAGGAAGTCGTCGTCAGCAACGTCAGCCCGCCGCCGGTGTGGGACGTGACCGACCGGATCGACCACGTGCTCTTCCACGGTGGCTTCGAGGTGCTGCAGTGGCGCGTCGACCTGTGGCGCTACGGCAGCCAGCAACAAGCCCCCTCGGACCACCCTGGCGCCGTCGTCGTCGACCTGCGCTGGCCCAAGCCGTGACCGACGGCAAGCAGGCCGGCCGCAGCGGCGGCAGGCGCCGCGGCGTCGTGGGCCCTGGCGCCGATGCCCCCTCGCTGCGCCCGCTCGACGCCTTGGTCGTGGTGCTGGTGGAGACCGACGGCGCCGGCAACGCGGGCAGCGTCGCCCGGCTCTGCGGCAATTTCGGCGTCGAGCTGCGGCTGGTGCGACCGAATTGCGCGCTGCATTCGCGCGAGGCGCTGCGCATGGCGCATCCGCGCGAGGCGACGCTGGAGCAGGCCGAGCCATTCGGCACGCTGGCCGAGGCCCTGCACGATTGCGACTTCAGCCTCGGCACCTCGGGCAAGATCCGCGACGCGCTGGCCGCGGAACCGCTCGATATCCAGCGCGCCGCCCTGCTCTTCCCCGCCCCGGGCGCCCGCCTCGGCCTGGTCTTCGGCAACGAGCGGGTCGGCCTCGCGGCGGAGGACGCCGCGCGCTGCGACCGCACCCTGCGCCTGCCGACGCCCGGCCCGGTCGAGAGCTTCAACCTCGCGTCGGCGGTCGCCGTCACCCTCACGCTCTTCGCCGAGGCGACGCGCGGCGAGGTCGCGGGCCGCGCGCCGACGGGCGATCGGGCGAAGCTCTTGCGCGCTTTGGTCACGCTCGCCGAGCGGCGCGGCGCGCGCAGCCTGAGCGAAGGGCGGTTGGCGGAGATCGTCGGCAAGATGGATCTCTCTGCCCGCGACATCACCTTGCTGCTACAACTGCTGGACGGGCCGCGAACGCCGCCCGACCCGTAGCGACGCGACAAACCCTGGCGATGCTTCGCGGAATCCGGCACGGTGCCGAGAGCGACACGCCAGCTTCGAGTGGAGAACGCCATGGCCACTTCATCCCGCCGAGCCTTGCTCACCTGCTTCGGTTTGGTCCTGTTGCTGGCGCCGAACCTGGCGGCTGCGAGCTCCTGCGAGTCGATCAAGGATTCGGACGCGCGCAACCATTGCCGCGCCCGCGAGCGTGGCAACAAATCGGCCTGCGAGTCGATCAAGGACAGCGACCGCCGCAACCTCTGCCGCGCCGAGGTCGGCAAGAACCGCTCGGCCTGCGAGTCGATCCGCAACAGCGACATGCGCAACAAATGCCGCGCCATCGCCGGGGGCGGCTCCTCCTCCTCGTGCGAGTCGATCCGCGACAGCGACGAGCGCAACCATTGCCGCGCGGTCGCGAAGAAGAACAAGTCCGCGTGCGAGTCGATCCGCGACAGCGACAAGCGCAACCACTGCCGCGCCGTGGTCGGCAAGAACAAGTCGGCATGCGAGTCGATCAAGAACAGCGGCCTGCGCAACCGCTGTCGATCCGAGGCGCGCTGAGATGCGAATACTGGCCCGGCCACTGGCCCTGCTGTTGCTCCTCGCCGGGTGCGGCGGGGGAGAGGCGGCCGGCGGCGCGAGTACGGGCGATAGCGCCACGACCGACGTGGGCGCGTCAGGCACAGCGGCGACGGACGGGGCAGCGAGCGGCGGCGCGACGGACGGCCACACATCAGGCGGCGACGCCGGCTCGGGCGGCAACGCCAACGACGCCGCCGCGACCTGCGCAGAAGCGGCGGCGGGCTGCGAAAACGAGTGCAAATGGTCCGGCAAGTGCACCATGAACAGCGCCGGGTTCTGCGTCGCGGGGAGCGCGGCGTGCTGCACGAGCTCGCTGGCGTGTATCGACGCGGGCCAATGCAGCCCTGACGGTGACGCCTGCCGCGCAGTCACCGACGCGGATTGTGCCGCATCGGTGGCTTGCACGGTCAAGGGTCGTTGCACGGCGTCCGCAGGGATGTGCGTCGTCGGCACCGACGCGGGCTGCGCCGCCTCGAACGAGTGCAAGACCAACGGCGCCTGCGCCGCAGGCGATGGGCTCTGCGTGGCGAAGACCGACGCGCACTGCCAAGCCGCTGCCGTCTGCAGCGAGAAGGGCCACTGCGCGGCGGAAAACGGCAGCTGCCACCCGACCGCCGCCGACGACGCCGGCTGCGCGGCGCTGCCGACCTGCGCGACACTCGGCTGGTGCTCGCTCCAGGGCGGGGTGTGCGGCCTGCACGTCGACGCAGATTGCGCCGCGTCGAACGGCTGCAAGAAGAAGGGCGCATGCAGCTTGATCGGGCAAGGCGCCACCCTCCCCTGCGTGCAGGACTGGGCCGAGTGCCGCTGCCGCGCCGGGAGCCAGGCCGATTGCCTCACCTCGAGCGGCTGTGCAGCCGAGGCCAAATGCTCGCTCAAGGGCAGCTATTGCGAGACGCAGACCGACGCGGATTGCGCCCAATCGGCGCTCTGCACGAAATACGGCCAGTGTACCTATTCGCCGCACGGCAATATCTGCATCACGACCAGCGGCGGCTGAGCGCCCATCCGCAGCATTCCCGGAGCGTCGCATGTCCTCGTCTCTTCCTACGCCTCTATTTCGCGCGCTGCGCCAGGTCGTCGCGGCCTGGGTTGCCACGGTTGGCCTGCTCTTCGCCCTGCCGGCCACGGCCGCAGTGCCGGGCACGATGCTCGCCGAGGGCGTCCTGCTCACCGCGGGCGGCGGCCCCGCCACCGACGGCGCCTACAAGGTCACGGCCAGCATCTACGCGGCGCAGACGGGCGGTGCGGCGTCGTGGAGCGAGGCGGACCTGCAGGTTCAGGTCCAAGGCGGGCGCTTCGCGCTGATCTTGGGCAGCAAGACGCCGCTCGACGGCAAGCTCCTCGACGGCACCCGCTACCTCGGGGTGCAGGTCGGTAGCGACCCGGAGTTGCCGCGGCAGCCGCTGCATGCGACCGCCTTCGCCCTGCGCGCCGGCCTGGCCGATGGCCTCTCGTGTACCGGCTGCGTCGCCGGTGCGGCCGTGGGCTTCAACTACGCCGGCAGCGCGAGCAAGGGCGGCCCGGCGCTGGATCTCGCCTGCACCGGCTGCGTCGGCGTGGCGGAGATGAAGTTCGACGCCGACGTCGACCTCGGCGGCAACGCGCTCAAGGCCGGCAGCGGCACCTTCACCGGCAATCTGGTGGCGAAGACGATGACGGCGACCTCCTACGTCGGCGACGGCAGCAAGCTCACCGGGATCAAGAGCGCGAGCGGCACGTGCGCCTCTGGTCAGGCGGTGACGGGGATCGCGGCCGACGGCGCGGTGATCTGCAAGCCGGTCTCGGCCGAGGGCGCGACCAAGCTGCTGGGCGGGATGTTGGGCAACGCCTTCACCGATACTGTCGCCGGCGGCGCGGGCATGGCGATCCCCGACAATTCCGGCGCGACCGCGAGCTCGGAGGTCAAGCTGCCGGCGCTGGGCAAGGCGACGGCGGTCCGCGTCCACCTGCAGCTGGCCAACACCAACCTCGGCGCGGTCAAGGCCGTGCTGCTGCCGCCGGGCGACAAGAAGGTCGGCATCACCCTCTGCGACCCCTGCGGCGACAAGGACGCCAAGGCGCTCGACACCATCTTCCCCGACAAAACAGCGCCCAAGAGCGGTGATTTCGCGGCGCTCGCTGGCGTGGAGGTCGAGGGCAGCTGGACTTTGGTCGTCACCGACACCGAATTCTGCATCAAGCAGGCCCCCGGCAACGCGACGCTCTGCGACCTCGACGCCAAGACGGACGGCAGCATCGTCGCGTTCTCGGTCGGGGTCGACACCGTCGCAGCGAATAAGGTCGGCCTCGGCGGGCTGCTGCAGCTGCAGCGCGCGGCGGCGGCCCCGGCCGACTGCGACGGCTTCCTCGTCGGCGCGATATACTACGACACCACGGTGGGCGGGCCGCGCTACTGCGACGGCAAGGCGTGGCGGACGCTGGCGGATACCTGCGGCAACGGCATCGTCGAGGGCACCGAAGAATGCGACGACGGCAACAACGCCGACGGCGACGGCTGCAGCAGCACCTGCGTCGCCGCCTACGGCGCGGTGAAGACCAAGCCCGGCAAGAGCTGCCTCGATATCCTCACCGAGCGGAAGAAGCTCGGCGACGCCCTGCAATCGGGGACGTACTGGATTCAGCCGAAGTCCACGGCCTTCGCGGTGCACTGCGATATGGAGACCGACGGCGGCGGCTTCACGATGTGCAGCACTGACAACGGCGAGGTCCACATCGCGACGGAGTTGAGCAGCAACGTGGCCTATGGCAGCGACGGCTACCGCGCCGACTGCCGTGACCTGACCTTCTCCGAGGTGCTCTACGTGCGCCACGACAACGGCGACAAGGCTTGGTTTGCCCGCGACGGCGGCAGCAAGACGACCGCGGCGGCGAATGGCTACAGCACCAGCGGCGACAAACTCGGCACCTGGTCGGCCAAGGGCGGCAAGGCCAGCGGAAGCTGGAAATACCAGCTGCTGATCTGCGACGGCGCGTGGATGTGGACCGGCTTCTTCATCAGCGGCATCCACCCGAGCGGCTGCATCAAGGCGTGCAACTCGTGGTGCGGCGACCAGACGACGCACTACTACCGCTACGACGGCGACAACGGCGGCAGCTACAACGGCGTCTCGTTTGCCGAGAATGGCCACACCAACGTGGCGGCGAAGTTGATGAGCGTCGGGTTGCGGTGAAGCGGATCTGGCGGCGCCGATCGCCGGTCTCGAGCCCGAATATCGCTATCGCGGGAAAGCACCGATCTTGGCGCAGATGCAAATCGGGTGCCCTTCGACACCCTCAAACGCGTGGGCTCAGACTGGCACGCCCGCGACTGAAGTCACGGGCTCAATGTGGACGCCCCGCCTCCGCGGGGCTCGACACACGGAAAGGCGAGAGCCGCAGCAGCGAAAGGCCCTACGTGATGCGCAGTGCTGCCCCTGTCGAAATGCCCGGCACCTCGCACGGGGGTCTCCACCTCTCGAGCGCCTGTCCCGGCGAGGCTGCGTTGTGAGCTCCGGCTCGGCAGCACCGACGCATTTCCCGTCAACTCCAGATGATCACCAGGTCGCACGCGGTCCATGCCGGCCCGCGTCCACCTGGAGTTTCAACATGCGCCCCTTGCGTCGTTCCCTGCCCGGCGGGCTCTACGAGATCACCACCCGCGTCGCCAACGGCCAACTGCTCGCCACGCCGACCCGCGAGATCCATGACCTCATCCTCGGCGTCGTCGGTCACGCGATGCGGGCGCACGACGTCAAACTTCACGCGTTCGTGTTCATGTCGAACCACTACCACCTGCTCGTCTCGGTGCCGGATAGCCCGACCCTGAGCGACTTCATGTGCTTGCTGAACACCAACGTCTCGAAGGAGCTCAACCTCGTCAACGACCGCGACAACGCGATGTGGTCGCGCCGGTTTCGCTCGATCCCGATCACCGCCGACCGCGCTTCACAGCTCTTCCGCCTGCGCTACATCCTCGCGCACGGCGTCAAGGAGAACCTGGTCGCGAAGGTCTCGGATTGGCCGGGAGCCTCGTCGCTGCGCTGGTTGCGTGACGGCGAGCAGATCTACGGCAAGTGGATCCGACGGACCGAGCTGTACTACGCCCGCCGGCGGAAGAACTTCGTCGAGGACCTCGCCCCGTTCACGACCACCTACCTGATCGAGATGACGGTGCTGCCGTGCTGGCAGGACGAGCCCGAGCATCAGTGGCGGCAGCAAGTTCGGACGATGATCGCCGAGATCCAGGCGGAAGCCGAAGCGGAGCGCCGTCTGCTCGGTAGACAACCGCTGGGCGTGGCGGCCGTGCTCGCGCAGGACCCGTTCACGCGCGTGAAGAGCAAGCGGTCGCGGGCGCCGTCGGTGCTGAGCGTGGACCATGCGGCGCGGCAGGAGCTGCGGGCGAAGCTGCGGGCGCTGGAGATCGCGTGGCGCGATGCAGCTGCGGTGGCGATGGAGCTGTTGGCCGGCGAGGCGGGCGAGGGGCATCGGCGGCTGCCGGCGATGTTTTGGCAGGCGTTGGCGTTGTAGCCGTTCGCTGCGTTGTTGACGGCGGGGGGCGCCCCGCTCTGATCGGGTCGGTCTTGTTGGGCGTGGGGGTTGAGGGAGAATTCGCGGAGGCTGGGCACGCTACGGGCGGCGCCGGCGGTGGGGTTTGCGCTTCGGCGGGCGTTGTCGCGTGTTCGTCGAAGTGCCCGGCACCTCGCACCGCACCTCGCACCCCGGTTCATACGTCCTCCGCAACCGCTCGCGCACGGAGCGCGTCGACGAGCCAGCTGAATCTTGGCCGATAGGTGCCAGCGATTCGGTTCGCGACGGCAGCCGCAACGGAGTCGTCGTAGAGGTGGGACGTGCGGTTCCGGTCCGTGATCATGTCCATCCCCAAGCGAGGTGCCGGGCACTTCGACGGCGTGGGCGGCGCGTGCGGCGGCGGCGGGGTAGTCGGGCGTTGTCGCGCATCGGTGCGAGGCAACGCTCGTTGACTTGCACGGATCGGGGTCTGGTGCGAGGCAAATCAAGTCATCCGATCCTAGCTGCTAGAAAACCTCTCGTCCTTCCGCGATGTTCAGCAAGCGCGGCAACGCACAGATCGCAGCGCGGCGGCCACGCGGGGGTTCGATCTCCACCACCATGCCGTGCTCGCGGAACACGCCGAGCAAGCGACGCGCCGTGGCACTCGGCACCTGGGCATCTGCAATGAAGTCCGTGCTCGAAAAGATCGGCCGCCCGAAGATCCAGTCCAACGCGCCGACGGCGTACTGCGAGCGTGTCCAGTCGACGACGGCGGACTTCAGGGCGTCGTAGAGGCCGAGAATTGCCGTCGCGCGCTCGAGATTGGCCTCCGCCTGGGAACGCGCGGCGTCGAGGAAGAAGCCGCACCAGCCGGTCCAGTCGTCGTCGCGCGACACGGCGAGCAGCCGCTCGTAGTACACGTCCCGCTTGGCTTCGAAGTAGGCGCTGATATAGAACATCGGCGCCCGAATCAGGCCATGCTGCCAGAGCATGAGCGGGACGATCATGCGCCCAAGGCGGCCGTTGCCGTCCAAGAACGGATGCATCGCCTCGAACTCGGCGTGCGCGAGTGCCACCTGCACGAGTCGGTCGGGGGCGTCAGCGTGCACATATCGCTCCCATGCCGTGAAGACGTCCGCGAGCCGGTCGGCCCCGACTGGCACGAAGCGCGCTTGCTCGATCGTGCAACCTGCCGGGCCTATCCAGTTGGGGATCTGGCGCAAAGCGCCGGGTTGACGGCCGCGGCCACGCGCGCCGTCGAGCAAGACGCCGTGCACCTCGCAGAGCAGGCGCCGAGAGAGCGGAAGCGTGCGAAGACGCTCCTCGGCGAGCCGCAACGCCCGGCGATAGTTCAAGACCTCTTGGATGTCAGCGACCTTGCCGTCGTCGGTCGCTCCCTTTCTGTTGCCTGCGGCTTCGAAGCGCATCACCTCGCCCATCGTCGCCTGCGTCCCTTCGATACGCGACGAGAGCACGGCTTCTTGCGTCGTCAACGGCGCGAGCAGCACGGCGGTATTCGGGATCGCCGCCAACACGCCGTCGTACCTCGCGACTGCCGCGCTCGCAGGGCCGATGCGTGGGATGAGCTGCGACCAGTCGAGTTTCGTTGGCGGGAACCTGCTGAGATGATAGGAAACAGGGGGCACAGCGGGCTCCGGTCCACGTTGTCGCGCACCGACGCGCGACAAGCCGCGTTGTGTCGCACGAAATGGCCATTGGTGCAATACAACTCAACCACACCCCCCGACGCAAGCTCGTCCGTGCCATCGGCAGCTCGGCGGCACGGACGCGCGAGCGGCCCGAACACGCGGCAGGGGCGGTCAGCGCCCACCCGTTCAGCCCACGTTCAGGCCGAGCAACCATCCTGCACACATCAACTGGTTCCGACATGAACTGGTTCCAGGTGCTCATACCTTGCACTTCGCGGTCGAAAGTTGGCGCCGTGCCGTCAGGGTGCCGGCATCACGTCGAAATGCCGCCGCAGCGCGGCGCGTTGGGCCTTCGTGAAGCCCGCCGAACCAGCCAAATCGGCCGTCGCACGCATGATATCGGCGTAGCCCTCGCGGGCCCGGTGCGCACCAAGCGACGTGCTCGAGTGCAGCAAGCCGAGGTGATGACCGAGCTCGTGCGCCAAGACCGAGCCCATCGCCTCGCCGACCAGCGGTGAACCGCCGCCAGTGCAGCTCTGGTAGGCGAGGAAGACGCCGCTCGCCGATGAACCGAAGGGCGCGCCACCAGGGATGCGCGTCGTCTGACCGGCGAAGCTCTGCGGCCCCGTGGCCAGCGGCGCGTCACGCACCAAGCAACCGACCAGCACGACCGGGACGAAGCGCCGGCTGCGCTCGCTGGGGTCGTCGACCAACTTCGCCATCGCGGCTTCCCAGGCGGCGTCGATCGCCGTGCGCTGGCCCGGGCCGTAGTGCAGCTCCTTCTGCAGAGTGACGCTGACGATCCGCTCGACCTGCAAGGCGACGCCGGCGGTGGCGAAGAGCTGCTGCGCCCGCGCCAAGGCCGCCTGCCAATCCGGATCTGCGGCCAAGTCCGACGGGTAGCCGCTGCCGCTGCCGACCGCGACGCGGAGCCGCAGCTGCATCGGAGCGTCGTCGGCGACGGCCGGCTCCCGCGCGTATTCGACCTGCACCGCCTTCGGCAGCGCGCCGTACCGACCACGGAAGTCGGCTCCCGGCACCCGCTTGGTCGGCAAATCGTAGCGGCAATCGCGCAGCACGACGCGAAACGTCACAGGCCCATCCGGCAGCGCGCTGACGCCGTCGTTCGGCAGCACGAAGACGCCATAGCCATGCTGCGGCAGCGCGCGCTGGCTGCCGAAGGGCTGCGTCGAGGCGCCGAGGCCGCCGTTCTGCGGCTGCAGCCAAACGCTGCCGTCGGGCAGCCGGACATCGTCGATGCCGAAGCACCACGGCGCCGCGGGCTCCGCCTCCGTCGGTCGGATGCGCAGCGCCAAAAGCCGATCCGCCGCGCTCACCGTCACCGCCAACGGCAGGCTGTGGCCACCCCCATCGATCGCGACCGCACCCAGCGACTGCCACTCCGGCCCAGGAAAAGCGTCGAGCCCGCCGCCGCCGTCGCTGTCGCCGCCGCTGACGCTGTCGCTGTCGCCGCCGCTGTTGCCACCACCACCACCGCCGCCGCCGCCGCCGCTGTCGCCGACCCAGCCGCCGCTGTCGCCGGTTCCGCCGTCGCGGGCGCCACCACCACCGCCGCCACAACCAAGTACCGCCGCCAACAGCAGCAACACAACGCCCCGCCCCACCCCAATCACCGCAAGATCCGCCGGCCAAGCGCGCTCTCGATCAACCACCGCCCCAATTCCGCAGTCTGATTCCGGATATCACGCGTCGGGTTGAGCTCGACCAGCTCCATCCCACACAGCCGCGTCCGCTGCGCCACCCACTCGCAGATCAGGTGGCTCTCGCGCAGCGACAACCCACCCGGCACCGGCGTCCCCACCCCCGGCGCATGCTGAGGATCGACGCCGTCGAGGTCGAAGCTCAGGTGCACGCCCGAGGTATGCTCGGTGACCCGGGCGATCGCCTCCTCCAGGCAGGTCGCAGTCCCGCGCGCGTCGAGCTCGCTCATGGTGAAGACCCGTACGCCGAGCCGGCGCACGATCTCGGATTCGGTCGCGTCGACGTCGCGCACGCCGAGGATCGCGACGTCCTCGGGACGCAGCGCCGGGCTCTCGCCGCAGAGCGCCGTGGTCAACGACGCCGGCCCCTCGCCGAGCAGGCAGGCCAGCGGCATGCCGTGGATATTGCCGGTCGGGCTGGTCGTCGGGGTGTTCATGTCGGTGTGGGCGTCGACCCAGACCACGCCGAGCCGCTCGCCGCGGGTCCGCATCGCCCGCGCCAGGCCCGAGACGGTGCCGATCGCGACGCTGTGATCACCACCGAGGACCAGCGGAAAGTGGCCACGCAGCACGCCAGCCTCGACGCGGTCGGCCAAGGCGCGCACCACGTCCGCGATCGGATCGAGGAAGCGGGCGTCGTCGGCGCTCTGCCCCACCGCCTCCATGCTCGGCGTGCCGAGGCTGGCGATATCGACGACGCGGTGACCGAGGCGCTGCAGCGCGGGCAACAACCCGGCGACGTGCAGCGCCGACGGCCCCATATCCGTGCCGCGGCGGCCGGCGCCGAGGTCGAGGTGGACGTTGGTCAGGGCGATCTCGAAGTTCGGGGTGCGGTCGGCCATGGCGAAAACTCCGGGACAATCGGGGCTGAGCAGCTCAGGCGAGGCGCAGCGGCTCGAGCGCGCGCAAAATCGCCGGCAACGCGACGCGCAGGCCGGCTTCGTCGACCGCGCAGACCAGCGAGCGCGACGGCGTCAGGGTGGCGACGAGCGGGGCCGACGCCTCGCCCAACGCGCCGTGCAGCGCCGCGGCGATGGCCTCGGGCGTCGCGTCGGGCCGCAACAGCGGGACGTCCGCCGGCAGCACCGGGAAGGCGTCCGGCGCGCCGGCAAGTGCGGGCGCCAGCGTGCCTGCCGTCCCCTCGCGCTCCTGCAAGAGCATGCGGAATCCGGCGCTGCCACGAACGAAGCCGCGCGCCGCCGAGAAGACGAGCTGCGCGGCCTCGAAGACGTCGGGCGGCGGCCGTCCGGCACGGGCGGCGTCACGGCGCATCGTCGACTCGGCGGCGCGCCGATTCGCGGGCGCCAGCAGGTCCAATTCGACCGTCCCGAGCGCGCCGGCGAGGCTGCTGCCCGGTGCCAACAAGCCCTGCGGCCCGTGCAGGACGGCACGCAGCCCGTCGCGCTCGCCGACCCAGGCGAGGTGGCTGAAGTCGATATCGACGGTGACGTCCTGCCGCCCGGGCCAATCGAGGTCGCAGAGCGCGGCGGCTGCGGCGGCGCCCGTCGGCGGCGCGTCCGGCTGCGGGAAGAGCCGCAGCTGCGCCAGCGCGGGGGTCGGGTCGAGGCCGTGGCTGACGTCGGCGCCGTAGTCGATGGTGAGCATCCAGCCGGCACGCAGCGTCTTGGCGGCCCAGGTGGTCAGCGCACCGAGCTCGGCGGCGTGCAGCAGCTCCGCCGGCCCCGCGGCTGCCTGCTCGCGGTGGGCGACCAGCGGCGCGATGGCGGCGAGGTATCCGGCGTCTGCGGCCCCCTCGGCGGTGGGCTGCCAATGCGGGGTGGGCCGCAGCGCCGGGGTCGCAGGATCGGCGAAGGCGCGCCGCATCGCCGGGACCATCTCGGCTTGGTCGAAGCCGCCGTCGAGCCGCAAGGTCTGGCCCTGCGAGGGGCGAAGCAAGGCGTGCGGCCAGACGTCGAGCAGCTCGTTGTGCAGGATGACGCCGACCATGGGCTCTGCCTGCGGCAGCAGGTCTGCGGCGGTCTGCGGCAGATGCACGACGGGGCGGTCGCCGAGCAACTCACGTTGGGCCCGCTGCAGCGCCGGCGCGCGCTCACCGATCCGATAGCGCAGCGTCCGCGCGAGGCCGGCGAAGGGCTCGGGGCGTTCGACCATCGCGGCGGCGGCGTCGACGATATCGCGGGCCAGCGCGCCGGTCCCGGCACCCAATTCGACGACGTCGAAGGGATCGTCCGGGCCGAGGTCGCCGCCGCGCAGCAAGCGCGCCCGCAGCCCGGCGAGATGCTCGGCCAGGAGCTGTCCGAAGCCCGGCGAGAGGCGGGTCGGGAATGTCCAGAAGTCGGCGTTGTGGCCGAAGCGGACCCGGCCCGCGGCGTAATAGCCGGCCTCTGGGTCGTAGAGGCCGTGGCGCATCCAATCGTGCAAGTCGGGCAGGCGATCGCTCACCGGCGCAGGGTGGCAGAGCGCGCGGCGCTGCGCCATGGGGCGCAGGGCGAAGGGGCCTCAGCCGCGGCGGAAGGGCGTATCGCGATCCTTGCTGGTCGGCTCGGGCAGCGGCGTCGGCCGGCGCGGGACGGTCGAGGTGGTGCGCGCGGCGACGGCGAAGGCCGGCCCCGGATCGGTGGTGCGGCGACGCGGCGCGCGCTGGCCGATCGCCGCCAAGCTCTCCGGACTCGCCGGGACCACCGTCTGGCTGATCGGATCCATGCCTCCGTCGAGATCGGCGATACCGTGGACCCGCGCGACGTTGACGAAGAGCTCCGGGACGGTGTCGAGCAGGTCGGCCTGACCGCCGCCACGGTCGACGTGGATGCTCGCGCCCTCGATGCGAACGAAGCTCCGGCCGGCGGCGAAGACGTCGCTGACCCGACCACGCCCCGCCGTGACGACGGTGCCGGTGACGCTGACCTTGTCGAGGAGCAGCAGGACCCGGCGGGTCGGCAGCGGATGCGTCACCCGCAGCTTGGCCTGCTCTGCAGCTTTGCGCATATCACCGGTATGGTCGCCAGGAAGCACCAAGCTGATCGAGCCGACGCGGACGGCGAAGAACTCCAGCCGCTCCTTGCGCGACGGCAGCCAGGCGTCCTTGATCCGCAGCAGGCCGTCGTGGCTGTTCAGCAGCTCGAGCACGTTCATGTGCCCGGGCACGGCGAGCGAGCCACGGACCCAGCCGATATTGGTGCCGATGCGCGCGGGATAGGGATGAAGATCGGTCGGGTCGATGTGCATGGGGCGTTCCGGTCGCGGGGGGTACCTGGACCCTAGGAGAGGAGGCGGTCGCACCACAAGCCAAACACACACTTCTCTATCGCTCGCTCACCAATCCGAGGAAAGGCAGCCGCTCAGCGGGGCCAGCGCATCATCCCGCCGAGGTCCTCGACCCGGGCGAATCCGGCGCGCCGCAGCACCGCAGCCGCGCTGGCGCTGCGCATCCCGCTGGCGCAATAGACCACCACCGGGCGGGCCTTGTCGGCGCCGAGCTCGATGACCCGGCCAGCGAGCTCGTTGACCGGGATATTGGTCGCGCCGGGGATATGACCGCCCGAGAACTCGCCGGTCGAGCGGACGTCGAGCAGCAGCGCGCCGTCGGCGACCAGCTGCTTGACCATGGCCGGGTCGGCCTTGCCGGCGACCTTGCGCCACATCATGAAGGCCATCACACCGAAGAAGATCCAGGGCAGGTATTGCGACATCGGGAGGCTCCGAGAGGTTGGATGTTGTGCCGGGCAGCGCACGTGCGGGCGAGCCTGCGGCTGGTCGGCAGAGGCGACGCTGGCGACGCTGGCGACGCTGGCGACGCTGGCGACGCTGGCGACAGAGGCAGCAGACGCGGCGGGCGTTACGTCGTGCCCTCCGCCAGCGGCGCGGGGGCGGCCGGCGGGCCCTTCTCCAACGCCGCGCCGACGCCGTAGACCACCACCGAAGCGATCAGCGAGAAGACGTAGGGCGTGCCGAAGAGGCCGAAGATCTCGCCGGCGACGTACACCGCGAGGCCGGTGAGCATCGTCGCCGCCGCGGTCCATTTGCCCCCCGGGCTGCCGGGCACCAACGCGACGATGACCAGCACGAAGAGTCCCGAGGTGCCCAGCCCCGACGCCATCTCGACCAGCTCGTAGACCCCTTCGCTGCTCTCGGCGAGGACCCACGCCAACACGCCGAAGCCGGCGACGGCGAGCCGATCGATGCGGACCCGGCGGGCGTCGTCCTGCACCCCGAGCATCGGCGCCAAGACGTTGTGGCCGAGCAGCGAACCGGCCACCAGCAGCGCCGAATCGACCGTGGAGAGGATCGCGCTGACCAGCGCGCCGGTGAAGACGACGTAGAGCGCCGTCGGCAGGAAGCGCTCGGCCGCGACGACCAGGACCTGCTCCGGATCGTCGAGCGGACCGAGCAACTGCGGCGCGGCGAGGCCGATGCCGACCGGGATCAGGCCCACCGCGAGGTAGAGCAGCCCGGCGAAGATCGAGCTCCGCGCGGCGACGTCGGCGTTCTTCGCCGCGATGACCCGGGCGACCAATTCCTGCGCCACGATCGAGCCCACCACCGGCACCGCCCAGGCTTCGGCGGTGTCGAGCCAACCGCCCTGCACCGCGAGCGAGAGGCGCTCGGTCGGGATGTGCACCCCGGCCGCGGCGTCAGAGGTCCAGACCGCGACGCCGAGCGCGCACAGGCCGACCAGCAACGCGCCGCCCTGGACGAAGTCGGTGATGGTGTCGGCGAGCAATCCGCCGAACATCGTATAGGCGACGACCACCGCCGCGGCGATGCCGATGGTGACGTGGACCTCGAGCGGCGAGGCGGCGGCGAGGACCTGCCCGAAGGCGCGGATCTGTGCGGCGGCCCAGAGCACCGAGGTCGGCACCATCATCAGCACGGCGAGGCGCTCGACCCCGACGCCGAAGCGCTCGCGGTACAGATCGCCCATCGTCTCGAGCTTGCGGCGCCAGAGCGCGCGGGCGAAGAAGACGCCCATGCCGACCAGACAGAACGCATAGCCGAAGGGGTCGGCGACGGTGCCGGCGAGGCCGTTGCTGGCGGCTTCACCCGCGGCGCCGATGCAGGTCTCGGCGCCGAACCAGGTCGCGAAGACCGTCGCGATGGCGAGCGGGTAGCCCAGGCTGCGGCCGGCGACGAGGTAATCTTCTTCGCTGACGATGCGGCGGCTGGCCCAATAGCCGATGCCGAGCTGCAGCACGATCCAGCCGATGATGCCGGCGAGCGCGGGCGTCACGGCACCACCTCGGCGGCGCTCGCGTCGGCGGCGAGGGCGACCTTCTCGGCCTTGGGCGACGGCCCCGTGAGCGGCACGCCCTGCGGCAGCGCGCGCTGCACCAGCGCCTGCAGGTCGACGTCGTCGCCCAGGGTGCCGAAGTGGCGCCCGCCCTGCCCGCCCAAGCGGCTGGCGCAGAAGGCCTCGGCGACCACGGCGGAGCCCGTGCCGTCGCGGGCAGCGGAGAGCAACACCGCCGCCTGCAGCGCGCGGGCCATCCGCTCGACCAGGCTCCGCGCGTTGCGCTCGAGGGCGTGCAGGTCGACGCGCTTGCTGCCGAGCGTGGCGAGCAGGGCGTCGACGTGGGCGTCGTAACGGCCGTCGAGGCCCTTGGCTGCGACGAGCTCGCCGGCGAAGGCCTGGACCGACTCCGGCTCGCGCGCCATCGCCCGCAGCACGTCGAGGCAGATGACGTTGCCGGAGCCTTCCCAGATCGAGTTGACCGGCGCGTCGCGGAAATGCCGGCCGATCGGGCTCTCTTCGACAAAACCTCCGCCACCGAGGCATTCCATCGCTTCGTAGGCCACGGTCGGGGCGATCTTGCAGACGTGGTATTTCGCCACCGCCGTCGCGATCCGGGCGAAGGCGCGGCTATCGGCGGCTCCTTCTGCGGCGCGGCCGTCTTCGAAGGCGCGGGCCTCGTCCCAGGCGCGGCCGATGCGGAAGCCGACCGCCGTGGCCGCCTCGGACTCGAGCTGCAAATCGGCCAATACGTTCTGCATCAGCGGCTTGTCGAGCAGCGTCGCACCGAACGCGGCGCGGTGGCCGGCGTGCCATGCGGCCTGGACCACGACCTGGCGGATGGTCGCCGCCGAGCCGACGATACAGTCGAGCCTGGTGTGGGCGACCATCTCGAGGATGGTGCGGACGCCGCGGCCCTCCTCGCCGACCTGCCACGCCTGGGCGTTGTGGTATTCGATCTCGCTGCTGGCGTTGCTGCGGTTGCCGACCTTCTCCTTCAGGCGCTGGACCCAGATCGGGTTGCGCGCGCCGGCGTCGTCCCAGCGCGGGACGAGGAAGCAGGTCAGGCCGCGGTCGGTGTAGGCGAGCGTGAGGAAGGCGTCGCACATCGGCGCGCTGCAGAACCATTTGTGCCCGACCAGCCGCCAGCAATCACCGTCACGCACCGCGCGGGTCGTATTCGCCCGCACGTCGCTGCCGCCCTGCTTCTCGGTCATCGCCATGCCGATGGTCAGGCCCTGCTTCTCGTACCAGGGCTTGTCCTCGCCGTCGTAGACCGGCGTCAAGATCCGCGGCAGGAAGCGCGCCGCGACCTCGGGCTGGTGCCGCAACGCCGGCACCGCGGCGAAGGTCATGGTCACCGGGCAGCCGTGCCCCTGCTCGACCTGCCCCATCAGGAAACTCTTCGCCAAGCGAGCGACGAGCGCCCCGGGGCGGGCGTCGATCCACGGCTGATCGTGGATCCGGTGCGCCTTGCTGGCGGTGAAGAGCTGGTGGTAGCTCGGGTGGAATTCGACCTGGTTGACCCGATGGCCGAAGCGGTCGAAGAGCCGGAGCGCGGGCGGATGGGCGTTGGCGTCGTGGCCCGCCTGCTGCCATTGCGGCTCGGCGAGCTGCACACCGAGCGCGGTGATCGCCGCGGCGTCCCAGCCGGCCCCCTCGCGCGCCACGGCCTCGACCAGCGCGACGTCCGAGCCGTAGAGGTCGTGATTCTCCAGCGGTCGCGCTTGATTGCCGACGAGGTGGGTCGGTCCGGGTCGAATCGGGGCGGGGTTCGAAGGGGCTGCGGGTGTCGGCATGGCGGCTCCGGATGCGGGCGATTGTGGCGGCGCGGAGCGTAGCGCGGCCGCGTGCGCTCGCAAAGGCGACGCGGGGTTGCGCGGGCTGAATTCTCGCGCCGGCATGGGTGGCTGCTAGCCTGCGAACGTCTGGCGCAGACCGCGCCACAGGAGCCCAGGTGTCGCGATCCAGCCACAACAGCCGCCCCGACGCCGCGCGACGCGACCCGGTCGCGTTGGTGCGCCTCGCGGCTGTTGTCGCGGCGCTCGCTGTGGTCGCCGGCGCGCTGCCGGCGCGTGCCGAAGAGGCCGCGATGCCGGCGGCGGCGACCTCGACCGCGGCGCCCCGCCTGGGCAAGCCCCCCTTCGAAGCGTGGCTCGACCGCGGTGCCTATTGGCCGCGCCGCAGCGTCGAGAAGAACGCCCTCGCCGCGGGCGTGTGGCGTCGCGGCGACCGGGTCCGCGTGATCGGCTGCACGCCTCGCTGCGATTTGCCCCGCGCGCTCGGCATCGTCGAGGGCGGCGCCATCGTCCCGTTGCGCTACCTCGAGCCGCTACCGCTGCCGCCGGACGTGGCGCGGACGGTGGACTTCGAGCACCTGCTGCGCGGCCGCGTCATCGCGTGGCGGGCGCCGGTCTACGCCGCGCCGCGGACCGGCAGCAAGGTGCTGCGCAAGGACCGGCTCGGCTATTTGGTCGCTTTCGTCGCCGACCCAGAGGCGCCGAAGGGCTGGCTGCGGCGCTGGCAGGGCGGCTGGATGCGCGAAAGCCAGGTCAAGCTGCTCGAAGCGACCGCGTTCCACGGCGTCGACGCGCCGAAGCTGCCGATGGCGTTCACCATCCGCTCGGTGCGGGCGCGGGAGGTCAAGGGCGGCCCGGACGCCGAGGCTCGCGCCGCTGCCCTCGCCGCGCTCGGCAAGACGCGAAAGAACACGCCCGAGCGGGAGGCGGCGCTCGCCGCTGCGGAGGCGTTCGCGATCCCGAAATACGCGCATTTCGCCGGCGCCGCGCTGGTCCGAGGGCGGGTCGAGGTGCCCGACGGGCGGGTGCTGCCGCGGTGGAAGACCCGGATCGCCTGGCCGCGGACACGCCCGGCGCGGGTCGGCGCGGGCGAGCTCTGGGCCCACGTCGATTTGGCGGAGCAGACGATGGTCATCTACCGCGGCGATCAGCCGCTGCGGGCCACGCTGGTCTCGACCGGCAAGCCGGGCACGTCGACCCGCCCCGGCTTCTACCGCATGTTGTCGAAGGTCCGGATGTCGACGATGGCCGGCTCGGTGCCGGAGCCCTACGTCGCCGAGGCGGTGCCCTTCGTGCAGCACTTCTACCAGGGCCAGGCGCTGCACGGGGCGTGGTGGCACGACGGCTTCGGCGGCGTTCGCTCGCACGGCTGCATCAACCTGCCGCCGGCGGACGCCCGCTGGCTCTTCGAGCAATCGCCGCCGCCGCTGCCCGAGGGTTGGCGGGGCGTGCTGCTGAGCCACGGCGATCCACGCCTCGCACTGCTGGTCGAGAAGGAGACGCCGAAGAGCCGGCGCAAGCTGCGCGAGCCGGAGGAGACCGACGATCGGCGCTGCGTCGAACGCAGAACGGGCAGCCGCTCTCGCGACTGCCCGTTCGATGCCTTCGAGGGCAACGAGGCCGACGACTAGCGTCGGCGCGACCGGCTCACCCGTTGCACGCCCCGTTGGCCTTGTGCTGGCAGCCACCGACCGGGTCGCAGAGGTCGAAGGTGCAGGCGTCGCCGTCGTCGCAGTCGACGATGCCGCCGCCGGCGCAGGCCCCCGCCGTGCAGACCTGGTCGATGGTGCAGATATTGCCGTCCTCGCAGGCGTCGCCCTCGGCGAAGGCCTGGTGGATGCAAGCGCTCGCGGCGCAGCTATCGGCAGTGCAGGCATTGCCGTCGTCGCAGCCGCCGGCGTCCTTGTGGGCGCAGGTGCCGTCCTGCTGGCAGGTGTCGGTGCTGCAGCTGTCGTTGTCGTCGCATTGCGCGTCGAAGCCGGGGATGCACTCGCAGACGAAAGCGGCGTCGGAGCAGGTCCCCTTGCCCGAGGCATCGATGGTGCACTGCTGCAGGATGCAGCCGTTGGCGACGACGGGGCAGTCATCGTGGCTCTGGCAGCCCTGCTCGACCGGCGGCGGCTGCGGCGCAGGGGGCTCACGCTCCGCTGGCGGCTGCGGCGTCTCGCCCTTCTCTGAGGTGTCGATCTTGCCGGCCGGATCGTCGGGGCTCGAGCCTTCGGCGGCGCGGGCCTTGTCGCCCAGGTTGACGCCCGGGACCTTGTCGGCGCCATCGGGCACGGCGCGACGCGGGTCGCCGGGGTCGCCCGAGCGCTCCTCTTCCTCGCGCTCGCGGCGCGGAGCCTCGGACCAGACGGGGAAGTTGGTGTCGCCCGAGCCGGCGCTCTCGCCGAAGACGACCTTGCCGTCACCGCCGAAGCTCAAGTCCTGGCCGGTCGCGCCCCCCTCGCCAGCGACGCAGCCTGCCAGCAGCGTGGCGAGCAGCGTCGGGGCGAGCAGCGTCGGGGCCAGCAGCGTGGCCGCGCGCCCTGCGCGACGGATCGAATTCTGGACGCCGTGGCTGCGGGCGTCGATGCTCAGGTTGGGCGTCCTCATGGTGTCCTCCCGGCGCGCTTCGGCGCCTTGCGATGGGAGGACGGGCCGTGCGCTTCACTCTGACACCCCCTGCTTCAGACTTGCCTCAGGCCCGGGTTTTGGGTCCACTGGAGCGTCGCGGCGCATCGCCAGAGGTGGGAAGATGGGAATGCAAAGGGGGTTCGGCTGGCTCACGGGCTGCTTGGTCTTCGGGGCCGCGTTGGCTGCATGTGGCGCTGACTCACTCGAAGTTGCCGGAAATTCCGATGCTTCGCTGAGCGACGACGCCGCTGCGGCGGAGATCCAAGGTGACGGCGCGGGGGCCGCCTCCGACGCGATCGTCGTGACCCAGGACACCGGCACGGGCGGGGGCGGCGTCGACGGCCAGGCCGCTGACACTGCGACCGGCTTGGGCTCTCCCTGCAAGAGCGACAAGGAGTGCATCGGCTTCGATTTGGTCTGCGACAAGGCAGCCGGCGCATGCGTCGCCTGCAATACGAACGTCGACTGCCAAGCGCCCGATACCTGCAAGGCCCACTTCTGCGTGCCTCCGCCCAAAGCGTGCGGCTCGTCGAAGGATTGCGCAGAGCTCGGCCAAGTCTGCGACAAATCGCTCGGCCATTGCGTCGACTGTGTCACTGCGGACGATTGCGGCGCCGGCAAGATCTGCCAGAGCACGGTCTGCGTGGAGCCGCTCTGCACACCGGCAGAAGTCCGCTGCAAGGACGACGCCACGCTCGAGATCTGCAGCGCGAACGGCAACGCCTGGTCGCCAACCCCTTGCGCGGAGGGCCAGACCTGTGAAGGCGGCGCCTGCAAGGGATCCGCCGGCGAATGCAGCAAGGGCAGTATGCAGTGCGCCGACGCGGTGACGCTGAAGAGCTGCGACGAGACGGGCACGTGGCAGTCGACGATCTGTCCGCAGCAGACCTGGTGCATCAGCAATGCGAGCGGCGCGATCTGCGGCGTGAGCGACTGCAAGCCGGGCAGCCTGCTCTGCCAGGGCGACAAGGTCATCGAGTGCAACGCGGCGGGCGAGATGGGCGACGTCAGCGACGACTGCAGCGCCAGCGGCAAGATCTGCGAGTCGGGAGTCTGCAAAGAGAAGCAGGCTGGCGGCTTGTGCACGCCGGGCGCGACCGTTTGCCAGGGCAGCAAGCTGGCGACCTGCGACGGTGCCGGTGGCGCCTGGACGGTCGCTGCGTGTGCCGCGGGCTCGGCCTGTAGCGACGGTTCGTGCAAGCCCGTCGTCTGCACGCCAGCGGCGAAGCGCTGCGAGGGCAAGCAACTCCTGATCTGCAACGCCGTCGGCACGGCGGAATCGGTGGTCGAGGATTGCGGCGGCAAGGGGCTCTACTGCTTCGGCGGGGCCTGCAGCAAGCAGATCTGCACGCCGGGGAGCGTGGTCTGCGAGGGCAACGTGGTCGCGACCTGCAACGCGACCGGCGACGCCTTCGCGACCGCAGCTTGTGATGACGGCGACGCCTGCAGCAAGAATACCTGCAAGGCGGGCGCTTGCGACTTCAGCCAGCCCATGTGCGATGACGGAGATCCCTGCACGACCGATACCTGCGACACGATCACCGGCGCTTGCTCGGTCATCGCGACCGGAGGGCCGTGCGATGACGGCGACGCCTGCACGCTGGTCACGGAGTGCACGGTCCAGGGCTGCAAACCGGCAGCCGCGGGCCAGGTGAGCACGCTGGCCGGCTCGGGAGGCACCGGCAGCCAGGACGGTGCCGGCTCCTCGGCGTCGTTCAGCGGCACCGTCAGCGGCGTGCTCGCGCACAACGGCGCCGTCTACGTCGCCGACGCAGGCAACCACAGCGTCCGCAAGGTCGCCGTGGACGGCACGGTCTCGACCTGGGCCGGCAAGAGCGGCGTGTCGGGATTCGTCGACGGCGCGCTCGCCGACGCCCGATTCCACACGCCGCATGGGCTAGCGGCGCTGAGCGACGGCTCGATCGTGGTCGTCGACAGCGGCAACCGGCGGATTCGCCGCATCTCCGCGCAAGGGACGGTCGCGCTCTGGGCCGGCAGCGGGGGCAGCGGGAGCACCGACGGGCCGGGCACCTCGGCCTCGTTCACCGTGCCCTACGGCGTGGCCGAGAGCGCCAACGGTGGGGTCTACGTCACCGACACGGCGACCCATCGCATCCGCGAGATCCTCGCCGACGGCACGGTCTCGACGCTCGCTGGCAGCAGCGCCGGCTTCGTCGACGGGCCGCTGGCGGGCGCGAAGTTGAAGAACCCCGAAGGCATCGCCCGCGCGCCGGGTGGCGCGTGGATCGTGTGCGACTCGGGCAACTATCGCGTCCGCCGGATCGCGAACGGCGTGATCCAGACCCTGGCAGGCACGGGCTCTCCCGGCGCCAACGACGGCCTCGGATCTTCGGCGAGCTTCGGCACCAGCCTCGGTGGCGTGGCGGTGGAAGCGAGCGGAGCGGTGGTCATCGTCGACAGCGCCAACCACCGCCTGCGGCGCATCAGCCCCGCCGGGACCGTGAGCACCCTGGTCGGCGCGAGCGGCGGCTTCGCCGATGGCCCTGCCGCCGGCGCCAAGCTCTCGACGCCGGTCGCCATCAGCCGACAACTCGACGGGCGGCTGATCGTGAGCGACCGCGGCAACCGCCGCATCCGCGCCATGGACCCCGCGGTCATCGACTGCGACGACGGCAAGGGCTGCACCGCCGATAGCTGCGACCCCAAGACCGGGAGCTGCAAGAATACGCCGATCGGCAGCGGTGGCGCCTGCGAGGACGGCGACCCCTGCACGGTCGGAGAGACATGCGACGCGGTCGGCTCGTGCAGCGGCGGCAAGGCCAAGGCCTGCGACGACGGCGACGCCTGCACGACCGACGCCTGCAATACCGTCCAGGGTGGCTGCGTGGCGACGCCGAAGGTCGCGCCGGTGTCGGTCAGCCTGGCAGGAAAGCACGACGTCATCTTCTGGATCGACACCTCGGGATCGATGGCCCAGGAGGCCAAATACCTCAACGACCAGCTCAACAACTTCCAGAAGGTCGTGCCGAAAGAGGCAGACGTGAACGTCGTGCTCATCGGCAACGGCTTCGGGATCTGCGTCCAGCCGCCGATGGGCGGAACGAATTGCACCGATGGGCCGAAATTCCACCACGTCAAGCAGACCATCGGCTCGACCAACGGCCCGAATATCCTCGCCCAGAACGCGGCAAAGTGGACACCGTTTCTTCGCCCGGGCGCGACGCAGCACATCGTCGCGGTGACCGACGACAATCAGTCCCAGCCCAGCCCCTGCTCGACGGCTTGCTCCACGGCCAATGGCGGCCAACTCGGAAGCAACTGTAGTGATTGCAAGGCCAAGTGGCTGTTCGACGAGCTGGCGAAGCTCGCACCCGCGCTATTCGCGCCGAAGGCGAATCAGCCCTACGGTTTGGTCCACCACAGCATCGTCGCCTACGAGAGCAAGGCCGACTGCCCGACGATCGCACAGAAAGGCGCGGCGTACCTGCGAATGTCCGAGCTCACAGGCGGGCTGAAGATGAAGGTCTGCGATACCAACTGGGCGCCGTTCTTCCAGCAACTCGGGGCACTCTTCCAGACCGTCGCCGGCGACTGCGCCTTCGCCCAGCCGACACCGCCGGCCGGCGCTGGCAGCTCGGGCCAATTCGTGGTCCGCGTGCACTCCGCGACCGGCACCAAGGTCCTGCAGCCGGCGCCGAACGGCGTCTGCAGCGGCGACGGCTTCAGCACAAAATCCGATGCTGGCAAGACCATCGTCACGCTCTGCCCGCAGAGCTGCCAAGCCGCGCAGGCGGGCACGCTGGACGTGATCTACAGCTGCCAATAGCGCCTCGACCCCGGCCGAGATGCCGACGCCCCCTTTGCACCCGATCCGCCATCCCCTATGCTCCGGCCCCCGTTCGGTACGCCGATCTGCCCCGGAGCCCGCATGTCGCGCATCGTTGCCATCACCAACCAGAAAGGCGGAGTCGGCAAGACCACCACCGCCGTGAACCTCGCCACCACGTTGGCGATGCGTGGCCTGCACGTGCTGCTGGTCGACCTCGACCCGCAGGGCAACGCCAGCTCGGCGGTCGGCCTGCCGCGCGCCGAAGCCGAAGGTGGCAGCTTCGATCTGCTGCTCGGCGAGGCGAAGCTCGACGACGTGGCGCGGACCACCGACGTGCCGAACCTGGAGCTCATCCCGGCGAGCGAGGCCTTGCTCGGCGCCGAGGTCGAGTTGGTCGGCGTCATGGGCCGCGAGCGACGCCTGGAAGCGGCGCTGGAGCCGGCGCGCGAGCGCTACGATTGGGTCGTGCTCGACTGCCCGCCGAGCCTGGGGCTGCTGACGGTGAACGCGCTGACCGCGGCCGACGGCATCCTGATCCCGCTGCAGGCCGAGTATTTCGCGATGGAGGGCCTGGTCTCGCTGCTGGAGACCTGGAAGTCGGTGCGCCGCTGGCTGAACCCTCGCCTCGCGCGCGACGGCATCCTGCTCACCCTCTTCGACGGCCGCACCAACTTGGCGCGCGAGGTCGAGGCCGAGGTCCGCGCGGCATTCGGCGCCGAGGTGCTGCAGACGATGATCCCGCGCAGCGTGAAGTTGGGCGAGGCGCCGAGCCACGGCCGGCCGATCGCGCTCTACGCGCCGCACAGCCCCGGCGCGCGGGCCTACCTCGAGCTCGGCGACGAGCTGCTCGCGCGGCAGCAGGCCGGAGCGGCGGCGGTGGCCTCGTGAGCGCATTGGGCAAGGGCGGCCGGGGCTTGGGCCGTGGCATCGGCGCGCTGATCCAGGGCGCCGGTGTCGGCGGCGAGCGCGACGCCGATTTGGTGCGGGTGCCGCTGGGCGCCGTGCGGGAGAACCCCGAGCAACCGCGGCGGCATTTCGAGGCCGAGGCGATGGCCGAATTGGAAGCGTCGGTGCGCGCCCACGGCGTGCTGGTGCCGATTCTGGTGCGCGCCGACGAACAGAGCCCTGGCGACTACGTGCTGATCGCCGGCGAGCGGCGGCTTCGGGCCTCGCGTGCGGCCGGCCTCGACGTGATCCCGGCGCTGGTCCGGCCCCTGAACGGCGCGGCGGAGTCGCTCGAGCTGGCGCTGATCGAGAACCTGCAGCGGCGAGACCTCGACCCGATCGAGGCGGCGATGGGCTACGCCGCGCTGCGCGACGACCACGGCTACGACCAGGGCCAGCTCGCCGCGGCGGTCGGCCTGGCCCGGCCGACGATCAGCAACGCGCTGCGCCTGCTCGAGCTCGAAGACGCCATCCGCGAAGCCATCTCGACCGGTGTCGTCTCCGCTGGCCACGGCCGCGCCCTGCTCGGCTTGCCGGCCGGAGAGCAGCGCCTCGACGCCTTCGCCACGGTGCAGCGCCTCGGCCTCTCGGTCCGCGCCACCGAGTCGATGGTGCGCCGGCTGAACGAGGCCCCGGAGACTTCGCCGGCGACGGCCGCGCCGCTCGATCGCAAGCGGCTCGGTGCGTTCCGTCGCCGCTTGGTCAAGCGGCTCGGCGCCCCCGTGCGCGTCCAGGTGCAGAAAGACGGGAGCGCCCGCGTCAGCATGGAGATCGCCGACGCGGACGCCCTCGAAGCCTTGCTCGCCCGCCTGAGCTGAGCCGGCTGGCGGCTACTCGTCGCCGCCCTCTTCCGAATCCTCAGCCGGAGGCGGCGCTTCCTTCTTCGCCTTGCCGGCGGCCTTGCCCTTCTGCGGCTTGGCTCCGCGGGCCTTCTTCCGCTTTTCTGCCTTCTTCGCCTTCTTGGCCTTCTTCGCCTTCTTCGCCTTGGCCTTCTTCTCGGCCTTGGGCTTTTCCTTCGCGACGGCGACGCCCGGCGCGGCGGAGAGAATCAGACCGACCACGACGAGGGCGGCCAACAGCTTGCGCACGATCATCTCGGACCCCACGCTCCCTCCCCGGAGGGAGCCAGCGCACGGTGGATTCGGGACCACCCCGTTCGAACCGTGCCGACGTCGCGAGCATGCGCCGACGCGCCGCGCCGGCAAGCAAACGGCCTCCCGCCAACGCACAAAATCATGTTTCGTGTTCACGCATTTCGCGTCGAAAGCAAGGCCCCGCCGGAGGCCTTGTCGACCACGTAGATCGTCGCGGCCGCCACGGCCAGGACGATCAGCCCTGCGCCACCGGTGAATCCGACCCAGAGGTCGTCTCCGCCGCGCAGGTAGAGCAGGCTCACGCCGGCCGAGGCGTTGACCGAGCCGTGCAGCACCGCCGCGGCCCAGACCGATTCCCCGCGCAGTCGGACCAGCTCGTGCAGCGGCGCGAGCAAGACGCAGAAGACGACCATCATCGCGACGCCGAGGACCGGGTGCTGCGGATAGTTGTGCCCCTGCAGGATGATCGGCGCGTGCCACAGGCCCCAGAGCGCACCGACGAGCGCGCTGCGCCGCCAGAAGCCGAGCGCTTCGAAATGCCGGAACAGCCAGCCGCGCCAGCCGAGTTCTTCGCCGAAGGCGGCGAGTGCGTTGATCGTCGCGCCGGCGAAGAGCGGCTGCACCGTCATCGCGAGGGCCAAGAGGGCCGGCGGGATCTTCTCCAGCTCGGCCCGCGATTCCGCCAATTGCTCCGCCGGCAGCTGGGCCGCGAGCCGCTCGTAGAGCCCGGAGAAATCGAGCGAGAGCGTCACCTCGGGGTGCAACAAGGCGACGCCGAAGACCAGCGGCTGCAGCGCCAGCGGCAACAGCCAGGCCAGCAACCACCAGCGATTCGGCTTCAGCCGCGCGGCGAGCGGCTGCAGCACCGCCGCGCCGGATTGGCGCTGCGCGACGACGGCGCCGAGCGCCGGCCCGAACATGAAGACGACCAGCAGCGCGGTCCGCAGGAGCACCGGAACCTCGGGCCCGAGCAGGTAGAGCAGCGCCGCGATTGCCCACGACGAACCGAATGCGACCAGGAGAAAGCGTGTCATGCGCCGACGGTACGGCGCGGCAGGCGGGCCATCAAGCCGGGGGTGACGACGCGTCGGCGCCGGCAGATCCCGACCGGCCGTCGCGCAACGCCCGCCAGCCGAGGTAGCCGAGTGGCCCTGCGCTGCCACCGAGCACCGTCAGCAGCAGCCACGGCCACGCCGGCTCGCCGCGGCGCCGCGCGTCACGGCGCAGCCAGGTGGTGACCAGCGTCATCGCGACGCAGAGGTCGGCGAAGAGCTGCACCGTGCCGGCGTCCTGGCCGATCAGCCGCCACAGGCCGACGTAGCCGAACTCGCCGACGGCGACGGTGCTGATGCCGAAGAATCCGAGCGAGAGCAGGGCGAGCAGCCAACGAGGGACGAACATGGGGGCACCTCCGACCACCGCCCGGGCGCGGCGATCCACGAGGCTAGCAGGGCGGCTGCCGCAGCGGGCGCGCGAGGCGGTGGAAGGGCCGCGAAATGAGTCGCGGCGCAAGGTTTGACCAGCCCAGCACCTGCGGGTACAGTCCCGCCCCCCGCGGGGTCAGGGCACCGTTTTTGCCCCGCGATCATGCGAGAAAGTACTTGGAGATCTGCACGGTTCCAACGCCGCGCAGAGTGGGAGGCGAGAAGATGGAGCTCCTCGAGCAGTTGATCCTGGCGCCGGTCGCCGCGGGAGTCGTCGGCCTGATCGTCGCCGCGCTCTTCTACGTCCGCATCAAGGGCCTGGAAGAAGGCAACGAGACCATGCAGCGCATCGCGGGCTACATCCGCGAGGGCGCCATGGCCTTCCTCGTCGCCGAGTACAAGGTCCTCGGTGGCTACGCCATCCTGGTCTTCGGCGCGCTGGCCGCGACGCTCGGCGTGATGTCGGGCGTGTGGTTCCTCGCTGGCGCTTTCCTCTCGCTGCTCGCCGGCTTCATCGGCATGAAGGCGGCCACGCTCGCCAACGTCCGCACCGCGCACGCGGCCTCGAGCGGCAGCAAGGCCGACGCGCTGGTGACCGCCCTGGACGGCGGCGCGGTGATGGGCCTGTGCGTCGCGGCGCTCTCGCTGATCGGCCTCTACGGCGTCTACGTCACCTACCAGGGCTCGGCCGAGCTCGGCACGATGCTGCACAGCTTCGCCGTGGGCGCCTCCTCGATCGCGCTCTTCGCCCGGATCGGCGGCGGCATCTACACCAAGGCTGCCGACGTCGGCGCGGATATCGCCGGCAAGGTGCTGGAGAACATCCCCGAGGACGACCCGCGCAACCCCGGCGTCGTGGCCGACAACGTCGGTGACAACGTCGGCGACGTCGCCGGCATGGGCGCCGACATCTACGAGTCGCTGGTCGCCGCGATCGTCGCGACCATGGCGATCGGCCTCACCGCCGAGGCGGACGTCATCAACCAGCTCATGACCGACAGCAGCCTCTCGGGCGAGATCGCCCGCAGCACCGCGGTCGCGCTGCCGCTGATCCTCGCCGGCCTCGGCCTGGTGGTCTCGATCGCCGGCATCTTCGTCACCCGCATGATGAAGAACAGCGCCCCGGCTTCGGTCCTCCGCATGGCGATGGTCCTGCCGCCGCTGATCATGGTCGGCGTCACCGCCGCCATCCTGCCGATGCTCCACGTCGGTCAGTCGGTCACCGTGGCCCTGGCTGGCGGCGCGATCGGTGGCGCCCTGATCGGCCTGCTCACCGAGTACTACACCGGTCACTACAAGCCGGTGAAGCTGGTCGCCGAGGCTGCCATCACCGGCGCCGGCACCAACGTCATCCGCGGCATGGCCGTCGGCATGGAGTCGGTCTTCGTCTGCCTGCTGCTCATCGCCGGCGTCGGCCTGCTCGCCGATTCGGCGATGGGCGACCTCGGCATGTACGGCATCGGCCTTGCCGCGGTCGGCATGCTCTCGGGCACCGCCATCGTGATGACCGTCGACGCGTATGGCCCCGTGGCCGACAACGCCGGCGGCATCGCCGAGATGAGCGGCCTGGACCCGGCTGTCCGCGAGATCACCGACGAGCTCGACGCCGTCGGTAACACCACCGCCGCGATCGGCAAGGGCTTCGCCATCGGCTCGGCCACGCTGACCGTGGTCGCGCTCTTCTCGGCCTACGCGCTCGAGGTGCAGCACGCCCGCGGCGAGGGCGGCAAGGTCCTCGAGCTCTCGCTGACCGAGCCGAAGATCCTCATCGGCCTGCTCATCGGCGCGGTGCTGCCCTTCATCGTCGGCGCCTCGACGATGACCGCGGTGGGCAAGGCCGCTGGCGCCATCGTCAAGGAGATCGGACGTCAGTTCGACACCATCCCGGGCCTGCGCGAAGGCAAGGCCGACCCGCAGCCGGCGGCGATCGTGAGCATCGCGACCACCGCCGCGCTGACCCAGATGATCCTGCCCGGCGTCGTCGCCGTCGCCGGTCCCGTCATCATCGGCTACACCATGGGTGCGGCGGCCCTGGCCGGCGCGCTGGCTGGTGCGCTCGCCGTCGGCGCCTCGCTCTCGCTCTTCATGGCCAACGCCGGTGGCGCGTGGGACAACGCCAAGAAGTACATCGAGAAGGGCGGCCTCCCCGGCCACCCGAAGAAGTCGGACGCGCACAAGGCCGCCGTCACCGGCGACACCGTCGGCGACCCCTTCAAGGATACCTCGGGCCCGGGCGTCTCGATCCTGATCAAGGTGATGAGCGTCGTCAGCCTGCTGATCGCGCCGCTGATCGCCAACGTCTAGTCGCGTTTCGATGCGCTGCACGACGCCGATCTTGCGGCTCGCCGCGTTGCTCTTTGCCCTGGCTTCGGTCGGGTGCGGGGGGCGCGGAGAGTCCGCTGGGTCGGCGTCGTCGCGTTTGGCGGGCTTGCAGCCGCAAGGGCAGCAGCAGCCGCAGCTGCAGGGACAGCAGCAGGGACAGCAGCAGCCGCAGCAGCAGGGACAGCAGCAGCCGCAGCAGCAGGGACAGCGGCAGCCGCAGCAGCAGGGGCAGCAGCAGCCGCAGCAGCAGGGACAGCAGCAGCCGGAATTTGCTGTGCCGATCCCGCCGGTCGCGGCGCCGAAGGGCAAGCCGCAGCTGGTGGTCGCCACGCCGGATGTGCCGCTCGATATCGTGATGGATCGCCACCTCGACGAGGCGGCTGCGGCTGGGCAGGACGTGGTCGTCTACGTCGGCGCGGGGTGGTGTGCGCCGTGCAGGGCGTTCCATGACGCGCTGGCGGCCGGGAAGATGGACGCGCTGCTGCCCGGGGTCCGCTTCGTCGAGTTCGACGCCGATCAGGACACCGAGCGGCTGCGCTCCTACGGCTACCGCTGGCAATACGTGCCGCTCTTCGCCCGCCCGGGGCGCGGTGGTCGGTCGACCGGCCAGCAATTCGCCGGTGTGCCGAAGACCGTCCTCGACGATCCCCTGCCCCACCTCGCCGAGAAGATCGCGTCCCTGCTCGGGCGTCGGCCGCCGCGTTGACATCCCGCGCGGCGTCGATACCTTCCCGGCGCGAAAGCCCCAGGCCCCACCCGGAGGTAGACCATGGCCGGCCACAGTCACGCAGCAAATATCGCCATCCGCAAAGGCGCCCAGGACAAGAAGCGCGCCAAGCTCTTCAGCAAGCTCGCCAAGGAGATCATCGTCGCGGTCAAGCTCGGTGGACCGGACGAGATGGGCAACCCGCGCCTGCGCCTCGCGCTGCGCAAGGCCAAAGCCCAGTCGCTGCCGAAGGATACCGTCGAGCGCGCGATCAAGAAGGGCTCCGGCGAGGGGGATGGCGACAACTACGAAGAGCTGGTGATGGAGGGCTACGGCCCCGGCGGCGTCGCGGTCTACTGCGAGGTCATGACGGACAACCGCAACCGCGCGGCGTCGGAGATCCGCTACGCCTTCACCCGCGGCGGCGGCAACCTCGGCACCTCCGGCTGCGTCGGCTATATGTTCGCCCGCAAGGGCATCATCATCTGCCGCGGCGACGAAGACGCGGTGATGATGGCCGCGCTCGAGGCCGGCGCCGAGGACGTCAGCCCCGAGGGTGAGAACGAGGACGGCGAGCACATCTTCGAGGTCGTCTGCGAATCGAGCGAGACCGAAGCCGTCGCGACGACGCTTGCGGAGGCCGGAATCACGGTCGATTCGGATAGCGTCCTCTTCGTCCCCGACACGCGCGTCAATGTCGGCGGCGACGAAGCGGCCGGCCTGCTGAAGATGCTCGACCTGCTCGACGACTGCGACGACGTGCAGCAGGTCCACCACAACGCCAATATCGATCCCGAAGCGCTCGAGGCGTTCAGCAACTCCTGATGGCGCGGCGGACCACCGAGCAACGCAAGGCGATCTGCGAAGCGATTGAGCAGAGCGGCCGGCCGATGCGTCCCGAGGAGGTCCTCGAGGTGGCGCAGTCCGACGTGCCGGGCCTCGGCATCGCGACGGTCTACCGCAACCTCAAGGCGATGCTCGACTCGGGCTTTCTGCGCGCCGTCGAGCTGCCCGGCGACCCAACCCGGCGCTACGAATTGGCCGCGCTCGACCACCACCACCACTTCCATTGTCGACGCTGCGATCGGGTCTACGATATCGACATCTGCCCCGGCGACCTCTCCCGCCACGCTCCGACCGGCTTCGAGGTCGAATCGCACGAGCTCGTCCTGCACGGCGTCTGCGCCGACTGCGGCTGAACGCGAGACCATTTCCCGCACTTGCGAGCGTCCCGTCACCGACCTAGCCTGGACGGTAGGAACGACGACGCCCGCGCTGGGCGACGGGGAGTGAGATGGCCGGGACGACGCCCGCGTCGGCTGCTTTGGGGCGTGAGGAAGCCTTCGCGCTCCTCGATCGCCTCGATGACGCGGCGTTCGTGGTCGACGGTGCGCTGCGCGTCCGCTGGGCCAACAAGCCAGCCGAGACCTTCTTCGGCCTGACGCTGGCCGAGGCCGTCGGTCGCGACGTGCTGGACCTCTTCCCCGACACCCGTGATGGCCCGATCGAGGCCTTGTACCGCGGCGTGCTGGCCGACGGAGTGCGTCGCAACGAGGAGTTGGACTACCCGCGCACCCACCGCCGCCTCGACGTCACCGTCGAGCCCTTCGGCGACGGCTTCTTCGCGCTCTACCGCGACGTGACCCGCCGGCACCTCGCCGAACGCCGCCTGCAGGAGAATTTCCGCCGCTACCGGGCGATGGCGGAGCACGTCAGCGACGTGCTCACGGTCTCGACGCCAGACGGCACCTGCCGGTGGATCTCGCCCTCGGTCGAGCTCGCGTTGGGCTACCGGCCGCGGTCGCTGATCGGGACCAACCTGCGCGACCTGATCCACCCCGAAGACCTCGAGCGGATCGACGCCGAGGCCGCTGGGGCCGATCCCTACGCCACCATGCGCTACCGCTACCGCAACCGCCACGCCGACGGCAGCTGGCGCTGGGCCGAGGCGACCGGCCGGATGCTCTTCGGGCCGGACGGCATGCCGACCGACTCGATCTTCGTCTCGCGTGACATCAGCGAGCAGCGCCGCGCCGAGAAGGTGCTCGAGCAGGCCGTCGCCGAGGCGGAAGCGAGCGCGCAGGCGAAGTCCTCGTTCCTGGCCAATATGTCGCACGAGATCCGCACGCCGATGAACGGCGTCATCGGCATGACCAGCCTGCTGCTCGGGACCCAACTCGACGAAGAGCAACGTCGCTTCGTCGAAGTGATCCGCCAATCTGGCCAGAGCCTCATCGGGGTCATCAACGATATCTTGGACTTCAGCAAGATCGAGGCTGGCCACCTCGCGCTCGAGACGGCGTCGGTCGAGCTCCGTGGGCTGATCGAGGGGACAGCCGATATGATCGCCAGCACACTCGCAGGCAAGCCGGTCGAGCTGGTCGTCGACATCGCCTCCGACGTCCCGCCGGGAATTTGCACCGACGGCGGCCGCGTCCGGCAGGTGCTGATCAACCTGCTCGGCAACGCCGCGAAGTTCACCGAACACGGCGAGATCGTCCTCCGCGTGCGCGCCACCGACCACGACAACCGCGATTGGCGCCGCGTCCGATTCCAGGTCCTCGACACCGGCGTCGGCATCGATCCGGCGGTCTTGCCCGCGCTCTTTCAGCCCTTCACCCAGGCCGACAACTCGCGCACCCGCCGCCACGGCGGCACCGGCTTGGGCCTCTCGATCTCGAGGAGGCTGGCCGAGTTGCTCGGCGGCACGCTCACCGCAGAGAGCGAACCGGGACGCGGCTCGACCTTCACCTTCGAGCTGCCGGCGATGGTCTGCCCTGCCCCGCCGAAGCGGCGTGCGCCGGCAAACCCGACCCGGATCATCGGCCTGCGCGTGATGGTCGTCGACGACAACGCGACCAACCGCGAAGTGCTGGTCCGGCAGCTCTCGGCCTGGCGGGCCGAGCCGATCGCCTTTGCGACCGGCCAGGCGGCGCTGGACTACCTCGGCCGCGGTGGCGAGGCGGACGTCGGCCTGCTCGATATGCAGATGCCGGGCCACGACGGCCTGCAGCTGGCCAAAAAGATCGGCCGCAGCTACCCCGGCCTGCCGCTGATCTTGCTCTCGTCGCTCGGCTCACGGGTCGATTCGCCGTTCATCTACGACGTCCTGCACAAGCCGGTGAAGCAGAGCGAACTCTTCGACATCGTCTGCTCCGCCGCCGACGGCGTGCCCGGCCTGGGCATGGTCACGCCGACCAGCCTGCCCGCGGTCCTCGACGGTCGCGGCCTCGCCGTGCTGCTCGCGGAGGACAACGAGGTCAACGCGATGGTGGCGACGCTGATGTTGGAGCGGATGGACGTGGATCTGGAGACCGTCCGTAACGGCGCCGAAGTGCTGGAGAAGTTCCGCCGCCAACGCTTCGATATCGTGCTGATGGACGTCCACATGCCGGAGCTGGACGGGCTCGAGACGACGCGCCGCCTGCGCGCGCTGGACCTGCCGCAGCAGCCCTTCGTCGTCGCGGTCACCGCCAACGCGATGGCCGAAGACCGCGAGCGCGCCTTCGCCGCAGGGGTCGACGCCTACATCACCAAGCCCTTCGCACCGGAAGAGCTGGCCCGCGTCTTCGCCCTGGCCGTCGACCGCAGGTCCTGATCAGGGATAGGCGGCGAGGCCGGCGCCGCGCACCAAACGAACGCGGTAGTTGGCGCGCACGCCCTGGAAGGTCTCGACGGTGCCGGCGAGGTCGGGCCAATGCACCCGGACCTCGTCGACGTCGCAGGCCGCGCCGATACCGACGTGCAGGAGCAGGCCGTTCTGCTGGCCGAAATGACCATAACCGCCCTGCAGCTCGGCGATCCGCGTCTTGCCGCCAGCGACGACCTCGACCCGCGCGCCGATCGCGGAGCGGTTGCTGCGGGCATCACCCTCACCGCCGCCAACGAGCTGCAGGATCACCGCGTTGCCGGCGCCGCCGCCGGCGTGGATGGTCTCGTTGCGCCAGAACTCGACCCGCTCGTCAGGCGGGCAATCCGCGCCGGACGCGCCACTGCACCGTGCCCGCGATGAACCCAAGATCACGTCGAGATCGCCGTCGCCGTCGAGATCGACCACGGCGAGACCCGCCGCGCGGCGGTGGTCGATGGCGAGCGCGAACGGGACCTCGGTGAAGGTGCCGTCGCCCTTGCCGAGCCAGAGCACCGCCCGCGTGCCGGGGTAGTCCGAGCCGGCGACGAGCAGGTCCAAATGGCCGTCGAGGTCGAAGTCGGCGATCGCGCCGGAGATATCACCCTCGTTCCAAGAGAGCCCGCCCCAATCGCGCTGCAGGCCCGACGTCTTCGGCGTCGGATGGTCGAATAGCGGGATCTTGCCGCCGTCGTTGAGCAGAACATGGGTCGCGTCGGAGGAGGGGCCGACGTCGCTGTGGACGATATTCCACTGCGCCGCGTCGAGGTCGCCGTCCTCGTCGAGGTCGGCGCAGACCGCGCCGGCCGTGGTCCCACCGAGGCGCCAGGGATCGCGATCGGTGGCGTGGTTCCAGCGATAGGTGCCGCCGAACGCCTGCTTCAGCGAGGCGCAGTTGACCACCGGCGCCTTCGCCTTGTCGCAGTCGGCCGCCTTGGGGTTCTCCTGGCAATAGCATTGGGCGTTCCAATTGGTCGTCCAATCGTCGTCGAGGTCGCGGTCCCAGCGGGTTTGGCCCATCAAATCGGCGAAGCGACTGCCGCCGGCGAGGCCACCACCCATCCAGAGGCCGTTGAAGTAGCGGCCGTAGCTGGTGGTGTAGAGGTCCGGGTGGCCGTCGCCGTTGAAGTCGCAGGCGCCCGTACCCCAGGTATTGCGATGCGCGGCGCCCGACTGCAGCGCCGAGAGCGTCGGCGGCAGCGTCGCCAAGCCCTCGCCGGCGCCGACGTCGACGAATCCGCCCTTGCCGTCACCGGCGAAGAGCAGATCGGCGGTCGAGGCGTTGCCCCAGGTGCCGTAGCCGAGCCAGAGGTCGAGCTTTCCGTCGCGGTTGTAGTCGACGAACGTCGCGCTGGTCAGCGCACGGCGCGCCTCGCCCTGCCACGGCGAGGCGTCGCCGCCGAGGCTGAACTGGCCCTTGCCGTCGTTGCGCAACCATTCGCTATGGTCGAGCGGCGTGCTGCCGTCGGCTTCCCCGGGCTTGTCGGCGGTGACGTGCATGCCGCAGAAGATGTCCGTGTCGCCGTCGTCGTCGACGTCGCCGAAGACCGCGACGTGGCAGGGCCGGCCGACCGTGCCGTCGCGCGTCGTCAGCACCCCGGAGGCCACGGTCGCGTCGACCAGCTTTCGCGTGCCGTCGGGCCCGGCGACGTTGCGCAGCAGCGTGAAGTGGCGGGTCTTCGGGTCGCTCGGATCGGACCGCTGACCGACCACGTTGCGGCGGACCAGGACCTCGGGCAGGCCGTCGCCGTCGAGGTCGGCAGCGCTGATGCGGATGCCCTTGGCGCGGTCGTCGCCGCTCTGGCCCAACGCCTCGGACCAGGCGCTGAAGAGCGGCGTCTTGCCGTCCCAGCCACCCCCCGCTCGGCACAATCGCGCCGGGGCCCCAGCGAAGGGGTCGACCACGGCGTCCGCTGCGCTGGCGTCGCCCGTCGTCGCGGAATCATCCGCCGCGACGTCGGAGGTCGACGCTGTGTCGGAGCTCGTCGCGATGTCGGACGCCGCCGTGCCTGAGCCGCCGCCACCCGCGCCGCAGCCCGCCAAGGCCACGGCAGCGAAGGTTGCGGCGAGCCAAGCGGACCAACGGCCCATGCGGTGGGCAACGTTCTGCATCGTCAGGCCTCCGTCGGCAGCGGCGCGTGCTTGCCGTGGTCGTGGTCGTGGTCGTGACCGTGGTCGTGGTCGTGGTCGTGGCGGTGCGCATGGTCATGGTCGTGGTCGCGGTCGTGACCGTGCCCATGGTCGTGCGCGTGGTCGTGGCCATGACCTCCGCCGCCTGGAACAGCGGGAAGCACGGCGGTGAGGAAGCCGCGCGGGCCCAGGCGCGTCACCGAGCCGGCGAAGAGGACGAGCAAGGCCGCGGCGGCGAGCAGGCCGAACCAGCCTTGCTCTTCGTGGTGTTCGAGCACGGTCACGGCCTGCGCGCCCGGCCAGACGGCGTCGAGCGTCCAGCCGAGGACGACGGCCGCACCGGCGACGGCGGCGCCGAAGCCGAGGGCGACGCCACGGCCGTGCAGGTCGCGGAGCAAGCCGAACGTGGTGACGTTGGTGGCCGGCCCGGTGAGCAAGAACGCCAGGGCGGCGCCGGGCGAGGCTCCGTGCGCCAGCAGCAGGGCGACCAGCGGCGTGGCACCGGAAGCGCAGACGTAGACCGGCAAACCGGCGAGGGCGAGCAGCGGCACCTGCGCGGCGCGCGGGACGGCCGCGAGCGCGTCGGCGTCGAGCAGCGGGTGGGCGACGGCGGCGACGATGAGGCCAAAGGCGATCCACGGCGCCGTCGCGTCGACGACCTCGACCAGGCCGACGTGCGTCGCCTGCCGCAGCCCTTCCCGCAGACCGATCCGCGGCCCCACGGGTTCGTCGGCGACGTCGGCAGACTTCAGCCCGCGGCCAACCAGCGCGCCGACCGCGACAGCGACCAGGAAGGCCGCCACGACGCGAGCGATGGTCAGGTCGGCGCCCAGCAGCGGCAGCGAGAGCAGCACGGCGTCGATGCCGATCTCCGGCGTGGCGACGAAGAAGCCGAGCGCGGCCGCCGGCGGGACGCCGCGCAGGACCAGGCTGCGATAGACCGGCACCACGCCGCACGAGCAGAGCGGGATCGGCAGGCCGAAGGCGACGCCGCGGGCGGCCTGCGCCACCACGCCGCCCCGGGCCATCCAGCGCAGGCCGGCGCGCGGCATCCACACCGCGATGACGCCGGCGAGCAGGTAGGCCAGGAGCAGCGCCGGCGCCGACTCGACGGTCAGCTGAAGCAGGACCTCGAGAGCCTCGGTCGAGCCGTGGTCGTGGCCGTGGTCGGGGGTGCCGTAGAGCGTCGCGCCGATGGTGCCGAGGGCGAGCAGTCCGCCGACGGTCGCCCAGCGACGGCCGCTGGCGAGGCTCGGCAAAGCGAAGCTGCGGTGCAGCACCACGTGCAGCAGCGAACCGCCGACCAAGGCTTCGAAGAGCCCGAGTGCCCGTTGATGCGCCAGCGCGTCGGCGGCTTCGGCGGCGAAGAAGCCCCCCACCGTGCCGGTCATCACCAAGGCGAGGGCGGCGGCAGCGCGGAGTGCACCGTGCGCCGGCTCGAGCAGCCACCACACCGCCAGGCCCACCGGCAGGCGGTGGACGATGACGGCCAAGGCCAGCGAGCCGTCTTCGGCGCCGTGGTGCAGCGCTGCGCCGTCCATCGCGGCGTGCAGGCCGAGGCCGAGCACGCCGAGCACGAGCGCGGCGGCGTGGACGTTCTCGGCGGCGGCGCCCCGGCTGGCGCGCTGCAGCAGGCCTTCGAGGCGCTCGGGCAGCAGCAGGCCCAGCAGCGCGGCCAGCACGGCCCAGCCGCCGGCGACGGCGAAGGCGTGCGGCAAGACCTCGACCACGACCAGGCCCATGATGGCGACGACCACGAAGCCGTCGACGGCATGCAGCAGCCGGCCGCGGCGGGAGAGCCGCAGCAGCAGGGGGCCGACCAGCAGCGCGAGCAGGCCGGCGACGAGCCAGGTCATCCGGCGTGCTGCCGGCCCGCCTCGCGGATCTTGCCGATCATCGAGTAGAAGCCGTTGCGTCGGTTGACGCTGACGTGGGCGCCGAGGTCGAGCCGCTCGAAGAAGCCGTCGAGGTCGGTGTCGACGACGGCCTGCGGCGATTTGCCGTCGAAGAGCATCAGCGCGATGGCGACCAGGCCCTTGGTGATGTGGGCGTCGGAGTCGGCCGAGAAGCGCATCGTCGGGCCGGCGGTGCCGTCCTCGACGCGCGAGGTGAGCCAGACCTGCGAGAGGCAACCGGGCACGAGGTTCTCGTCGACGCGGTCCGACGGATCCATCGGCGCGAGCTTGCGGCCGAGGTCGATGATATAGGCGTAGCGTTCCTCCCAATCGTCGAGGAATGCGAAGTTTTCGGCCAGCTCTTCAGGGGTCATCTCGTCTCCGTCGGGGTGGGTGGCGTCGCGCGGTCGTTGGTCAGGTCGCTAGGCGCCGAAGAGGTCGACGACCTCGCCGTGTGGGAGGTCCCAGCTGCGCAGGCGAAGGACCAACCAATTCGCCGGCACCTCCGGGCTCCGCAGCGCGCCGTCGCGGGCCATCTGGCGGAAGGCCGGCGCGTCCGGCATCGCCGCGTCGTCGGTGGCGCGGATCGCCGCCTGCATCGGCGTCTCGATGACGCCGGGCGACAGCACGAAGATGCTGCAACGGGCCGGATCTGTTTCGCCGGCCATCACCGCGGTGCCGTGATGCAGCGCCGCCTTGCTCGCGCAATAGGCCGTCCAGCCGGCGATCGGGCGCACGGCCGCGCCCGAGCCGATCTGCACGATCGCGCCACGGCAGCCGTCCGCGGCGCCGAGCTTGCGCGCGAAGACGCCCGAGAGGACGAGCGGCGTCGTCGCGTTGAGCGCCATCGTCCGCGCCAGGATCGTCGGGTCGAGGCGGTCGAAGCGGTCGATCGGGTCGATCGCGCCGGCGTTGTTGACCAGGACCGCCTCGCGCGCGCCGGCCAAATCGAGGCCGTCGAGGGCCGTCGCGGCGAATTCCGGGTCGGCGAGGTCACCCACCGCGCTCCCCAGCAGAGGCAGCCCGGCGGCCGCGAGCTTGGCGGCGGAGCGGACCACGGCGAAGAGCGCCCAGCCGTCGGCGACGAGCGCGCGGCTGATGGCGAGCCCGATGCCCGATGTGGCGCCAGTGACGACGGCGACGCGGCGTGCGCTCATGCGGCCTCCTTCAGAGCTCGGAAATGTAGAGGTTGGCGACGCACATCTCTTCGAGCGAGCCCTCGCCCCAGAAGACGTCGGCCGGCGCGGCGCGGCCGTCCTTGGTCACGATCTGGTTCTCCGGCGAGTTGTCCCACGTGCATCGCACCGAGAGCGTATCTCCGGGCTCGAAGCGGATCGGCTCGGCGAGCAGGTACATCCGCTGCCAGTCGAAATCGTAGGCGGGCGTGCGGACGATGGTGACCTTGGTGCCGTCCTTGCGGGTGATGAAGGTCTCGGCGGTCACGCCCAGCGTGTGCATGTGGAGCAGCGCGCCGTAGACCCAGAAGCCGTTCTCGACCTTCACGTCGCCGATGAAATTCTTCCAGAACGAGCGCGGATCGCCGCTCTGCTCGTGGGTCACCGACTTCTCGCCGGCCGGGATCTTCATCGCGTCGCCGAGCCAAGCGACCTTCAGCCACGGCGCGAAGGCACCGGGTTTGCTGATATCGGCGGGCTTGTCGAGCTTGAACTTCACCTGCGTTTGATCCGGCCCCGGCGTGACGAAGTCGGTGTTGTAGTGCATCTGGATGACGACCTTGCTGCCGGGCGGGACGCGGATGCCGGTGCCGGCCGGGAAGTCCATCCCTTCCTGGCCGGGGACCCACTGGCCGACCTGCTGGATCGGCACGACGAGGTCGGCCGCGCCAGAAGGGCCGCCGTAGCAGGCGTAGCCGGGGCCGGCCTCCTTGGCGTCGAGCTCGGCGAGCGACGACATCGCGCCGGCCGCACCGATCGCGTCCGGCGCCAGCAGGAACGCGGCGACGTGGTGGACCTCGCCCTTGTTGTCGGGCTCGACCGCGAATCCGGTGACGAAGCGCTCTTCTTTCTCCGGCCAATCGACCAGGAAGCAGCGGTAATCGTCGCCGGTCTGGTATTGCGGGGTATAAGGCTCGGGCACCTTCAACGCGACGTCGGAGCGGGACATCGTGAGGCCGACCGCGGTCAATGGCTCGCCCGGTTTGCTCGCGTCGCCCTCCTTCGCGCCGCCGTCGGCCCAGGCCGCGATGGTCGCGATCTGCGCGTCGGTCAGCGAGGGGTTGCCGACGTAGACCTGCTCGCCGCCGGCGTGCCAGGGCGGCATCGTGCGCTCCTCGGTGACCTTGCGGATCAGCTCGGCCACCGGCTTGGCCCCGGCATACGAGGTCAAATCGAACGGCGCGATCCCGCCGCTGGTGTGGCAGTTGACGCAGCGGCCCTCGATGATCGGGCGCACGTCCTGGTGCCAGGTGACGCCAGGGTCGGCCCCCTCGTCGGTCGAGCAGCCGACGAGCAGCGCGGCGGTGACGCCGAGAACGGCGAGGCTGGTGCGGGAGGTGCGCATGCTGGGCTCCGTCGGCGCCGGTTCGGGGGCGCGCGCGGGAGTGTGGCATCCGCTGCGCGCGGCGTCACGCCGGCACGCGGTGACGTCGATGATCGTGAGACTTGCGCCCCCCGCGCCGGTGCCACACCCTCGGCGTGCGGCAGCGTGCCGCTTCGGGAGCCCGAGATGCGCGCCAGCGAACGGCAACGAGAGCAGCCCCGCACCGGCTCGGCGCCGCGGGTCGCGGCCAAGATCGCCGGCGTCTTGCTGCTGCTCGGCGGCGCGGCGCTGCTGCTCGGCGCCAACGCGCCGGTCGCCGTACCGGGCCCGGACCTCGAAGCCGAGGCTGCGAAAAGCCCGCCGCAGCCGCCGCCGGAGACGACGCCGCTCGATCCGGCCGCGGAAACCACCCCGGATGGTCTGCTCGCAGCCTTCGAAGAGGTCGGTTTGGTCGACCTGTTGCTGGCCTTTCCTGCGATGGTCGAGGCGCCGGCCGAAGGGCAAATCGGTGGCCCCCGCGCCGGCCTCACGCCTCGGCAGTGGCTCGCTTTCTACGCCGGCATGCAGGCGTTCGCCCGCGTCTACACGGTCGAAGAGGGCCTCGGCCCGTTCTACAACGACAGCGGCTGCGGCAACTGCCACAACAGCCCGACCATCGGCGGCCACGGCGGCCCGGAGAGCATGATCACCGTCCACGCCCCGGCCTGGACCGGCGGCGACGCGATGGGTCTGCGCAAGCACGCCGCGGCCGGCCACGCGCTCGAGCGCGCGGCGGGACCGACGGCGAAGCTGCGGACGCCCCCGCTCTATGGCCTGGGCCTGCTCGACGCCGTGCCGGAGGAGGTCCGCGCGGCGCTCGAAGACCCCGAGGACAAAGACAACGACGGCATCCGCGGCCGTCGCTCGCGCCGCAGCGACGGCAGCACGAGCAAGCCGGCACGCTTTGGGCAGAAGGCCAACGAGTGGAACCTGGAGCGCTTCTGCGCCGGCGCGATGGTCGACGAGATGAGCCTGACCAATACCGTGCGCCGCACCCCACGGGCCGACCTCGACGAGGTCAAGGACCCCGAAGTGCCACGGCGGGAGGTGATGCGCATCGTCGCCTACGTCCGCAACCTCGCCGCTCCGCCGCCCGTCTCGCGGGACGCGGTCGCCAAGCACGGCCGGCAGCTCTTCGAGGGCATCGGCTGCACCGGCTGCCACAAGCCGACGCTCGGCACGCTCGAAGGGGCCTATACCGACACGCTGCTGCACGATATGGGAGAGGGGCTCGCGGGGCTGAAGGACGGCAGCGCCGGACCGCGCGATTGGCGGACGGCGCCGCTGTGGGGGCTGCGCTTCCGCGGGCCGTACCTGCACGATCTGCGTGCGGCGACGATCGAGGACGCCATCGCCGCCCACGGCGGCGAAGCGAAGGCCCGCCGCGACGCCTTCCTCGCCCTGCCACCGGCCGACAAGCGCGCCGTGGTGGCCTTCCTCGAATCGCTCTGAGCCGCGGCCGATGCGCTACCTCGACGTCGCCACCCGCCGCCCCGGCGCCACGCTCGCCGCGCTGCTCGCCATCGCCGCCATCTTCGGCGTGATCGGCGGCGGGCTCGGCGTCCGCAGCAACCTCGAAGACCTCTTTCCCGAGCACACCCCGGCGGTCCTGGCGGCGAAGCGGGCGCGGGAGATCTTGCCCTCCTCGAACCAGATGGTCGTCGTCTTCGGTAGCCCGGAGCGGCAGGCGAACCGGCGACTCGCGGCGGATTTCTGCGCCAAGGCCGAGGCGATGCCGGAGATCGCCAGCGTCGAGTGCCGCCGCGACATCGCCTTTTTCCGCAAGAACGCCGTGCTCTGGCTGGAGCAGAGTGAGCTGGAGAAGCTCGACGCCCGGGTCGCCACCGCGATCCGCGACGCCACCGCCAAGACCCTGGTCGACCCGTCGCTCACGGCGGGCCTGCCCGACGCCGCCACGGGCGCCGATGTCCCGGCCGGCGCGGTCCCGGGCGGCGGCGGCGACCCGGCGGACGATTTCGGCGACGATCCGGTCGACGATCCGGCCGACGACTTCGGCGCAGCGAACGGCGCAAATGCCGATGTTGGCGACCCGGCAGACGATTTCGGCGACGAAGCCGACGAGACGGCACCGGAGCGCGCTCCGAAGGCGCCGATGGCCGAGGCCGCCATGCCCAAGCCCGCCGCCGACGGCAAGGCGGGTGGCCGGATGCGCCTCCCCTCCGAGGCAGAGATCTTGGAGCGTTTCGGCAAGGACGCCGACCTGCGCGAGTGGATGGAGAGCCCCGACGGGACAGTCCTCGGCGTCAAGCTCTTCCCCCGGGTCAAGGCCAGCGACGTCGAGGCGAGCGCGAAGCTGACCGCGAACGTCCGCGGCCTGCTCGACGGGCTCACGCCGACCGGCTACCACCCCGCGATGGAGGTCGCGATCCGCGGCGACTACGCCGAGATGTCGGCGGAAGTCGACGCGATCCGGCACGGCCTCGCGGTGACGACCTTGCTGGCGCTGCTCGGCATCGCGTTGATTCAGATCTGGGCCTTCCGCCAGCTCCGCGCGCTGCTCCTGCTCTTCGTCCCGCTCGGCGTCGGCATCGCCCTGACGGTCGGCTTCGCCCGGCTCGCCATCGGCTACGTCAACCTGATCACGGCGTTCATCTTCGGCATCCTCTTCGGCCTGGGCAACGACTTCGGGGTCTACGCGCTGACCCGCTACCGCGAGTCGCGGGCCCAGGGGCTATCGCCGCAGCAGGCGCTGGCCGACGCCATGCCGACGCTGTGGTCGGCTCTGCGCACCGCCGCGCTCACCACCGCCGCCGGCTTCCTCTCGCTTTCGCTCTTCGAATTCCGCGGATTCTCGCAATTCGGCCTGATCGCCGGGGTCGGCGTCCTGCTCGCCCTCGTCGCGACGATGGCCGTCTTCCCGCCCCTGGTCCTGGTGCTGCACCGCATCTGGCCCGAGGCGGACGTCGCTCCCGAGCGCACCGGAGGGCTGCGCTGGATGGGCTGGCTGACCCGACCGGGCGTCGCGCGGCCGGCGTCGATGCTGCTGGTGGCGCTGGCGGTGGTCGGCGCGTTCTTCGCACGTGACCTCTCATTCGACACCAACTTCCGCAAGTTGCGCAGCAAGCCGAAGAAGGTAGCGGCCGGCGACACGGCACCGGTCGACGCCGCGGCGGCGCGGCGGGCGGCGCAGAGCAAGCTCGGCGCACGCTTCGGGCGCGAGGCCGGCACCACCAACCGCACACCGATCTTGGTCGTCACCGACGGCATCGACGACGCCCTCGCGGTGCACCGCCAGCTCGAGCTGCGTCGGCCCTATCTGACGCGGCTGCAGAGCTACGTCTCGATCCACAGCTTCTTGCCGCAGCAGCAGCAGGAGCGCGCCGCGATCGCGCAGCGGATCCGTGAGCGGATCGAGGCCAAGCGCTCCTTGCTGCAGGGCGAAGACGCCGCCGAAGCAGATCGGGCGCTGGAGTTGCTGCACCCGGAGCCCTTCGCCGCCGAGGACCTGCCCGACTTCGTCCGCAAGCGCTTCCTCGACACCTCGGGGACGCTCGGTCGCTTCGTGTTGGTCTACGCGAACGGCAACTTGGCCGACGCCCGCTCGGTGGCAGAGGTCATCGAGCAGATGGGGCATTTCGAGGTCGGGCCGAAGTCGTATCGCTCGACCGCGAGCTTCTTCATGCTGGCCGAAGCCGACGCGGTGGTCCGCAAGGAAGGCCCGATCGCGGTGCTCCTCGCGGCGCTGGCGGTGCTGCTCGTCACCTTCTTCCACTATCGGCAGATTCGGCCCGTGCTGCTCTCGTTCATCCCGTTGATGTTGGCCTTCGCGACCTTCCTCGGCGCGGCGCAGCTCGCCGGCCTGCAGCTCAACCTCTTCTCGATCACCGTGCTGCCGTCGATCTTCGGCATCGGCATCGACGGCACGGTCCACCTCGTGCACCGCTGTTGGGGCGAGAAGCGTCGGGACGCGCTACGCCAGGGCGTGCAACAGATCGGCGGCGCGGCCTGGATCGCGGCCCTGACCACGGTCGTCGGCTTCGGCGCGCTGGCGTTCCAAGACAACCCCGGCGTGCAAAGCCTCGGCGAGATGGCGGTCTGGGGCATCCTCGCGGTCACGACGCTGGCCAACGCGCTGACGGCGGCGTGGCTGGCGCAGCGCAGCTCGCTCGAGGACTGAGGCCGGCTGGGCGCTCAGCGCGCCTTCTTCGCGGTGTCGGGCTGCGGTGGGGCGGGCTTGGCCGGCTGGGGTTTGGCCGGCTGGGGCTTGGCTGGTTCGGGCTTGGCGGGTTCGGGCTTGCTCGGCTCGGGCTTGCGCGCGTCGCCCTTGCCACGCGCGGTATCGGCCGCCTGCACGGTCAGCACCAAATCGAGGTAGGTGATGCGGTATTGGTGGTCCTTGGTGGTCTCCGCCAAGGTGATCTTGGCCTCGCACTTCTGCTGCTGGCAGCCGTTGCAGTCGCCCTTCCCTTCCCAGCGGCAGTCGACCTCGACCGCGGCGTGAATGGCGCGACCGGCGGTGATGTCGCGGACCTCCGCCTTGCGGTCGGCGTAGTCGAGCGAGTAGCCGTGGACCGTCACGGTGCGCCCGTGGAGCACGCCACCGTTCTTCGGCTCACTCGAGGTGGTGTGCGGCGGCA